>NZ_JBVIGC010000002.1:331031-483806 GCF_055571015.1 Streptomyces sp. NPDC031049
CACCCCTCCCCCTCCCCCCCCCTCCCCTCCCCTCCCCCCCCCCCCCCCCCCCCCCCCCCCCCCCCCCCCCCCCCCCCCCCCCCCCCCCCCCCCCCCCCCCCCCGGCGCCGTACGCCCAGGGGAGGCCGGGGAGTTCAGCCCCGGGGCGCCGTCGCCTGTCGGTGGCGCCCCGTACCGTGGACGCATGGATCTTCGACTGCCCGGACTGCGAGGGCTGCTGCGGCGGCCCCGGCGGCTGCTCGCCGCCGGGGCCGCCGTCGCCGTACTCGCCGGTGCCGGTACGTGGACGGCCGTCGCCGCCTCCGACGACGCGCCCCCGGTGCAGCGCACCGACCGGGTCGTGACCGTCGGCGACGGAGTGCGCCTGGACACCTCGTACTTCACGGCGGGCCCCGCCGGCCGCCGCCCGGCCGTCCTGCTGGCGCACGGCTTCGGCGGCAGCAAGGCCGACGCCCGCGAGCAGGCCGAGCGCCTGGCCCGCGACGGGTACGCGGTGCTGACCTGGTCGGCCCGCGGATTCGGCAGGTCCACCGGGAAGATCGGCCTCAACGCCCCGGACGACGAGGTCGCCGACGTCTCCCGGCTGATCGACTGGCTGGCGAAGCAGCCGCAGGTCGAACTGGACGGCGACGGCGACCCCCGGGTGGGCATGGCCGGCGGTTCCTACGGCGGCGCGATCGCCCTGCTGGCCGCCGGGCACGACGACCGGGTCGACGCCATCGCCCCGGCGATCACGTACTGGAACCTCGCGGACGCCCTCTTCCCCGACGGCGTGCTCAAGAAGCTGTGGGCGGGCGTCTTCGTCACCATGGGCGGCGGCTGCGAGAAGTTCGAGGAGCGGCTGTGCCGGATGTACCAGCGCGTCGCCGAGTCCGGCACCCCGGACGCCGAGGCGCGCGAGCTGCTGGAGAAGCGCTCACCGTCCGCCGTCGGTGACCGCATCGACGTCCCCGCGCTGCTGCTCCAGGGCCAGCAGGACTCCCTCTTCCCGCTCGGCCAGGCCGACGCCGCCGCCCGGGCGATCCGGGCCAACGGCGCCCCGGTCGCCGTCGACTGGATCGCCGGCGGCCACGACGGCGGCGACCCCGAGACCGGCCGCGTCCAGGCCCGCGTCACGGCCTGGTTCGACCGCTACCTCAAGGGCGAGGAGTCGGCCGGCACCGGCCCCGCCTTCCGGGTCACCCGCACCCTCGGCACCGGCAGCGGCGACGGCGAGCCCCGCCTCGAAGGCGTCTCCGCCGACGCCTACCCCGGCCTCGGCGGCGAACCCCGCTCCCTCGAACTGCGCGGCCGGGAGCAGAGCTTCGACAACCCGGCCGGCGCCGGCCCGCCCGCCGTCTCCGGCCTGCCCGGCCTCGGCGCCTCCGGCGGCCTGGCCCAGCTGTCCTCCCTCGGCCTCGGCGTCTCCCTGGACTTCCCGGGCCAGTTCGCCGCCTTCGAGACCGCGCCCGTCCGCGGCGACCTCCAGATCACCGGTTCCCCCACGGCCACCGTGCACGTGAAGTCCACCAGCGAGGACGCCGTCCTGTTCGCCAAGGTCTACGACGTCGGCCCCGACGGAGCCGGGCAGGTGCTCCCCGCCCAGCTCGTCGCCCCGGTCCGGGTCGAGGGCGCCGAGGCGGGCAAGGACGTGACGCTCACCCTGCCCGCCATCGACCACGAGGTGCAGGACGGCCACCGGCTCCGCCTGGTCCTGTCCTCCACCGACCTCGGCTACGCCTCACCGGCCTCACCGGCGACGTACACGGTCTCCGCCACCGGCCCCCTGAAGGTGCCGACCGCCCTCGGCGCCACCGACCGGGCGGCACAGCTCCCGGCGTGGGTCTGGTGGGCGCCGCTCGCCGGTGCCGCCCTCGCCGCGGCCCTGCTGCTGACGGCCCGCCGCCGCACAACGGCGCCCCCGCCCGACCCCGCCCTCGCCGAGGTCCCGCTCCAGATCACCGGCCTGACCAAGCGGTACGCCAAGTCCACCGACCGGTACGCGGTCCGCGACCTGTCCTTCCGCGTGGAGCAGGGCCAGGTGCTGGGCCTGCTCGGGCCGAACGGCGCCGGGAAGACCACCACCCTGCGCATGCTGATGGGCCTGATCACCCCGGACGGCGGCGAGATCCGCGTCTTCGGGCACGCCATCGCGCCGGGCGCCCCCGTCCTCTCCCGGGTCGGCGCCTTCGTCGAGGGCGCCGGCTTCCTGCCCCACCTGTCCGGACGGGAGAACCTCGACCTGTACTGGCGGGCGACCGGCCGCCCGCCGCAGGACGCCCACATCGAGGAGGCCCTGGAGATCGCCGGCCTCGGCGACGCGCTGGCCCGCGCGGTGCGCACCTACTCCCAGGGCATGCGCCAGCGCCTCGCCATCGCCCAGGCCATGCTCGGCCTGCCCGACCTTCTGATCCTGGACGAGCCGACCAACGGCCTGGACCCGCCGCAGATCCGCGAGATGCGCGAGGTGATGATCCGCTACGCGGCCGCCGGCCGCACGGTGATCGTCTCCAGCCATCTGCTGGCCGAGGTCGAACAGACCTGCACCCACCTGGTGGTGATGGACCACGGCCGGCTCGTCCAGGCCGGACCGGTCCGCGACATCGTCGGCTCCGGCGACACGCTGCTGGTGGGCACCGCCGAGCCGGTGGACGCCCCCGTGGTGGACAAGGTCGCCGCGCTGCCGGGGGTGGCCTCCGCCGCGCGCACCGACGACGGGCTGCTGGTCCGCCTCGACCGGGACGGCACCCCGCGGCGGCTGATCGCCGAACTGGTCCGCATGGACGTGCCCGTGGAGTCGGTCGGCCCGCATCACCGGCTCGAAGACGCCTTCCTCACCCTGATCGGAGACTGACGCATGAGCACGCTGGCCGACCGCGCCGACGTGGCCCACGGCTACCGCGCGAGCCGTACGCTGCCCGTGCGGGTCGAGCTGGTCCGGCAGCTCAAGCGGCGCCGCACCCTGGTCATGGGCGCCATCCTGTTCGCCCTGCCCTTCGTCCTGCTGATCGCCTTCGCGGTCGGCGGCGAACCGGAGGGCCAGCCCGGACGCATCACCCTGATGGACTCGGCCACGGCCTCCGGCGCCAACTTCGCCGCCGTCACCCTCTTCGCCTCCGCCGGATTCCTGCTCGTCGTGCCCGTCGCCCTGTTCTGCGGGGACACCGTCGCCTCGGAGGCGAGCTGGTCGTCGCTGCGCTACCTGCTGGCCGCGCCGGTGCCGCGCGCCCGCCTGCTGCTGTCCAAGCTGGTCGTCGGCCTCGCCCTCAGCCTGGCGGCGATCGTGCTGCTGCCCGCCGTGGCGCTCGCCGTCGGCACCGTCGCCTACGGCTGGGGCCCGTTGCAGCTGCCCACCGGCGGCGCCCTGTCCACCGGCACCGCGGCCGAACGCCTGGCGCTGACGGTGGCCTACGTCTTCGTGTCCCAACTGGTCACCGCCGCCCTGGCGTTCTGGCTCTCCACGAAGACGGACGCCCCCCTCGGCGCGGTCGGCGGCGCCGTCGGCCTGACCATCATCGGCAACGTCCTGGACGAGGTGACGGCGCTCGGCGAGTGGCGCTCCCTCCTGCCCGCGCACTGGCAGTACGCGTGGCTCGACGCCGTCCGGCCCGAACTGGACCTCACGCGCATGATCCAGGGCACGTCGCTGTCGATAACGTACGCGCTCGTGCTGTTCGCCCTGGCCTTCCGGGGTTTCGCCCGCAAGGACGTGGTCTCCTAGGTCAACGGAGGATCACCTACCGGTCTCGGCCGGCCCCCGCCGTGCCCACTTCGAGACGCACCCGTGACGCCCCGTGCCGCACGATCCGTCCCCCCGCCCCGTCACAGTCACGTACGTCGGCGTCAACGGACCGAGGGGGCACGCATGGTGAGGCGGCACGGGACACGGCGGACGCGCGGGGCACTGCTCGCCCTCTCGACGGCGGGGGCACTGCTGCTCACCGGATGCAGCGGGGGCGGCGGCGAGGACCGGGGCAGCAGGGCCGACGGCGCGCAGCGCGGGGGCGGCGGCGGTCCGGCCCCCGCCCTTCCGGGGCCGCCCGCCGACCGCGACCGCGGCACCGGCGGACACGGCGACGACCGGTACGACGAGAAGCGGGACCGGGACCTGCTGTCCACCTTCGCCCTCGACGTCGACACCGCCTCCTACGGCTACGCCCGCCGCACCCTGTCCGAGGGCCGGCTCCCCGACCCGGCGACGGTCCGCCCCGAGGAGTTCGTCAACAGCTTCCGGCAGGACTACGAACGCCCCGGCGGCAACGGCTTCACGGTGACCGTCGACGGCGCCCGCACCAGCGAGGACGACTGGTCCCTGGTCCGCGTGGGGCTGGCCACCCGGGACGCCGGGGCCCAGGACGAACGTCCGCCCGCCGCCCTGACGTTCGTCATCGACATCTCCGGCTCCATGGCCGAGCCCGGCCGTCTCGACCTCGCCCAGGACGCCCTCGGCGTGATGACCGACCGGCTGCGCGACGACGACTCGGTGGCCGTCGTCACCTTCAGCGACGAGGCGGAGACCGTCCTGCCCATGACCCGCCTCGACGGCAACCGCGACGAGATCCACGACGCCGTCGACGGCCTGGAGCCCACCGACTCCACCAACCTGGGCGCGGGCGTGGAGACCGGCTACGACACGGCCGTCGAGGGCCTGCGCGAGGGCGCCACCAACCGGGTCGTCCTGGTCTCCGACGCCCTCGCCAACACCGGTGACACCGACCCCGACACCATCCTCGAACGCATCGCGGACGAGCGCCGCGAGCACGGCATCACCCTCTTCGGCGTCGGCGTCGGCAGCGACTACGGCGACGCCCTGATGGAACGCCTCGCCGACCGGGGCGACGGCCACACCACCTACGTCTCGGACCGCGACGAGGCCCACGAGGTCTTCAGCGAGCAACTGCCCCGGCACATCGAGCTGACCGCCCGCGATGCCAAGGCCCAGGTGGCCTTCGACCCGCAGACGGTCGCCGAGTTCCGGCTCGTCGGCTACGACAACCGGCGCGTCGCCGACGAGGACTTCCGCGACGACCGGGTGGACGGCGGCGAGATCGGCCCCGGCCACACGGTCACCGCCCTCTACGCCGTGCGCACCCGGCCGGGCGCCGACGGCCACCTGGCCACCGCCACCGTCCGCTGGCTCGACCCCGCCACCCGCGCCCCGCACGAGGAGTCCGGCGACGTGGAGACCGACGCCCTCGACGCCTCCGTCTGGAGCGCCGGCCGCGGCCTGCGGGTCACCGCCACCGCCGCCTGGTTCGCCGACGCCCTCCGCTCCGCCGACGGCCGCGGCGGCACCCTGCCCGGCGCGCCCGGCCTCGGTGAACTCGCCGAGCGGGCGGACGACCTGGCGGACCGCACCCGGGACCGGGACGTCCGCGGACTGGCCGAGGCGATCGAGACCGCGAACCGCCTGATGTGAGCGGGAACGCGGCGCCGCCCGGGACCGGTGTCTTTCCGAACGCTTGACTTTCTTACGCATGAGTAAGTTGACTCTGGAGTAAGTAAGCCAGCCGGAACGTCAGCCACCGTCCGCGACCGGGAGCCGCCATGGGCGTACGCAAGGATCTGAAACGGGCCAAGCGCCACAGCGACCTGGCGTCCCGCGGCAGAACCGAGACCGTCAGGGACGCCGACGGCACGGTCCGCGAGGCCCGCACCCCGCCGCTGGCGCCCCGCCCCGCCACCGGCAGCACCGCCGACATTCCGTTCACCAACGCCACCGAGGCCCCCGACGCGGTGCTGCTGCGCCGGGAGACGGCCGGCACCTGGCGTCCCGTGACCGCGGCGGACTTCGCCCGCGAGGTCACCGCCGTGGCCAAGGGACTGATCGCCGCCGGCCTGGAGCCCGGCGGCCGGGTCGCCGTCATGTCCCGCACCCGCTACGAGTGGACGGTCCTGGACTTCGCGATCTGGTCCGCCGGCGGCCAGACCGTCCCCGTCTACCCGACCTCCTCGGCCGACCAGGTCGAGTGGATCGTCCGCGACTCCGGCGCCCGGCACGTCGTCACCGAGACCGCCGGCAACACCGCCGCCGTCCTCACCGGCACGGCGGACCACCCCGAACGCCCCCGCACCTGGGAACTGGACGCCGGGGCACTGGACGACCTCGTCACCCTCGGCCGGGACGTCCCCGACGAGGAGGTCACCAAGCGCCGCACCGCGCTGACCCCCGACACGGTCGCGACGATCTGCTACACCTCCGGCACCACCGGCCGCCCCAAGGGCTGCGTCCTCACCCACGCCAACCTGCACGCCGAGGCCGCCAACACGGTGGAACTGCTGCACCCGATCTTCAAGGAGGTCACCGGCCAGACCGCCTCGACGCTGCTGTTCCTGCCCCTGGCCCACATCCTCGGCCGCACCATCCAGATCGCCTGCCTGATGGCCCGCATCGAGGTCGGCCACTTCCCCAGCATCAAACCGGACGAACTCCGCCCCGCGCTCAAGGCGTTCCGCCCCACCTTCCTCGTCGGCGTCCCCTACCTCTTCGAGAAGATCCACGACACGGGCCGGGCGACCGCCGAGAAACTCGGCCGCGGCGCGTCCTTCGACCGCGCCCACCGCATCGCCGTCCGCTTCGGCGAGGCCCACCTGAACCGCTTCCTCGGCCGAGGCAAGGGCCCCGGCCCCGGACTGCGAGCGGCGTGGGCGCTGTACGACCTGCTGGTCTACCGCCGGGTCCGCAAGGAACTGGGCGGCCGGATGCGCTACGCCATCAGCGGCGGCTCCCCGCTGGAGCGGGACCTCAACCTCTTCTTCTACGCCGCCGGGATCATGGTCTACGAGGGCTACGGCCTGACCGAGACCACCGCCGCCGCCACCGTCGTACCGCCGCTGGGCCCCCGCCCCGGCACCGTCGGCCGGCCCGTCCCCGGCACCGCGGTCCGCATCGCCGACGACGGCGAGGTGCACATCAAGGGCGGCATCGTCTTCGGCTCGTACTGGAACAACCCGGCCGCCACCGAAGCGGCCCTCGACGACGGCTGGTTCGCCACCGGCGACCTCGGCTCCCTGGACGCCGACGGCTATCTGACCATCACCGGCCGCAAGAAGGACCTGCTGGTCACCTCCGGCGGCAAGAACGTCTCCCCGGCCGTCCTGGAGGACCGGCTGCGCAGCCGTCCGCCGGTCGGCCAGTGCCTCGTCGTCGGCGACAACCGGCCCTACGTCGGCGCCCTGATCACCCTCGACCCGGACGCCGTCGCCCACTGGCTGGCGGTCCGCAAGCTGCCCGCCGGCACCCCGCTGTCCGAGCTGGCCCGCGACCCGCGGATGGTCGCCGACGTGCAGAAGGCCGTCGACCACGCCAACCGGGCCGTCTCCCGCGCCGAGTCCATCCGCGCCTTCCGCATCGTCGACGGCGAGTTCACCGAGGAGAACGGCCTGCTCACCCCGTCGCTGAAGGTCAAACGGCAGGCCGCGGTGACGGCGTACGCGGCGGAGATCGAAGCCCTGTACGCACAGGGCCGCTGACGCCACGGGCGCGCACACGGCACAGGGGCGGGCGGCCCGGAGTCCCGGACCGCCCGCCCCTCGCGCGCTCGTCGCGCTCGTCAGTCCTCGCTGTTGGCCGACAGGATCGACACGTCCTCCAGCAGGTGGGCCAGCGCACCGTCGCGCTTGGTCTGCGTGGAGTTCTCCGCGCACTGCTGGTTCATGTCGTCCGACAGGATCGGGATGTCCTGGATCGGCACGAGGTTGACGACCGGGACGTTGATGTCCTCAAGGGCGAGGCAGGGCTTGTTGAAGGAGCCCTGGATCAGCGCCATCTGCGGGCTCATGTTCCCGTAGGTCGCCGAGTTGCCGTAGTACTGCGCAGCGCCATTGCCGTTGGCGCCGACCGGCCCGCTGTCGTCACCGAGCGCCATCGCCTGCGGGGCCGCGGCAGCGGAGGCACCCACGACGGAAGCGGCGATCGCCGCGTAGGCAACAACCTTCTTGATCATTCGCCAGTCCTTTCTGAGGAAACCCCGTCCACCGGAGCGCACTGGTCAACTCCACGCCCCCTTCCGGGTTTCTCCCGTTCACTCCGTCGGCCGATACCGGGGTGTTTGTGCGAGCGTCTCCGAACCGGTTGCTTTCGCCGGTCTCCGAACTCGCAGGGGGCCAACCGGGTGAACGCCCGCAACCATTCCGACGGCACCGGGTTGATGAGGCCGTAGGACAGAGCGTCGCTACGAGGAAAGGAACGCGAAGTGCTCAAGAAGGCAATGGTCGCCGCGGCGGCCGCAGCTTCTGTCGTCGGTATGTCGGTGGCGGCTGCTCCGTCGGCGCTTGCCATCGGGGACGACCAGGGCCCGACGGTGGCCAACGGCAACGGTGCCAAGTCGGCGTTCGGCAACTCGTCGACCGACGGCGACATGAGCCCGCAGCTCTCGCTCGTCGACGGCACGCTGAACAAGCCGTGCGCCGCGCTGGAGGACATCAACGTCGCCGTCATCAACATCGTGCCCATCCAGGACGTGCCGATCCTGTCGGACGACCTGGCCCAGCAGTGTGACGACAACTCCACTCAGGCCAAGCGGGACGGCGCGATCTCGCACGTCCTGGAGGACCTGGCGGTTCTGTCGGCGAACGGCGAGACCAACAACTGAGTCGTATCCCGCCCGTATCGGGCGGCCCGCGGATTCGGTGCGGGCCGCCCGGTCGTGCTCAGCCCGTATTCGGCGGGCACCTGGAACGACGTCATCGCTCTTCCGGGCGTACGGCCGTGCTGCCTTCCGGGTCATTCGAGTGAATTTCCCGGGGTCACACGTTCCGCAGTTTCTCCGGCCGTCAATTCCTCGTTTGCAGGCTGCAGGTCATGGTGCGAGCCGTGAATGCTGTGCTCGCTCGGTTTCGGCCGTCACTCAGGCATGACCGCAGAGAAGGGAAAGTTCATGAAGAAGAGCGCTGCTGTCGTCGCGGGCGCGATCATGGTCCTGGGCATGGCGTCCCCGGCCATCGCCGACGCGGGCGCCGAGGGTGCCGCCGTGCACTCCCCGGGCGTCCTGTCCGGCAACGTCGTCCAGGTTCCCGTCCACGTTCCGGTGAACGTGTGCGGCAACACGGTGAACGTCATCGCCGCCCTGAACCCGGCGTTCGGCAACGAGTGCGAGAACGACTGACGTCGCTCCCGCACCAGCCGTCCGGCTGCGTAACGGCCGGCCCTGGCCAACTCGTTTGGTACCGGGGCCGGCCTTTTCCCACTTCTTCAAGCAGGAAGACAACGAGAGTGCGACAGACCCTGAGCAGGGGAGTGGTCGTGGCAGCCGCCGCGACCGGTGTCCTTTCCCTGTGCGGCAGCCCCTCCCTGGCCGACTCCGAGGCGGACGGGGCCGCCAAGAACTCGCCGGGCGCCGTGTCCGGCAACGCGGCCCAGGTGCCGGTCGACGTGCCGGTGAACGCCTGCGGCAACACCGTGGACGTGATCGCCGCCCTGAACCCGGCGTTCGGCAACGCCTGCGCGAACACCTCCACCGACGGCCACGGGGGTCCCGGTCACGGCAGCCCCGGTCACGGTGGTCCGGGCCACGGCGACAAGGGCCACGGCGGTCCCGGCCACGGTGGCCCCGGCCACGGCGGTCCGGGCCACGGCGGCCCCGGTCACGGCGACCAGGTTCACACGCCGTCCGGCTCCTCCGCGCGCGGCCACACCGGGGGCTCGCCCGGCGTCGGCTCGGGCAACGACGCCCAGGTGCCGATCGGCGTGCCGGTGAACGTCTGCGGCAACACGGCGAACCTCATCGGGCTGCTGAACCCGGTGTTCGGCAACTCGTGCGAGACGGGGGGGAAGGAGACCCCGCCCGGCTACGGCGACGACGACACGCCTCCGCCGTCCCCGCCCACGACGCCTCCGACGTCTCCTCCGCCCACGGAGCACACGCCGCCCCCCACGCCGCCCGAGGGCGAGCACACGCCCCCGCCGTCCGGTGAGGAGGAGCCCCCGCCGCCGGCCGAGGAGGTCCCGCCGCCGGGAGGCGAGCAGCAGCCGCCGTCGCTCCCCGAGACCGGCAGCGACCTGCCCCTGACCGGCGCCGCAGCCGCCAGCACCGCCCTGCTCGCAACCGGCGCCGTCCTCTACCGCCGAGCCCGGGCGACAGCCCGCCGCTGACCCGCCCAAGAACGCCGGCCCGGCGACCGACTGCCCCGCGAGCAGCCAGGCCGCCGAGCCGGCGCCCGCACCCCGGCTGCCGCAGCCCACGGCCCGACTGCCGCAATCCGCGCGCAGTCCCGCCGCCCACCCGCGGGCAGGCTGCCGCCCATCCGCGCGCATTCCCGCCGCCCACCCGCGGGCAGGCGCCCATCCGCGGGCAGGCTGCCGCCCAGCCGCGGGCAGTCGTGCCGCTGGGGCGGCACGGGTGGGCGCGGGCGGCACCCCGTTCCGCCGGGCTGCGCAACGCCCCGACGCCGGTCGCAGCGCCGGGCGCCCCACGCACCCGGCGCCCCCTCAGCGGCTGCCCGCCCGCTCGTCGGGCCGCTCCGTCGGCTCCGCAGGCGTCGCCTGCCCCGGCACGCGTGCCACGCCGCGCGGCACCTCGCGGGGAGCCGGGGCCCGCCCGGCCCCCGCCTTCCTCCGCATCCGCTGCCCCAGCCGCCCCACCACGTGCCGCCCCCACAGCCCCCACAGCGCCCGCCCCGGCCCCCGGTCGTCCCGCGCATGCCAGGCCAGCTCCCGCCCCGGCCCCCCTCCCCGTACCGGCCGCAGCGCACCGAGCGGCGCGTAGTTCTCCACCACGAACGCCCGCCCCGGCACCGCCACCTGGTCCGGCACCGGACGATGGGTCAGATCCAGATGCAGGGCCCGCACGACGTCCACCCCCGCGGCGTCGGCGAAGAGCCGGAACTGCGCTCCCGGACGCGGATTGAAGTCCAGCAGGTGGTAGCGCCCCGCGGCGCAGCGGCGGAAGTCCAGGTCGAAGATGCCCCGGTAGCCCAGCTCCCCGGCGACCCGCTCGGCCAGCGCCCGCACCTCGGGGTTCGGCACCCAGCGCCCCATCGCCGTCAGCCCGGCCCCGCGCGGCCGTGACCGCGTCTTGCGGCCGGTCCCGCCCGCCCGCACGGTCCCCGACCGGTCGGCGTACCCGTGGAAGAACCAGTCCCGGCCCGCCCCCGGCGGCAGGAACTCCTGCAACAGCAGACGACTCCCCGCCTCCTCCGCCCGCCGGCACAGCTCCCGCGCCTCCCGGGGCTCCCGCACCAGCACCGTGCTGCGCAGCCCGCTGCCCGCCGGCAGCAGCCACGGCCGGCTCCACTTGGCCACCACCGGCAGCCCCAGCCGCCGGGCGGCCGACGCGGCGTCGTCGGGACCGTCCGGCACCACCGTCTCCGGGTGGTCGACACCGAGCGACGCGCACACGGCGGCCAGTTCCGCCTTGTCGGCCACCCGCTCCGGCAGCGAGCCGGCCAGGTCGGGCAGCAGATAGGCGGGCGCCAGCTCCGCCCGCGTCCGCCCCACCGCCACCGCGCACGCGTCGTCCATCGGGACCAGCACGGCGGGACGCGCCACCCGCGCGGCCACCCGGCGCAGCACGGCCGCGATCTCCGCCGGGGACGCGCCGGGCGGCGGCGGGGTGTGCAGCCGTTCCACGTAGCGGGACGCGCCGACGGGACTGTTCGCACAGTCGGCGACCAGGTGCACCGCCACGCCCGCGCGGCCCAGCGAGCGCACGGCGCCGAGTGTTCCGTGGTGGAAGGGGTTGCGGTCGATCCGCAGCAGGACGGCGGGGACGCGGGTGTCGAGCAGCGGCACGGGAGTGTGTTCCTTCGGGTCGGGAGGATGGGGTCGGTTCACCGGTGCGGGCGATCGACGCACTCGAAAGCCGTAGCGGCGGTGGCGTGATCGCCATTCATATGACTGGGTGTCAGTAACGAAACGAAGCGCGGAGTAAGGAGCCGGCATGGCACCACAGCGGCCTCAGCCGCCAGCGCGGCCTCGGGCCCGGTCCCGGGGGCTGGCGTGCGTCGCGGCGGCGGTCGCGGCGTCCGCGGTCCTGGCGGCGGCCCCGCAGGTCGCCGCCGAGCAGCCGCCCGCCCCGGCCCCCACGGCACCGCCCGTCCCCTCCACCCCGCCACCGGCACCGCACGGCAGCACGGCACCGGCGCCGCCCCCCACCGCGCCCCCGGCGTCCGCGCAGCCCAAGCCGCCGGCCGCCGCGGCGCCCGCCTTCGGCGCCTACCTGGACTACGGCCCCCGCGGCGTGGCCCGGATGGCCGAGCTCAGCCACTGGCTGGGCGGCGCCGAACTGAAGGTCGGTCACACCTACCTGCCCGGCGACCGCTGGAGCAACATCGAGGGCGCCCCCGGCTTCCTGGACGTGTGGGCGGACTGGCGCCGGCACGAGGCCGACCGGATGCTCGTCCTCAACGTGCCCATGCTGGAGCGCAACGAGGAGGGCCTCGACGACGACGAGGTCCGCGCGCTGCTCCGCCAGGGGGCGGCCGGACGGTTCGACCACCACTTCCGGGCGCTGGCCGAACGGCTGGTGGCGCTGGACGTGCCGGACACCGTCATCGTGCTCGGCTGGGAGATGAACGGCACCACGTACACCCACCGCTGCGGGCCGGACCCGCAGGCCTGGAAGACGTACTGGAACCGGATCGTCACCGCCATGCGCGCGGTGCCCGGCCAGAAGTTCCGGTTCGACTTCACGCCGAGCCGCGGCCGGGACGCCGTTCCGTGGACGGAGTGCTACCCGGGCGACGACACCGTCGACATCATCGGCATGGACGCCTACGACCAGCCGCGCGGCATGTCGTTCGAGGAACAGGTCGAGGAGCCCTACGGCCTCAGGGCGCACGTGGAGTTCGCCGCGCGGCACGGCAAGCCCGTCTCGTACCCCGAGTGGGGACTGTTCCGCAACGGCGACAACCCGGCGTACATGAAGGGCATGCTCGCCTGGATGGACGAGTACAAGCCGCTGTACCACACCCTCACCGACTACTGCCCGCACGGCGTGTGGCAGTGCGACGACAACCCGCGGGCCTCCGCCGTCTACCGCTCCGTCCTGTCCGGCCGCACCGACGGACCGGACCCCGGGCCCAGCACACCGCCGGCCCCGGAGCCCAGCCCGGTGCCGACCCCGCAGCCGTCGGCGCCCACCGGGCAGCGGCCCCCGGCCGACTGCTCGCCGCTGGACCTCGGCGACTGGGTCGAGTACTGGCTGGGCGGCAAGCTGTGCATGCGCCTGGACTGGTGGTCGCGCACCCGCTAGCGGCACCCGGCGGCGGGCCCGCTCAGGACCCGCCGCCACCCTCGCCCTCCCTCCGGCGCAGCAGTTCCCTCGCCCGGCGGCGCGCGGCGGCACCACCGAGGGCGGCGGTCAGGAGCGGGGCCGTGTGCCGCCGGGCGAGCAGCAGCCGCTGGTTGACCACCGGCCGCGGGCGCCAGTGGTGCTTGTACGGCTCGTCGCCGCGCAGCAGGCTCAGCGTCTCGCGGCCCCCGTCGCACGCGTGCTCGGCGCAGGCGTCCAGCAGCATCACCGCCACGTCGGCCCCGCGTTCGCGCAGCCCGGGATGGGCACCGTACAGATAGCCGCCCGCCAGCCGCCGGGACAGCAGCGTCACGTCGACGGCGACGACCTCGTCGGCCAGCCGGAACTCGGTCACCACCGCGTCCCCGGCACGGACCATCGGCCCCACCGACCGCACCAGGTGCGCGCGGAACCGGGGCCGCAGGTGCTCGCTCGTCACCTTCCGGCCCGCCCACTGCAACCGGTGCAGCTCCAGCAGCCGGTGCAGGGCCGGCTCCACCTCCTCCGGGAGGACCGTCCGGCTCTTGACGCCGAGGGCGGCCAGCTTGCGCAGCTTGGCTCGCACCCGCTGCCGGGCCTTGGCCGAGGGCAGCCGGGCGGTGAGTTCCGCCAGCGGTACGGCGGGCAGCTCCAGGCAGACGGAGTCGTCGACCCGGCGCCGGGGCCCCCGCCAGTGGTCGTAGACCCGTTCGGCGGCGGCGCCCGGCCGGACCTCGCGCAGGTCGACCAGCGCGGTGCGGGCGGCCGAGGACAGCGCCCGGCTGAGCGCGGCCACCGCCTCCGGGCCGCGTGCGTCGTCCAGCAGGACGTCGCCGTGGTCCGAGATCGCCCCGCCCAGCGGGACCAGCGCGGGCACCGGGCCGTGTCCGCGCATCAGCGGGGCGGCGCCGACCAGCTCCCGGCCGTCGCGGGCCAGCACCAGCCGCAGCCGTCCGGGCCGGCCGTACGACAGCCACCAGGAGTGCAGCCAGGCGTGGCTCTGGAAGGGGGTGGCCGTCGCGCACCGCCGGTACAGCCGCCCCCAGTCCGCCGCCAGCTCGGCGAAGCGGCGCGCGTCGGTGACCAGTTCGGTCGTGTACGTCACGACGGCCCGTGCGCGTCGGAGGCGGCGGAGGCGGCGGCCGGGGCCGGCGCCGGCGCGGAGGCGGGGCCCGGTACGGCCGCGGCGGCGTGGCCGGCCCGAGCCGTGCGGCCGTCGGGCCGGCGGGGCCGCACCAGCAGGGCGAGACCGCCGAGCAGGCCGCCCGCGCTCGCCCCGACCAGGCCGGTCACCGCGGCCGGGGCCGAGGAGGGCTCGGCCGGTTCGGTGGCCCGGGCGAACTGCCGCAGCTCCACGTTGGTGTCGTCGGCCGAGGCGTCCGCGTGCCGGGTCAGCGCGCGGGCGACGGCGTTGGCCATGTCGGCGGCCGGGCCGGGGCGGGCGGAGGTGGCCGTCACGGACACCATCGGCGCGTCCGGTGAGGTCTGAGCCCGCACGCTCTCGCGCAGCGTGCGCACCGGCACCCCGGCCCACACCTGCGCGTCCCCGAGCACCGCGAGCTGGGTGGCGACGCGCCCGTAGGCCTGCGCGAAGCCCAGCGCCGCCGCAGGGTCGGACTTCTCGGTGGGGACGGCGACGACATAGCTCGTGGCCGTGTACTGGGGCGTGCGGGCCAGGCCGTAGCCGCCGCCCAGCAGTCCCCCGGCCAGGGCGCAGGACACCACCAGGGACCAGGGCGGCAGGGCGCGGACACGGGCGGCCAGGGCGGCCCTGCGTCGTGCGGTGGGGGCGGGGTTGTCGGTCATACGGAACTGACTCCCTGGGGTACCGGGGACAACGGTTGCGTGAGGGCGGCGGCGTACACGTCCATCAGCTGGGCGGCGCTGCGGGTGATGCAGTAGTGCCGGGCGGCCTCCGGCGCGGTGCGCGGACCGGGTCCCGCGGCGCGGACACCGGCCAGGGCACGGGCGAACTCGGCGTCGTCGCAGGGCACCCGGCGGGCGGCCGGCGCGGCCTGCGGGGGCAGGTCCTCGATCGCGGGGCACGAGGCGTACACCACCGGCAGCCCGCAGGCGAGGCCCTCCACGATCGCCAGGCCGAACGCCTCCTCGGGGGACGGCGAGGCGAGCACGTCCA
Source organism: Streptomyces sp. NPDC031049 (assembly GCF_055571015.1). Taxonomy (NCBI): domain Bacteria; kingdom Bacillati; phylum Actinomycetota; class Actinomycetes; order Kitasatosporales; family Streptomycetaceae; genus Streptomyces; species Streptomyces sp. NPDC031049. The sequence continues at coordinate 346,359 of NZ_JBVIGC010000002.1, forward strand.
TCGCCGAGGCCAGCGACGGCAGGTCGGGGCCGGGGGAGCCGTCGGGCAGGTAGGGGCGCTCCCCGGCGAGCAGCACCCGGTCGGCGACGCCCGCCTCGTGGGCGGTGCGGCGCAGCAGGTGCTCCTCCGGGCCGCCGCCGACCAGCAGCAGCCAGCAGTCCTCCGGCAGCCGGGCCAGGGCGCGGACCAGGACGTCGAACCGCTTGCCCGCCGTCAGCCGGCCGATGCCGCCGACGACGTACGCCCCCTCCGGCAGGCCGAGGCGGCGGCGGGTGCGGTGGCGGGCGACCGGGTCGAAGCCGAAGCGGGCCAGGTCGATGCCGTTGGGAACGACCTCGATGCGCGACCCGGGCACGCCCCAGCGGGCGAGGCGGTCGGCGACCGTGGGGGAGACTGCGACGGTGGCGCTGCCCAGCCGCTCCCCGGCCCGGTACAGGGCGCGGACCCCGGCGGTGAGCGGGCGGCCCTCCATCTGGGAGTCGCCGAGGGAGTGCTCGGTGGCCACGATCGCGCGGACGCCCGCGAGGCGTGCGGCGATCCGGCCGTAGACGCAGGCGCGGTACAGGTGGGTGTGCACCAGGTCGTAGCCGCCGGCCCGGATGAGCCGGACCAGGCGGGGCAGGGCGGCCAGGTCCCGGTTGCCGTTCATGCCGAGGTGGACCACCGGCACCCCGTCGGCCATCAGCCCGTCGGCGACCGGGCCCGGGTTGGTGAGCGTGACGACGTCGCAGCGCAGGGGGAGGTGGCGCAGCAGCAGCCGCAGTTGCTGCTCGGCGCCGCCGACGCCGAGGCCGGTGATGACGTGCAGGATCTTGACGGCGGTCACCGGATCACACCCCTTCCGCCGGGCGCCGGCGCAGCCGGTGCAGCCGGGTCTTCAGCAGCAGCCGTACGGCCGTGTCCTGTTGCCCGACGTGCACCCGCGGCAGGGCGTGCCGGCCGGTCAGCGGGCCGGGGTCGATGGCGCAGGCGTACGAGTAGCCGGCGTCGCTCACCGCCTGCACGGCGCGGGCGTCGACGGTGCCGTACGGGTAGCAGAACCCGGCGGCCTCGGTGCCCGTCAGCTCCGCGAGCAGCTCGCGGCTCCCGGCGGTCTCCGCCTTCAGCGTCGCGTCGTCGGCCTGCGTCAGGTCGACGTGGGTGAGCCCGTGGGAGCCGATCTCGACGCCCTCGGCGGCGGCGCGGCGGATGCCGTCGGCGGTCAGCAGCGGCTTGCGCGGGCCCAGCGGGTCCCAGGCGTTGAAGCCGCCGAGCCGGCCGGGCAGCACGAACAGGGTGGCGCCGCAGGCCCAGCGGCGCAGCCGGGGCAGGGCGTGCTCGACGAAGTCGGCGTACCCGTCGTCGAAGGTCAGGCCGACCAGGCCCCGGCCCTCACCGCGGGCGCGGGCCCTGAGCAGCGTGGCCATGGACACGCCGCGCAGCCCGTGCCGCCGCAGCCAGCCGAGCTGGGCGTCGAGCCGTTCGGGGGTGACGGTGATCCGGTAGGGGTCGTCCGAGCGGTCGCCGACGGAGTGGTACATCGCCACCCAGGGCGCGCGGGCCCGGGTGCCTTCGGTGCGGGGGCGGGTACGGGGCTCAACGAAGCTTGCGGAAGCGGCCATGCGGGAGCCTTCGTGTGAGGGTGCGGACGGACCGGAGGAAGCGGAGTGCACGGGCGACGCCCGGCGCGCCCAGGGCCAGGCCGAGGAGGGCGAAGACGCCGGTGACGGTCGCGGTGCCGGCGGCGAGGGCGAGGACGGGAGCGTCGAGCCGGGCCGCGGTCACCGCGCCCGCGGCCGTGGCACCGGCCGCCGCGAGGGACGCGCGGCCGAGGCCGCCCAGCATCCGCCGGACGCGGACCGGGACGCTGCGCGGCCCCATGCCGGCCAGCAGCAGCCCGGCGGTGACGGTGATCCCGGCGGCGTTGGCGGCGGCGATGCCGGTCACGCCCCAGGGGCCGACCGCCGACGCGCCGGTCACGGCGGTGACGGCGATGCCGACGGCCATCGCGCCGAGCGGGTACCAGCTGGCCCGGCCCGCGGAGAAGTAGGAGCGGGCGAGCGCGCCCACCACCGTCTGGCCGAGCAGTCCGAGGGCGTACACCCGCATCACGGCCGCCGTCGCCGCCGTGTCGCGGGCCGTGAACGCGCCCCGCTGGAAGAGCAGTTCGATGATCTCGGGGGCGCAGGCGATCACCGTGGCCGCGCCCAGCAGCACCAGGCAGGCCGCCAGCGCCACGTCCCGTTCCACGCGGTCGCGGGCCCGCCCGGTGTCGCCGTCGGCCAGCGCCCGCGCGACCACCGGGAAGGTGACCGTGCACAGCATCAGCGACAGCGTCATCGGGATCTGCGCGACCTTCTGCGCGTAGTTGAGGTGCGAGATGGCCCCGGAGGGGAGGTTCGAGGCGAGGAAGCGCTCGATGAGGACCTGGGACTGCCGGCACAGCGCGAACAGCAGCACGGTCGTGAACAGGGCGAGGGCCAGCGGGCGCGTCGCGTCGCCGGCCGCGGGGGACCCCGGCGCCGGCGCCCCGCCGCCGGCGCCGTTCCCGGCCTGGCTCGCGGCGCCGCTCCCGGCCCCGGACGACCGCCCGGCGCCATCCGCCGGACTGCGCAACCGCCCGAGCAGCGAAGGCAGTTGGGTCGCCACCATCAGACAGCCGCCCGCCGCGACACCGACCGCCGCCGCCCGGACGCCGAGCCGCCCGCCCAGCAGGACCATCGCGGCGATGATGCCGGCGTTGTAGGCGACGTAGATCGCGGCGGGTGCCAGGAACCGGCGGTGCGCGCGCAGGGCCGCGCTGAAGTACCCGGCGAGCCCGAAACTCACCACGCAGGTCGCGGTGATCCGGGTGCAGTCCACGGCGAGCGCGTGCTCGGGCAGGCCGGGCGCGAGGGCCCGCACCAGCGGGTCGGCGCCGAGGACGACCAGCGCGGCGACCGCGGCGAAGGCGAGCAGCAGCCGGGGCAGGGTGCCGGCGACCAGGGCGCGGACCGGGTCCCCGGCGGCGCCCTGCGCGCGGTGGGCCAGGGCCAGGCTGAACATCGGGACCAGGGCGAACGCCAGCCCGTCCTCGATGAGCAGCGTCGCCGCGAACTCGGGCACCGTCCACGCCACCAGGAACGCGTCCGTCTCGCCGCCGGCCCCGAACAGCCGGGCCAGCGACTGGTCCCGCGCCAGCCCGAGCACGGACCCGGCGACGGACAGCGCGGCCGTGATCGCGGTGGCCTTGGCGAGGAAGCCGCGGGTCGGGCGGGTGCCCTCGGCCGGGGCGGTGGCGGTCCGGGCGGGCGGCACGGTCGCCGCGCCGTCGGCCCGCGTGGTCGCCTTCACCGTGCCGGGACCTCCTCCCGGCCGGACGCGAGCGCCCACCAGGCCGCCAGGCCGAGACAGACGGCGGTCAGCACGGTGGTGGGGCCGCCGATGTCGGCGTACGCGAAGTTCGTCAGCTGCCACAGCAGCAGCCCGCAGGCGATCAGCCCGCAGTCATCGGGCCCGCGGCGGCCCCGCTCGGCGTCGGGTCGCTCGCGCGTGGGCCCGGGGCGGCCCCGCTGGCCGCACGGGCGCGCGTCCGGGCCCCCGGGGTGCCGCAGCCGGCGCAGGCCCAGGACGAGCAGGGCCGACCAGCTCCCGGCGAGGGCGAGCAGTCCCAGCAGCCCCTGCTCGGCGAGGACGAGCAGGTACATGTTGTGCGGCGACAGCAGCGGCTGCTTCACGTACCCCGCGCCCGCGCCGTCGGTCTCGCTGCCGGAGCTGAGCGCCAGGGAGGCGTGCGAGTCGCGGTGCTCGGGGAAGCCCTTGAGGCCCACGCCGGTCAGCGGCTGCTCGCGCCACATGCCGACGGCCGCCGCCCACATCGTGTAGCGGTCGGTCACCGACCGGTCGGGGGCGTCGGTGACCCGGGTGATGCTGTCGACGCGCTCCTCCAGCATCGCCGTGCCCAGCCCGAACCCGCCGATCAGCACCACGCCCGCCGCGAGGGCCGCCGCCCCCACCGTCACCGCCCGCCGCACCCCGGCCAGCAGCAGTTGCGCCGCGCAGGTCACCGCCGTGGCGATCCACGCCCCGCGGCTGAAGGACACCGCCAGCGGCAGCAGCAGCGCCAGCGCGCACCCGGCGGCGGCCACCCGGTGCCGCGGGCCGGACCGGCCCAGGGCCAGGCCCAGCGCGCACACCACGCCGAGGGAGACGACCGTGGCCATCCCCATCACGTCCTGCGCCCCGAAGGTGCCCACCGCCCGGACGCGTTCACCCTGGTACGAGGCGCCGGTCCCGGTGAGGTACTGGTGCACGCCGAACGCCCCCTGCCACAGCGCCAGCCCCACCGTCGACCAGGCGATCAGCCGTACGTCCCGACGGTCGCGGACCAGCAGCACCACGGCGGCGGGGACGAGCACGAAGACCTGGAGGTACCGGCCGAGCCCGGTGAGCCCGGCCCCCGGGGCGGCGCCCATGGCGGCGAGCGCGAGCCCGGCCACGGGCAGCCCGAGCACCACGGCGGCGGCAGGCGTCAGGGGGCGCCGCCGGTCCCGCAGCAGGCGCAGGGCGCAGTAGAGCACCGCCAGCGCGGAGACGGCGTCGGCCGGGTGCGCCCCGCCCTCGCCGCCCGGCCCGAGCGGCACGGCCAGCAGCGCCACCACGGCGACCACGGCGGTCGCCGGCGGCAGGCTCCGCACGCTCACCGCGGACCGGGGCAGGGCGAGGCTCACGGCTCAGCTCCCCGTCGGACGCACCAGCGACACGGCCGTGCGCAGCAGGATGCAGACGTCCTGCCACAGCGACCAGTCGTCGATGTAGGCGTTGTCGAAGCGCGCCCGGTCCTCGATCGAGGTGTCCCCGCGCAGCCCGTGGATCTGCGCCAGACCGGTGATGCCGGCCGGCATCCGGTGGCGGGCGGCGTAACCGGGGTGGGCGCGGCTGAACTGCCCCACGAAGTACGGGCGTTCCGGACGCGGCCCGACCAGGCTCATGTCGCCCCGGAAGACGTTCCACAGCTGAAGCAGCTCGTCCAGCGAGGTCCGGCGCAGGAAGCGGCAGAACCACGGCATCCGGTGCTCGTCCGCCACGCTCCACCGGGTCGCCGACTCGTGCTCGTCGGCCGGTCGGTGGGTGCGGAACTTCAGCAGCGTGAACGGGCGCCCGCCCAGACCGATCCGCTCCTGCCGGAACACCACGCCCGGACCGCCGCTGACCCGCAGCACCACCGCGCACACCAGCAGCAGCGGGCTGACCAGCACGAGCAGGACCCCGGACACCACCACGTCCAGCACCCGCTTGCCGGCGCCCCCACGGCCCCGTGACGCGGGCGCCAGCGGCCGGCAGGGGAAACCGGCGAGCCGGTCACCCGCCGGGCGCACCGCGGCGGATCCCGGGCGGGCCGGGGTGCGGTCCGCGGTGATCTCCCAGACGGCGCAGCCGGACTCGGCCGCCACCCGCGGCAACGGCGCGTGGCCGGGCCGTGCGGCGGTACGCAGCACCAGCAGGTCCTGTACGCCGTTCTGGACGATGGCCCGCCGCACCTCCTCGCCCGTGGTCAGCACGGGCAGCCCGCCGGCGCCGTCGGGGGCGTCGGCCACGACACCGACCGGCCGCATCCCGCACCGCGGGTGGCGCAGCACCGCGGCGGCCACGCGCTGCGCGGTCGCGGCGGGCCCGACGACGAGGGCGGCCCGCGGGCGGCGCACCGCCGCGGCGCGCCGCTGCCCGTGCACGGCGCCGCGCGCCGCGCAGCTCGCCGCCGCGTGCAGCAGGAGGCCCGGCAGCAACGTGCCGGCCGACAGCGCGTGCCGCGGGTCGTACGCCGCCGCGAGCGCCGCCAGCGCCAGCCAGACCACCGCGATGCGGCCCAGCACGGCGGGAAGTTCGTCGAGCAGGCCCGGCAGCCGCTCGGTCCGCGCGGGAGGGCGCAGCAGCAGGGAGGCGCCCACCAGGAGCAGCGCGAGCTGCGGCGGGTGCGGGGTGCCGGTGAGCGCGAGCGCCCCCGTCAGCGCGGCCGTGCCGTCCGCCACGAGCAGCGGCAGCGGGGACGGCCCGGGCCGCTCCGCCGGGCGCCCGGCCGGAAGCCGCACCCGGGTGCCGCCCGTACGCGGCGTCAGCACCGACGCGGTGGCGGAGCCGCGGGCCCTGGGGGCCGGCGCCGCGGGGGAGTGCGCCGACGCCCGGGCCTGGCCCGCCGGGGACGTGGTGAGGCTCTGGGCCCGGGCTGTGGGGGAGGCGGTGAGGTTCTGGGCTTGGCCTGTGGGGGAGGCGGCGAGGTTCTGGGCTTGGCCTGTGGGGGAGGGCGCGCGGTGTCGGCGCCGGTCCGTCGGGGCGGGGCCGAGGTTCCGGTGCTGTCCGGTGGAGCTGGGGGCGGTGCCTTCCGCGGTCACGAGTGGACGGACTCCCTGTACTCGGTGGGCACGTCGGACAGCTGTTCCACGGCCGGGCTGCCGTCGAGCAGCTCGCGGTACACCGCCGCGACGGCCGCGGCCGTGTGCCGTACGTCGTGCGCGGACAGGACGTGCGCCCGGCCCCGGCGGCCCATCGCCCGGCGCGACGGCGCGTCGAGCAGCAGGGCGGCGACGCGCTCGGCGAGCGCCGCCGGGTCCTCCGGCGGCACCAGGCAGTCCGGCGCGAGCGCGGGCGGCAGACACTCCCGGGCGCCGTCCACCTCCGTCACCACCACCGGCCGCCCGCACGCCATGGCTTCCAGCGGGGCCAGCGCCATGCCCTCCCAACGGGACGGCAGGACGACCAGGTCGGCGGCCCGGTACCAGGGGGCGGTGTCCGCGACACCGCCCGCGAACCGCACGGACGCCGGGGCCCGTTCGCGCAGCCGCGCCAGGTCCGGACCGTCGCCGACCAGCACGAGCCGGGCCGCGGGCACCCGGTCCAGGACCCGCTCCCAGGCGGTGAGCAGGACGTCCTGCCCCTTCTGCCGGCACAGCCGTCCCACGCACACGACCAGCGGCGCCCGCGGATCGAGACCGACGCCGGCCAGGAGCCGTGACCGTACGCCGCCGTGCGCCGGGTCGCCGGGGAGCGCGTCGGCGCCGGTGCCGGCACAGTCGCCGGTGCCGGTTCTTGTGCCCGCGCCGGCGGCCGGGTCCGTGCCGGCGCCCACGTCCGCCTCCGTGCCGGCGCTCTCGTCGGTGCCCGTGCCGTCGGCCGGGCGGAACCGGGTCGTGTCGACGCCGTTGGGGATCACCGACCAGTGCGCCCGGACGCCGGCCCGCACCCCCCGGAGCCGTTCCGCCTCGCTGACGCACACCACGCGCCCGGCCCACCGGGCCCCCAGGCGCTCCCAGCCGAGAGCGAGGGCCGCCGCGGCCCCGTCGACCGCCTCGAAGGACCAGGCGTGGGGCTGGAACACGGTCGGCACCCGGCCCCGTACGGCCAGCCGGCCGGCGAGCCCGGCCTTCGCGCTGTGCGCGTGCACCAGGTCGGGCCGCACCTCGGCGACCACGCGCGCGAGGCGCCGCACCTCGGAGGCGAGCGACGGACCGGGGGCGCGCGTCGCCCGCCAGTGCCGAACGTCCGCGCCCAGCGAGCGCAGCAGGTCCGCGAGAGCGCCGTCCGGGCACGCGACCGTGACGGCCAGCCCCGCCGCGAGCTGGGCCCGCGTCAGATCCGCGACGACGCGGGCGACTCCGCCGTCCACCGGTTGGGCGATGTGCAGAACCCGCGGACGAGGGGCGGTGGGTGGCTGGTGCATGCGCGGCTTCCTCGCTCACGGGTGTCGCTCGGACGGGCGGGAACGCGCCTCACTTCGGGGCTCGGCGGCGACGAGGCGCACGCCGGCGCACACCGCTTCCCACGGGGGGAACGAGCCGAGCGGCCGACTGGTCACCGGCGAGGTCCCAGGAGGGTGCACGGGCGTGCGTCGGATGGCATGGACTCTAGCCGCTATCCGTACTAATCCGTTGAAAGCGGGTAAGTGTGTCGGATTCGTGAAGAGCGGCCCCGTGTACGTGACTTCGCGGGAGCTTCCCGGGCGCTCCTGGAGCCGAGATCACTCCATTGGCGGCACAACTCCCGCGGGCGTCACGCGTTGACACTGCGCCGGGCACCCGCCCGGATGTTTGTGTCAACCCCAAGGAGCACCTCTCCATGTCGCGTATCGCGAAGGGCCTGGTCCTGACCTCCGTCGCCGCCGCCACGGTGGCGGGCACCGCCGGCGTCGCCGCTGCCGACGCCGGCGCGCAGGCGGCCGCCGCCCACTCCCCGGGCGTGCTGTCCGGCAACGTTCTCCAGGTCCCGGTCCACGTTCCGGTCAACGTCTGCGGCAACACCGTCGACATCATCGGCCTGCTGAACCCGGCGTTCGGCAACGAGTGCGAGAACGACTGACGTCTGCGCGACCGACGTCGGCTCGAAAGCTGCGCCGGCCGTCCGCACCGCGGTTCCTCCGCGAGCGGGCGGCCGGTTCGCGTTCGGGCACCCGGGGCACCCTGCCCCGAATGGGGGGTGCGGGACCCGACACGGAGCCCGGGCCTTGACATGCCGTCTCACCAGCGAGGACGTCCGCGTCGGCGACAGGCGTCGGACGCGGTGGGTGCTGGCTCGGTTGCAGAGCGCCACGGGCGATTCCACGGTGGGCAGCACAGACCCGACGCACCACCGAAAGGACACCCCATGCGTCTGCCCGCACGGCGAATCGCCACCTCCGTACTCTGCGCCGGCCTCCTGCTCGGCATCTCCGGGCCGGCGGCACTGGCGGCCGACGGCGAATCGGTCCGGGAGCGCACCCACGCGGCGTCCCAGGCGCCGCTGCCCAACACGGACGAACTGAACTCCCAGGTCGCCGTGCTGGCCCAGCTCGGCATCGTCCTCACCCCCGTCACCGACCTGCTCGACGCCGTGCTGAAGGCCGACGACGGCCGGCTCTCCGCCGCCGAGGCGGACAAGCTCGCCGCCGCCGCCAAGGAGGCCCTGGCCAAGGCGGAGGCGGCCGGCGCGGCCACCGCTCCGGGCACGGCCCAGCCGGACACCAGCCCGGCCCGGCCCCCGGCCGAGAACGCTCCCGCGCAGCCGCCGGCCGCGGACACTCCGGCCCAGCCCCCGGCGGCGAACACCCCGGCCCAGCCCCCGGCCGGGAACGCGTCGAACGACGCCGCGCCCGTCACGCTGCCCGCCCCGGTCACCCTGCCGGCCCCGGTCGAGCAGGCCGCCGCGGCGCCCGGCACCGGCCTGACCGCCAAGGCGCTCGCCGGACTGCGCCAGCAGATCGACGCGCTGGTCAAGGCCTCCACGACCGGCACCCCGGAGCAGGTGAACCCGGCCGCCGAGCAGGTCGTGACCGGCGTGGTCAACGTCGTCGCCGCCACCCTCGTCGGCAGCGGTCTGCCCGCTCCGGACCTGGCCGGCCTGCCGGCGCTGCCGAGTGCTCCGGACGCCGCCTCGCAGTCGACGGGGAACGCCCTCGCCCCCGCCTCCTGACGCCAGGCGGAAAGACCGTCGTACGGACCCGCACGGGCTCGTACGACGGTCTTTTCCATGCCAGGACACCGACTCGTCGGGCATTTCATATGCAGGCGCTCTCATATTCTCGGCGATCTCATATGAGGAGCGAAATCTTCCGCGGTCGGGGTTTCCGCACCGACAGCGGTTCGTTAGGCACGGCGTCAGCATTTCCCGCGGTGACCACAGTTGCCGGACAGGCGACATGAGTTGCCGAAGAAAGGAACACGATGAAGTCCCTGAAGGCTGCCGCTGTCGTTGCCGGTTCCGTGGCCCTCGCCGGTGCCGCCGCGCCCGCGTTCGCCCACGACACCGCCGACCTCACGCCCACCAGCCTCAACGGCGCCGTGAACACGCTCACCAAGGGCCCCATCGACCCCATGCCCCTCAAGCAGCAGTCGCGCGCGCTCGACACCGAGAACAAGGACTCCGCGCTGCACACGGTCAAGGGCGCGACCGAGCAGCTGAACTCCGCTCGCGGCCTGCTCGGCGGCCTGCCGCTGGGCGGCTGACCCGTTCTCTTCGTCACGGGGCGCACACACCGGGCCGGGCCGCCGGGATTCCGTTCGCGGCGCCCGGCCCGGCCGCATCAACGGGCCGGCCGACCGTCGTACTACTGCGGCAGTCGGGGGAATCCCGCGCTGATCGCGTTCTCAGGATCGTTACGCGGTGGGGGCCCCGAGCCCGGACACCCCCACCGATTCCTCCCGCAATCCCGAAGGGACCGTGCCTGACATGAAGTCGACCCGAGGAACCCTGGCCGCCGTCGTCACGGGCGTCGCAGCCGCCGTCGGCGTCACCGCGACCCCCGCCGCCGCGGCCGGCGCGATTCCCGTGCCGGTGCCGCTGGGCGGCGCCGAGAAGGCGCTCGGCATGGAGCTGCCCGAGGTCGGCGGCGAGCTGCCCCTGCCGAAGCCGGGCGCGCCCGAAGGGCCCCGGTACGCCGAGGGCCGCCTGCTGCCGGAGCGGGCGCTTCCGCAGCTTCCGCTGCACACCGGGCTCCCCGGCGCCGACGTGCGCCAGCCGCTGCCGCACGTCCTCGGCGACGACTTCGACCACCTCGCCGTCGACGCCCCCTCCTCCGGCCTGCGCACCCTCGCCCCCGGCCTGGCCGTGGACGCCCCGCTCACCGCGCCCCGCGCCGAGAGCTTCGGGCTGCCCGCGACCAAGCTGCCGCAGGCCGGCGTGCTGGCCCCCGCGGTGCAGACGGTGCCCACCGCGGACCTGGGCGTCGGCCCGGGCCTGTAGACCGGACGGGGCCGGACGCGCCGCCCCCGTCCGGCCCTGCGAAGGTGACCGCCGGGCCCGTCGGCCGGTTAGCCCGGTACGGATCACCGGACCGGACGAGGAGTGAGCCATGGCCGTCACCGTGGACGGAGCGACGAGGACCCGCGAGCAGGGCGAGCACAGGCCGGCGGACCCCGCGGGACCGGCGAGAGACGGCGCCGCGGCCCGCACCCGGCGGGAGATGGTGCGGGGGCTGTTCGTCCCGGCCCTCGCCGCGGCGCTCGCGCCCGCGGTCGCCGCCTGCCGGCCCTTCCGGGCCGCCCCGCACCCCGACGACCACGCCGCGGGCGCCCACGACGACCTCGAGGGCGTCGTCTTCGAGGAGGTCTACCGGGGCCGCCGCATCCGCGGCATCCGCACCGCGGCCGGCCGGGCCGTGGGCGCCGGGACCTGGCGGGTGACCGTGGACGGCCGGCCCCTGCACCTGATGCGCCGGGCCGACGGCACGTGGCTGACCATGGTCGACCACTACCGCTCGTACCCCACCCCGCTGGACGCGGCCCGCGCGGCCGTCGACGAGCTGGGCCCCGGGCGGCATCTGCGGGAGGCGGGAGGGGCACATGGCGTACACGCGTAAGGACGTCGGCGCCCTGACCCGCACCGAGCGGCGCCGCTTCGTCCGGGCGCTGCTGGAGGTCAAACGCCGCGGCGAGTACGACGAGTTCGTCCGCACCCACATCGAGTACTACGTCTCCGACGGCGAGGACGAGCTGCGCGTCGCCCACATGGCGCCGTCCTTCCTGCCCTGGCACCGGCAGTTCCTGCTGGACCTGGAGCGGGCGCTGCAACGGGTCGACGACTCGGTCACGGTGCCGTACTGGGACTGGACCAAGGACCGCACCACCACGTCCGTGCCCTGGACCGATGACCTGCTCGGCGGCACCGGACGGGCCTCCGACCAGCGCGTGACGACCGGCCCCTTCGCCCACGCCGAGGGCAACTGGACGCTCCGGGAGAACGTCACCGACACCGAGTTCCTCACCCGGGACCTCGGCCGCTCCCGCGCCCCGATCCAGCTGCCGACCCGCGGCGACCTGGAGTGGGCCCTGAAGGACCCCGTGTACGACACCGCGCCCTGGGACTCCACCGTCGGCAAGGGGTTCCGCAACAAGCTGGAGGGGTGGGGCAGCGGGCGCGGCAGCACCTCCTGGCGGAACCACAACCGGGTGCACCGCTGGGTCGGCGGCGCCATGGTCGGTGGCGCGTCCGTCAACGACCCGGTGTTCTGGCTGGTCCACGCCTTCATCGACCTCCAGTGGACCCGCTGGCAGCGCCGGCACGGCGGCGCCCGCTATCTGCCCGCCGAGCCGCCGGGGCGGGGCAGCGAGCAGTACCGGCGGGTCGTCGCCCGGCACCAGCGGATGCCGCCGTGGGACGTGACACCGGACGACCTGGAGGACGTCAGCGGCATCTACCGGTACGCGTGACGCGGCCGGCGGTGCTGGGTGCGGGCGTCCGGGGCGGTGCCGCGTACGGGCGCATGGGCAGAGCCCCGGGCCGGGGGCGCCGGGGCTCTGCCGGGGGGATGACGGGCGTCAGCTGCCGTAGCCGTTGCCGCCCTTGTGCTCGTCGTCGCCGTTCTCGCAGGCGTTGCCGAACGCCGGGTTCAGCAGGGCGATCACGTTGACGGTGTTGCCGCAGACGTTGACCGGCACGTGGACCGGGACCTGGAGGACATTGCCGGACAGGACACCGGGCGAGTGGACGGCCGCGCCCTGCGCGCCCGCGTCGGCCACGGCCAGACCGGCGCCGCTGATCATGACGGCGCCGGTGCCGAGGGCGACACCTGCTGCCTTCGCGATGCGAGACATCACGTTCTCCTTCTGACTCGGGGGAACCGCGGCAGCACGGGACGCCGCCGCACTGTTCGTTCAACGCGGCCGGTCAGAGGCGGTCACGGCGGGAATGTGAGGATCACCCTTTTCGAACTGCGCAGGGGCGGGCGGGAGGCTAGGTGGTCATGGACATGGCGGCGATGGCGGGACCGAACGCTCCGCCCAGTTGGTAGCAGAGGTTGAACAGACCGATGGCCACCGGTTGCTTGCTGCTGTCGACCGCCTGGGTGGCGTAGGCCATGAGGGCGCCCTGGCCGCCTGCCGCGGCGAAGAGGGCGATGGTCAGGGCCGTCAGGACGAGGACGGCCGAGGAGGAGACGGCCGGCAGGACGACGGCCAGGACGCCCGAGGCGGTCAGGACCGCCGCGACGGACGTGCGGCCCATGCGGACGGCGACGGCCGCGATGACGAAGGCCGGGACGGAGCCGGCCACCTGGGCGATGAGCGTCCCCATGCCGATCGCGTCCTCGCTCCATCCGGCCTCGTCGGAGAGCTGTCCGGGGATGGCGAACAGCAGCCGGAAGAAGGAGGTGGCCAGGAGCAGGGCGAGCACGCTGACGCCCATGAAGAGGGGGGAGCGCAGGAGGGCGACGGGGACGAACCCGTCGGGGCGTGTCTTGATGTGCCAGGCGAGCAGCAGTGCGGCCACCGCCGAGCAGATCGCCGCGGGCAGCGGGAAGTAGGGGATCACGACCAGGGCGGTGGCCAGCGCGGTGAGCAGGACGGCCCCTCGTCCGTCGAAGCGGCTGTCGTCGGCCGGGGCGGTGGGCGCGTGCCGCAGGACGGGGGGCACGAACAGCGCGGCCACCACCGGCAGGAGCAGCACGACCCGCCAGGAGGTCCAGTCGGTGACCAGTGAGCCGACCCAGGGGCCGACGCTCGCGCACGCGGCGATGGTGGAGGTGATCAGGCCCATGCGGCCCGCGGTTCCCGCCAGGTTCATGGCGACGGCGATCAGGCCGGTGCTGCCCAGGGCTTGTGCGGCCCGGCCCGCCAGGATCACCGGCAGCCAGGGCGTCGCGGCCACCACGACGGTGCCCAGGACCAGCAGGAGAGTGCTGGTGACCAGTGCGGTGCGTAATCCGCGTCGGCTGATCAGTCCGCCGGCGAGCGGAGTGCCGACGGCAATCGCCAGGGCCGCGATGGTCACCAGCCAGCTGGCGACGTCCTCGGTGAGGCCGTAGCCGTCGGCGATCTTGGGCATCACGATGACCGGCGCGGCGACGCCGAAGGTCGCCGGCGCCGCGATCAGGGCCAGCCAGACCCCCGCGACCCGTGGAGTTCCGGAGTCGCTCCGGTCCATACCCGGCGTCGTCGCAGCGCGGGGCGGGTTCGGTCGCTCGGACCGGATGGACATGGTGTCTCCCTGTGGGCGAACGGCTGAGCTGAGAGGGCGGACCGGGCGGCGCTCAGGCCGCGGCGGAACCCCGGCTCAGGGTTTCGGCGATCTCGATGACGTGGCGGGCCTGGTACTCGACGGCGGCGATGTTGTCGGCCGGGACGTCGCGCTGCTCGTTGAAGTGCGAGTGGTTGGCGGTCCCGTACGGACAGCCGTTGGCGCGGCGCTTGCTGATCAGCTCGTTGGAGATGCCGTGGGGCACGATGAGCCCGCCCCAGTGGCAGAAGGTGTTGTAGAGGCCGAGCAGCGTCGTCTCCTGGCCCGCGTGGGCCCCGTCGCCCGACGTGAACGCGGTCACCGGCTTGTTGTGGAGCTTGCCGGCGAGGGCGATGTCGGTGGTGGTGTCGATCCACTCCATGAGCTTGGGGGCCGGCAGGCCGTAGCGGACCGGGGTCCCGATCATGATGGCGTCGGCCCACTCCAGGTCGGCGAGCTCGGCCTGGGGGATCTCCGCGGTGGCGTCGACGTGCTCGGTCCACGCGGCACGGTTGATCCAGAGCCGGTCGGCGACATCCTGCCCGGGCACCACTTCGCCGATCTTGCGCAGCCGCACCTGGGCACCGGCCTTCTCGGCGGCCTGCGCCGCGGCGTGGGCCATCTGATGGACGTGTCCGGTGGCGGAGTAGTACACGATCGCGAGATTCGTCATGCCTGGATGCTCCCTGTGCGTGCGGTTCGGACAGGCGGTGCCGTGTGGCTCTGCGGCGCTGGGGTGCTGCGGCGCGGGGTGCTGCGGCTCTGCGGCGGGAGGCCGGGCGAGCCGGCGGCGGGCCACCGGCAACGTGCCTGGCCAGAGTGGGGGGAGGCGGCGCCGGCGGCAACGTCGTGCGGGGCAATATGTCAACTTCGGCAGCCGGCCCCGGCCCTCGCGCGCTGTTGCCCGTCCCTTCGGCCGGTCCGTGACCTGACACATCTCGGGACCGGTTCTTGTCCCTCGACTCGGTTGCGCGCTTGAGTTTCGGCCACCGACGCAGAGATGGCAGCAGGACGGGCCTGCCCATTCTCCATCCCACAGGGGGCCACAGTGTTAAGCGACGCCACTGTCGATCTGTACTTGAAGCGCATCGGTGCGGAGCGGCCGAAGACCGCCGATCTCGACGCGCTGCGGCATTTGCACGAACGCCATGTCCTCTCGGTCCCGTTCGAGAATCTGGACTACCACGACGGGACGCCGATCAAGCTGGACGAGAGCGTCGTGGACAAGATCGTGCACCGGGGGCGCGGTGGCGGTTGCTACGAGCTCAACCCGGCATTCGGGTTTCTGCTCCAGGCGCTCGGCTACCAGGTGGAGATCCTGCCGGCCCGGACCTACAGCGGGGAAAAGCTCGGCCCGCCCATGTGCCACCTGGCGCTGCGGGTGACGCTGGACGGCGAACCCCTGCTGGTCGACGTCGGGTTCGGAAAATGCCCCCGTGGGCCCCTGCGCTTCCGCACCCGCGGCGAACAGCCCGACGCGCACGGCACGTACGAACTGAAGCCCGTCGGAAACGGCGAGACGGACGTCTTCCTCAAGGGGAAGCCGCAGTACCGGATCGACGACCGCGCGACCGGACTGGACGCCTTCCTGCCCACCCTGTGGTGGTACCGCACGGCTCCCGACTCGCCCTTCCTCCAGTACGTGTTCGCCGCCCGGGTGACCCCCCAGGGACGCGTGAGCATCAAGGAATCCACTCTCACGGTGACGGAGAACGGCCGGCGCCACACCGAGGAACTGACCACCGACGAGGCGCTGGTGGCCGCCTACCGGACGCATCTGGGAATCGAGGTCGAGCGCGCACCGAAGGCCGTCGAGACCTTCCAGGGCGAGGAAGTGGACATGTACCTCAACTGACGCCGTCGTACGCCTGGCGAGGATCGGCAGGGCATCCCTCAAATGAATCGCAAGGAGCGGAACAGTGGGCGCTAAAGAGCGGAACGACACGGCAGAGCTGCTTGCCGCCGAGGCCGTCCGCGAGTGCGTGATTCGCGAACGCTGGGCGCGTGACACCGGGCAGTGGGACGAAATGGCGGCGAGCTATTACCCGGACACCCGCATCGCTGTCGGATGGGCCTCGTGCAGCGGCGACACTTTCATCGCCAACACGCAGAAACTGGCAGCGACCTCCCGCGGTCAGGGGTTGCACCAGCTGGGGCCCATTCAGGTCCAGCTGAACGGCCGCCGCGCGTTCGCCGAATTGCCGGCGCAGATCGTCATGCCGGTCGAGATCGACAACCAGGAAGGGACCATCTTCGTCTGGGAACGGATGTGTTTCCGGGTCGAGAAGCGGCAGGACGACTGGCGCATCGCGGAGTTCCGGGCGGTGTACCTCAAGGACCTCCTGGCCCCCGAGCACGTGGGAGACCGCATGTCCCTGGACACCGAACTGCTCAACTCCTGCCGGCGGTCCTACCGCTATACCCAGTACTGGTCGAACCGGGCCGGCTGGGGAAACCACCCCGACCGGCCGGGCATCGACCGCCCGGAGTCGGTGCGCGAGGTGTACGAGAGCAACACCCAGTGGCTCGCCGCCCAGCTGGAGAAGTGACCCTTCCGGGCCTCCCGGCCATCGGCCCTCCCGACCACCGGGCCTCCCGGCCTTCGGTGCGCCCGCCCATTCGACCCCCGAACGGCAAGGAGCCGACCAGCATGACCACCGCCGACGCTGCGGGCACGGACACGGGCAGGACTCCGGTGTCGGAGCTGCCCGCCGAACTCCCACCGGAGTTCCACGCCAACGCCCGGCAGACCGAACCCCTCGACTTCGACCTCCTGGACCGCGCCTGGACCCTGCTGCCGGGCGTGTGGCCGCCCTACATCTCACCCGACACCGCCGGCTTCACCGAGCTGCTGCCCTACCCGCAGGGCGGTTCGCTCCTGGAGGTCGGCAGCGGCAGCGGCATCACCTCCGTGATCGCGGCCCTCAAGGGGGTGGCGCGGGTCACCGCCCTGGACATCACTCAGGAAGCGGTGGACAACACCCTGCTGAACGCCGCCCGGCACGGGGTGGCCGACCGTGTCCGCGCCCTGCGCAGCGACATGTTCGCCGCGCTCGACCCCGAGGACCGCTTCGACGTCATCTACTGGAACTCCAACGCGCTGCGGGCGCCGGACGACTTCGCCAACACCCACTACATGGCGCGAGCCATCCTGGACCCCGGGTACGTCTCGCACCGCTCCTTCCTCCTGGACGGCCCCCGGTACCTGGCCGACGGCGGGCGCCTCTTCCTCGGCTTCAACGACCACGGCGACTGGGACGGGCTGGCCGAACTCGAGCAGGAGGCCGGGCTGACGCGCACCGAGGTCGGCGTCGTGGAGTTCGCCGGCAACAGCAGTGCGCCGAAGTTCCGCCTCCTGGAGTACATCAGGACGGCGTGACCGGACGGGCCGGCTGCCCGGCCGTGCACCCCGGCATCCCGGCCGGGCGGTCTGGCCGGGCAGCCGGGCCGCGGGGGCTCCGGTGGAGCACAGGCCCGCGGGGGCGGCATTCCGCCATTCACTCTTGATCGCCACGAGGGCGGCGGGAGCTTCGCCGTGTCGGCCGGCGCCGGCTCTGACCAGCCGACAGCCCTCCCAAGGGGGAGGGCGGAGACTTGCGCCCCCGGCAGGACTCGAACCTGCGGCCAAGCGCTTAGAAGGCGCCTGCTCTATCCACTGAGCTACGGGGGCCTGGTGTGGTGGCCTCTGTCGTGGTGCCCGGGTGTGGGCCGTTCCCTGACGTTTGCCGGGGACAAGGATAGGGCTCCCGGCTCCTTGTCCCAGTTGCCTCGCCTCCGTGGCTCGATGTGGAGGTTCGGTGAAGCGGTACTGATAATCGCAGGCAGGTACGAATCGTGCATCGCTTTTGGCGCCTGGCGCATCGGGTGTTGTGCACTCGTTATGCCTGGGCTGTGATCCCACCCCACTCATCCCTTGTGCCCCTTGTGTCCGATCGGCGCGCAGACATGCACATATGCTTCAGAATTCCCCTGAAATTGGGCATTCTTCGCATGTGGTGACCTTGGACGTACGGCCTCAGCTGCTCGACGCACTCTCCGCGCTGCGCGACCGTGTCGCGGCCGCACGCTTCCCGCTGCCCCTGGCGGGGGCCCCACGCGCGCGTGCCAACCGCGACGAACTGCTCGCGCAGCTCGACGACTACTTGGTGCCCCGGCTGAGAGAACCCGAAGCGCCGCTTCTGGCCGTCATCGGCGGCTCCACCGGCGCCGGCAAGTCCACCCTGGTGAACTCGCTCGTCGGGCGCCGGGTCAGCGAGGCGGGCGTGCTCAGGCCGACCACACGCACACCGGTCCTGGTCTGCCATCCGGAGGATCATCACTGGTTCAGCGGCATGCGCGTGCTGCCCGATCTCACGCGCGTGTGGGTGCCGCACCAGGACCCCGCGGACGACCTGCTGCTCCCCGGCCAGAACCCCACGCGCGTGCTGCGCATCGAGACCGCCGACACCCTGCCGCCCGGCCTGGCCCTGCTCGACGCGCCCGACATCGACTCCCTGGTCGCCGAGAACCGGGTCCTGGCCGCCGAGCTGATCTGCGCCGCCGACATCTGGGTGATGGTCACCACGGCCGCCCGGTACGCCGACGCCGTGCCCTGGCATCTGCTGCGCACCGCCAAGGAGTACGACGCCACCCTCATCACCGTCCTCGACCGGGTACCCCACCAGGTCGTCTCCGAGGTCTCCCGGCAGTACGGCGCCCTGCTCACCAAGGCGGGACTGGGCGACGTACCCCGGTTCACGGTGCCGGAGCTGCCCGAGTCGGCCTGGGGCGGCGGACTGCTGCCGGCCACCGCCGTGGCCCCGCTGCGCACCTGGCTCGTGCACCGGGCGCAGGACCCCGCCGCCCGCGAACACGCCATGGCCCGCACGGCCCACGGCGTCCTGAACTCCCTCAAGGCCCGGCTGCCCGAACTGGCCAGCGCCACCGCCGCGCAGTACGCCGCCGCGCTGCGGCTCACCGCCGCCGTGGACGGCGCGTACGACAGCGAGTACGCGCGCGTGCGCGGGAGGCTTCAGGCGGGGGCGGTGCTGGCCGGGGACGCCCTGAAGCGGTGGCGGGCGTTCCCGCTGGACTGCACCGCCGGGGAACTCCTCGACTCGCTGGTGGAGAGCCTCAGCGCGCTGCTGTTGTGCGCCGTCACCGCCGCCGACGAACGCGTCCACGACGCCTGGCGCCGCGAGCCGGCCGCGGGCGCCCCGGGGCTGACGGACCGCGACGGGCTGCCGGAGAACGCCGAGCACCGCATCGGGATGGCCGTACGGCGGTGGCGGCGGGAGCTGGAGGAGTACGCCGAGGACGAGGTGCGCGAGCTGGAGAGGAACCTCGCGCCGGACCCGGAGGTGGTCGCCGCGCTGGTCGCCACCGCGCTGCTGGGCGGGCGCCGGGGCCGGGCCGCCGGGGAGCGGCTCGCCGAGCGGCTCGGCGCCCACGGCGCGCTGCGGCTGCGGGACCGGGGCGGGCGGCTGCTCACCGAGCACGTGGACCGGATCCTGCACATCGAACGCGAGCGCCGGCTCGCCCCGCTCGACGCCCTGGACGTCCATCCCGAGCCACAGGCCGAACTCATCGCCGCCCTGTCCGTACTGCAGAAGGAGAGGTGACCGGTGACCGCCGTCACTGACCAGGACCCCACCGAGCACACCGACCACACGGGAGAGGCGGACGCCCGGGGCCAGGACTCCGGGGACGGGCGCCCCGACGAGGACCGGGCCCGGCGGGCCTCCCCCGCCGTCGAGCGGCCGGAGCGGGACCGGAGCGAGGACGGGACCGCGGCCGAGGCCGAGACCGAGACCGAGACCGAGGGCGGGGCCGGGGAGGGCGCGGGACGCAGCCGGCGGCCGCGCGAGCGCTGGCGGCTGCTGGACCGTGGCCGCGACCGGGAACGGGGACGGGACCGGGAGCGCGACCGGGACCGGGAACGGGAAGGCGATATGGAGCGGGGCAGTGTCCGGGGCCGAGAGGCGGACCGGGACCGGGAACCGGAGCGGGACTGGGGGCGGGACCGGGGACGGGAACGGGAACGGGAACGGGAACGGGTCCGCGGGGGTCGGGAGCGCGAGGGCGGGCGGGGACGCGGGGACGGGCGCGGACGCATGGACGAGCGGGATCGTTACGCCGAACGGGAACACGACGCCCGCGCGCGGGGGGACTCCGCACGGGACGCGTCCAGGGGGCCCGCCGGGGACTCCTTCCCCGGGGACGAGGAGGGCGCCTGGGACGACGGTCTCATCGCGCGCCGGATGAACGAGACCGGAGGGGCCGAGCAGTACACCCCCGTCGAGCGGTACGTGCCCGCCGAGCGCGCCAGGCCGCACGGCGCGGCCAACGTGATGCCCCTGGCGTACGACGGGCCGCTCAGGGCGCGCCTGGACGCCCTGCGGGAACTCGTCGGCCTCTCCCGCACCCGGCTCGACAGCAGGACGCTGGCCGAGGCCGGCCGGGTGCTCGACGAGGCCGCCGCGCGGCGCAGGCTCTCCGGACAGCACACCGTCGTCGCCATCGCGGGCGCCACCGGCAGCGGCAAGTCCCAGCTGTTCAACGCACTCGCCGGAGTGACCATCTCGGAGACGGGGGTGCGCCGGCCGACCACCGCGGCACCCATCGCGTGCAGCTGGAGCGACGGCGCCGCCGCGCTGCTGGACCGGCTCGGCATCCCCGGCCGGCTGCGGCGCCGCCCCGTGCAGCACCAGGACGCCGACGGAGAGCTGCGCGGACTGGTCCTGGTCGACCTGCCCGACCACGACTCGGCGGCCGTACAGCACCGCGAGCAGGTGGACCGCATCCTGGCGCTCGTCGACGCCGTCATCTGGGTCGTCGACCCGGAGAAGTACGCCGATGCCGTACTCCACGAGCGGTATCTGCGGCCCATGGCCGGGCACGCCGAGGTCACCTTCGTCGTGCTCAACCAGATCGACCGGCTGCCCGGGGAGGCCGCCGAGCAGGTCCTCGACGACCTGCGGCGGCTGCTCGACGAGGACGGGATCGCCCTCGGGGAGTACGGCGAGCCGGGCGCCACCGTGCTGTCGCTGTCCGCGCTCACCGGTGACGGCGTCGCCGAACTGAAGGAGCTGCTCGGCCAGTTCGTCGCGGAGCGCACCGCGCCCGCGCGGCGCATCTCCGCCGACGTGGACGCCGCCGCGTGGCGGCTGCGGCCCGTCTACGTCACCGGGCGGCGGACCGGGCTCAGCGAGGAGGCGCGGGAGGAGTTCGCGGCGCGGCTCGCGGACGCCGTCGGCGCCACGGCGGCGGGTGACGCGGCCGAGCGCGCCTGGCTGCGCAACGCCAACCGCGCGTGCGGCACACCCTGGCTGCGGCTGTGGCGCTGGTACCACGACCGGCGTGAACCCCCCACCGGGCGGCTCCCGCTGCGCGCCCAGGCCGACGAGGAGGCGACGGCCCGCCAGCGCGTCGAGCAGGCGGTGCGCACGGTCGCCGACCGCGCCTCGGCCGGGCTGCCGGCGCCGTGGGCGCAGGCGGTGCGCGAGGCCGCCGTCCGCGGCTCCCAGGGGCTGCCCGAGGCGCTCGACGAGCTGGCCTCGCGCGCCGGGCTGCCGCCGGGGCGCCCGCCGCGGCCGGGGTGGTGGCCGATGGCGGTGCTGGCGCAGGCCTCGATGACGCTGCTTCAGGTGGTGGGCGGCCTGTGGCTGCTGGGCCAGATCATCGGGGTGATGTCGCCGAACCTGGGCGTGCCGGTGCTGCTCATGGTGTGCGGCATCGTCGGCGGGCCCGTCATCGAGTGGAGCTGCCGGATGGCGGCCCGCGGCCCGGCCCGGCGGTACGGGCTGGAGGCGGAACGCCGATTGCGGGAGGCGGCGGCGGGCTGCGGCCGGGCCAGGGTGCTGGACCCGGTGGCGGCGGAGCTGCTGCGGTACCGGGAGGTGCGGGAGCAGTACGGGAGGGTCACGGGGGTGGGGGCGCGGTAGGCCTGCTCGCCCGACGCCCGGGCGCCTGTCGGCGGCGGGCGGGGACGATCGGGAGTCACTCACCCGGGTGACGAGGTTTTCCACAGGCACGAGGGCGGTCCACAGCGCCCGGCGGGCCCGTTCCCGGGGCGGCAGTCTGGCCGTGTGCCGACCGCGATCGCAGCGGCCGGCGCGGCAGACGCAGCCCCGCGGGACGGGCCCGCCGGGCGTTTGGGCACAAGGGGTGGAAGACGATGAACGAGACGATGATCTGCGCGGTGGGCAACGTGGCGACCCAGCCGGTGTACCGGGAACTGGTCAACGGCCCCTCGGCGCGGTTCCGGCTCGCGGTGACCGCGCGGTACTGGGACCGGGAGAAGAACGCCTGGACGGACGGCCACACCAACTTCTTCACGGTGTGGGCCAACCGGCAGCTCGCCACGAACGCGGCGTCCTCGCTGGGAGTGGGCGACCCGGTCGTCGTGCAGGGCCGGCTGAAGGTGCGCAGCGATGTGCGCGAGGGGCAGAACTGGACGTCGGCGGACATCGACGCCGTGGCGATCGGCCACGATCTCGCGCGGGGGACCTCGGCCTTCCGGCGGGCGAACCGGCCCGAGACGCAGTCGTCCGCGTCGTCCCCGCCGCGGCCCGAACCCGAATGGGAGAACCCGGCCCCCGAAGCGGCGCAGGACCGGGAGGCGGAGGCCCGGCCGGAGCCCGCGGCCGTGACCTGACGCCACCCGGCCGTGCCTCCACGCCCTGACCGAACCGCGGCTTATCGGCGCATCGATGCCGGTCGGTCCCCGCATGGATTTGTCGATAAGCCCTGCTCACGACGGCCGTGGCGATAACGATTACGAGTCGGATCGGTGATCGGACGGCATCCCCGCGAAGGGTGGTGCCGGAGATCCTTAGGATGCCGAACAGGCCTTCTGGGGCTGCTGATTCTGCTGGTGGGACCGTGCCGCCCACGTCAACGGGTCCTGCTCGAAGGGGAATTTGGTGCTTGCTTCGTTCTCAGTGCGTTCCGCGACCGGGCGAGGAGCGGTGCGGGTCGCCGCCGCTACGGCGGTGTCGGCACTCGCCGCCACCGCCGTGGTGGCCGGCGCCGGCCGCGCCGCGGCGGACGACACGGCGCCGGGCCGGGGCGGGGCGACGGCGACGATAGGCGGCCTGAAGACGTTCGGCGCCGCGGTGATACACGGCGACGCCGGCGACCAGCAGCTGTCGGCGGGCCTGTTCGAGATGTCCGTCGAGGGCGGCGGCACCCTCCAGACGTACTGC
Organism: Streptomyces sp. NPDC031049; assembly: GCF_055571015.1. Classification (NCBI taxonomy): domain Bacteria; kingdom Bacillati; phylum Actinomycetota; class Actinomycetes; order Kitasatosporales; family Streptomycetaceae; genus Streptomyces; species Streptomyces sp. NPDC031049. The sequence continues at coordinate 369,458 of NZ_JBVIGC010000002.1, forward strand.
GTGGACGTCCACAACCCCACGCAGACGGACGCCAAGTACCACGAGACCCCGTGGAGCGGCACCTCCCTGGGCGTCAACGAGGACGCGGGCCGGATCCGCTGGATCCTCCAGAACTCCTACCCGCAGGTCAACGATCTCGCGGCGCTCGCCAAGAAGGCCGGCGTGCGCGGCGGGCTCACCGAGCAGGACGCGGCGGCCGGCACCCAGGTGGCCATCTGGCGCTACTCGGACGACGCGGACGTCGAGGCCGTCGACCCCCAGGCGGAGCGGCTCGCGGACTACCTGGAGAAGAAGGCCCGGCACCTGGGCGAGCCAAAGGCGTCGCTGACCCTCGACCCGCCCGCGGTCTCCGGCCGCCCCGGAGAGCCGCTCGGCCCGATCACGGTGCACACCAATGCGGCCGGCGTGACGGTGGCACCCCCGGCGGACGCCGCCAAGAGCGGCGTGCGGATCGTCGACAAGGACGGCAGGCCCGTCACCTCCGCCACCGACGGCAGCCAGATCTACGTCGACGTCCCCGAGGACGCCCCGGCCGGCACCGCGACGCTGACCGTGCAGGCCTCCACGTCCGTGCCCGTCGGCCGGGCCTTCGCCTCCGAGAGCCGCAGCCAGACCCAGATCCTCGCCGGCTCCAGCCAGTCGACGGTCTCGGCGACGGCGTCCGCGACCTGGGCGGAGAACGGCCCGATACCGGCACTGTCCGTGGCGAAGAACTGCGCCGAGGGGGGCGTGGACATCACGGCGGTCAACACGGGCGACGAGCCGTTCACGTTCGAGCTGATGGGCACGGAGCACACCATCGCCGCCGGCGAGACCCGCACGGTGCCGGTGCCGCTCCAGGAGGACCGCGCCTACGACTTCACGATCCACGGACCGGGCGGCTTCGAGCAGCGCTTCACCGGCGTCCTCGACTGCCGGACGAAGGGAGTGACGACGGCGGGCGAGGCGACCCAGACCCTGGGCGAGCCGACCCCCGCGGCCGGGGGCGACCCGGCTTCGGACACCAACCTCGCCGAGACCGGCAGCTCGGGCGTGACCCCGCTGATCGGCGGCATCGCCCTGACCCTGCTGGTCCTCGGCGGCGCGACCCTGCTGGTGGTCCGCAGGAAGAACACGACTCCGGACGCCTGACCGGGGCGCCGGAGAACGCCCCCCGCCGGCGGCCGGCCCCACCCACGAGCCGGCCGCCGCACCCGCCCCACTACCGTGCCGTCCACGAGACCGGAAGCCGGCACCTGCCCCTGAAACAGCAGGTCAGAGCCCCCGCGGGGAACGCGTTTCCTCCCAGGGGTGGCGGTACGGCAAGATGGGGTGTATCTGCCCACTGCCAGATTCAAGCTGCCGGACGGTTTCTCTTGGCTGAGTTCATTTACACCATGCGCAAGGCGCGCAAGGCGCACGGCGACAAGGTGATCCTCGACGACGTCACCCTGAACTTCCTCCCCGGGGCGAAGATCGGCGTCGTCGGCCCGAACGGTGCCGGTAAGTCGACCGTTCTCAAGATCATGGCGGGGCTGGAGCAGCCGTCGAACGGTGAGGCCTTCCTCACTCCCGGTTACACCGTGGGCATCCTGTTGCAGGAGCCCCCGCTGAACGAGGAGAAGACCGTCCTGGAGAACGTCCAGGAGGGTGTCGCCGAGATCAAGGGCAAGCTCGACCGGTTCAACGAGATCGCCGAGCAGATGGCGACCGACTACACCGACGAGCTCATGGACGAGATGGGCAAGCTGCAGGAGCAGCTCGACCACGCCAACGCATGGGACCTCGACGCCCAGCTCGAGCAGGCCATGGACGCGCTCGGCTGCCCGCCCGGCGACTGGCCCGTGAGCAACCTCTCCGGCGGTGAGAAGCGCCGCGTCGCGCTCTGCAAGCTGCTGCTGGAGCAGCCCGACCTGCTGCTGCTCGACGAGCCCACCAACCACCTCGACGCCGAGTCGGTGAACTGGCTGGAGCAGCACCTCGCCAAGTACGAGGGCACCGTCGTGGCCGTGACCCACGACCGGTACTTCCTGGACAACGTCGCCGGGTGGATCTGCGAGGTCGACCGCGGCCGGCTGCACGGCTACGAGGGCAACTACTCCAAGTACCTGGAGACCAAGCAGACCCGTCTGAAGGTCGAGGGCCAGAAGGACGCCAAGCGCGCCAAGCGGCTCAAGGACGAGCTGGAGTGGGTCCGCTCCAACGCCAAGGGGCGGCAGGCCAAGTCCAAGGCGCGTCTGGCCCGGTACGAGGAGATGGCCGCCGAGGCCGAGAAGATGCGGAAGCTGGACTTCGAGGAGATCCAGATCCCGCCGGGCCCGCGCCTGGGCAACGTCGTCGTGGAGGTCAGCAACCTCCACAAGGCCTTCGGTGAGAAGGTCCTCATCGACGACCTCAGCTTCACGCTGCCGCGCAACGGCATCGTCGGTGTCATCGGGCCGAACGGCGCGGGCAAGACGACCCTGTTCAAGATGATCCAGGGGCTCGAGGAGCCGGACTCCGGCACCATCAAGGTCGGCGACACCGTCAAGATCTCCTACGTCGACCAGAGCCGCGAGAACATCGACCCGAAGAAGACGCTGTGGGCCGTCGTCTCCGACGAGCTGGACTACATCAACGTCGGACAGGTCGAGATGCCCAGCCGGGCGTACGTCTCCGCCTTCGGCTTCAAGGGCCCGGACCAGCAGAAGCCGGCCGGGGTGCTCTCCGGCGGTGAGCGCAACCGGCTCAACCTGGCGCTCACCCTCAAGCAGGGCGGCAACCTGCTGCTCCTCGACGAGCCCACCAACGACCTCGACGTCGAGACCCTCAGCAGCCTGGAGAACGCGCTGCTGGAGTTCCCCGGGTGCGCCGTGGTCGTCTCCCACGACCGGTGGTTCCTGGACCGCGTCGCCACGCACATCCTCGCCTACGAGGGCGAGTCCAAGTGGTTCTGGTTCGAGGGCAACTTCGAGTCGTACGAGAAGAACAAGATCGAGCGGCTGGGTCCGGACGCCGCGCGTCCGCACCGCGCCACCTACAAGAAGCTGACCCGGGGCTGATCGATCTTGCGGCATCTCTACCGCTGCCCGCTGCGCTGGGCGGACATGGACGCGTACGGCCACGTCAACAACGTGGTCTTCCTCCGCTACCTGGAGGAGGCCCGTATTGACTTCCTGTTCCGCCCGGACAAGGACTTCCAGCAGGGGTCGGTGGTGGCGCGCCACGAGATCGACTACAAGCGGCAGCTCGTCCACCGGCACACCCCGGTCGACATCGAGCTGTGGGTCACCGAGATCAGGGCCGCCTCCTTCACCCTGTCCTACGAGGTGAAGGACGGCGACCAGGTCTACGTCCGGGCCTCGACCGTCATCGTGCCCTTCGACTTCGAGGCGCAGCGGCCCCGCCGGATCACCGCCGAGGAGCGGGAGTTCCTGGAGGAGTACCGGGATTCCCCGGAGGACGCGGGGGCGGGCGACGACGGCGGCAGCGAGGACGAGGAGGAGGCCGTCGCCGCATGACGGTGCTCCACCTCGCCGACGAGGGGGAGGCGGCGGATCTCGCGGCCTTCCTCTCCCGGCTGCTCCACTACGACCGGTCGGCGGCGGTCCGCCTCCAGGCCGCCGGGACCGCGCTGGCCGTCTTCGGCCGGCCGCCCTCCTTCGAGGTGCTGGCCGTCCGCGCGGTACGGCTGGCCAAGCCCTACGAGAACGGGCTCGACGTCACCCTCGACGTGACGGTGTCCGCCGGTGAGCTGCTGGAGTCGGTGGACGAGGCGGGCGCCACGGCGGCCGTGCCCGCGGCGGTGACCGGTCCGCCGTGGGCGGGTGTCCTCCCGCCGCGCGGCGGCTGGCGGCCGGAGCCCGGCCTGCCGTCCCCGGACGCGCTGCGCGCGCTGGTGGCCGCGGGCGTCGCCGAGTTCCGGCGCCGTACGCGGGAACTGGCGCCCGAGGCGCGGACCAGGGCCGAACTCGACCGGATCGGCCGGGACATCTGGTCCCGCACGGTCGGCGGCACCGGGCTGCCGGTGCGGGCCGTGCACGCGGCCCAGTCGCTGGGGTTCCTGCGCCCGACCGGGCCCGAGGGGGCGCCGGTGCTCTTCTCCTCCGGTGCCTGGCTGCGGCTGCGCACGGCGTACGGGTCGGTCGTGGTGCGCCGGACCGGGAGCAGCGCGCTGGGCATCAGCGTCAACTGACCGCCGGGCGTCAGGGCACCCCGACGGCTGCCGTCGTCACGTGCGGTCGGTGTCGTCCGGGCGGACGGCGATGTGGTCCGGTTCCAGTTCCAGTGCCACGCGGTCGCGCATGCCCAGGGCACTGGTGTACTCCGCGGGCAGCTGGAGCCGGCCCGCGCGGTCCAGCATGGCGTACTCGCGGGCCACCACCGTCTCGTCGCCCGTCGCGGCGTCCACCTCGCTGTGCCGCAGCACCTCCGTCGACGTACGGCCGTCCCGGATGGCGACCGTGCGGCGGACCTCGGCGGCCACCGCCTGGTCATGGGTGACGATCACGATGGTGGTGCCGAGCCGTTCGTTGGCGGTGCGGAAGGCGGCGAAGATCTGCTCCGCGGTGTGCGAGTCGAGTTCACCGGTGGGTTCGTCGGCGAGCAGCACCGAAGGCTCGTTGGCCAGGGCGACGGCGATCGCCACGCGCTGCTGCTGGCCGCCGGACAGCTGTGCCGGGCGCCGGTCGCGGCAGTCGGCGACGTCCAGCAGCTCCAGGAGTTCCAGGGCCCGGTCGGCCCGGGCGCGGCGCGCGGACCGGCCGCGCCCGCCGGCGAGCCGCATGGGCAGGACGACGTTCTGGGCGGCGGTCAGGTACGGCAGCAGATTGCGGGCGGTCTGCTGCCAGACGAAGCCGACGACCTCGCGGCGGTAGGCCAGGCGGTCCTTGGCGGACATCGTCAGCAGGTCGCGGCCGGCGACGCGGGCCGCACCGGCGGTGGGGGTGTCCAGGCCGGCGAGGATGTTCATCAGCGTCGACTTGCCGCTGCCGGACGCGCCGACCAGGGCCATCAGCTCGCCCTCGCGGACCAGCAGGTCCAGACCCTGGAGGGCCTGCACCTCGACGCCGTCCGCACGGAAGATGCGGACCAGCCGGTCGCAGGTGATCAGCGCGTCGTGGCCGTAGGCGGGGCGGTTGCGGGCGGCGGTGGCGCGGTCGGCGAGGTCGGTGAGGGTGGGTTCGCTGGTCATCCGGATCTCCTGAGAGGTGTCCCGGGGCGGGCCGGGCCTGCGGTGGCGGGGTGGTTCATCCGGTGTCTCCCGCCCGTAGCTCCACCACCGAACCCCGGCGGCCCGACCACCACGCCTGGGCCCCCGCGACGCCGACCGCCAGCAGCAGCACCGCGGCCGCCGGGACCGCCAGGGACCACGGGTCGGCCCGGAGCCGGGCCGTCTCGCCGGCGGGGGAGACCGTCGCCGCCAGGGCGATGGCCGTCAGGTCGATGCCGGGGGAGAGCAGCCGGACGGTCGCCCAGCCGGTCAGGGCACCACCCGCGGCGGCCAGGAAGGCCTGGGGGAGGGACTCCAGGACGAGCAGGCGGCGGCCCTGGGCGCGGGTCAGGCCCATGGTGCGCAGACGGGCGAGGAGGGCGGCGCGTTCCGGGGCGGCGCGCAGGAAGGACAGCAGCAGGGCCAGGACGGCGTAACCGGCGCCGGCCGCCACCGCCGCCGCGTAGACGCGCTCGGCGCCGGACTGGAGGGGGGAGTCGACGTACCGGGCCCGCTCCTCCGCCCGCAGCTGCACCGGCGCCGCGTCGCCCGCGGCCCGGCGCAGGGCAGCGCCGTCCAGGTCCGCGCCGGACAGCAGCAGCGCGGTCGGCCGGGCCGCCTCGGCCGACAGCCCCGCGCGGTCCACGACCAGGAACTCGGTACCCGGCACGGCCGGGGTGCGCTCCCGGAGCAGCACGATCCGCACGCTGACCGTCGTACCGTCGTCCCAGCGCACCGGGAACGGACCGGTGCCGTACCGCTCGGCGACCTCGGGGGAGGCCAGCGCCGGCAGCGGCTCCTGCGCCGTCCTGCCGGAGCGCCTCAGCTCGTTCGCGTCGAAGGCCCCCAGACCGGTGCGGGCCGCCAGCGCGGCGTAGGCGGCGGGGTCCACGCCGGCCACCGGTACCGACTGCCGGTCGTGGTCGAGCTTGGCCTGCTGGGCGATGCTCACCGCGGCCAGTCCCTCGGCGCCGGGGGTGTCGCGCAGCCGGCCGGGCAGGCCGGAGGGCAGCGGTCCCACCGTCTCCACCCGGGCGTCGGCGCCGAGGGCGAGCAGCGCCGCACGCTCCCGGGCATCGTCCACGCCGGCCAGCACCGAGCCGCCGAAGGCCGCCGTGGTGAGCGCGGTCAGCAGCGCCAGCAGGGGCAGCACCGCCGACGCCGACGTACGGCCGGCGCGGGCCAGCGACAGCGGGGCCACCGCACCGCGCAGCCGTCCCGCGGGCCGGGCCAGCCGGCGCAGCGGCAGCGGGTAGACGCGGACCAGCACCAGCGCCGCGACCACGCCCACCAGCACCGGCGCCAGCGAGACCAGGCCGCCCCCGGTGCCCGACGCGCCGCGTCTGCGCAGCAGTTCGACCGCGCCGAGGGCGAGGGCCACCAGCGTCGCCTCCGCGACCGTACGGCGCCGGGAGGGCCGTACCGCCGCCACGTCCTGCCGGCCGCCGTGCACCCGCGCCGCCCGGTGCGTGACGACGGCCCGCGCGGGCAGCGCGGCACAGGCCAGGGCGGTGACCGCGGCGGCGGCCCACACCGACGGGGCGAGCCGCGCGCCGGGCAGGGCGAGCACGGCGGCGGCCAGGCCGAGGGCGCCCGCGGGCAGGGCCACGACCGCCGTCTCCGCCAGCAGCCGCGCGGCCACCCCGGCCAGGGACGCGCCGCGGGCGCGCAGCAGCGCCAGTTCGGCTCGGCGGCGGTCGGCGGCGAGGCCGCCCGCCATCAGCAGGACGACGGCGGTGACCGTGCCGGTGCCGGCCGCGGCCACCGCGACGAGCGGGCCGATGCCGGCGCGCACCCGTTCGTAGGAGGCGAGCACCTCGTCGAGGCCGGTGGCGACGTCGGTGAACGGGCTGACGGCCGAGCGGATCCGTTGCAGGCCGGGTCCGGACTCCAGTGCGGCCACGGCGGACTCGAGCCGGCGCAGTTCGCGGCCGTGCAGCGCGTCGCCGTCCGGGACCAGGTGCCAGTAGCGCTGGGCCCCTCCGGCGGTGCCCAGCAGCACCGGGGCCGCCTCGGGGGCGAGCAGCAGGGCGCCGAGCCAGTACGTCGGGGCGTCCGGGCCCTCCGTGCCCGGTACGCGCATCAGGGACGGGGTGCGCAGCACGGGCTCGGTCGACCAGTAGGCGCCGTCGGGCTCGCGGGGCTCGACGACGCCGGTGATCCGGACGGCGAGCGGGCCGTTCACGGCGGGGACGTGCAGGACCGAACCCACCTCGATGTGCAGGGTCTTCGCCGTCTGCGCGGTGACCGCGGCCTCCACGGACCTGGTCCCGGCGGTCACCGGGGCGCCGGTCACCCGGGGCAGGCGGCCGGTGCGCGGCCGGGCGTGGTCGCCGAGGCCGTGCGGGGCGGTGAGGACCATCCGCGTGGCCAGCCCGCCGGGCCGGGGCAGCCAGGGCTCCGCCGCCTCCAGGCCCTCGAAGGTGCGCACGCCGTACGTGGACCGCGACCGGTCGAGGACCAGCGGGTCCGGCACGGCGCCGACGATGTCGCGGTAGTGGCCGCCGAGCGCCTCGGGGGTCAGCTCGGCCTCGCGCTCGTGCGCGTCGAGCCCGAGGTCGGGTTCCGGGCCGGTCACCAGGACGCTGGTCCGGTCGGGATGCGCCGCGGCGACGGCCCGGCTCAGTCCCGCGTCCTCGTACCGGTCCAGGGCGCGCGGGAACGCGGCGGCCAGAGCCGCGGTCAGCGCGACCAGCAGCGCCAGCGCCAGCGCGGCGCCGGGGGCGGCCCGCAGCCGCGTACGCACCCAGGGCACGGCAGCCCGCTTCACCGGCCGTCACCTCCCGCCCGGCCACGGCACGCAGCGGGTGCCTCGCCCCCACCGCCGCACCTGAGACGGCACGCGGGCCGCGCGCGGCGGACCGCGTGCGGGTCGCGGCGGAGCGCTCGGGGCTCGCGGCGGACCGCGTGCGGCGCGTGCGGGAGCGCGCGGGGCTCGTGGTGGGGCGTGCGGGGCTCGTGGTGGGGCGCGTGCGGCCGGCGGCGGAGCGCGCGGGGCTCGTGACGGACCGCGTGCGGCTGGCGGCGGACCGCACGCGGGTCGTGGCGGAGCGCCTGCGGCGCGTTGCGGAGCGAGCGGGGCGCGCGGCGGACCGCGTGCGGGTCGCGGCCGTACGCCCGCGGGCGGCTCCGGCGGGTGGACGGCGTCGGGGGCTCGTCGGTGCGCGGGAGGGTGGTCACGAGGGTCATGCCGGCTCGCCTCCCCGTTCGCGGAGCGTCGTCGCCGGGTCGGGGCGGCGTGCCGACAGGGCCGCCGTCACCAGCAGCGGGGCGAGGGCCACGGCGGCCAGGAGTACGGCGACCTGCCCCGGCGGCAGGGCGACGTGCACGTCGGGGACCGGCCGGGTGGCCTGCGGGGTGAGGACGACCAGCGGAACCACCGCCCGGGTCAGCACCGCCCCCAGAACCGTGCCCACCAGCAGGGCCAGCCCGATCAGCACGCCCTGTTCCACGGCGACCGCGCGGGCCAGCCGGCGCCGCGGGGCGCCCAGCGCGCGCAGCACCGCGAACTCCGCGCCCCGCTCGCGCAGCGAACCGGCCGCGCTCACCGCGAATCCGACCGCGGCCAGTGCCGCGGCCACCCCGGCCGCCGCCGCGAACGCCGCCTGCGGTCCCGCGCCGAACGGGTCGTCGCGCAGCCGCTCGGCGAGTTCGCCGCGCGCCACCACCTGCGCCGGACCGACGTCCGGGAAGGCACGCAGCGCCTTCGCGACCTCGTCCGCCTTCCCCGGCGCCGGCCGCAGCCACCACTCGGTGGGCGTGACCGCCGTGCCGTACCGGTCCTGCAACACCCGGTTCACCGTCCGCAGATCGACCAGCAGGGCCCCGCCGTCCTTCGCCGACGGCGTCTCGGGTGCCGTGGTCGGCAGCTCCCGCACCGCGCGCGCGATCCGCACCCGGACAGTCTCGCCGCCCAGCGTCACGTCCAGCCGCTGCCCGACGCGGGCCCCGGCCGAGGCCAGGAAACGGTCGGTGGCGACGGCCGTGACCGGGGGCGGCGCGGGCCGGGCGACCCGCAGCCGTACCGTCAGCGTCGACCGCAGCCAGGCGTCGGCGGGGGTGTGCCCGGTGCCGTACTCGACCGACGGCGGCGCCGACGACCGGATGCGCGGCGGCGTCGGGGCGTCGTCCGTGCCCGGCCCGGACTCCTGGCCGTCGCTCTCCCCGGCCGCCGTCCAGGCCCCGGGCAGCGGCAGCGGCCGTACCGTGCCGTCGGCGGCCGTGGCCGTCACCCCGGTCACGGTGAGGCGGTGCCGCTCGGCGCGGTCCTGCGGCTGCACCATGACCAGCTCCACGCCGGTCAGGGTCAGCGGGCCGGGCGTCACCTCGGCACCCAGGGTGTGGGCGCGGCCGTCGGCGGCCAGTTCGCCGGCCGGCAGCCGGTAGGGGGTGCCGTAGCGGTCCTCGACGGTGATCGTCACCGTCGCGGTCAGGCCGGAGCCGGACCGCGAGCTGCGCAGCGCCGCCGTCAGCCCCAGCCGCGCCGTGCCCTCGGGCACCTTCACGCCGGCCGCAGCACCGCCGCCGGCCGCGTCCCCGCCCGGCGAGTTCCCGGGCGTCGTGCCACCTCCCGGCGAGTTCCCGCCCGCCGCGCGACCGCCCGGCTCCCCGGCCTCCGTGTCCCCGTCCGCGGCGGCGTCGCTCGTGGCGTCCCCGCCCGGCGGGTCTCCGGCCGCCCCGCCCCCGGCCCCCGCCGTGTCCCCGGGGCCCGGACCGGGCAGCAGCGGGCGGACCGGCCCGTCCGCCAGGTCGGGGCGCATCAGCAGTGTCCGTTCCGCGTGCGCGGTGTCCAGTGCCAGGACCGTCGCCGTCCGGTCGCCGGACAGCGTCAGCTCGGCGCGGGCCGCGGGGGCGATCTCCCGGACGCCCGGCACGGCCGCGTACGTCTCGGTGCGGCCCAGCTCCGCCTCCCCGCCGGAGAGCAGGCGCACCGGCGCCCCGGCGCGGAAGTCGGCCTGGTCGTCCTGCGAGCGCTCCCACGAGGCGCCCTGCCCGATCGCCAGCATGCCCAGCGCCACGGCGAGCACCAGCAGCAGCACCGGGCCCGCCCCGCGCATCGGGCGGCGGCTCAGCTGCCAGCCGGCCAGCGCCGCGGTCAGCCCGCGTCCCCCGGCCGCCCGGCGCTCGGCCAGCCGGGCCACCGGCGGCAGCAGCCGCAGCGCCAGCACCGTCCCCGCCAGCAGCGCCAGCGCGGGCGCCGCGACGAGCAGCGGATCGACGCCGAGGGGGCCGGTGTCCGGGCCGCCGTCCCCGGCCGTGCCGGCGGTCTGCCGGTCCAGCTGCCAGCAGGCGACGCCCGCCACCGCCAGCAGCCCGACGTCGGCTCCCGCGCGCAGCGGCGCGGGCAGCGGCCGGGACCTGCGCCCGGCCGCGAAGGAGGAGGCCAGCGCCGGCAGCGTCACCGCGACGGTGCAGCCGAGCGCGGCGACCGCCGCCGCCAGCCACACGTCCGGGCCGCCGCCGTCCGGGACCTCCCAGCGCAGCCCGATCCGCTCCAGCGGCCCCTGCCCGGCCAGCAGGCGGGTCAGCGGCCCGGCGAGCAGCGGCGCGCAGACCACGGCGGGCACCGCCGGCAGCAGCGCCTCCAGCGCGGACAGCCCCGCGAGCCGGGCCCGGGAGGCGCCGCGCGCCCGCAGCAGCCGCAGCTCGCCGGCGCGTTCGGCGCTCAGCAGCCGGGCGACCAGCAGCAGCGCGCAGCCCGCCAGCAGGGCCAGCTGCACGGCGATGACGAGCACGGTGGAGCGCGAGACGGCCAGGGACCGGTCGAGGCGTTCGAGAATCCCGGGCAGCCCGGTGTCCACGGCGGTCGCCCCGGCGAGCACCGGCCGGTCGCGCAGCCAGGCCGTCCCCGCGCGGGCCGACTCGCGCAGTGCCGCCGTCCGGCCGGCCGTCAGCGAGGAGTAGTCCGCCGAGGCCACCCATCCGGAGGCCCCGGTGCTCACCGCACCGCCGGTGACCACACCCGGCGCGGCCAGCAGCGGCCCGTAGGTGGTGAAGCCGCCGTGCTTGACGCCGCGGCCCCGGAGGTCGTCCAGCCGCCAGTACGCCGCCGTGGTCTCGGCGGGCCGGTACAGGCCGGTGACCGTCACCCGTACCGCCGGGCCGTCGAGCCGGTCGGCGAGGGTGAGGCGGGCCCCGGTGCGCAGGCCCAGCCGCTCGGCGGCACCGGCCGGAAGGGCCACCTCGACGTCCCCTGCGCCCGCCGTGCCGTCCGTCGCCTTCCGCGGCATCCGCCCCTCGGTGAGGCGCACCTGCGTGGCGTCCAGCTCGGCGAAGAACGTCAGGTCGGGCTCGTCGGACGGCCGGGCGGTGCCGGGCCGCGACTCGGCGGGGAGCGCGTACGGGCCCGAGCGCTCGAGCGTCCGCACGGTCACCGGCAGCCCGCCGAAGGCCCGCTCCGCGCCTTCCCGTACGGCCGCGTCGGCCTCCTCGCGCCGGTCCTCGGGCACGTCCGCCTTGACGACCAGCGCGGCGTCGGCGGCGCTGCGGGGATCGCGCAGCGCGTGCCGCAGGGCGGCGTCGCCGACGGTGCCGGTGTACGCGGTCAGGGTGGCCAGGACGGCCGTGGTCAGCAGGACGGTGAGCACGGTGGCGGCGAGCAGCAGCCGGTGCGCGCGGGCGCGCAGCAGCACGAATCCCACCGGTCCCCCGAACCCCGTCAACCCGGCCCCCCGCCGCTGTCGTACAGACTTCCGGCGATGTTGTCAGAGGAGCCGCACGGGGGGTAAGCGCTTGAGAGGGGGACTTGACCGGATCGTGACCGGAATCCGACGACGGGCGACCGGATTCCGGCGACGGGCGACCGGAATCCGCGCGGCGGTCACGCGCCGACGCGCGCCGGTGGCCCCGGAGCGCCGGGGCCTCGTCAGCCCGGGGTGTTGACCATCGACGCCGCCGCGTACGTCAGGTAGTTCCACAGCGTGCGCTCGTGCTCCTCGGACAGGCCCAGCTCGTCGACGGCCACCCGCATGTGCTTCAGCCAGGCGTCGTGCGCCGCGCGGTCGACCGTGAAGGGGGCGTGGCGCATGCGCAGCCGCGGGTGGCCGCGGTTGTCGCTGTAGGTCGTCGGGCCGCCCCAGTACTGGATCAGGAACAGCCGCAGCCGCTCCTCGGCCGGGCCCAGGTCCTCCTCGGGGTACATGGGCCGCAGCAGCGGGTCCTCGGCCACACCCTGGTAGAAGCGGTGGACGAGCCGGCGGAAGGTCTCCTCCCCGCCGACCTGCTCGTAGAACGTCTGTTCCTGAAGCGTGCCGCGCCGAATCTCCGTCACGTGTGTGCCTCACCAATCTCGTGCCGGTCCGCCCCGAGGCTGTTCGGCCGGGGGCCCAGGGGGAGGCCCCCGGGATTGCAGTACGTCCTCCATGGTCTCAGACGGGCCGGCATAGGTCTCAAGGCTTAGGACCTCCGCCGCTCGGGGCCCTTCGCCGGGTCCGGGGCCCTACTGTGGGGGCATGGGCGGGCATGCGCCGGACGACCGGCTGGACCGACTCGCCGCCGCCGCGCGGGCCGCGCTGGTGCGGGAGATCGAGCTGAGCGGCGCCTGGGCGGACGACCCGGTGTGGCGGGAGGCGTTCGAGGCGGTCCCGCGGCACCTGTTCGTGCCGTACTACTACGTCGGCGTCGCCGGCGGCTACGAACGCCGCTGGGGCGAGCACCCCGATCCCGCGGCACGCGAGCGCTGGGTGCGCGGCGCCTACGCCGACGCTCCGCTGGCCACCCGGCTGCGCGACGGGGAGCTGCTGTCCTCCAGCAGCCAGCCCTCGCTGATGGCGATGATGCTGGCCGCGCTGGAGGTGCGGGACGGCGACCGGGTCCTGGAGATCGGCGCCGGCTCCGGCTACAACGCGGCCCTGCTCGCGCACCGGCTGGGCGACGACGACCTGGTCACCACCGTCGACCTCGACCCGGAGATCACCGAGTCCGCGCGCCGCCACCTGGCCGCCGCCGGCCACCACCCGGCCGTGGTCACCGGCGACGGGGCGCGCGGCGTACCCGAACGCGCCCCATACGACCGGATCATCGCCACCTGTGCGCTGCCCTCCGTCCCGCGCGCCTGGCTCGCCCAGTGCCGCCCGGGCGGCAGGGTCCTCACGCCGTACGCCACCGGCCTGCTCGCGCTCACCGTCCGGGACGCCGCACACGCCGAGGGACGTTTCCTGCACACGCCGGCCTACTTCGTGCCGCTGCGCGGCGCCGGGCAGCACCGGACGGAGGTGCCGGACGCGGCCGCGGTGCCGCGCCGGGCGAGGGAGGACGACCTGTTCCGGTTCCTGCTCGCGCTGACCCGCGGCAGCCTCGATCCGCAGGAGGCCTACGCCCTGTGGGAGCGCGAGCGCGCACCGGGGCGCGAGCGCTACGGCCTCACCGTCGGCGCCGGCGGGACCTGGGCGTGGCTGGACGAGCCGGAGGGGCCGTACGTGTGGCCCCTCCACGACTGACCGCGGCAGGCCCCGGGGGGACCTGCCGCCGTGACCGCCCCGGTCCGGGGGCCGGCCGGGGTCAGCCCCGGCGGATCGTGATCGTCGTCCAGGCGCCGACGTGCACCCGGTCGCCGTCCTGCAAAGGGACCGGGACGAAGGGCTGGATGGGCTCCTCCGCGCCGTTGACCGTGGTGCCGTTGGTCGAGTTCTGGTCGACGATCGCCCAGCCGCCGTCGGGCTGCTGCACCAGCACCGCGTGCTGGTGCGAGACGCCCGGGTCCTCCGGCGGCACCGACAGGTCGATGTCCGGGGTGTCGCCGGTGGAGTGCCGGCGCCGGCCGATGGTGATCTGGTTGCCGGTGAGCGTGCGCTGCTGCTCGGGCGAGTACGCGGGCAGGTTCAGGCCCGCGGCCTCCGGGCCGGAGCGCTGCATCATCGCCATGAAGTACTCGCGGTCCGGGCCGATGGTCGCCGTCCAGGTCACCTGCTGGGGCTGCTGGGGCGCCTGGTGCTGCTGCGGCGGCGGGAAGCCCGGTCCGGGCGGCGGCGGGGGCGGGGCGTGGGTGGCGCCGGGCTGCGGGTAGCCGTAGCCACCGCCCTGGCCGGCGCCGTTCTGACCACCCGGGCCACCCGGGCCGCTCGGGCCGCCGGGGCCGCCGGGGCCGCCCGGGCCGCCACCGGGGCCGGTCGACGGCGGGGAGAGCAGCCAGTCGTCCTCTCCGAAGGACGGACCGCCCTGCCCCGGTCGCCCGGTCTCCTGCGGGAAGGCGGGCGGGGCCGGCGGGCCGGACTGCTGGAACCCCTGCGGGGCGCCTCCCGGACCACCGGGACCGTTCGGCCCGTCACCGTGGCCGCCGGGGCCGTGGGGACCTCCAGGACCACCCGGGCCGCCAGGACCACCGGGACCACTGTGGCCCCCGGGTCCACCGGGACCGCTGTGACTCCCAGGACCTCCGGGGCCGCCGGGACCGCCGTGTCCGCCGGGGCCGGGCGGGGGCGGGACCGGGCGGGACGGGTCGCCGCCGAAGCCCGGCGGGCCCGGCGGGATCGGCTCGGCGGGACGGTTCATCTGCGACGGGCGCGAGCTCTGGTAGTCGTACCCGTCACCACCGCCGTACGACGGTCCGGGGCCGGGCGGCTGCGGGAAGCGGGCCCCCGGGCCGGGCGCCGGCGGGCGCGGGGCGGCCGGGGTGTACGACGTGGCGGTGTTGGTCAGGAAGTTCCACCGGCACTCCTCGCAGAAGGGCGCACCGCCCTCGCGGGGCGTACGGCACTGCGGGCACAGCTCCGGCTCGGGGCCCCCGGGCCGGGCCGGCCCGCCGGGGCCCGCCGGGCCGGGGCCGCCGCCGGGACCGCCGGGCGGCGGGAAGCCGTAGCCGCCGGCCGGGGGCGGCGGCGGGGGAGGCGGCGGCACGGCACCGGCCATGCGGTGACCGCAGACCTCGCACCAGTCGTCGGAACCCGACTGGTGTCCGTTCGGGCAGGTCGGCATGTCGGTGCTTCCCCCTCTTGCGGAGCTTCTCGCGTGATGTCCTGCGTTACTTCTTGACGCGAACGGTCTTGGTCGACCGGGTCTCGAGAGTCATCTCGTCGGCGTCCTCGACCTTCGCCTTCAGTCGCACAGTACCTGCCGCGGCGTCGACCACGTCCACCACCTTCGCGAGCAGTTTCGCGGTATCCGCGTTTCCGGAGGCCCCGGCGAGCTGAACCGCGCGGCCCAGTTTGGCCGTTGCTCCATCGATATCGCCAGCTTTGCGAAGTTCGAGCCCCTGTTGGATGGCTTGTGCCAGTTCGGCCTGCCCGGTGTAGTGGGCGACCTGGGGGTTGATGGACGTGGAGGCGACCATGTCGTCCGTCCACACCGCCCGGACCAGACCCTGGGCGCCCAGGTTCTCGGCACCGCCGTCGGGCTGCGGGATGACCAGCGACACCCGGGCGGCCAGCATCTCCTGGCCGATCGCGGCGGGCGGGACCTCCACACAGACGTGGTAGTCGCGCGACTCGTCGCCCCAGGAGCCGGTGGGGTAGTCCCCGGCCCGCGGACCCGCCTCCGTGCGGCGGTCGGTCAGCTCCTCGACCGTCGGCGCGACCTGTTTGACGAACTTCACCGTGGTGCCGACCGGGGTCCACAGCCGCAGCGCGACGTCCGCGACCTCCTTGCCCATGGCCGTCTCCATCATCCGGGTGAAGTCGTCGGCCAGGCCCGCCGGGTCCGCGACGATGTCGGCCGTGCCGAGCAGGGCGGAGGCGATGCCTGTGACTTCTTTCACCTCCCAGTCGGTGCCCACGCCCCGTGCGTCGCAGGTGAACCGTCCGGCGCAGGCCTCCAGGGCCGCCTTCAGCTCCTCGGGCGACTCGTGCTCGTTGCGGCCGTCGGTGAGCAGGATGCCGTGCCGGATGGCGACGTCCGCCGAGGCGAGCAGCCGGTCGGCGAGGCGCAGCCAGGTGCCGATGGCGGTGCCGCCGCCGGCGGTGAGCTTGCGCAGGGCCTGCTTGGCCTGCTCCCGGGTGGTGGGGTCGGCGACCGCGAGCCGGCCGCCGCCGGGGTAGACCTCCTTGGCCACGTGGGTGCCGCCGACCACCGCGAAGTGCACGCCGTCGCGCAGGGTGCCGATGGCGGCGGCCGTCGCGTCGCGGGCGTTGCGCATCTTGCTGGGCGGGTAGTCCATGGACCCCGAGCAGTCGACCATGACCGCGACGGCCGCGGACGGCCCCTGGCCGGGCGAGTACAGGTGCGGCGCGGTGACCGCGCCGCCGACCGTGCCGCCGCCGGTGGCGGTGACCGTCACGATCGCGTTGACCTCGCCGGCGCCCTCCGGCAGGTACTCGTTCTGGTACACGTCCACCGAGAACTGCGGCACGTTCGACTTCGAGAAATTGGCCATGCCCGATCGCATCCCCCTCGGCTCCCCCACGACGGTGGGGTGACGGCTGGAGCGGACCGCCCCCTGCGGTCCGCGAGTCCGGCCCGCGCAGGCGTGCGCGGCCCCCGGCCTCACGCCGATACCTACCCCTGCGGCGTGACCGGGAACGGCACGACGGCCACTGTTACGTTGTCGTGGCCCCCGCCGTCGAGGGCGTGGCCGACGAGCACCCGGGCGCTGTGCAGCGGCCGGTCGGCGGCGTCCGGCGGGACGGCCCGGGCCATCTCCTCCGCCGCCTCGGCGTAGTTCCACAGGCCGTCGGTGCACACCACGACCACACCGGGCCGGTCCGGTTTGAACGCGGCGGTGTGCGGCTCGAGTTCGTAGGCGTCCGCGCCGAGCCAGCCGGTGATGGCGTGGGCCCGCTCGTCGGCGTAGGCCTCGGCCTCGGTCATCAGGCCGGCGGCGACCATCTGCGCGGCCCAGGAGTCGTCCTCGGTGAGCCGGGCGGCCGGCGCGGAGCGGTCCACCGGCACCCAGTAGACCCGGCTGTCGCCGACCCAGCCGACGACCAGCAGCCCGGAGGTCACCACGGCGCCGACCAGGGTGCAGGCCGGGGCGTTCTGGTGCGCGGCGTGCTCGCGGGGCGTGGCGGGCTCGTCGGCCAGCGCGTTGACGGCGTGCGAGGCGGCGACGATCGCGTCGTGCATGGCCTGCTGCGGGTGCGTGCCGCGCGGCAGGGCGGCCAGCAGCGACTCGCTCGCCGCCCGGGACGCGGCCAGGGACGCGTCGTCGGGGCGGGTCGCCGAGGAGACGCCGTCGCAGACGACGGCCACGGCCGCGGGCGTGCCGTCGGGCAGCGCGGTGTGGCCGACGGCGAACGCGTCCTCGTTGCGGTGGTGGCGCAGGCCGCGGTCGCTGACGGCGGCGACCGGGCCGGACTCCTGCTCCAGGTGGTCGCGTTCGCGGGGCTGGGCGTGGCCGCAGTTCTCGCAGTAGCCGTCGTCGTCGACCCGGCCGGCCCGGCAGGCCACGCAGACCGGTTCGCCGGGCGCCGGGGCGGGGGGCTGGGCCGGCGGGGGCCCGGCCAGGTCGGCGGCCAGACGCGGGTCGGGCGCCTGGAGCGGGTACTCCTCGGGCTCCCGCGGACGGTCCAACCGCACGCCGGGCGCGGGCTCCTGGGTGGGCGGCGCGGGCGACTGCTGCGGCAGCGGGCCGCCGCCCGAGTCGGTGCCGGGCAGGTCCGTCGGCAGGTGCACCGGCGCGGACCGGCCCGGGCCCTCGGGTGCGGGCGCCGCCGGCCAGGCCGCACCGCCTGGTGGCGTCTGGGGGACGCCGGGTCCGCCGCCGGGCGGTCCGCCGCCGGGCGGGCCGGGGCGGGGCACCGGGCCGTCCAGGGCGATCGTCGGGTCGTCCTGAGGTCGTTCGGGAACGGCGGACAGGTCGTATCCGCACGCTCCGCAGAAACGGTCACCCGACTCGAGGGGTTCCTCGCAGCTCGGGCAGGCGGACAACTGGGGCATCTGCGACATCAACTACACCCACGTCCGGGGGCGGTAACGGTTGGCTCGTTCCACCAGGTCGATCCTCTCCTCGCCGCCCCGCGCCAGCCGGGCCAGCGTGCGGTACGAACGCTCCAGGCCGAACCTGAGGCCCCGTTCGTCCAGGCCGCTGCCGAGCAGCGTCCGCCCCCCGGCGGCGGGAGGAGCGGAACCCTGGCCACCGGAGAGTACCCAGTCCAAGGCGCAGCCGAGGACCTCGGCCGCCAACTGCTCGCGGCGCGCCGGGTCCAGACCGTACGCGTCCAGCGTCTCGACCTGCCCGGCGGCGGCCGTCAGATCCTCGAGGAAGGGCACGTCCGACCCGGTGGCCGTGCGCTGCCGCAGCCGCGCCCGCACCGCAGCCACGCGGGCGGCCGTGTAGTGGATGGACGACTCCGGCACCGACTCCAGCGTGCGGACGGCGCCGCGCCGGTCGCCGGCGGCCAGCTGGACCCGGGCCAGGCCGAACGCGGCGCTGACATGGCTCGGGTCGGTGGACCACACCAGCCGGTAGTACTCGGCGGCGTTGTCCAGTTGACCCAGCACCTCCGCGCACAGCCCGAGCGCCAGCTTGGGCGCGATCTCACCGGGGAAGGCGTCGTAGATCGCGTCGAAGGCGAGGGCGGCACTCTCGTGGTCGCCGGTCACCTGCGCGACCACGCCCCGGTACCACACCACCCGCCAGTCGTCGGGCCGCTCGCCCTCCAGCTCCGCCAGGGCGTTCAGCG
The DNA here is from genome assembly GCF_055571015.1 of Streptomyces sp. NPDC031049. NCBI lineage: Bacteria > Bacillati > Actinomycetota > Actinomycetes > Kitasatosporales > Streptomycetaceae > Streptomyces > Streptomyces sp. NPDC031049. Next base: position 388,181 of record NZ_JBVIGC010000002.1, read on the forward strand.
CGGCCGACGCGTCGCCGTGCTCCAGCCAGGCGCGGATCTGCCGGAGCCGGGTCTCGACCGACGGGGCCGGTGCGGCGGCCAGCGCCGTGAGCAGTTCACCCGGTGCGGAGGCCATGAGGCCCGCCAGGAAACCGGCGTTGGGGTCGCCGGGATCGACCCGGGGCACCGGCAGGGCGAGACAGGCGCGCGGGGCGTCGACCGGCTTGACCAGGGCGGTGGCGCCGGGCGGGGGCGCGGGGATGCCCGGGGCGGGGGCCGCGGGGGCCGTGCCGTTGGCCGTCGCGGGGACGGTGACGTTGGCCGTGGCGGGGACGGTCGCGTGGGGCGCCGCGGGGACGGCGGCGTGGGGCGCCGAGGTGGCCGTCCCGCCTCCGGGGACGGCCGGTGCAAAGGCGCCGGCCGGCAGCGCGGGGCCCGCCGGGCCGGCCGTGCCCGGCAGGGCCGCCCCTGCCGTACCGGCGCCGCCGGACACGGCCGCGGGCCCCGCCTGGGCGGTGACCGGGCGTCCGGCGGGCGCGATCCGGGCGGCCGGACGCCTGCGCACCGGCACCTTGCGCGCCCCCAGCCGCGACACCTCCCCGTCCAGCTTCGGGAACAACTCCGTGTCCGTGACCCGCGATTCCGGGCCGAACAGCGTCGACAGGGCGGGCCGGGCGCGTCCCGTCTGGAGCGAGACCACCTCCCGCAGCACGCCCGTCAGCTGCTCCGCCATCTCCTGCGCCGAGGCGAACCTGCGGTCCGGGTCCGGGTCGGTGGCCCGCACCAGCAGGCGGTAGAACGACTCGTAGCGCCGGAACACCTCGATGGTGTCCGGGTCGGGCAGGGAGTCGGCGTAGACGCTGGTGTAGCCCTGGAAGTCGAACGTCAGCACCGCGAGGGTCCGGCCGACCGTGTACAGGTCGGAGGCGACCGACGGGCCGACGTCGGCGACCTCCGGCGCCTGGTAGCCCACCGTGCCGTAGATCGCCGACTCGTCGTCGTCCATGCGGCGCACCGCGCCCATGTCGATCAGCTTGAGCTGGTCCTCGGTCTGGATCGCGTTGTCGACCTTGAAGTCGCAGTACAGCAGGTTGCGGCTGTGCAGATGGCCGAGCGCCTCCAGCGCCTCTATGCCGTACGCGCACGCCTGTTCCACCGGCAGCGGGTCCCGCCGGCCCTCCGGGGTGCGCCGGGCGTTGGCGATCTCCTTCAGGGACTTGCCGCCGACGTACTCCATGACGATGTAGCCGTCGAGGGAGCCGGTGCGCTGGTCGAGGTGCTCGACGAAGTTGTAGATCCGCACGATGTTGGCGTGCTCGATCTCCGCGAGGAAGCGCCGCTCGGAGATCGCGGCGGCCATCGCGTCCTGGTCGCCGGTGTCCAGCAGGCCCTTGAGCACCACCCACCGGTCGGAGACCGCCCGGTCCACGGCGAGGTAGATCCAGCCGAGCCCGCCGTGCGCCAGACAGCCCACGACCTCGTACTGGCCGTGCACCACGTCCCCGGCCCGCAGCTTCGGCACGAACGAGTACGGGTGCCCGCACTTGGTGCAGAACCCCTCCGTCCGCCCCGGCCGGTCGCCGCGGGCCCGGCCGACCGGCGCCCCGCAGTCCGACCGCGAGCAGAACCGCTTGCGCTCCGGGACCTCCGGGTCGGCCAGCACCATCGAGCGCGGGTCGGGCCGGGGGATCGACGGCACCTGGACCAGGCCCACTCCGAGCCGGCCGCGCGAGGAGGACCCGGCGCCCGAGCCCGAGCTGCGCACCGACACCGAGCGGCCGGTCGACCTGCCCGACACCGAGCGCGACAGGCGCCCCGACACCGAGCGGCGCGACTTCGACGACTGCGACGACGTGCGCGAACTGCGGCTGCCGGCGCGGGAGCCGGTGCTGCCCTGCGAGCCGCGCGAGCCCCGGCCGCCGCCGGTGACACCGGTCGGCGCCGAGCCGACCACGCCGGAGGCGGACACCACCGGCGCCAGCCCGCAGGTGTCGCAGTACAGCTCGCCGCCGCCCACGTCCTCATAGCCGCCGTCACAGCCGGGGCGCTGGCAGCGGCCGGGAGCCGGCGGGGCCGGCGCGGCCGTCCGCGGGCCGGCCCCCAGGGGGTGCTGTGCGCCGCTGCTCCGCGAACCCGCGGCGCTCCCCGCGGACGCCGGGCCGGCCGGAGCGGAGGCGCTCCCCGCGGACGCCGGACCGGCCGGAGCGGAGGCGGTCCCGGCGGGCGCCGTGCCGCAGGTGTCGCAGTAGACCGCGCCGCCGCCCATGTCCTCGTACGTGCCGTCGCAGTCCGGCCGGTGGCAGGATCCCTGTGCCTGACTCATGGCGTTGCCTCCCCCTCGTCCCTCAGGCGCCGGGCCTGGTGCTGCCGAGCAGCTCCGCCGCCGCCCGCTGGTAGCGCAGCACGGCCTGCTCGGCGACGCGCAGGTCGCAGGGCGCGCTCCACAGCATGCGGCGGGCCCTCTCGTACTTCTCGGCCAGCTCGGGGTCCTCCGCCAGCCCGTGCCGGGCGACCTTGGCCTTGTACGCGTCCAGCCGGCCGCGCAGCTCGGCGCGGACCGCGAGCGGCGCGGTGACCGCGGTCAGCGACTCGCGGGCGCGCAGCAGCTCGTCCTCCGCCTTCTGCTCCAGTGACTCCAGCAGCGGCGACAGCCGGTGCCACTGGGCCTGTCTGCGGTACTCGGCGGCCGTCGCCAGCTGCTCCTGCAAGACGGTCGGCGGTCCGCTGACGACCGGCACCTCCGTCGCGGCGATCTTCGCCAGCACCTCGCCGCGCGCGGTGCGGGCCTCGGCCAGGGTGCGGTCGGCGCGCGAGAGCACGTCCCGCAGCCGCACGATCCGCTGCTCCGCGTCCTGACGGACCGTCAACACCGCGTCGATCTCCCGGCGCACGTCCTCCAGGGCGCGCGCCTGACGGTCGTACACCGTGGTGTCCGGCCGGCCGCCGCCGGGCGCCGCACTGCCCTCGGCCGGCACCCAGAACGCCAGCGGGTCCGACACGACCTGCTCGCGCAGCCTCGTCAGGGTGCGGGTGATCCGCTCCAGGTCGTCGCCGGCCGGGTGCTCGCCGGGGCGGACGCCGACGGAGTGGGCGAGCTGCCGGGTGCGCTGGAGCTCGGCGGCGAGTAAATCGATCCGGGCGGGCAGCGCCGACCACACCGCGTCGGCGGCGACCACCACGTCCAGGGAGGTCGCGTACAGCTCGTTCATCCGGTCCACCAGCGTGCCTAGCGAGAACCGCTCGCTGAGCCGGGGGCCGCCCGGAGTGCCGGCCAGTGTGGGCGCGTTGGCGGTGGCGGTGGCGCCGCCGGCCACCGTGACCGACTCGCCGCGCAGCAGCTCGGTCAGCTCCGCCAGGTCCTCCCGGCTGGACCAGCGCCGCCGGGCGCGGATCTCCCGGGCGGTGCGCAGCGCGCCGGAGTAGGCGTCGAAGCAGGTCCACAGCAGCGTGATCGACGCCTCCGTGGCCGTCCAGCGCTCGGCGGTCAGGCCGGTGAGTTCGGCGCCCTCGAGGAGTCTGCGGCCCGCGTGGTCCTGGAGGGCGAGCAGTGAGGTCTCGATCGCCTCGTGCTCCGCACCGAGCCGCGCCAGCGCACGGTCCACCTCGTCCCGGTCCATCACCGGCCCGGTGGGTCCCGCGCCGCCCATCGATCACCTCTCGCTGTGTCGGACGTGTGCTCTTGCCTGCCTGTGCGGTCCCGTGCGGTTCGCCCGGGTGCCGGCCCGTTCAGCTCCGGCGTTCGTAGCGGGGCGCGGGGGGTTCCGACTCCGCCGAGTCCTCGCCCATCGTGGCCGACAGCCACGTGTCGTACGAGTCCTGCCAGCCGTTCTCGGTGTCGTCGCGGTAGTCCTCCAGGATCCGGTTGACCCGGCGTACCAGATCGTCGGCGCCCTTCTTCATCGCCACGCCGTAGTACTCGGTGGTGAACGCGTCGCCTTTCAGTTCGACCGTCGGGTCCTGCGCCGCCTGGCTCGCGGCGAGCGCGCCGTCGGTGACCACCGCGTCGACCTCGCCGAGCTGGAGCCTGACCAGGCAGTCGAGCTGATTGGGGACGGTGGTGGACAGGTCTGCGGAGGCGACCAGTTCACCGTCCCGCTGGTCCTGCTGCAGCGTGCTCAGGGCTGTCGAGCCCTTCGCCGTGCAGATCTTCTTGCCGGCCAGCGTCTCGTCGTAGCCCGTGATCGGGGAGGACTTGGGGGCCAGTAGCTGCTGCCCGGTCCTGAAGTACGGGGCGGAGAAGTCGACGTTCTCGATGCGGTCGCAGCTGATGGTCATGGTGCGCACCACCATGTCGACCCGGCCGTCGTTCACCGCGGCCTCGCGCTCGTTGGTGGGGATCGCCTTGAACTGGACCGCGTCCCGGTCGCCGAGGATCTCCTCGGCGATGCGGCGCGCCAGGTCGATGTCGAAGCCCTCCAGCTTGGCGCCCTCGCCGCTGTTCGGGTCGCGGTAGCCCCAGCGGTAGCTGTTCTGGTCGATGCCGACGATCAGCTTGCGCTTCTCGCCCTGACGGCGCTTGATGGCGTCGATGGTGGGGCCGTCCGCGGTGTCCGGGGGCAGCGTCTGCTTCTCCGGGTCCGTGCACTCCTCCTCGGCGCGGGCCTGGCTGCCGTGGGCCACGCCGTGGCCGCCCGGCGGCGTCCCGTCGCCGGCGCCGCGCGACTGGGTCAGCGGCAGCAGGAGCGCCAGGGCCACGGCCAGGGCGCAGACGACCGCCATCGCGCCCACGCCGCCCCAGCCCTTCAGGCCGGCCCGCAGACGTCGTGCACTGCTCATCGCGCCCCCTTCCGTCCCCTTCATCTCTCCCGTCGCTTCCCTCAATACTCGTTCACCGGCAGTCGTTCACCGGCAGTCGTTCACCGGCCCTGCTTCACCGCTACTGCTTCACCGGTACTGCCTCATCGGTACTCCGACAGCCTGCGGCCGATGCCCAGCACCGCGCCCGCCGCGCCCAGGACGGCGAGGACCGCGGCACCCACCGGCAGACCGGTCATCGCGTCCCGGCCGTCACCGGCCGCCCGCTCGAACTCCCGCTTCTCGTGGGCGAGTGCGTCGGCGAGGTTGGCGTCGACGTTGTCGAAGCACTCGACCGTGGCGGGGACGCCCGGGCCGCCGCCGATCACCCGGTCCAGCGCCTCCTGGTAGTTGCCGAACTCGTCCTGCTCACGGGCGGCGTCGTGGCGCTTGTTCCACTCCGCCATGTTGCCGGCGGCCTCGGCCACCGGCCGCTTGCCGGCCTCGTCGTCGGCGAGCCGCCCGGCCGCGTCCAGGCCGGCGTCGAGGGCCTTCATGTTCTGCTGGAAGTCGTAGTCGTAGGCGTCGTACGTCTTCTTGCCCACCTTCCTGGTCTCCGCGCCCCGGGAGACCAGGGTGAGGTTCTCGTTGCCGCGGGCCTTGAGGGAGGCGATGCGGGCCTCGTGCAGCGCGTTGAGCGAACTGACGCCGTGGGTGCGGGACTCGTGCAGGTTCGCGCGGGCCACGCCGTGCCCGATCACCAGCCACAGCAGGACGGCCGTGGAGGCGGCGGTGGCGGCGACCAGGCCGGGGTTGAGGACGCGGTTGGTGCGCCGGTAGGTGCGGTGCTGCGCCCAGGCCAGGGCGGCGAGCGCCGCGACGCCGAGGGCGATGGCCGCCCACGGGTAGGGCGTGGCGTCCTCGTAGTCCGCGCTCAGCCGCCGGTTCTCCGTGGCGTAGAGCTCCTCGGCCGCCGGGAGCATCTCCTTCTGCATCTTCTCGTTGGCGTAGCGCAGATAGGCGCCGCCGACCGGGAAGCCCTGGCGGTTGTAGGTGCGGGCGCGCTCCACCAGGCCCTTGTACTCGGGCAGCAGGCGGTTCAGCCTGGCGATGGCCGTGCCCGTCGGGGAGTCGGGGTCGGAGTGGGCGGCGGCGTTCACCAGTCCCGCCGCCGCGGTGCGGATGTCCTTCTCGTACCGCTCGCGGGAGGCCCTGGTCTCCTGGCCGCCGGCCAGGAAGCCGCTGGAGGCCGCGGTGTTGGCGTCGGCGAGCGAGCGGTAGATGTCGGCCGCGTCGGAGGTGAGGGGCTGGCTGCGGGTGAGGACGTCGTCGGCCGCGGAGGCGCGGTCGGTGGTCTGCCAGGCGGTGACGGCGCCGAAGGCGAGGACGAGGACGGCGAGGACGGCGCCGATGGCCCGCAGCCGGCCGGGCTCGGTGGTGGCCGCGGCCCGCAGGCGGTCCACGCCCTCGGCGAACGCCGTGCGGCGCGGCTGGAGCCGGCCGTCGGGCGGGGCGCCCGGCGACGCGGGGCCCGGTTGGCGGGGCACGGCGGACAGGGTGGGCGCGCCGGACCGCGTCGGTGGTGCCGCTGTCCCCTTCGACGGTCGTGTCACTGCTGACCTCCCCCATGGTCATCCCTGCCGCAAGTATCGCCCGCGGCACCGACATCCGCATCGGCCTTCACCCGATCTTGATCCGATCCCGGGCCCCGCACCACCCCCTGTCCATGAATACGCCGCCGGAATCGGTTCGGTTCCCTCCCGGCCCGGGCGTCGCACGCCTCCGGGGCGTCAGGCGCCGTACCGCGCGCGGACCTTCGCGTGCGCCTGTGCGGCCGCCCCCAGGTGGTCCAGCCCCAGCAGCACGGCCCCGAGGACGGGAGGGGCCGTCACCACCCGGGGCACCGCCTTCGGGGCGCGCAGCGCGAGCAGCTCCCGGATCCGGGTGTCCAGCCGGGGGTGGCGCGCGGCCAGCACACTGCCCCCCAGCAGCACCGGCACCTCCTCCGCCAGCAGGCCCAGCCGGGCCAGCGCCACCGACGCCATGGCCACCGCCTCGTCGGCCTGCCGGTCGACGAGCGCGCCGGCGACCGGGTCGCCCCGCTCCGCCGTCGCGAACAGCACGGGCGCCAGCTCGTGCCGCCGCCCGCCCGCGATCCGGCCCAGGTGCAGCGCCTCGACGAGGGCGTACACCGAGCCCAGCCCGAAGTGGGCGGGGAGCGCGCGGGCCAGTTCCGTCGGCTCCCCGCGCCCGTCCTCGGCGCGGGCGGCGTGCCACAGCGCCTCCTCGGCCAGCCCCCAGCCGCCGCCCCAGTCCCCGGAGATGCGGCCCAGCGCCGGGAAGCGTGCGGTGCGGCCGTCGGGGAGCATGCCGACGCAGTTGATGCCGGCGCCGCAGACCACCGCGACCCCCCGAGGCTCGCTGACGCCGGCCCGCAGGACCGCGAAGGTGTCGTTGCGGACGTCGACGCTGCCGCCCCACGCGCGCGCGTGCAGCGCGGCGGCGAGGCCCTCCTCCTCCACGGGCAGGTCGGCGTTGGCCAGACACGCCGAGACGTGGTCGACGGCGGTGACCCCCGCCTCGGCGAAGGCGCGCCCGACCGCCTCGGCGAGGGAGTCCATCGCCGACTCCACGCCCACCGCCGGCGGGCGGAATCCACCGCCCCGTGCCGTGGCGAGCACCTCCCCGCCGGACGTCACCACCGCCACGTCGGTCTTGCTGTTGCCCGCGTCGACGGCGAGCACCGTCGCTCTCACGCCCACGCGAGGTGCTCCCGGTTGTGCGCGATCAGCCGGTCGGTGAGGCGGTCGGCGCGGGCGTACTGGCCGACGAGCGGGTGCGCGAGCAGCGCCCGGAAGACACGGTCGCGCCCGCCGCGCAGGGCGGCGTCCAGGGCCAGGTCCTCGTACGCCGTCACGCTCGCCATCAGGCCCGCGTACAGCGGGTCCACCCGGGGCACGGGCAGCGGGGTCGCGCCCTTGCGGTCCACCACCGCCTGCACCTCGATCACCGCGTCGTCCGGCAGGAAGGGCAGTGTGCCCCGGTTGAAGGCGTTCACCACCTGGTAGGGGGCGGCGCCGGCGGCCCCGAGGAGCGCCGCCGCGAGGTCCACCGCGGCCTCCGAGTAGTAGGCGCCGCCCCGCTTGCCCAGCAGCGCCGGCTTCTCGTCCAGCTTCGGGTCGGCGTACAGCGTCAGCAGCTCGCGCTCCATCGCCGCGACCTCCGCCGCGCGGGAGGGCTGGGCGCGCAGCTCCTCCACCACCTCGTCGTGCGCGTAGTAGTAGCGCAGGTAGTAGGACGGCACGACGCCCAGGCGGTCCAGGAGCGGGCGGGGCAGCCGCAGTTGGCCGGCGATCGCCTCGCCGTGCTCCGCCAGCAGCCGGGGCAGGACGTCCTCCCCCTCGGGCCCGCCCAGGCGGACACCGGTCTCCCAGGTGAGGTGGTTCAGGCCCACGTGGTCCAGGTGGACGTCGGCGGGCGCGACGCCGAGCAGCCGGGCGAACCGGCGTTGCAGCCCGATCGCCACGTTGCACAGGCCGACCGCCCGGTGGCCGGCCCGGAGCAGGGCGCGGGTGACGATGCCGACCGGGTTGGTGAAGTCGATGATCCAGGCGTCCGGGTTGGCGCGCCGCACCCGCTCGGCGATGTCCAGCACCACCGGGACCGTGCGCAGCGCCTTGGCGAGGCCGCCCGCGCCGGTGGTCTCCTGGCCGACGCAGCCGCACTCCAGCGGCCAGGTCTCGTCCTGCTCGCGGGCCGCCTGACCGCCGACGCGGAGCTGGAGCAGGACCGCGTCGGCGCCGTCCACGGCGGCGTCCAGGTCGGTGGTGGTGGTGATCCGGCCGTCGTGGTCCTGCTTGGCGAAGATGCGCCGGGCCAGGCCGCCGACCAGCTCCAGCCGGTCCGCCGCCGGGTCGACGAGGACCAGCTCGGTCACCGGCAGCGTGTCCCGCAGCCGGGCGAAGCCGTCGACGAGTTCGGGTGTGTAGGTCGAACCGCCGCCGACCACGGTGAGTTTCATGTACGTCAGCCCTTCACTCGAGACGGTCCCGGGACACGGGACCGGGGCGGGATGGGTGCCGGTGGGTGAGCCGGTCGGGGATGGACGGGGGCATCGGGGCGGAGGGGGGACGAGGGACGGGGGCCGGGGAGGGGTGAGGCCACCGGGGTCGGCGGGTCGGCCGGGGGCGGTCAGCGCGAGGTGTCGAAGACCTCGTCGCGGGTGGTGGCGAGCGCGGTCTCCAGGGCGCCGCGCAGCACGGGGTGCTCGGTCACGCCGCCGAGCACCAGCCGGGGGCGGGGCGCGGCCAGCTCCTCCAGCTCGGCCTGGACGAGGGCGCGCAGAGCCTCGCCGCCGGAGGTGAGGGCCGTGCCGCTGAGGACGACGAGTTCGGGGTCGAGGACGGAGACGAGGGAGGCGAGCCCGGTGGCGAGCCGGGTGGCGTACTCCTGGAGCATGCGGCGGTACGGCTCGTCGGCGGACCGGGTCCCTGCCGGGGCCGGTCGCTCCGGGGCCGGTCCCTCCGTGGCGGGTCCTGCCGGGGCCGGTCGCGTCGAGGCCGGTCGTCCCGAGGCCGGTCCCTCCCTGGCCGGTCCCTCCGAGGCCGGTCCCTCCGAGGGCCGGGCGGCCCGGGTGAGCAGCTCGGCGGCGGCCTCGGTGTACCGGCCGGACGGCAGGTCGGGCACGCCCAGCTCGCGGGCCAGCCTCGGAACGGCCTGCGCGCCGGCCAGCTCCTGGAAGCCGCCGCTGCCCGCGCGGCCGACCTGGCGGACCAGCGGGGTGCCGGGCACCGGCAGGAAGCCGACCTCGCCGGCGCCGCCCGTGAAGCCGCGGTGCAGCCGGCCGCCGAGGACGAGGGCGGCGCCCAGGCCCTCCTGGTTCCACAGCAGGACGAAGTCGTCGTGGCCGCGGGCGGCGCCGAGCCGCTGCTCGGCCACGGCGGCGAGATTGACGTCGTTCTCGTACTCCACCGGCATCGGCAGTGCGGCGGCGAGGTCGTCCAGGAGCGTGGGGGAGTGCCAGCCGGGCAGGTGGGAGGCGTAGCGCAGCCGGCCGGTGCCGGGGTCGAAGGCGCCGGGTGTGCCGATCACCACGCGGTGCACGTCGCCCCGGGTGAGCCCGGCCGCCTTCACCGCACCGTCGAGGGCGTCGGTGACCTGCCGGACGACGGGGGTGCCGGTGCGTCTGCCGGGGGTGGGCAGCTCGTACCGGCCGACGGTGCGGCCCGTGACGTCGGCGACCGCGGCGAGGATGCGGTCCGGGGTGACGTCGAGGCCGGCGGCGTACGCGGCGGCCGGGTTGACCTCGTAGAGCTGTGCGCCCGGCCCCGGGCGGCCCTCGGTGGTGCCGCCGGCCAGCACCAGTCCCGCCGCCTCCAGGCGGACCAGGAGCTGGGAGGCGGTGGGCTTGGACAGGCCGGTGAGCTTGCCGATGCGGGTCCGGGACAGGGGGCCGTGTGCCAGCAGGAGATCGAGGGCGGCGCGGTCGTTCATGGCGCGCAGGACGCGGGGGGTGCCCGGCGTACCGGCGGTTCCTGCCATGCGGGGTCACACCTGCCTCTCGGCCGCTCAGCCTTCCGTCGTGCGGCGGCGGACGTACAGCGGGTTGGTCGGTGCTCTGTGGTTCCTGATCTGTCAGGAAAGTTTCCTGTCGCTCCCGGGAGAAGGTAGGCCCGTGACGAAGGAGGCGTCAAGGGGACGCCCCCGCGGCGACGGAGCCGTCACCCGGGGGCGTGGGCGTGGGGCGTGGGCCGGAGTGGCTACTTGGTGGTGCTGGTGGGACCGGACGGCCCGGGCAGCGGGGACGCCGCGATCGACTGCGGGGACACCGAGCTGGCGTAGGCCGACGGGGCCGCCACCCCGGCCGTCGGGTCGGCGCCCGGTCCCTCGTCGCCCTGGGCGTCGGGCCGGCCGACGATGCGGATGTCGGCGGCGTCGAAGGCGCGCTTGATGCGCCAGCGCAGCTCGCGCTCGACGGTGAGGGACTTGCCCGGCATGGTCTTGGCGGAGACGCGGACCACCATGGAGTCGAGGTACACGCTGTCCAGGCCGAGCATCTCGATCGGCCCCCACAGCATCTCGTTCCAGGGCTCCTCCTTGCCCATCCGCTCGGCGACCGCGCCGATGGTCTCCTTGATCCTGTCCAGGTCCTCGTCGGACCGGACGGTCACGTCGACGCCGGCCGTGGACCAGCCCTGGGAGAGGTTGCCGATCCGCTTGATCTCGCCGTTGCGCACGTACCAGATCTCGCCGTTGTCGCCGCGCAGCTTGGTCACGCGCAGCCCGACCTCGATAACCTCGCCGGAGGCCACGCCCGCGTCGATCGAGTCGCCGACGCCGTACTGGTCCTCGAGGATCATGAAGACGCCGGAGAGGAAGTCGGTGACGAGGTTGCGGGCGCCGAAGCCGATGGCCACGCCGGCGACGCCGGCGGACGCCAGCAGCGGGGCGAGGTTGATCTGGAAGGTGCCCAGGATCATCAGGGCCGCGGTGCCGAGCACCAGGAAACTGGCGACCGAGCGCAGGACCGATCCGATGGCCGCCGAGCGCTGACGGCGGCGCTCGGCGTTGACCAGCAGCCCGCCCAGCGCACCGCCGCCGGCCGCCGGGGAGGTGCGGTTCATGCGCTCTATCAGCTTGGTGATCGCGCGCCGCACCACGGCCCTCAGCACGACGGCGACGACCACGATCAGCAGGACCTGGAGGCCGATGGCGAGCCACGTGGACCAGTTCTGCTCGACCCAGCCGGCGGCGTTGGTGGCGCGCTCCTGGGCGTCCTGGAGCGAGGGCACCGCCGGTGTCGTCGTCTCCTCGGGGGACGGCGAGGGCGACGGACCGACGGCCGACAGGACGGCGACGGACAGGGACACGGTGCATACCTCCAGATGCAGCGACCCGGCCCCTCCGGCGGCGTCGACGGCCGCGCGGACCAGGGCCGGCGCCGGTCCAAGGTCACGGAACGGTCACCGGACGGGCGGAATCACCACACTAACGGGGCACCGTGTGCGGATCGGCGCGAAGTGTGCGGAAGAGACGGCGCTCACCCGCGCTTGAACAGGTCACGGCGCGGGGGATGTATCGGATGTGGTCGAAAACACTCCCAGCCCGTTACCGGGACATGGTGGCGCTTCCACCAGGCATGAGGGGAGACTGACTACGGATCGTCCCGGCGCGAGCCACGCGCCGCCGGCGTACAAGGAGGCATCCGTGCCGCATGTCCTGGTCCTCAACGCGTCGTACGAGCCGCTCGGCGTCGTACCGCTCCGCCGCGCGCTCGTCCTCGTCCTCGAGAACAAGGCCGTATGCCTCGAGGAGTCCGGCGCCTATCTGCACAGCGCGACCGTCACCGTCCCCGCACCCAGCGTGGTCCGGCTCAAGCGATTCGTGCGGGTTCCCTACCGGGGGCCCGTTCCTCTCACCCGCCGGGCGCTGTTCGCCCGGGACGGGGGCCGGTGCATGTACTGCGGTGGCGTCGCAACCAGCGTCGACCACGTCATCCCGCGCAGCCGCGGGGGCAAGCACGTCTGGGACAACGTGGTGGCGTCCTGCCGCCGCTGCAACCACGTGAAGGCCGACCGCCACCTCGGCGAGATCGGCTGGCGCCTGCGCCACAAACCCGCTCCGCCCACCGGCCTGGCCTGGCGCATCATCGGCACCGGCCATAGGGACCCGCGCTGGCTGCCCTACTTGCAGCCGTACGGCGCGGACGACGCCCTGGCCCGGATCGACGGCATCTCCGCCTGACGGCCCGGGCCCTTTGTCTGCCCGGCCCCTGCCCGCCGGGACGGGGCCGGGTTCCGGCCGGAGACGTCCCACTCGGCGTACACCGTCTTACCGGCCGTCCTCACCGCGTGGCTGCGGTGAAGGGTCAACCGGCCTGTTCCAGTTCGCGGGTGACGGCCGCGGCGTCCTGGCCGAGGACAGTCTCCTCGAGGCTGCTGTCGTCCCGGCGGGAGAACCGCTCACCCTGTGCGAAGTCGTCCTCGCTCAGGACGCGCCCGCACCACTCTCCCCGCCCCACCGTGCCGTCGTCGAAGGGGACGGCGGCGCCCTCGCCGAGGACGATCCACTTCTCGGCCTCCCAGCGGAGGGCGAGAAGATAGGTGTGGCCCGGCTCCAGCCGGGGCGCCGCGGCCGTCGTTCTCTTCACGCGCGTGCCGCTGTCCCGGTACGCCCGCCAGCCGGCGGCCACCATCTCGAAGCTCTCGCCCAGCGCACGACGGGGCCGCTCGGAGGACCACAGGACGTCGTCCGTACGGAAACTCACGGTGCGGTCGGTCTGGTACTGGACGGCGCCCTCGTCGAAGTCGCGGCGGTTGGTGTCCTGTTCCGCCGTAGGGGTGGCGACGACGACGTGGTCGGCGTTGTCCACCCAGTCCTTCGCCGTGAGGGACGGAAGGTCGTCACCGGCGATTCCGCAGCCCACCACGGTGTCCAGGCCGCCTCGGCCCACCAGGACGCCGGCGACCATGCCCGCGAGGGCGATACCGGCGACGACGGGACGACTCAGCAGGTGGTCGGGAAGCAGCGTACGCACGTGTGTCAGGGCTCCTGAACGGGATGAGAGGGCAAGGCACGGCCGGCCGTCGCCGTGCGGGGCGGGGAGGGCGGCGTCTCAGCGCGGTACGTCCAGCGACCGAGGGGTGAGGCGGAGCCGGAGCGGCGTGCGGGCACGGCTGGTCCATGGCATGGCGGAATCCCCCCTGGGCGACGGTGTCCCCCCGGTCGCCGGTCGACGTGCATGGCGGCGGGCGAACCGGATCGGACGCCTGCCTCAGTGATCATTTCATGTGTGCCGGCCGAGGTGGGCGCCGGCCGGCCGCTTCGGCGGACGACGGGCCCGGTCCGTCACGCGTACCGCAGCTCCCCGGGGCGCACCGAGCGTCGGAGGAGGGGGAGGGCCGTGGCCGTCGCCAGGAGGCAGGCCGCGTAGACGGACGGGGGGACCAGGAGGGCCGTGGCCGGGACGGCGGCGGTGCCCGAGAGTCCGGAGTACCAGGTGCCGACGGCCATGCCGCCCGCGCCCGCCAGGAGCAGGGCGGGGGCGAGGGGGAGCGCCGTCTCCAGCAGCAGGGCACGGTTCAGGACCGCCCGCGGGACCCCGGCCGCGATCTGCGCGGCCAGCGCGCGGCGGCGGGTGGTCAGGGACTCCGCCGTGCCGACCGCCAGACCGGACAGGGCGATGGCGAGGGCGACGAGGAGGGCGGCGCCGGTCAGGTCCAGGCCCGTGGTGTAGAAGTCCAAGTCGGTCGTCTTCTGGGCTCGCAGCTCGACCAGCATCGCGTGCCGGATGCCCAGGAACGCCGTCCCCGCCACCGTCACCAGCAGCACCGCCGCGTGGGTGCGCGAGGCCGCCCACGGGTCGTCGCGCAGCCGCTCCGCCGCGATCAGCGTCGCCGGCCGCCCGGCCCCCGCCGCCAGCGTCCGACCGGTGACCCGGGACACCGTCCCGGCCAGCCACACCGCGCCCGCGCCGACGGCCAGGACGAGACCGAAGACGGTCAGCGGTCCCTGCCCGTGTTCCCGGCCGCCGGAACCGGCCGAGGTCCCGGCCACCGCCAGCACCGCCACCACCGCGGTCAGCGCCAGCCCGCCCAGGAACAGCAACCCCGGCCCGCGGCCCGAGCCCGGCCGCACCCTGCGCACCCAGCCCAGCGGCGAGGCCACGACCCGGCGCAGCGCGAGGGCCCCCGCCGCGGCGCCCAGCACCGGCACCACCACGGCCACCAGCCCGACGCCCACCCAGGTCAGCGCGGTCGGCCTGCTCCACAGACGCAACAGCAGCAGCACCGAGAAGACGGTCGTGACCGCCGAGCCGGCCAGGCAGGCGAGCCCCGTCTCGAGGGCGGTGATCCGCCGCACCTGCCACGGCGACGCCCCGGCCAGCCGCAGCCCCGCCAGCCGCCGGTCGCGGTGCACGGCGCCGATCCGGGCGCACTGGCCGAGGAAGCCGAGGACCGGGACCAGCAGCATCAGCAGACCGGCGATCACGCCCGCGCGCGTACCTGGCTCGTCCAGCAGACCGTGGCCGACGGAGACGTCCCAGCCTCCCCGCAGCGACGCCAGCGTGGCCGCCGCCAGCGCGAAGCCCGTCGCCAGCCCCGCGCCCACCGCCGTGAGCCCGATCCGCCACCACTCGCGCCGGTCGGAGCCGCGCACCAGTTGCCAGGCCAGCCGCATGTCCGAGCCCATCGCCGCGCTCACGCCCGTACCTCCGACGCGGCCACGACGCCGTCGTGCAGCCGCACCTCGCGGTCCGCGTACGCCGCCACCTGGGCGTCGTGCGTGACCAGCAGCACGGCGGTGCCCGCCTCGCGGGCGGTGTGCGCCAGCGCGGTCATCACCTGCTCGCTCGCCAGCGAGTCCAGCGCCCCCGTCGGCTCGTCCGCGAAGACCACCTTCGGGCCGGTGACCAGGGCCCGCGCCAGCGCCGCCCGCTGCGCCTGACCGCCGCTCATCTCACCCGGCCGCAGCTCACCCTGCGCGCGCACCCCGAACCGCTCCAGCCACTGCCCGGCCCGCTCCCGCGCCTCGGCCCGCGCGCCGCCCGCCAGCATCAGCGGCAGCGCCACGTTGTCCAGCGCGGTCAGCTCGGGTATGAGCTGGCCGAACTGGAAGACCACCCCGAACTCGGTGCGGCGCAGCTCGCTCAGCCGCTTCTCCGGCAGGGTGTCCAGCCGCTCCCCGGCGTACCTCACCTCCCCGTCGTCCGGCCGGACGATCCCGGCCAGACAGTGCAGCAGCGTCGACTTCCCGCTGCCGCTGGCACCGGTCACGGCGAGGATCTCGCCGCCGCGCAGTTCGACGGAGGCACCGCGCAGGGCGGGGTTCCTCCGGTGCGCCTTGACCAGGTCATGGGCCGCGAGCAGCGGTCCCGTCGTCTCCCCGTTCGTCACGCTGCGTCGACCTCCGCGGTCAGGTTGAGGAGCCGGGCCGCCGTCGTGGTCATCCAACGGAGGTCGGCGTCGAGGTGGTTGAGGGCGTAGTCCGCCGAGAGCACGGTCGCCAGGTCGGCTCCCGGGGCCGTCTTGACGGCCGTGAGTTCGCGCATCCGCCTCATGTGGGCGGCCCGCTGGTCGGTCAGGTAGGCGGCCGGGTCGCCGCCGGACAGGATCGAGACGACGACCTTGGCGAAGATCTCGTTCGTCACGAACGGGGCCGGCGGGACCACGTCCGCGGCCCAGCGGGCCAGCTCCCGCGCGCCCTCGTCGGTCGCGCGGTACGTCGTCCGCTCCGGGCCGCCCTCCGCCTCCGTGCCCGCCACCTCCACGAGGCCGTCCCGGACCAGGCGTCGCAGGGTCGTGTAGACCTGCCCGTAGGCCAGCGGCCGGGCCTGCGGAAAGCGTTCGTCGTGGCGCCGCTTGAGGTCATAGCCGTGGCTCGGCCCCGAGGCGAGCAGCCCCAGCAGGATGTGACGGGTGCTCATGGGCCCATTATGTACGCAGTATATGTACTGAGTGAATAGCAGGGCCGCGAAAACCGGCGGTCGCTCGGCCCGGAGCCGGGCCGAGGCTCACTCCGCGACCGCGTAAGCCTCCACCGACCACAGTGAATACCCGTACTGCGTCGCCCGCTTCTCGCCCTGGACGCGCACGTACCGTACGTCCCGGGCGTCCATGCGGACCGACTCGCGGCCGCCGCGGGAGTCGCGGACGGTGGCGGCCGTGCGCCAGCGGCGGCCGTCGGGGGAAACCTGGATCCGGTACGCCGACGGGTGCGCGTCCTGCCAGTGCAGCGCGACCCGCCCCAGCCGTACCGGCCGGTCCAGTTCCACCTGCCACCAGGCGCCGTCGTCCACCGGGGACGACCAGCGCGTCGCGGGGTCGCCGTCGTTGGCGGCGGACGCCGGGAAGTCGGGCGTCTCGTCGCCCGAGGACGAGGCCGTACCGCCGCGCGCCAGGTCGGTCCCGGCGGTGCGCGGGAAGGCGCGGACGGTCAGCGTGCGGGTCGTGCCGCCGAACGACAGCCGGACCTCGTACGACCGCGACGGCGTGCCCGGCGCCACGGACACCTCGACCGGCACGTCCACCCGCTGCCCGCGCGGCAGCGTCAGCGGACCCTTCGGCACCCGCACCTCGACGCCCTCGGGCGCCTCGGCGGTGAGCGTGCCCCGCACATCGCCCGGCCGCTGCGAGCCGAGCCGCACCGACAGCCGCTCCGTGCCGCCGATCTCCGCGTCCGTCTCCGCGCGCGCCAGGTCCACCGACACGTCGGCCGAGTCCGCGAACCACGGCACCACGTGCCGCAGCCGGGCCGCGTCCGTGCCGGTCACCCGGACGGCGTCCACCCCGCCCCCGTCCTCCCGCGGCGCGACCTCCGTGGCCCCGCTCGCGTCGAGCGAGCCGACCCGGCGCCAGCCCCCGCCGGGGACGTGCACCTCGACCTCGCCGCGCGTCCCCGGTTCGGCGAGCACCGTCACCGCGGACACGTCCCGGCCGCGCGGGAAGCGGACCGTGCGGGAGTCCCCCGCCTCCCCCGCGCTCGACGCCGGCTCGCGGTCCAGGCCCGCCCACGCCGCGTAGGCCTTCTGCGCCCGCCCCAGGAACGGGTCCAGCACGCCCTTGCCGACCGTCACCCGGGCCGATCGCAGCCGCTCGCGCTGCTCGCCGAGGCTCCGGTACGCCGCCCAGGCCGCCGCCGCGTCCCCGGCGCGCTGCGCCCGCAGCATCCGCAGTGCCGTCCGGCCGGCCTCCCCGTACCCGGCCAGCTTCTGGGACCAGGGCGCGACCTCCGCGCCGAGCCCGCCGTCCGCCAGCCGCTCGGGCAGCGCGCGCAGCACGTCGAACTCCTCGCCGAGCCGCCGCTGAGCCGCACCCCCGGCCTTCGCGGCGGCGTGCTCCCGCCAGAACGCCTCGATCAGCGGCCGCAGATACGCCGACTCCCGCGACCCCAGCACCGACGACGCGTCGTTGCCGGCGAGGGCCGCGAGGGCCTCCTCGCGCCGCTCGTCCCCGCCGGCCAGGGCGTCGATCGCGGCCCGCCAGGCCTCCTCGGGCCGGTAGGCGCGCGGGTTCCAGGCGTAGTCGGCCGCGGTGAACAGCGGAATGCGGGAGGCCTCCGGCTGCTCCATCGCGTTGGCGAGCAGCGCGGCCGACCCGGCGGCCACGGCCGGTTCGCGGCCCTGGTAGGGGCCGAGGAACAGGCGGCCGGGGGCGTAGTCGTTGACCGGGTAGTTGTCCACGGTCACCAGCCGGTGCCCGAACACCCGCCGTGCCTCGGCCAGTTCCCGTCCGGTGATGGTCCGCGGCACCACGCCCACCCCGGTCCACGCCACCTGCACGGCGTCGTCCAGGGCCGCGGCCAGCGCCCGGCGGTAGGCGGTCGAGCCGTCCTGGTAGTACTCCGTCGGCATCACCGTCAGGTCGACGGGCTCCGGGTACCGCTCGTCCAGGTGCCGGGCCACCGCGTTCGCCACCCGGGCCTGCGCCCGCGCCGCCGCCCCGGGCCCCGAACCGAACCGCTCCGCGTCCGCCTCGCAGTGCCACTCGCTGTAGCTGACGTCCTGGAACTGGAGCTGGAACGACCGGAAGCCCAGCGCCCGCATCGCGTCCAGTTTCCGCGTCAGCGCCCGTACGTCCTCGTCCGACGAGAAGCACATCGCCTGCCCCGGGGCCACCGCCCAGCCCAGCGCCACGTGGTTGCGCCGGGCCCGCTCGGCCAGCTCACGGAACTGCGCCCGCTGCCCGGCCGGGTAGGGCTCGCGCCAGCGGGCCTGCCGGTAGAGGTCGTCGCCGGGGGCGTACAGATAGCGGTTCTGCTTGGTGCGGCCCAGGAAGTCCAGCTGCTCCAGGCGCTCCCGGTGCGTCCAGGGGGTGCCGTAGAAGCCCTCGGCGATGCCGCGCACGGCGGTGCCGGGCCAGTCCCGGACGGTGACGGCCGGGATCGTGCGGTCGCCGCGCAGCAGCTGGCGCAGCGTCTGCACGGCGTGGAACAGCCCGTCCGGGCCGGCGCCGGTGAGGGTGACGGCGCCGCGCTCGACGGTCAGGAGGTAGCCGCCGGAGGGGAGCGCGTGCCGCGCATCGCCCCCGGGGCCGCGCGCATCGGCCCTGGGGCCCGGTTCCGTCCGCGCCCGGACGACCAGCGCCCCGGCGGGCGTCCGTTCGCCGGCGGCCGGCGTGGTGACCCGTACCCCCGCCCCGTCGAACAGCGCGCGCAGCTCGCGCACGGCGTGCGGGTCGGCGTCCGCGCCGGTGATCAGCACGACCTCGTCCGGAACCGGGACCGCGCCGCCGGTCACCCGCAGGGACTGCGGCCGGGGCCAGACGGCCACCTCGGCCTCGGCGGACTCGGCCGTCCCCCGCGACGACGGCGTGGACGGCGACGACGGCGTGGACGGGGACGCGGGCGACGGGGCCGCCGCGGCGGGCGCCGTGCCGAGCGCGCCGGCGAGCACGGCCAATGCGAGGGCGCCCGCCCCCCTCCTGCGCCGTGACGGCACGGCCCCCTCCTGGTCGCTCGACATCCCCTGCCCTCCGCAGTCAGGTCACGGAAGCATCACAGAGACCACGAGCCCACCACTCGTGCACCGAACGTGTCAACGACAGTGACTCCAGTGACGGAATTGCCCCGATCTCCGGGTTGCCTCCCGGGGCGGAATGTGACCAGGGCCACGTTCACCGATCCGATACGTCTGTCCTCGCGTCCGCTGGGTAGGGCTGGAGAAACCGCAAACCGAACCCCGCCCAGCCGAACCCGTCCAGCCGAACCCACGAAGCGGAACGCGCGAAGCGGAACCCGCGACGCCGTGCCCGACCGTGCTCGACAAGGAGATCCCGTGGCCGCACCGGCACACCTCTCGCTGCCCGCCCAGTCCAAACCCGTGGCGGAGCCGTCCATCGCTCCCTTGGTGGAGTCCTCCGCCGCATCCGACACCCCGCACATCTGCGCCTTCAGCGCCGAGGGCACCTGCGCCGAGGCGCCGCTCACCAGCGAGCCGCCGCTGCCCGACGCCGAGCCCCTCACCAGCGAGTCGCCGTTCGCCGACGCGATGCCGCTGACCAGCGAGTCCTCGCCCGAGCTGACGGCGGTCGTGCCCGAACAGGGCACCGCGTCGTTCGCCGTACCGGAACCCACGCGGCCCTAGACGACAGCTAGGGCCCGGACGACAGCGAGGTACTGGATGACAGCTGCCCGGCCGGCCGAGCCCCCCGCCGAGGACCTGTCCCGGCTCGCCGCACTGCACGGAGTCGCCACCTCCTACAGCCCGTCCCCGGACCGTACGGTCGCGGCCTCGGCCACCGCCGTCACCCTCGCTCTGGCAGCCCTCGGCGTCGACGCCGGCAGCCCCGAGGCCGTGCGCGCCGCGCTCGCCGCCCGCGAGGCGGAGCTGCGCACGCGCCTGCTGCCGCCGACCGTGGTCCGCTGGAGGGACGCCGGCGGGCCGGCCGCCCTGGACGCGCTGCCCGCGGGCACCCGGCTGAGCGTCGAGACCGAACAGGGCGGGACCCGCACGGACCTCGCCGGCCTGCCGCCCGGCGTGCACCGGCTCACCGCCACCGCACCCGACGGGCGCACGGCCCGCTCCCACCTGGTCGTCGCCCCGCCCCGGCTGCCCGCCCCGGCCGGACGCTCCTACGGCCTGCTCGTCCAGCTGTACTCCCTGCTCTCCCGCCGCTCCTGGGGCATGGGCGACCTCGGAGACCTCGCGGAGCTGACCGCCTGGGCCGGCCGCGCCCTCGGCGCCGGCTTCGTCCAGGTCAACCCGCTCCACGCGGCCGTGCCCGGCGCCCCCACCGACCCCTCCCCGTACCGGCCCTCCTCGCGCCGCTTCCCCGACCCCGTCCACCTGCGCGTCGAGGACGTCCCCGAGTTCGCCCACGTCGAGGACCGCGACCGCGTGCACGCCCTGCTGGAGCGGGCCGGGCGGCTGCGCGGGACGGTGCTGGACAAGGGCGCCCTGATCGACCGCGACGCGGTGTGGGAGCTGAAGCGCCAGGCGCTCGAACTGGTCCGCGAGGTCCCGCTCGGACCCGGCCGCCGCGCCGCCTACTGCGACTACCTCGCCGACCAGGGACAGGCCCTGGAGGACCACGCCACCTGGTGCGCGCTCGCCGAGGTGCACGGCTCCGACTGGCACCGCTGGCCCGCCGAGCTCCGCGACCCGCGCTCCGCCGGGACCGCCCGCGCCCGCGCGGCGCTGATGGACCGCGTCGACTTCCACACCTGGCTCGCCTGGCTCACCGAGTCCCAGCTCACCGCCGCCCAGCGCACCGCCCGCGAGTCCGGCATGCCGGTCGGCGTCGTGCACGACCTCGCGGTCGGCGTCCACCCCGGCGGTGCCGACGCCTGGGCCCAGCGCGACCACTTCGCCACCGGGATGTCGGTGGGCGCCCCGCCGGACGCCTTCAACGCCCGGGGCCAGGACTGGGGGCTGCCGCCCTGGCGCCCCGACCGGCTGGCCGCGTCCGGCTACGCCCCCTTCCGCGGCCTGCTGCGCGCCCTGTTCCGCTACGCGGGCGCGCTGCGCATCGACCATGTGATGGGCCTGTTCCGGCTGTGGTGGGTCCCGCTGGGCCACCCGCCCACCGAGGGCACCTACGTCCGCTACGACGCCGAGGCCATGCTCGCGATCCTGGTCCTGGAGGCCTCCCGGGCCGGGGCCGTGGTCATCGGCGAGGACCTCGGCACCGTCGAGCCCGGCGTCCGCGAGACGCTGCGCGAACGCGGGGTGCTCGGCACGTCGGTGCTGTGGTTCGAGCGGGACTGGGAGAGCGACGGGCGCCCGCTGCCGCCCGAGCGCTGGCGCGCCGACTGCCTGGCCACCGCCACCACCCACGACCTGCCGCCCACCGCCGCCCGCCTCACCGGCGAGCACGTCGGACTCCGCGCCGGCCTCGGGCTGCTCACCCGCCCGGTCGAGGAGGAGCGCGCGGAGGCGGCGGCCGACACCGCGGAGTGGCTGGCCCTGCTGGCCCGGCTCGGCCTGCTGCGCGGCACCGCCGGCGGCGCGGACGCCTCCGGCGAGGAGGCCGAGATCCAGGCCGTGTACCGCTGTCTGCTGGCCACCCCCGCCCGGATGGTCGGCATCTGGCTCCCGGACGCGATCGGCGACCGACGCCCGCAGAACCTGCCCGGCACCTGGGACCAGTACCCGAACTGGCGGCTGCCGGTCGCGGACGCGGAGGGCCGCCCGGTGACGCTGGAGGACCTGGCCGCCTCCCCGCGGGTCCGGGCGCTGATCGAGGCGGTGCGCAGCGGGGGAGCGCCGGGCGGGTGAGCCCGGGCCCGCGGGCCGCCCCGGCCCGTCCGGCGCCCGGCCCCGTCGAGCCCTATATGGCACCCCGGCCGCGCACACCGAACCGCCGTGAACTAACTTTGGCACCGTGGACAAGAAGAACGCCCTGCGCGCCGGCACCCTGGCGGCCGGTACGACGCTGATGATGCTGCTCATGTCGTCCCCCGCGCTCGCGCTGACCCGCGACGACGGTGACGACCCCGGCACGGGCCTGAGCGTCATCGAGACGCTGGGCCTGTTCGTGTTCGCCCCGATCGTGCTGTTCCTGGTGATCGCGGGCCTCACCATGGTCCTCGACCGCTCCAAGGAGGAGCACCGGGTGACCACCCGCAACATCAAGACCAAGGAGACCGTGAAGGCCGACGCCAAGGCCTGACCGGGCGTTCCGCCTCCCGGGCTTCGGAAGCCGCGCACTCCACCGAGGGCGCCGACCGCGCCGCACGTACGCGTATGCGTCGTCCGTGCGACGGGGTCGGCGCCCTCGTGTCGTCGCCCATGGCACCGGCGCAGGACGCCCCGGACGTCCCGCCGGAAGGCCGGCCTTTCAGCTCCTTGATCTTTCAGTTGCCCTGAAAGGAACCGTCGAAAAGTTTCGATGGACGTGACGGGTCGCGCGCTGCGACGGTGGTTCCCCGGCGATCACCGGCCACCGAAAGGACCCCGCCCCCGTGCCCGCAGCTCCTGCGAAAGGCCCCGTCACCGCTTCCGCCGCCCGTACCGCCCTCACCGCCCCCGCGCCGAAGGCCGCCGCCCCCGTCGCGCTCGGCATCGCGCTCGCCGCCCTCGCCACCCTCGTGTGGTCCGGCAGCTTCGTCACCTCCCGTGCCCTCGGCGACAGCGTGCCGCCCGTCCAGCACGCGTTCTGGCGGTGGGTGCTGGCGCTCGCCGCCGTCGCCCCGTTCGGCGCCCGGCAGGCCTGGCGGCAGCGGGCGCTGATCCGCCGCCACCTCGGCTACGTGCTGCTCGCCTCCCTGCTCGGCGTGGCCGCGTACAACACCCTCGTCAACCAGGCCGGGGTCACCACACCGGCCGCCAACATGGGCATGATCATGGCCGCCTCACCGGTGCTGATGGCCGTGTTCGAGCGGGCCGGCGGCGAACGCCTCGGTGCCCGCCGGGTCGCCGGGCTGCTCATCGCCTGCACGGGCGTCCTGCTGCTCGTCGGCGGTTCGGGCGGGGCCGGGCTCGCCGCCGGGGACCTGTGGATGATCGCCGCCGCCTGCTGCTTCGGCTCCTACAGCGCCCTGCTGCGCCGCCGGCCCGCCGAACTGGGCGGTGCCGCGTTCCTGTTCGCGACGTTCCTCCTCGGCACGCTCATGCTGGTGCCCGCACAGGCCGTCAGCCTCACCGTCCAGGGCGGCTTCACGCCGACGCCCGGCACCGTCCTGCCGCTCCTCTACGTCGGTGTCGCCTCCTCCGCCCTGGCCTTCTTCGCCTGGAACAAGGCCGTCCTCCTGGTCGGCCCGACCCGCGCCGGCATCGTCTACTACCTCCAGCCCGTCTGCGTGGCCCTGCTGTCCTGGCTGCTGCTCGCCGAGCCGACCGGCTGGGCGCAGGCCGGCTGCATGGCCCTGATCCTGGGCGGTGTCATGCTGGGCGCGGCGTCGCGCGAGTGAGCCGCCGGTCGGCGCCGGTGAGCCGCCGGTTAGATTGCCGCCATGGCCGAGTGGGACATCCGGAAGCTGCACATCCTGCGGACGCTGCGGGAGCGGGGGACGGTGACCGCGACGGCCGAGGCGCTGCGCATGACGCCGTCGGCGGTCTCCCAGCAGCTGACCAACCTCTCCCGGCAGCTCGGCGTCGAACTGCTCCAGGCACAGGGGCGGCGGGTCCGGCTGACCGACGCGGCCCGGCTGGTGCTGCGGCACGCCGAGGCGGTTTTCGAGCAACTGGAGCGCGCCGACGCCGAGTTGGCCGCCTACGTGCACGGCGAGGCCGGCGAGGTCCGGGTGGGCGCCTTCTCCACCGCCGTACCGGCACTGGTCGTGCCCGCCGTGACGGCGCTGCGGTCGGCGCACCCGGGCGTGACGGTCCGGGTCCGGGAGGCGGAGGCGCAGGAGGCCTACGAGCTGCTGGCGGCCGGTGAGGTGGACCTCGCGCTGTCGCTCGCGGCGCAGGCGCCGACCGCGGCGGACCCCCGCTTCACCCGGGTGCCGCTGCTCGCCGACCCGCTGGACGTCGCCCTGCCCCGCGGCCATCCGCTGGCCTCCGCCGAGCGGTTGCGGCTGGCCGACCTGGCCGCCGAGCCGTGGATCTTCGGCGGCAGCGGACCCTGGTCCGACATCACGCGGGCCGCGTGCGAGGCGGCGGGTTTCCGCCCGCACCAGGGCCATGCGGCGGCCGGCTGGACGGCGATCCTGGCGATGGTCGAGGCGGGGATGGGCGTGGCGCTGGTCCCCCGCATGGCGGCGGTCCCCCGGGACGGGGTGGTCATGCGGGAACCGGCCGAGGACCGACCGGTGCGCCACGTGGTGGCCGCGGTGCGCAACGGCGCCGGGGAGAAAGGGGCGGTGGGCAGAGTGCTCGACGCGCTGCGGACGGCGGCACACCCCTGACCCACCGGCGCCCCGCCCGCCCGCACGCGCGAGGGGCGCCCGGCACGGGCCGGGCGCCCCTCACCACCCACCGACCGGGTACGACGACGCGGCTACTCCGCCGCCGCGTCCGCCGCCTGGGCCCGCAGCGCGCGCTCCACGCCCGCGCGGGACTCGGAGACCAGACGGCGCAGCGCCGCGCTCGGCTCGGCCGACGACAGCCAGGCGTCCGTCCGCTCCAGCGTCTCCCGCGACACCTGCACCGACGGATACAGACCGACGGCGATCTGCTGGGCCATCTCGTGCGAGCGGGACCCCCAGACGTCCTTGAGCACCTCGAAGTACTTCTCCGCGTACGGCGCCAGCAGGTCCCGCTGGTCCACCTGGACGAAGCCCGAGATCACCGCCTCCTGCACCGCGTTGGGCAGCTTGTCGGACTCCACGACCGACGCCCACGCCTCCGCCTTGGCCTCCGGCGTCGGACGGGCCGCCCGCGCGGAGGCGGCGTGGCGCTCACCGGCCGCCGTCCGGTCCCGCTCGTACTCCCCGGCGATCTCCGCCTCGTCGAACCGGCCGACGGCCGCGAGCCGGTGGACCAGCGCCCAGCGCAGCTCGGTGTCGACGGCCAGGCCCTCGATCTCCTGCGAGCCGTCCAGCAGCCCCTCCAGCAGGTCCAGCTGCTCCGGCGTCCGCGCGGTCGCCGCGAAGGCGCGCGCCCAGGCCAGCTGGTGGTCGCTGCCCGGCGCGGCGGCACGCAGGTGCGCCAGCGTCGCCTCGGTCCAGCGGGCGAGCAGCGCGTCACGGGCGGCCGGGTCGGCGTACAGGTCGACGGCCAGCTTCACCTGGCGGTGCAGCGACTGCACCACGCCGATGTCGGACTCCTTGCCGATGCCGGACAGCACCAGGGAGAGGTAGTCGCGGGCGGCGAGTTCCGCGTCCCGGGTCATGTCCCAGGCCGACGCCCAGCACAGGGCGCGGGGCAGGGACTCCGCGAAGTCGCCGAGGTGCTCGGTGACGAACGCCAGCGACTGCTCGTCCAGCCGTACCTTGGCGTAGGACAGGTCGTCGTCGTTGAGCAGCACGACCGCCGGGCGGCGCGTGCCGACCAGCTGCGGCACGTCCGTCAGCTCGCCGTCGACGTCCAGCTCCACGCGCTCGCCGCGCACCAGCTTGCCACTCGGGTCGAGGTCGTAGCAGCCGATCGCGATGCGGTGCGGACGCAGCGTCGGCTCGCCCTTGGCGCCGGCCGGGAGCGCCGGGGCCTCCTGCCGGATGGCGAAGGAGGTGATGTTCCCCTCGGCGTCGGTGTCGATCACCGGGCGCAGGACGTTGATGCCGGCGGTCTCCAGCCACGCCTTCGACCACGTCTTCAGATCCCGCCCGGAGGTCTCCTCCAGGGCGCCCAGCAGGTCGGACAGCCGCGTGTTGCCGTACGCGTGGCGCTTGAAGTAGGCCTGCACGCCCCGGAAGAACTCGTCCTCGCCGACGTAGGCGACCAGCTGCTTGAGCACCGAGGCGCCCTTGGCGTACGTGATGCCGTCGAAGTTGACGAGCACGTCGTCCAGGTCGCCGATGTCCGCCATGATCGGGTGGGTGGACGGCAGCTGGTCCTGGCGGTAGGCCCAGGTCTTCATGGAGTTGGCGAACGTCGTCCACGAGTGCGGCCAGCGGGAGCCGGGCGCCGCCGCCTGGCAGGCGATGGAGGTGTAGGTGGCGAACGACTCGTTCAGCCACAGGTCGTTCCACCACTCCATGGTCACGAGGTCGCCGAACCACATGTGGGCCAGCTCGTGCAGGATGGTCTCGGCGCGCATCTCGTACGCCGCGTCCGTCACCTTCGACCGGAAGACGTACTGGTCGCGGATGGTGACCGCGCCCGCGTTCTCCATCGCGCCCGCGTTGAACTCGGGCACGAACAGCTGGTCGTACTTCTTGAACGGGTACGCGTAGTCGAACTTCTCCTGGAACCACGCGAAGCCCTGCCGGGTCACCTCGAAGATGGCGTCCGAGTCGAGGTGCTCGGCGAGCGAGGGGCGGCAGTAGATGCCCAGCGGCACCGACTGGCCGTCCTTCTCGTACACGCTGTGCACGGAGTGGTACGGGCCGACGATCAGCGCCGTGATGTACGTCGAGATGCGTGGGGTCGGCTCGAACACCCAGACGTTGTCCCGGGGTTCGGGCGTGGGCGAGTTGGAGATGACCGTCCAGCCCTCGGGCGCCTTCACGGTGAACTGGAAGGTCGCCTTCAGATCGGGCTGCTCGAAGCTCGCGAAGACCCGGCGGGCGTCCGGCACCTCGAACTGGGTGTAGAGGTAGGCCTGGTCGTCGACCGGGTCGACGAACTTGTGCAGGCCCTCGCCGGTGTTGGTGTAGGCGCAGTCGGCGACGACACGGAGGACGTTGCGGCCCGGCAGCAGCCCGGGCAGGGCGATGCGGGAGTCCGCGAACACCTCGTCGGGGTCCAGGGAGTCCCCGTTGAGGGTGACCTCGTGGACCGTGGGAGCCACCAGGTCGATGAAGGACTCGACCGCCTCCGCGTCCTCCGCCACGTCGAAGCGCACGGTGGTCACGGACCGGAAGGTGTCTCCCTCCTGCGCGCCGGAGAGGTCGAGATCGATCTCGTACGAGTCAACGGTGAGCAGCTTCGCCCGCTGCTGCGCTTCTTCGCGAGTCAGGTTTGTGCCAGGCACGCGGTCATCTCCTCGTGATGTGTCGGTGGCGTCATCCTTCCACGGCCACCGTGCCGAACGCGATGTCCGTTTCCCGCCGGTCAGCGGCGCGGGCGCGCCCCAGTCTGGGGGCATGACACACACGTACACCGCGCGCCCCGTTCCGGCGCGGGCGCTGAAGGAGCTGGCCGTCACCGACGACGCGGGCCGAGTGCCCGTTCCCTTCACGGACGAGGAGGGCGGAGCGCCGCTGCGCTGCTGCCTCAGGCGCAGCACGCCGGGCGAGCGGATCGCGCTCGTCTCGTACGCGCCGCTGCGCCGCCGGGCGGCGGAGACCGGCACCGACCCCGGGGCCTACGACGAGCAGGGACCCGTCTTCGTCCACGCCGGGGAGTGCGCCGGGCCGCGGACCGACACCCTTCCGTTCACGAACGCCCCCCGGGTGGTCCGCCGCTACTCGGCCGAGGGCCGCATCCTCGGCGGGCGGCTGGTGACGGAGCCCTCGGCGGCGGCCTTCGAGCGGGCCTTCGCCGAAGCGTTCGACGGCCCGGACGTGGCGTTCGTGCACGTCCGGGCCGTCGAGTACGGCTGTTTCCTCTACGAGGTGCCACGGCCCTGAGCGGAGCCGGCGCGCCGGCTCCTCGCGGGCGGGGCGGGGCCCCGCGGGCGGGGCGGCTAGCCCTTCAGCTCCGCGGCCACCAGCTCCGCGATCTGCACGGCGTTCAGGGCCGCGCCCTTGCGGAGGTTGTCGTTGGAGACGAACAGGGCGAGGCCGTTGTCCACGGTCTCGTCCTGGCGGATGCGGCCGACGTACGACGGGTCCTGGCCGGCGGCCTGGAGGGGAGTCGGCACGTCGGTGACGACCACGCCCGGCGCCTCGGCCAGCAGCTCCTTGGCGCGCTCCACGCTGATCGGGCGCTCGAAGCGGGCGTTGACCTGGAGGGAGTGGCCGGTGAAGACGGGCACGCGGACGCAGGTGCCGGAGACCTTCAGGCCGGGGATCTCCAGGATCTTGCGGGACTCGTGGCGGAGCTTCTGCTCCTCGTCGGTCTCGTGCAGACCGTCGTCGACGATCGAGCCGGCCAGCGGCAGCACGTTGTACGCGATCGGCGCCACGTACTTCTCCGGCTGCGGGAAGGTGGCCGCGGTGCCGTCGTGGGTGAGCTTGGGGGCGTCCTCGCCGACCTTCTTCACCTGCTCGAACAGCTCGTCGACGCCGGCGAGGCCGGAGCCGGAGACCGCCTGGTAGGTGGCGACGACCAGGGCCTGAAGACCCGCCTCGGCGTGCAGCGGGCGCAGCACCGGCATGGCGGCCATGGTCGTGCAGTTCGGGTTGGCGATGATGCCCTTGGGGCGGTCGGCGATCGCGTGCGGGTTCACCTCGGAGACCACCAGCGGCACCTCGGGGTGGCGGCGCCACGCCGAGGAGTTGTCGATCACGACCGGGCCCTGCGAGGCGACCTTCTCGGCCAGCGCCTTGGAGGTGGCGCCGCCCGCGGAGAACAGCACGATGTCGAGGCCGGAGTAGTCGGCGGTCGCCGCGTCCTCCACCGTCACGCCGTCCAGCTCCCGGCCCGCGCTGCGGGCGGAGGCGAACAGGCGCAGCTCGTCGACCGGGAAGTTGCGCTCCGTGAGAATCCTGCGCATGACCGTGCCGACCTGACCGGTGGCTCCGACGATTCCGATCCTCACGACGACTCCCTTTCGTGACATGCGTGTGCCCGCCTGGTGTGGCCGGGACCTTTCCATGATGCGGCCATCCCCGGCCCACCTGTCCACTTCTTTGCCCGGTGAGCCCGAGGCGTGGGACACGATGGCCCGGACGGCGGTTGCGGTCCTGCGGTCCCCACCGCGCCGAGCTGGAGGAATTCACTCCTGACGGGCCCCGCGCCGCAAGCTGTGCTGCCTCGCCCCTGCCCCTTTCGGTCCGTCCCACACCTGGTGTGACGTACGCCTCGCTCCGTCCGGTCCGGCGCCCGGCGAACGTTTCGGCCCCGCGCCGCGTCCTAGGGGAAACGCGGCGAGGGAGGGGTGGCTGTGCTGCGCGGAAACGGCGGCGGAGACGGCGCGAGGGCCCGCCGCGGCCGGGACGGGGCCGCGCCGGGCGATCCGCTGGACGCGGCCCAGGAACGCCGGGTGCGGGCGGTGCTCGCCCTCGGCGGTGTGCCGCAGGCGGACCTGCCGGACGGGGTGCAGCAGGTCCGGCTGCGGCTGCTGGAGCGGGCGGCCACGGGCCGGGAGGCGCCGCGCGACGTGTCCGCCTGGGCCGCGGTGGTGGCCTCCAACCTGGCCATGGACTGGCACCGGGCCAAGCGCCGCCAGGAGCGGATCGGGGAGCGGCTGGCCGCTCTGCGTCAGGCCGAGCACCCCTCCGGTGAGGAGACCAGCCTGCTCTCGCTCGCCGTCGCCCGGGGCCTGGACGAGCTGCCCGACGCCCAGCGCCAGGTCCTCGTGCTCCGCTTCTACGCCGATCTGCCGGTGCGCGGCATCGCCGAGGAGCTGGGCATTCCCGAGGGCACCGTCAAGAGCAGGCTGCACACGGCGGTGCGGGCGCTGCGCGCCCGGCTGCACGAGGACGAGGTGGTGTGAGATGGCCGCCGACCACGAGGACCGCGCCAGGGACGCCCTGCTGGCCGCGATCCTGGCCGACCCCCTGCCCCAGGACCCGTCCTCCGACGCCGACCCCGCTCTCTGCGCGGACCAGCGGTCGGCGGCGGCCGACGTCGCGCTGCTCCGGGAGCAGCTGAAGATCATCGGCGACGCCCTGGCGGACACCGCACCGGCCCCGGCCACCGACCCGCGCCCCGAGCCCACACCGGCCGCCGCGGACCTGGCCCCCGCCCCGGTCCCAGGACGGGACCGCGAGCCCGCGCCTGGGCCTGTCGGCGCGGGCCCGGGTTCCGGGTGGGGCGGCCCGGGTGTGGGTCCGGCGTCGGACGGGGGGCGGGAGCGGGATTCCGGGCCTGGGCCCGTTGGCGCGGGACCGGGTCCCGGGCAGGGGGGACCAGGCGCGGGACCCGCGTCTGCCGCGGGGCGGGAGCCCGGGCCCGGTCGGGCCGGGGCGGCGGGGGCGGGGGCGCGGGGGCGGGATCGTCGCCCCCGACACCGACCCCGGCCCCGCCCTCGACCCCGCCCCGGGCCACGGCGGCGTCGCTTCGTCGGGGTGCTCGGCGGTGTCGCCGTGGCCTGTGCCGGCGTCCTGGTGACCGGCCTTGGATGGCTGGCGGTGCAGGGCGGGGGAGGGAGCGACGACGCGGCGAGCGAGAGGGCGGCGGCGCGGGACGCCGGCGGCGTCGCCTTCGGCAGCCCCCGCTACCTCGTCTGCGCCCGACTGGTCGCCGAGGGCACGGTGACCGGCGTGGAGCCGCTGGCCGGCGGCGGGCGGCACCGGATCACCCTCGACGTGACCCGGTCCCTCAAGCCGGACCCGGGGCAGCGGAGGGTCACCTTCCTGCTGGACGACACCACCGCACGGCTCCGCGTGGGCGACGTGGTGCTGGTCGGCGTCCCGGCGTACGGCGGCACGGCGGACGCCGTCATCACCGACCCGGGTGCCATCGCCGCCGAACGCGCCCGGATCACCGCCGCCCTGCCCGAGTCCCGCACCCTCACCTGCGACTGATCGCGGCGGACCCGGGGACCGGGGAGCGGAACGGGAAAGGGGCGGGCGTCCACCGGACGCCCGCCCCGGGGCCTGTCGGCCCTGTGCCGTACCGGACGACTACGGCACGACCTTCTCGATCGCCACGCTGCCCGCGCCCGCGACCGTGCCGCGCGCGTTGACCAGCTGGACCTGGCCGAAGAACGCCCGGCCCTCGGGCGCGGCGGCGCGCACGGTGACGCTCGCCGAGACCGTGGCCGACTCGCCCGTGCCGAGCTTCACCGGCGCCGACCCGTCCACCGCGACCGTGCCGAGGGAGTCGGCGAAGTACACGTCCCGGTAGTCGTACTCGGTGGAGCCGGAGGGAATCGCGTAGCCGTAGACCTCGACGGTGTACGTACCGGCGGCCGGCTTCGGCACCGAGACCGACTCCTCCGAGTCACCGTCGGCGGACTGCCCGACCAGGTTGCCGTCCTGGTCGAGGACGGTCAGGTCGAGGTCGGCGGCGGCGTCCGATACGCCTCCGATGACCACGTCCAGCGACGCGGCGCCCTCGGGCACCTCCACGGTGGTGGTGTGGGTCTCGCCCGGCTCGATCACCGGACGGGCCGACTTCGCCGACCCGAGCGGGCCGCCGGTCAGCTTGCCGTCGATCGGGGCGTACCGGTTCGTCACCTTCCAGGAGGCGTCGACCGGTGTGCCCGCCTTCGCCTCGGGCACGGTCACGACCCGCGGCTCGAAGTCCGCGCCGAGGACCGTGACGTCCAGCCGGTAGGGGTTGTCCAGCAGCGGCGAGGTGCGCCGCGACTCGACCTCGATCTCCCAGACGCCCGGCTGCGGGTCGGTGTAGGAGCGCACGTCGGGCCGGCAGCCGTTGCCGTCGAGGTAGTTGTTGTAGCAGTACGGCGTGGACGTGGTGTCCGCCGGGACGCCGTACGGGTGGATGGCGATGAACCGGGTCTGGCTCTTGTCCTTCAGACCGCCGATCGCCACCTCCAGCGTCTTCGCGCCCTCGGGGACGGTCACGAAGTAGGACTCGGTGCTGTTGCGCTGCACGGAGCCGGAGGCGGTGAAGCCGCGCTCCAGCGGGGCCGCGGCCACCACCGTGGTCATCACCTGCTTGTCGACGCCCACGGTGCGCGGGTCGTCGACCTCCAGGATCGCGCTCTTCAGGCCCTGGGAGCGCGGGCGGGCCTCGACCGTGACGGTCACCGGCTCGTTCAGCGGCAGCCGCACCTCGTCGGAGCCGACGATGCGGAAGGTGCGCCCGGCGTTGTTCTCGAAGTGCAGCTCGTGCCGGATCGCCCGGTCCGCGCCGGAGGTGCGGGTGAGGGTGATCTCGTAGCGCTTCTTCGCACCGGCCTTCAGTCCGCCCTCGCGGTCGTACAGGCCCGTGCCGTAGCCGGGGGTCTCCAGGAACTGCTCGATCGCCGTGTCGACGGGTGCCTTGACCGTGTACTCGTGCGCGGTGGCGCCCTTGCGGATCGCCTTCCAGGCGTCCACCACGTTGATCAGGCCCGCGCCCTCCTCGTACGCCTGGACGCCCTTGATGTGGTCGGCGGTCGAGGTCAGCGCCGTGCGCAGGGTCGCGGGGGTGAGGTCGACACCCTTCTGCTTCGCGGCCGACAGCAGCAGCGCGGCGGCGCCGGCGGCCTGCGGGGAGGCCATCGAGGTGCCCTGGAGCATGCCGTAGCCGGCCGGCAGGTCGTAGCCCGCCTCCGGGACCGGCTGGCCGGGCGACCAGGTCTGGATGGTGTTGACCGCCGCGCCGGGCGCGACCAGGGTCGGGGTGAACCCGCCGTCCTCACGCGGGCCGCGCGAGGAGAACGGCATCATCGCGTACTTCTTCTCGACGGCGGAGCCGTAGTTGGCGGCCCAGGTCTCCTTGGAGACGGACGCGCCGACGGAGATGACCTTGTCGGCCAGGGACGGGTCGCCGATGGTGTTGGCGCCGGGACCGGAGTTGCCCGCGGAGATCACCAGCTGCACGCCGTAGGTGTCGATGAGCCGCGTGTACAGCTCGGCGCGCGCGTTGTTGCCGTCGTTCAGCGCCGGGAGACCGCCGATCGACATGTTGACGATGTCGACGCCCCGGTTGACGACGAGGTCGATCATGCCCTCGGTGAGCGCGACGTTGGTGCAGCCGCCGCTCCAGGTGCAGGCGCGGGAGGAGACGATCTTGGCGCCGGGAGCGGCACCGTCCATCCGCCCGCCGAACAGGCCGTTGGCGGCGGTGATGCCGGCGACGTGGGAGCCGTGCGAGCCCTCGATGACACCGATGTTGACGAAGTCGGCCTTCGCGCCGGAGCCCAGGACGACGTCCTTGCGGATCTCGATGACGAACGGCTGCCGCTCGGCCACGTCGGTCGACGGGTCGTCGGTGCCGAAGTACCCGATCTGGAAGCGGTC
Organism: Streptomyces sp. NPDC031049; assembly: GCF_055571015.1. Lineage (NCBI taxonomy): Bacteria > Bacillati > Actinomycetota > Actinomycetes > Kitasatosporales > Streptomycetaceae > Streptomyces > Streptomyces sp. NPDC031049. The sequence goes on from NZ_JBVIGC010000002.1 coordinate 421,340, forward strand.
CTTGTACGGCTTCATGGGCGTGTCGTCGGTGAAGTCGTGGTTGCCGTTCAGGTCGACGCGGACCGTGCCGGCCGCGGCGTCGTAGAGCATGCCCCAGGAGTCGGTGGTGTCGCCGTCCCGGTTGGCGTCGCCGTTCGCGTCGCCGCCCACGGTGTACGCCTCACGGAAGGCGTCGATCTGGTAGGAGCCCTCCGGCGCCTTCCAGGTCGTGCCGCCGTAGGTGAACACCGGCCCGGAGACGGAGGTGGTCATCGGGCGCCAGGTGCGGTCGCCGTCCACGACCGGGTCGGTCGCGGTCACCCAGTCGACGATCTTGCGCTCGCCGGTGGTGGTCTTCTGAAGCGCCGGGTGGGCGAGGTCGACGCCCGAGTCGAGGATGCCGATGGTGACGCCGCGGCCGTCCGCCTTCGGGTTCTTGCGCACGAAGTCGACGGCGCCCGTCTCGTGGGACGGGTTGTACGGGTTCTCGGCGGGGGTCCGGCGGTCCGGCCCGGCGTAGCGGCCCTTCGCGGCGCCGGGGGCGCCCTCGGCGCGGTCCGCGCTCGGCGTCGGGTCGTCCAGCGGGATCTCCTGGCGCAGGTCGATGCCGTGCACGGAGGAGAGCTTCGCGGCGGCGGCGATGGCCGCGTCGGCCCGGTCGGTGGGGACGGTGGCCCGGACGTAGCCGAGCTTGTCGTAGGTCCGGCCCACGGTGCCGCCCTTGACGGCGTCCAGTTCCTTCGCGACCTGCTCGGTGCCGCCGGGGGCGGTGGCGATCATCATCGTGACGTTCTTCTCGCCCTCGGCCTTGGCCTCGGCGAGCAGGTCCGCGTCGTGGGAACCGAGCTTGTCGTGCGCGGACTTCGCCGCCTCGTCGGCCGGTACGGTCGCGGCGGACCCGGCCGGGTCGTCGGCGGCGAGGGCGAGGGGGACCGGTCCGGCCGCGGACAGCGCGGCGACGAGACCGGCGGCCACGGCGACACGGGCGACGCGTCTCGCGCCCGATATCGGCTCACGCTGGGGGGAGTGGGTCATCGGCATCCCTTGTAGTAAAGGAGCGTTCGGGAAACGACCGGAGCCGATCGGCCCTGGCCGTGACGATCCGGAATATGATCCCGGACGATCGCAGAGCTTTGCGCAAGCGACAGGCGATTGGGGAGGGTTGACCGAATCGCAATGGATGCATGGGGAAAACCCCCGATGCGCTTATCCGGACAGGACCGCGCGAAGGCACCAAGTCGCCGGACCGGTTCGGTTAACGTCCCGGAGTGCGACAGACCTTGAGGGTGGCGGCCTACGCCGTGGTGGTGCGCGACGGCCGGCTCCTGCTCGCCCGGTCCCCGGGCCCGGGCGGCGTCGCGGAGTGGGTGATGCCCGGCGGGGGCATGGAGCACGGCGAGGACCCCTGCGACACCGTGCGGCGCGAGGTCGAGGAGGAGACCGGCTACCGGATCGAGGTCACCCGGCTGCTCGGCGTGGACTCCACCCGCCGCACCCTCCCCGGCCGCCGCCTGCGCCGCGCCGTCGACCATCATGGCGTACGCCTCGTCTACGAGGGGCGCGTCATCGGCGGCGAACTGAGCAACGAGGTGAACGGATCCACCGACCTCGCCGCCTGGCAGCCCCTGGACGCCGTTCCCGGGCTGGTCCGCGTCCCCATGGTCGACATCGCGCTGCGCCTGTGGCGGGAGCGGCCGGCGACGGGACGGTTCACCACCTGACACACCGAGAAGGGCCGGATTCCGATCAACCAGCACAACCGGCGGCAACCCCCGCACCACAGGCCGGAGTCTCTCCCCCCGTCCGCGTGCCGAACGGCACGGACGACCACGACGGCAAGGGGGAGACGGACCATGCGCAGGACGAGGACGGGCGTACGGACGGCGTGGGTGGCGGCGACCGCCGTGGCGCTGTCACTGGCCCTGGCGGGCCCGGCGGTGGCGGCGGCACCGGCGCAGGGCGAGGACAGGGGCAAGCGGCACGAGGCGACCCGCGAGGCGATGCGGGACGCCGTGCGGGACGGCGTCCCCGGGGTCACCGCGGCGGCCCGCGACACCCGGGGGCCGTGGGCGGCCACGGCGGGCGTGGGCGACCTGCGGACCGGCGAGCCGCGTTCGGCCCGGGACCGCTACCGCGTCGGCAGCATCACCAAGACCTTCGTCGCCACCGTCCTGCTCCAGCTGGAGGCCGAGGGCAGGCTGTCGCTGGACGACACGGTCGAGGAGTGGCTGCCGGGAGTGGTGCGGGGCAACGGCCACGACGGCCGCCGCATCACCCTGCGCCGGCTCCTCAACCACACCAGCGGCGTCCACAACTACACGGCGGACGAGGACTTCGCCCGCCGGCACTTCCTGAAGGAGGGCTTCTTCGAACACCGCTACGACACCGTGCCGGCGAAGGACCTCGTCGCGGTCGCCATGCGCCACGAACCGGACTTCGCGCCGGGCACCTCGTGGGGCTACTCCAACACCAACTACGTCCTCGCCGGCATGGTCGTCGAGCAGGCCACGGGCCGCAGTCACGCCACGGAGATCCGCCGGCGCATCATCGAACCGCTGCACCTGCGCGCCACCTCGGTCCCGGGCGCCCGCGTCACCGTCCCGGAGCCCAGCAGCCGCGCCTACTCCAAGCTGGCCGAGACGGCGGCCGGCCCGAGCTACGACGTCACCGAGCTCAACCCGTCCCTCGCCGGGGCGGCCGGGGAGATGGTCTCGAACTCGGCCGACCTGAACCGCTTCTATTCGGCCCTGCTGCGCGGCAAGCTGCTGCCCGCCGGTCAACTGGCCGAGATGACGACGACCGTCCCGGCCGGCCCGGGCGTCGGCTACGGCCTGGGCCTGACGAAGACGGAGCTGAGCTGCGGTGTGACCGTCTGGGGCCATGGCGGCGGCATCCACGGCTCCCTGTCCGAGGCGGTCACGACCAGGGACGGCCGGCACTCGCTGGCGTTCAACTTCAACGGGGACTGGGCCGGGGACAGCGGGGCGGTGATCGAGGCGGAGTACTGCGCCGGCTGACGGCCGAACGGCACGGTCACGCACAGGAGGAGGGGCCGCCGGTCGCCCCGCGGCCCCTCCTCTCCCCTCCTGGTCCCGCCCGGTCCGTCACTACCGGGGCAGCACCACGACATACGCGGCGGGTTCCCGGTCCGCCGCCGCCATCAACGCCGTACGCACCACCGCCGCCTGCTGCTCCAGGGACTCACGGAGCTTCCTGGGCGTCAGATGGACGACCGTGATCCCCAGCTTCTCCAAGTGCTCTCGCTTGCGGGTGTATTCCGACCAGAGCGCGTCCTCGTCCTGCGTCCCGCCCTGCCGGTGGGCGCGGGTGTCCAGTTCGACGGCGACCGCCTGCTCGGGCCAGTAGGCGTCCAGGCCGCCGAGGTGCGGGCCGCCGGGCAGCCGCAGATCGACGTTCCACACCGGCTCCGGCAGCCCGTGCTCGCGCACCATCCGGTACAGCCGGTTCTCCGCCAGCGCCCGCCCCTCGGCCAGCAGGGTGTCCACCGCGTCCACCACGTGCGGCCGGCCCAGTAGCCGGGCCCGGTTCAGCTCCCGCACCACGGCCGCCGGTTCGCAGTGCCCGCCGCGCACCGCCTCGGTCAGCAGCCGGCGCACCGCCACCGCGTCCGTCAGCTGCGCCACCGCGTCGGCCAGGGCCCGCGCGACCGGTGCCACCGGCACCCCGGTGACCTGCTCCGCGGTGGGCAGCGCGGCCGTACGGACGATCCGCGCACAGCCCGTCGACCTCAGCCGCCGCAGCCGCGGCACCAGGACGTCGAAGGCGTCCAGGGACGGCAGCGGGGGAGCGGAGGCGAAACCGTGCAGGGTGAGCGCGGCCAGCCCCGTGATCATCGCCTCCGCGCATGCCGCGGCGGCCGTCGCGTCCCCGCCGGGCTGGGGCGGCACGGCGGTGGCGCGGTCCCGGGCCGCGTACAGCAGCACCGCGTGCAGCCGCTCCTCGCTGGTGGGCGGGCCCGGGTGGAGCAGGACGACACCGGGGAGCAGCCGCTGCCAGGGGCCGCCGGGACGGCACTGCTCCTCGGCCTCGGCCGCGGCGACGCCGTGCGCGCGCAGCTGCGCGAGGGTCATGACGCCGGGCCGTCCGGCGGCCAGGTGGTGCAGGGGGCGGGGGGAGAGCGGGGTGTTGTGGGTCATGTCCCGGGATTTCCCGCGTCCGATCCGCCCCTTAACCGCTGTTACACGCCCGTCGACGAATACGGACAAGACCGCCCTAAAGGACGGGTGTTCGGATGCCGAAAACCCCTGGTCCGCTCGGGGGCGGACCAGGGGTTACGGCCACCGGGCAATCATCGTGTAACGATGACGGAGGGCTCAATCAATGGCCAAAGCTCCGGGGTCCGGAAGCGGCGGCCGGCCCTCCCTCAGGTCTCATCGGCCCCCGGCCGCCGCATCGCACTCCTGCCCCCGCAGCGCCCGCGCCAGGTCGTCCCGGGCCTCCAGCACCAGCCGCCGCAGCGCGGGCGCCGCCCCCTCGTGCGCCGCCAGCCACGCGTCCGTCGCCTCCAGCGTGCCCGGCGAGCCCTGGAGCTCCGGGAACAGCCCCCGCACGACGTCCATGCCGATCTGGATCGACCGCTCGCTCCACACCCGCTCGATCGCCGCGAAGTACTTCTCCGCGTACGGCGCGAGCAGCTCCCGCTGGGAGGGCTGCGTGAAGCCCGCGATGGTCGCCTCCACCAGGGCGTTGGACAGCGCGTCCGACTCCACGACCTGCGCCCACGCCTGCGCCTTCACCGCCGCCGACGGCCGGGCGGCCAGGCAGCGCACCTGGTGGCGCTTGCCGGAGGCGGTGTCGTCGCGGGCCAGCTCGGCGGCGAGCACGGCCTCGTCCGCCGCGCCGTGCGCCGCCAGCGGCTCCAGGAACGCCCAGCGCAGCTCCTGGTCCACGTCCAGCCCGTCGACCTTCTCGGTGCCCTCCAGCAGCCCGCGCAGCAGCGCCAGGTCGTCCTCCCGCGACGCCACGGTCGCGAAGAAGCGGGCCCACGCCAGCTGGGGCTCGCCGCCCGGCGCCGCCTCCCGCAGCTGACGCAGCGCGCCCTCGGCGAGCAGCCGCCCGCCGGTCTCCCGCCAGCCGGGGGAGGCGTAGTGCACCAGCGCCGAGTTCGCCCAGGCGTGCACCATCTGGAGCACGCCGATGTCGGACTCGCGCCCCGCGAACCGCAGCACCAGGTCCACGAAGTCCCGGGCCGGCAGCAGCGCGTCCCGGGTCATGTTCCACAGCGCCCCCCAGCACAGCGCGCGGGCCAGCGGGTCGCTCACGTCACCGAGGCCGGCCCGCAGCGTGGCCAGCGAGGTCTCGTCGAGGCGGATCTTGCAGTACGTCAGGTCGTCGTCGTTGACCAGCACCAGCTCCGGCGCCTGCTCCCCGGCCAGCCCGGTGACGACCGTGCGCGGCCCGTCGACGTCCGCCTCGGCACGCGCGTACCGCTCCAGCGCGCCCTCGGGGGACCGCCGGTACAGGCCCACCGCGACCCGGTGCGGGCGCAGTTCGGGGTGGGACTCCGGGGCCTCCTGCACCACGGCCAGCTCGTCGATCCGGCCGTCGGTGCTCAACAGCACCTGCGGGGTCAGGGAGTTGACCCCGGCCGTCTGGAGCCAGGACCGCGCCCAGGCGGCCATGTCCCGGCCGCTGGTCTCCTCCAGCACCGACAGCAGGTCGCCGAGGCGGGTGTTGCCGTAGGCGTGCCGCTTGAAGTAGCGCCGGGCGCCCTCCAGGAAGGCGTCCTGGCCGACGTAGGCCACCAGCTGCTTGAGCACCGAGGCACCCTTGGCGTAGGTGATGCCGTCGAAGTTGAGCTTGGCGTCCTGCAGGTCGCGGATGTCGGCCGTGATCGGGTGGGTGGAGGGAAGCTGGTCCGCGCGGTACGCCCACGCCTTGCGGCGGTTGGCGAAGGTGATCCAGCCGTCGGTGAAGCGGGTCGCCCCGACCAGCGAGAAGGCGCCCATGAAGTCGGCGAAGGACTCCTTCAGCCACAGGTCGTCCCACCACTCCATGGTGACCAGGTCGCCGAACCACATGTGCGCCATCTCGTGCAGGATCACGTTGGCGCGGCTCTCGTAGGAGGCCTGCGTGACCTTGCCCCGGAAGATGAACTCCTCACGGAAGGTCACCAGCCCCGGGTTCTCCATCGCGCCGAGGTTGTACTCGGGCACGAACGCCTGGTCGTACTTGCCGAAGGGGTACGGGTAGTCGAAGTGGTCGTGGAAGAAGTCCAGGCCCTGCTTGGTGACCGTGAAGACGTCGTCGGCGTCGAAGTGCGGGGCGAGGCCCTTGCGGCACATCGCGCCGAGCGGGATCTCCAGCCGGGTGCCGTCCGCGAACACGCGCTCGTAGGAGTCGGTGACGTAGTGGTACGGCCCCGCCACCACGCACGTGATGTACGTCGAGATGGGCTTGGTCTCCGCGAACCGCCACACGCCGTCGGCGCGTTCGCCCGCGCCGTTGCTCCACACCGTCCACTCCTCGGGCGCCCGCACCTCGAAGCGGAAGGGTGCCTTCAGGTCCGGCTGCTCGAAGTTGGCGAAGACCCGGCGGGAGTCGGCCGGCTCGTACTGGGTGTAGAGGTAGACCTCGCCGTCCTCGGGGTCGACGAAGCGGTGCAGGCCCTCACCGGTGCGGGAGTAGGCGCACCGGGCGTCGACGACCAGCTCGTTGTCGGCGGCCAGGTCCTCCAGCACGATCCGGGAGCCGTCGAAGACCTCGCTGGGATCGAGGTCGCGGCCGTTGAGGGAGACGGCGGTGACGCTCGGCGCGATCAGGTCGGCGAAGCTCGTCGCACCGGGCTCGTTGCAGCGGAAGCGGATCGTGGTGACCGACCGGAAGGTGCGCGGACCCTCGCCGGGCGCCTCGCCGACCGCGGAGCGCACGTCGAGGGACACCTCGTACCCGTCGACGGAGAGCAGGGCGGCCCGCTCCCGGGCCTCGTCGCGGGACAGATTCTCACCGGGCACGGGCGGCACTCCCTCGGTTCGTGTTCACGATGTGGACAGCACCGATCCTGCCATGTGCCCCTGACGGCGGGCACCCGGGAATTGCCGGGGCCGGCGCCGGCGTTTCCCTCGTGATCGCCGGCCGTGACGGCCGGTGACCGCCTGCCGTGATGCCCGCCCCACGAGGAGAGACATGTCCGACAAGACGCCCGTCGACTTCTGGTTCGACCCGCTGTGCCCCTGGGCCTGGATGACCTCCCGCTGGGTGCTGGAGGTGGAGAAGCTGCGGGACATCGAGGTCCGCTGGCACCTGATGAGCCTCGCCGTCCTCAACGAGGACAAGCTGGACGAGCTGCCCGCGGAGTACCGCGAGCTGCTTGAGACCAAGGCCTGGGGCCCGGTCCGCGTCGTCATCGCCGCCCAGGAGGAGCACGGCGCCCAGATCCTCGGCGACCTGTACACCGCGCTCGGCACGCGCATCCACAACCGCGGCGAGGGCCCGGAGAAGGAGACGGTCGCCGCCGCGCTGAAGGACGTGGGCCTGCCCGAGTCCCTCATGGACCACTGGGACGACACCCCGTACGAGCCGCAGCTGCGCGCCTCCCACAAGGAGGGCATCGACAAGGTCGGCCAGGAGGTCGGCACCCCGGTCATCGCCGTCCCCGGCGCGGACGGCACACAGATCGCCTTCTTCGGCCCGGTCGTCACCCCCGCCCCGCAGGGCGAGGAGGCGGCCAAGCTCTGGGACGGCACCCTCGCGGTCGCCTCCGTCCCGGGCTTCTACGAGATCAAGCGCACCCGCACCAAGGGCCCCGACTTCAGCAACCTGTGACGCACCCGCGGACGACGGGGCCGGGGGCCGGCCGCACCGTCCCGGGCCCGTCGTCCGCCGGTCAGGTCAGACCGTGCGCCGGCGGCTTGCCGCGCACCCAGCGCCCGACCTCCACGGCGGCGGCCCGCGCCGCCTTCTCGGCCGCCGCACGGGTCGCCCCGCCCAGCCGCGGGGTGAGCACCACCCGGTCCGCCAGGGCGAGCAGCCGGTCCCGGTCCGACCCCGGCCCGCCCGGCCGGACGTCCAGCGCCGCCGCCGACACCCGGCCGCTCTCCAGCGCGTCGCAGAGCGCGTCCTCGTCCAGGAGCCGGCCCCGCGCGGTGTTCACCACCACCGCCCCGTGCGGCAGCAGCGCCAGCTCACGGGCGCCGATCAGTCCACGCGTGCCCGGACCGTCCCCGGCGTGCAGGGTGAGCACCCGCGAACGGGACAGCAGGTCCTCCAGCGAGGACACCCGCAGCCCGTGGATCTCGCCGCGCACATACGGGTCGTACACCATCACCTGGGCGCCGAACGCGCACAGCACCCGCGCCACCCGGTCGCCGACCGCCCCGTGGCCGACCAGCCCGACCGGCAGGTCCTCCAGCTCCAGCCCGGCCCGCTCGTAGGCCGGGGGCTCCGGGCCCGCCCAGGGGACGCGGCGCAGGACCGTCAGCATCAGACCGAGGGTGTGCTCGGCGGTGGCCGCGGCGTCGCAGCCGGGCGCGTGACACACCCGGACGTCCCGGATCTTGGCCGCGTCCAGGTCGACGCCGGCCGGGGAGCTGCCGCAGAGGGCGACGAGCCGGAGGCCGGGGCAGGCGTCGAGGACCCGCTCGGTGAGCGGACCCGACCGCGTCACCAGCACCCGCGCCCCCGCCAGCGCTCCGATCAGCTCCTCCTCGGCGTCCTTCCGCGTCGCGTCCAGCGCCAACTGCCGCACGTCGAGGGGGTGATCACCCAGTTCGTCCCCGACCGCCCGCGCGATCAGGGACGGCGGAACGAAGGGATCGCCGGCGGCCACGACTCGTACCGGATCGGTCATCGCAGGGTTTCTCCCGTCTCGTCGCTGCTCCGTTGTCGCACCGCTCCTCGGGGTCACGGGACTTGAGGGCACTTGAGCGCGGCGGAACCGGTGCGTCAATCCCCCGCGGGGGCGGAAAATCCACGTCACCATGGAGGGGAGACCCCGACCGGCCGGTCACGGCCGACACACTGGAGGCGAACCCCACCCCATGACGGAGATCGACACCTCTGTTCCGCACTCGGCCCGGATCTGGAACTACTGGCTGGGCGGCAAGGACAACTACCCGGTGGACGAGGCGGCCGGCGACGCCTACACCGCCGTCTTCCCCGGTATCGTCACCATCGCCCGCAGCAGCCGCGCGTTCCTCGGCCGCTGCATCCGGTACCTGGTGCAGGAGGCGGGCGTACGGCAGTTCCTCGACGTCGGCACGGGACTGCCGACCGTGGACAACACCCACGAGGTCGCCCAGCGCCACGCCCCGGAGTCGAGGATCGTCTACGTCGACAACGACCCCCTGGTCCTCGCCCACGCCCGCGCCCTGCTCACCTCCACCCCCGAGGGCGCGACCGCCTATGAGGACATGAGCCTGTACGAGCCGGAGAAGATCCTTCAGGCGGCCTCCCGCACCCTCGACCTCGACCGCCCCACCGCCCTGATCCTCAGCGGCATCCTGGGCCACGTCGCCGACCACGACGTCGCCCGCGACCTGGTCCGCCGGCTGATGGCGGGCCTGCCCTCCGGCAGTCACCTGTGCGTCAACGACGGCTCGCGCGGCACCGACCCGGCCTACGAGGAGGCCCAGGACGGCTACAACGAGACCGGTGCGGTCCCGTACTTCCTGCGGCCCGTGGAGCAGATCGAGGCCTACTTCGAGGGCCTGGAGCTGATCGAGCCCGGCGTGGTGTCGGTGCCGCTGTGGCGCCCGGACACCACCGCCGGCGGCCCGGCGCCGGGACCCATCGGCCAGCACGGCGGGCTCGCCCGCAAGCCCTGACCCGGCGAGCGGCCGGCATGCGGAAGGCCCCCGCGAGTCACGTCCTCGCGGGGGCCTCCCTCTTTTCCGCCTGCCGCCGTGAAGGGTGAGAAGACGATCACGAGGCAGGACGTCTCACCGGTCGGTCAGGGCGCCAGCAGCAGGGTGTTGGCGCGGGACCTGGCGGCCTCGTAGCGCTTCGCCACGTCCTGCCAGTTGACGACCTGCCACATGGCCTCGATGAAGTCCACCTTCTGGTTCCGGTACTGGAGGTAGAAGGCGTGCTCCCAGGCGTCGAAGACCAGGATCGGGGTGGAGCCCTGGCCGACGTTGCCCTGGTGGTCGTAGACCTGCTCGACGATCAGCCGCCCGCTGAGCGGCTCGTAGGCCAGCACGCCCCAGCCGGAGCCCTGCGTGGTCGCGGCGGCCTTGGACAGCTGCGCCTTGAAGTGCGCGAAGGAGCCGAACGACTCGGCGATCGCGTCGGCCAGCTCGCCCACGCCGTCCTTCTCCAGCGGCTCGCCGCCGCCGTCACCGGTCATGTTGTGCCAGTAGATGGAGTGCAGGATGTGGCCCGACAGGTGGAAGGCCAGGTTCTTCTCCAGCCCGTTGATCGAGGCCCAGGACTCCTTGTCCCGCGCTTCGGCGAGCTGCTCCAGCGTGTCGTTGGCGCCCTTCACATAGGCCGCGTGGTGCTTGTCGTGGTGCAGCTCGATGATCTCGGGGCTGATCACGGGCGCCAGCGCGGAGTAGTCGTACGGCAGTTCAGGAAGCGTGTAGACGGGCATGGCGGTATCCCCTCCGACCTCTTATTGCAAAAGGCTTGCAACTGCACGCTAGCAGCAAGACGGCGCGTCCGCCGGGCGGGGCACGCGAAAGGGCCCCCGCACGACCGGTCGTCGTACGAGGGCCCTCGGGCGCGGGCGGGCGTCAGTCGCGGGCGCGTCCGCGTGTGCGCTGCCAGGCGTAGCCGACGGCGGCGAGCGCCAGCGTCATGCCGCCCGTCGAGTACAGCTGCACCCGCGTGTCGGGCTCCCGGGCCATCAGCACGAACACCGCGGCCATGCCGGCCAGCGCCACCCAGGTCAGCACGGGGAACGCCCACATCCGCACCACCAGCTTCTCGGGCGTCTCGCGCTCCAGGCGGCGGCGCAGCCTCAGCTGCGAGACGGCGATGAAGATCCAGACGACCAGGATCACCGCGCCGATCATGTTGAGCAGCCAGGAGAAGATGTCGTCGGGCCGCCAGTAGCTGAGCAGCACGCAGACGAAGCCGAAGACGGAGGAGGCGAGCACGGCGATGCGCGGCACCCCGCCCGAGACCCGGCCCAGCGACTTCGGGCCCTGGCCGCGGTCGACCAGCGAGTAGGCGATGCGGGAGGCGCCGTAGATGTTGGCGTTCATCGCGCTCAGCAGCGCGACCAGCACCACCACGTTCATCAGCTGGCCGGCGCCCGGGATGCCGAGCACGTCCAGGGCGGCGACGTACGGGCCGTTCTCGACGACTTCGGGGGAGTCCCATGGCACGAGCGTGACGATGACGGCCATGGAGCCGATGTAGAACAGCGCGATGCGCCACATCGCCGTACGGACGGCGCTCGCGACGCCCTTGACCGGGTTCTCCGACTCGGCCGCCGCGATGGTGACCGTCTCCAGGCCGCCGTACGCGAAGACGGAGGCGAGCAGGCCGATGACCAGTCCCTCGCCGCCGTTGGGCAGGAAGTCGGTCAGATGGCTCGCGCCCGGCGAGTCGGTGCCCGGCAGCACGCCGGCGATGGCCAGCACGCCCAGCACCAGGAACAGGCTGATCGCGCCGACCTTCAGGGCGGCGAACCAGAACTCGAACTCGCCGAAGTTCTTCACGGCCGCCAGGTTGGTGGCGCAGAAGACCACCATGAACAGCGCCACCCACGCCCACTCGGGCGTGCCCGGCAGCCAGCCGCTGACGATCTTCGCGGCGCCGATGCCCTCCAGGCCGACGGCGGTGCACAGCAGTACCCAGAACGACCAGCCCGCGGTGAACCCGGCCCAGGGGCCGATGGCCCGCTCGGCGTGCGCGGAGAAGGAACCCGACGACGGGTACGCGGCCGACATCTCGCCCAGCATCCGCATCACCAGCATCACGAGGAGGCCGGAGAGGGTGTAGGCGAGGACGATCGAGGGGCCGGCGGCGGCGATGCCCGCCCCGGACCCGACGAACAGCCCGGCCCCGATCACGCCGCCGAGGGCGATCATGGAGAGGTGGCGCTGCTTGAGGCCGTGGGAGAGGGAGGCGTCGTCCGACTTCGGCGGCGTCCCGGTGGTGGTGCTGGACATGAGCGGCTCGTCCAATGCGTGCGATGGCATGCGGAGGGCAAAAACCCCGCCAGTCTCCGTGCTCCCGCCGCCCGGGAACACCGGCTGCCCACGATGTGGACTCCGGCGGTACGGAGGGTGACCATCCGATTACCTGCCCCCTGTTTTGGGGGATCCCTACAGTTCCCTCACTTCGAGGGCTCCGTGACCGGAACCTCCCCACCTCAGTGACCGGTGTCACGCCCGGCCCGTTTACCCGCACCCCCTTTGTCGGGAGCCCACCAAGCCGCCGCTCGACGCTTTGTCGAGCGCTGCTGGTGATCGGCTGCGGCACGCTGGGATAGCGTCACCGTGTCCGACATGTCCACACCACCCACCGCGGAGTCCCCATGAGCACCGCTGCCGCAGCCCCCGCCCGTCCCGGAACGGTCCTCGCCGACCTCCTGCCGGCCTCCCGAGTACGGGACGCCGCGCTCGTGGTCGGCGGCGCCGCGCTCACCGGCCTCGCGGCCCAGATCTCGCTGCCCGTGCCGGGCTCCCCGGTCCCGGTGACCGGCCAGACCTTCGCCGCGCTGCTCGTCGGCACCGCCCTCGGCGCCGGCCGCGGCCTGCTCTCCCTCGCCCTGTACGCGCTGGTGGGCATGGCGGGCGTGCCGTGGTTCGCGGGCGGCGCGTCCGGCACCGCCGCCCCGTCCCTCGGCTACGTCTTCGGCATGATGCTCGCCGCCGCGGCCGTGGGCGCCCTGGCCCGCCGCGGCGCCGACCGCTCCGCCTGGCGCATGGCCGGCGCGATGCTGCTCGGCGAGGCGGTCATCTACGCCGTCGGCGTCCCCTACCTCGCCCTGGCCACCGGCATGTCCGCCACCGCCGCCGTCGCGGCCGGCCTCACTCCGTTCCTGGTCGGCGACGCGCTGAAGGCCGCCCTGGCGATGGGCCTGCTGCCGGCCGTCTGGAAGCTGCTCGACAAGCGCTGAGCCGCGGCCGGCACGAGAGGCCCGGCTCGGCACGACAGGCCCGGCCGGCTGTGGGACGCCACAGCCGGCCGGGCCTCTCGCGTACGCCGGTCCGCTCAGCCCTCGCGGACCCCGCCCGCGACGGCCTCGGCCGCACCGCGCCGCTTCCGGACCCGCTCCTTGACGAAGGCGATGGCGAGCACGATCGCCGCGACGAGCAGCGACAGCAGCATCGTCCGGCGCCCGTCGTGCTCGGTGTCGGTCAGCATGTAGCCCAGCACGAACACGATCAGCGCGGCCGACGCCCAGGTCAGGTACGGGTACAGCCACATCCGTACCACCAGCTTCTCCGGGGCCTCGCGCTGGATGATCCGGCGCATGCGCAGCTGCGAGAAGCAGATCACCAGCCACACGAACAGGGCCACGGCGCCGGAGGAGTTGACCAGGAAGAGGAAGACGGAGTCGGGGAACTCGTAGTTGAAGAAGACGGCGACGAAGCCGAAGACGACCGAGGACAGGATCGCCGCCCGCGGCACGCCCCGCTGTGTGGTCCGGGCGAACGCCTTCGGCGCGTCCCCGCGCTCACCGAGCGAGAAGGCCATCCGGGAGGCCGTGTACAGGCCCGAGTTGAGGCAGGACAGCACGGACGTCAGCACGATGAAGTTCATGATCTGACCGGCGTGCGGGATGCCGAGGGAGTTCAGGGCGGCGACGTACGAGCCGTCCTCGGTGATCGACTTCGAGTCCCAGGGCAGCAGCGTCACGACGACGAAGATGGAGCCCAGGTAGAAGACGCCGATACGCCAGATGATGCTGTTGGTCGCCTTGGTGACCGCCCGCTGCGGGTCCTCCGACTCGCCCGCCGCCAGTGTCGCGATCTCGCTCCCCATGAAGGAGAAGACGACGAGCAGGATGCCGGTGAGGATGGCGCCGGGCCCGTTCGGCAGGAATCCGCCGTGCTCGGTGAGGTTGGCGAGCCCCGCCTGGTCGCTGTCCACGCCCGGCAGCAGCCCGAAGACGGCCAGTCCGCCGACGACGATGAAGGCGGCGATGGCGACGACCTTGATCCCGGCGAACCAGAACTCGAACTCGCCGTAGGAGCCGACGGAGACCAGGTTGGTGGCGGTCAGCACCACCATCACGACGAGCGCCCAGGCCCACTGCGGCACGGCGGGTATCCAGCCCTCCAGGATCACGGCACCGGCGGTCGCCTCGACCGCCAGCACCACGACCCAGAAGAACCAGTACAGCCAGCCGATGGAGAAGCCGGCCCAGCGCCCCAGCGCCCGGTCGGCATGGGCGGAGAACGACCCGGACGTCGGGTTGGCCGCCGACATCTCACCGAGCATCCGCATCACCAGCACCACGAGCGTGCCGACGAGGGCGTACGACAGCAGGATGGCGGGACCCGCGGTGGCGATGCCGGAACTGGAGCCGACGAAGAGGCCGGCGCCGATGACACCGCCGATGGCGATCATGGACAGATGGCGGTTCTTGAGCCCCGCCTGGAGCCCGGAGCCGGTGTTTCCGGCGGGCTCGGGACTCTCCTGGGCCTGGCTGAGGGTCGGCTGCGAGGTCATGCGGTGGATTTCCTTTGCGCCGGTCGAACTGTCTCCGTACGGGCGATGTACGTGCGCTGCACGAGCGATGTACGGAAGGGTCCAGTGAAACGGAGGAACACCATTCCAGACACCTTCGAAAGCGAACAGGTTTCTGAGGTTTTCCTGAGCTTCTTTACCGAACCTTGTGATTTCCGGATCGCCACCCCGCGCCGCGGCCCGAAACCGGCCGTGTCAGACTCTGACCATGCGCGTGTACCTCGGCTCCGACCATGCCGGTTTTGAACTCAAGAACCACCTCGTGGAGTGGCTCAAGGCCGCCGGGCACGAGCCCGTCGACTGCGGCCCGCACATCTACGACGCCCAGGACGACTACCCGCCCTTCTGCCTCCGCGCCGCCGAGCGGACGGCCGCGGACACCGACGCCCTCGGCATCGTGATCGGCGGCTCCGGCAACGGCGAGCAGATCGCCGCGAACAAGGTCGACGGCGTCCGTGCGGCCCTCGCCTGGAGCGAGGAGACGGCCGCGCTCGGCCGCCAGCACAACAACGCCAACGTCGTCGCGGTCGGCGCGCGCATGCACACGCAGGAGGAGGCGACGAAGTTCGTCGAGACCTTCCTGAACACCCCGTTCTCCGGCGACGAGCGCCACGTCCGCCGCATCGACATGCTCACGGCCTACGAAACGACGTCCACCCTGCCCCCCATCCCGCCCCACCACCCCCAGCAGTAGCCGCCCCCCGGCGGCGCCGCGCCCACGGAAGCCCTGCGGGGCCGTGCGGGGACTCGGGGAAGTCCTGTGGGCACCCGGGGCTCTCCGGCACCCAGGGGAAGCCCGTCGGCATCCGGGAGTTCGCGTCGCCGCCCGGGAGGCCCCGGCGGCACCCGCGAGGTGCCTGCGGGGTCTGCGAGGTCCCGGCGGGGTCCGGGGCGGAGCCCCGGGGACGGGGCCGGGCTCTTGTCCGACCGATTCGGGTGGGTGGGTGGGAAAACACCCCGGGGGTGCAGGGGGCGGAGCCCCCGCCGGGGCCCGGGGCGGAGCCCCGGACCGAGGCCCACCCCTCGACCGACCGAGACGGGTGGGTGGGCGGGCAAAAAACCACGAAAGGAACAGAACCCGTGCCGGAAGGGCACACCATCCACCGCCTGGCCCAGGACCACGCAGCCACCCTCACGGGCGAACCGCTGCGCATCACCAGCCCCCAGGGCAAGTTCAGCGACGCCGCGGCCCTCCTCGACGGCACCCCCCTCCGCACCACCGACGCCCACGGCAAACACCTCTTCCTCGGCCTCGGCGGCCCCGCCGACTGGGTCCACATCCACCTCGGCCTCTTCGGCAAGGTCACCTTCGGTCCGGCCCCCGCGCCCCCGCCCACGGACACCGTCCGCCTCCGCCTCGCGAACAGCACCGCCTACGTCGATCTGCGCGGCCCCACCACCTGCGCCCTGATCACCGACCCCGAGAAGCAGGCGATACACGACCGCCTCGGCCCCGACCCCCTGCGCCCCGACGCCGACCCGGGGGCCGCCTACGCCCGCGTCCGCCGCAGCCGCACCACGATCGCCGCCCTGCTCATGGACCAGAAGGTCGTCGCCGGCGTCGGCAACGTCTACCGCGCCGAGGTCCTCTTCCGGCACGGCATCGACCCGTACCGCCCCGGCAGGGACATCACCCCGGCCGAATGGGACGCCCTGTGGACCGACCTCGTCGACCTCATGCGCGAAGGCGTCCGCAACAACCGCATCGACACCGTCCGCCCCGAACACACCCCGGAGGCGATGGGCCGCCCGCCGCGCGTCGACGACCACGGCGGCGAGGTCTACGTCTACCGCAGGGCCGACCTGCCCTGCCACATCTGTGGCGGCGAGATCCGCACCGCCGACCTCGCCGCCCGCAACCTCTTCTGGTGCCCCACCTGCCAGCGCACCTGACCCCGGCGCCCCGCCCCGCCCCGGACTCGACACCGGCCGTCCGAAACGACACCGGTCGTCAGAAGCCTCCAAGAGCCGTCCAGAAGCCGCTCAGGAGCCGTTCAGGAGCCGCTCAGAAGCCGTGCGGCAGCCACGGCGCCACGTCCGAGGCGAACCCCACCGACGCCTCCGCCAGCGCCCCCGGCCGCACCTCCCGCACCCGCCCGGCCGCGGCCAGCGAACCCAAGGTCACACCACCGAGGTAGGCGGCCCCCAACTCCCGTACCCCGAGGGTCAGATCCGCCGCGTCGGACGTCCGCTCGCAGGACGCCCCCTTGACGTCCCCCGACAGCCGCCAACGCCCCGCGTTCCAGGGGCAGAAGTCGTCCTCCACCTCGAACACCACGTCCACCGGCGCCTGGTACGTCCGCGCCTGAAGGGCTCCCCCCACGTCCACCAGCCGCACGTACAGCGCGTCCCGCAGCCGCGGCAGACAGCGCCGGATGTCGGACACCTGGTGCTGCCAGGCCTCGTCCACCGGCCGCCCCTGCACCTGGAGTTTCGTCGTCAGGTCGATGCCGAACAGGAAGCGCCACAGCGCGGCCTCGCTCGCCGGGTCCACCCCGGCCAGGTCCTGGAGCACCACCGTCCCGTCGTGCCCCCCAGGCCCCCACCCGAGCCGCACCCGGAACCGCGCGTACCCCGTGACCGCCCCGTCCCGCGACGCGACCACGCACTGCAACGGCGACGCCCCGTCCCGCGCGCTCTCCGGGTCCAGCAGCCCCACCCGGTCCCAGCCGGGCCGCCGGGCCAGCATCCCCGGCCGCCGCGGCACCAGCCGCGCGTACACCGCCTCGCACTCGTCGAGCACGTCACCGGGCGCCGCGTACCGCAGCCGCACGTCGTCGGTGCCGGGCGGCACCGACAGCCGTACCCGGCCGGTGTCGATCTCGCCGTTCACCTGGAAGGTCGCCGCGCCGTACCCGAACCGGCCGTAGATCCCCGGCTCGGACGCCGTCAGCACCGCCAGCGGCTCACCCCAGGACCGCACGTCGTCCAGCTGCCGCCGCATCATCGACGTCAGCAGGCCCCGCCGCCGGTGGGTCGCGGCGACACTGACCATGGTCACGCCCGCCGCCGGCACCTGTGCCCCGCCGGGCACCGTCAGGCGGAAGGTGAACGCACCCGCCGTGCCGACACACGCCTCGCCGTCCCAGGCACCGAGGGAACGGTCGCACTCGGTCAGGGAGTTCCACAGCGCCTTCTCCTCGGCGGCCTCCGGCATCCCGCCGAAGGCACGGATCAGCGTGCCGTACCAGGTCTCCCACTCGTCCTTCCGCAACACCCGCAGGTCCGTCGCGGGGGCGGTGCGGTCCGTGCTGTCCGTGCCTTCTTCGCGCATGGGCCATGCCTATCAGGGGCCCGGACGCATGAGCGAGGGAATTTCCGCGCGGCGGCCCGCCGTGAAGTTGACTGCGGAGTCAGGCCTCCAACGGGGGACAAGTGGGACCTCCCGTGCCAAGCGACTGCTCCGATGGATAGGGTCCCGAACTGATGGCAGCAGGACGACAGCGGCGCGCGGCGGCCGAGACGTTCCCGGCCCGGTTGAAGAAGCAGTGGCACCGGGCCCGCGTCGGCGTGCGCCGAGCCGCCGTCGACTACTTCCGCGGCGACGGCTCCGACTGGATCGCCCTGGCCGGCCTGCTGCTGATGATCCCCCTGATCGCGGCCGCCACGCTGGCCAACTCGGTCTGGGTGGCCCCGTCCGCCCTGGTCCTGCCGATCGTCGCCGGCGGCCTGCTGCTGCGCCCCGCCAGCCTGCTCGGCCTCTACGCGGCGGCGGCCACGGCCCTGATCGTGGAGTCCATACAACTCGGCCCCTACACCGAGGGACCCTCCCGGGTCACCCCCGGCGTCGTCCTGGTGGTCGCGGCCTGCGGCTTCTTCGGCCTGCTGCTCGCCCAGTTCCGCAGCCGGGTCGGCGTGCCCTGGCGGCGCGGCGGCACCATGCTCTTCGACCTGCGCGAACGCATCCGCGTCCAGAGCAAGCTGCCCAAGCTGCCGACCGGCTGGCACCGGGAGATGGCACTGCGCCCGGCCGGCGGCCAGTCGTTCTCCGGCGACTTCGTGGTCGCGGCCCGCACCAACGGCGGGCGGACGCTGGAGGTGGTCCTCACCGACGTCTCCGGCAAGGGCATGGACGCGGGCTCACGCGCCCTGCTGCTGTCCGGCGCCTTCGGCGGCCTCCTGGGCAGCCTGCCGCCGCACGCCTTCCTCCCGGCCGCCAACGGCTACCTGCTCCGCCAGGACTGGGACGAGGGCTTCGCCACCTCCATCCACCTGGTCCTGGACCTCGACTCCGGCGACTACGAGCTGTACTCCGCCGGGCACCCGCCGGGCCTCCAGCTCAGCGCGGGCAGCGGACGCTGGGAGCAGAAGGCGGCCGAGGGGCCGCTGCTGGGTGTGTACGACGGCGCCCAGTTCGACCCGGTCAAGGGCTCGCTGCGCCCGGGAGACGTACTGATGCTCTTCACCGACGGCCTGGTGGAGACCTCCGACCGGGACATCGTCGAGGGCATCGACCGGCTCACCGGCGAGGCCGACCGCTATGTCGCCGGCGGCTTCCACGGAGCCGCCTGGCACCTGATCGAGGCGGTCGCCAAGGACGTCAACGACGACCGGGCGCTGCTGCTGATCTGCCGGGAGGGCCCCACCGCCCAGGCCCAGGCACAGGCGCAGGCCCGGGCGGAAGCCCGCGCGCAGGAGAGGTCCCCGAGCCGCTCCTCGGCCCGTTGAGGCAGCCGCCCCTCGGCCGGTCGAGGCAGCCGCCCCCTTGGCACACTGAGGGCGTGACCGACGTACCCCTGCTGACCCTGACCGAAGTGGCGGCCACCGCCCGCGCCGCCCACGCGGGCCGGACGGACAAGGCCGGACGCCCGTACGCCGAGCACCTCGCGGCCGTCGCCGAGGGCGTCCGCCGGCGTGGCGGGGACGCCGAGCAGATCGCGGCGGCCTGGCTGCACGACGCCGTCGAGGACGACGCCCTCAGCGAGCGGTGGCTGCGCGACGCCGCCCTGAGCCGCCGTACGAAGGACATCGTGCTGGCGGTCACCAAGCGGGCGGGCGAGTCCCCCGAGGCGTACGCCGCCCGCATCCTCGCCACCCCCGGCGCGCTGCTGGTGAAGGAGGCCGACCTCGCGCACAACGCCGACCCGGACCGGCTGGCGGTCCTGGACGCGGCCACCCGCACACGACTGACCGAGAAGTACGCCCGGATGCGCGCACTTCTCGGTCTGGAGGGCTGACGAGGCGCCCCGGCCGCGGCCTCTCCGGCCGGACCGGGCACCTTCTCCGGCTAGACCGGCACCTTCTCGCCGGACTCGCGCTCCCTGCTCTCCGCCGTGCCGGTCCCGTCGCGCTCCCGCTGCTCACGCCCCCCGGGCGTCTTGCCGGTCCCGCCCGGATCGCGCCGGAAGGCCCACTCCATCCGGGGCTCGACCACGCCCTTCAGGGCCCACCGGACGGGCTTGGTGCACAACAGGGTCATGATCACGGCGGCGAGGACGGTCACCGCGATCTCACCGAGCGGCTGGTCCAGCGCGGGGTTCTCGAACCAGCCGAGGTACAGGGCCTCCTTCACCAGGAAGCCGTGCAGCAGGTAGCCGTAGACGGTGCCCGCGCCGAGTGCCGTGAACCACGTCCGCCGGCTGGGGACCCAGGCGAAGAAGCACGCGCTGAGCACCACGGAGCAGCCGAAGAGGGCCAGGGTCACGACCGGGCCGGTCCACCAGGGGGCGCCGCTGTCCTGCGCGGCGGCGTTGCGCCAGAACCAGGGCATGTTCATGCGGGACACCGACCACCAGGCGACGGCCAGCGCCGCCAGGACCACCGGCACGGACAGGATCCGCACCGAGCGGCGCCGCACCATCTCGAAGTGCTCCGGCCGCAGCAGCAGACCCAGCACGAAGCACGGCAGGAACTGAAGCACCCGCTGCATGTTCAGGTCGTTGCCGATCGTGGGCGTCATGGAGGCCAGCGCCGCGATGCCCAGCGCGATCGGCAGCGGCCAGCGGACCGTCTTCCAGACGGGGGTGGTCAGCCGCCAGACGAACAGCGCGGCCAGGAACCACATGAGGTACGTGGGGTCCAGCAGGCTGATGTCGTAGTCGCGGTCGCCGTCGCCGTAGCGGCGGTGCAGGGTGTACGCCGTCTCGAAGACGACGTAGGGCAGGACGACCCCGGTCAGCAGCCGCTTGACGCGCTTGGGGCTCAGGTCGAAGCTGCGCGAGAAGTAGCCGGAGATGATGATGAACGCCGGCATGTGGAACGTGTACACGACCCGGTACAGGGCTTCCACCGTGTGGTTGCCGGCCAGCAGCTGCCCCCAGGTGTGCCCCACGCCGACCAGCACGATCGCCAGGAACTTCGCGTTGTCGAAGAACGCGTCCCGGCCGTTCGGCGGGTTGTGTCTCCGCTCCTGCGGCGTGGGCCGCGGGCTCGGCACCCCGGACACCGAGGACTCGGCGGCGGGGAGCGGCGTACTGCGGTGGCCATGCGGTCGCAGCGAGTTCGTCATGGACCCTCCCGCCGGGGAAGCGGTGAGCAGATCCGGAACCTCGCTGCGCTTACGGGGGACGTGGCAGCGTTGAACATCTGAGGCACCCTAGCGTTGTGCGTGCTATTCCGTAAAACGCCTGGCGCCGAACCCGGCGCCGATTTGCATATCACTCCCGAGTACCCGCTATTTACGGGAACTTGACCCGCCGGCAGATGTGACGGTCCCCACGCCATCGGCTGGTCGGGGCGCCCCCCTTGTCATGACAGTTCACGACTGGCCACCCCATAAGCCCGGCGAGCGACTCTGGCGAAATGTCTGATTCGCTGGTGTTTCCGTGGCCGTTGGCGGGCTGTCCCGTGTAGCTGCCCCCACAATTCGAAATGCCTGCGAACGTGTTGTGTGGGCATGGAAACGAAGTGATCGAATTCCCCGTCCGTGTGGCACGTCGAATTTCTGTGCGGGGCGGGCTCGTCGGATTCCCTTCCTCCTGCCGGAGCAGGGGGACGCCCGGGGATGCGGAACCGGCGCCGTACGGACTCGGCCAAACGTTGCGTCACCTGCCGCATGGCGCGGGCGCGTTGGTGGCACGATGGTTCTGGCGGGGGTGTGCGGGGCTGCATCCCCGGGCCGGGAGAGCGGACCGACCGAGGGTGTGATCAGTTGTGGCCATTTCACTGTCAGTGGTGCTGCTGTTGGCGATCATCCTGGTGGTGCTCCTGAGGGGAGGCTCCCTCAAGGCCGGCCCCGCGATCGTCGCCGTCCTGTTCGGCTTCTTCCTCGCCTCGACCGGCATGGCGCCGTCGATCAACCGCTTCCTGGACTCCATAGCGGACACGATCAACTCGATCAGCTTCTAGCGGTCCCGCCCCCGGCCCCGCGCCCGCGCACGGGGCCCCGCACACGCGTGGGGCCCGGCTCCCTTGCGGAACCGGGCCCCACGGCCGAACAGAGCGGGCGACGGGAATCGAACCCGCGTAGCCAGTTTGGAAGATCGCGTATGCGGATGCGCCCTGAGCTGGCAGTTCGGTGACCTGCCGCTTCTCAGGCCGGCCGCCGTTGCTCCCCGTGATTCCCCGGTGTTCCTCGCTTCTGCGGGCACGTGAGGGGCACGAGCATCCGCTAGATCCATCGAAGCGCACGCGCGGTCAGCTCCGCTGGATGCTAGAACTTCAGCATGGCACTGCCCTTCAGCAAGTCGCAGATCACCCGCCTTGGCGAGCGCCTCGTCAAGTCGAGTGAGCCGAGTGACGAAGATCTCACAGCGCTGAGCCAGTTGCTTCTTGCCTACGACGACACCTTGGCCTCGGCCTTGGAGGTTGTCCGGGGCCTGGGTTTTGATCCCACGAGCCGAGTGAAGAACACTGGAACGATCTTGGAGAAGCTGGCGCGGCATGGCGGTTCCTGGCTCAAGAGCATCCAGGATCTTGCTGGGATGCGGATCGTGCTGGACGGTGACAGGGCGAGCCAAGACGAGGCGGTGCGAGCGATCGCTCTAGCCTTCGGCTCGGCTGAGCGCGAGCCAAAAATCATCGATCGTCGGTCCGAGCCCAGCCAGGGCTATCGGGCAGTGCATGTGATCGTGTATCCCGACGGTATCCCTGTCGAGGTCCAGGTCAGGACCCAGTGGCAGCATGAGTGGGCTGACATGTTCGAAAAGCTCGCAGACTTGATCGGGCGGGGCATTCGCTACGGTGAGCCCCCTGCGCACTGGTGGGATGCTGTTGCGCATGTGGCCGACGGCAAGACGTTGGAGCAGGCGGCCACCCTCCGTGAGCTCTACGACGCCTCGTACCGCTGGCACGAGGCTCTTGCGAAGAGTGCCGTAGCACTCAGTGACCTTATCGACGCCCTTGAGGAAGCTGAGGTCTCAGGAGTGGGCAAGGATGAGGTACAGGGGCTATGGGATGACGTTCGTGAAGACCTTGCCGAGTTTCGTGAGCGTATGAGCGGTATGACACCTGTGTCAGAGCGGGGTGATCTTGGTACCGTGGGCCCATGACTAACGTTCTCGTTGTGTATGACCGCTCGGCCGGTCGCTTGCTGCATGAGCAGGAGTTTGAGCACAGGCGAGAAGCGTTCACGGCACGCTTTGAGGCTGAGAGGCGATATCGCGATCATGGGAACGTTGAGGTCGTGGTGCTAAGCGCGAAGAGCCGCGCTGACCTGCTCCGTACCCATGCTCGCTACTTTCTCAGCCTGGATGAACTCGCTGCTCGGATGGCTTGAGTGCGTGTCCTCGTTGCCGTTGCCTGGGTTCCCTAGGTCGGCGGAACGGCTTTGGGCTGGAGCTGCTTTGGGGCGAGTGATCATGGCCCCGTAAGCTTCCGGCGCGTCGGGCAGTCTGTGGACCTGCCCGCTAAAGCACGACGTTGGGGCCATGATCTTAGAGGCTCGCCCCAAAGTGGCTGCCTAAAGCCGTGGAGCCGGCCGCCCCAGCCACAGCGGGTCTTCCCTCCTTCGCCCGCATGCACGCGCGCGCCGCCGGGCGCGGCCAGCCGGGGCGAAGACAGGAGGCGGGCCGCGCCGCAGAGGCGGCGCGCACCCGCGCCGTGCGCGGGCTTGATGAAGTAGGGAAAGTCTTACCGCGCTCTGGCTCCCGGCTGATCACTCTCGGGGTGTCGGCTACGCCCCTCTCTGGGCTACGGTGCGATCTATGCCCTCTGGACTGGACACGCCCCACGGCGCGGCCGAACTGGCCGAGTCGCTGTTGCCTCCGCTCGGGAACCGCTGGCTGCACACACAGGCGGTGGCTGCTCGCGCGCGTGAAGCCTCCGCGGCCGTGTCCGAACAGGACCGTGATCTTCTCGTCGCCGCGGCCTGGCTGCATGACATCGGCTACGCCCCGGAGCTGCGGCAGACCGGGTTCCACCCGCTCGACGGTGCCCGCCACCTTGAGGCGCTCGGGGCACCTGCCCGGCTCGTGTGTCTCGTCGCCCACCACTCCGGCGCCGTGTACGAGGCAGAGCAGCGCGGATTGACTGCTGAGCTGGATGTGTACGAGCGGGAGGACTCTCCCGTGCTGGATGCGTTGATCTACGCGGACATGACGACCGGCCCCGCCGGGCAGTCCTTCGACTTCGACCGTCGTATTGATGAGATCTTGGAGCGGTACGAGCCGGGCAGCGAAGTGCACAACGCGATCAGCAAGGCGCGCCCGTATCTGGGTGCCGCTGTCGAACGGACACGCTCTCGCCTCGGCGGTTAGCCGATGTAGGGATCGGGCCGGCCGCTGAGCCCTCGATCGATCCGCATCCGCATCGACGGGTGGATGTTCAGCTCGTCCAGCCGACTGGGGTGGACGAACGCCACCTCCTTGCTCTCGCTGCTCGTGCGCAGCTCGCCGCCGATGATGCGGGCCCGGAAGCAGATCGAGAACTGCTGGCGTACCTCACCGTCGTCGTAGGCCATGACGTGGGCCGGATTGGTGTAGATGCCGACCAGTCCCGTGACCTCGACGTCGAAGCCGGTCTCTTCCTTGGTCTCCCGTACCGCGGCGTCAGGGGCTGACTCGCCGACGTCGACCCCGCCGCCCGGCAGTGCCCACAGGTCGTTGTCCGTCTTGTGGATGAGCAACACTTCCCCGGCATCGTTGAGCGCCACTGCGGTGACCGAGGGGACGATGCTGTTCGCCTTCGGGGCGTTCGGATCGTTGAAGTAGTCG
The DNA here is from genome assembly GCF_055571015.1 of Streptomyces sp. NPDC031049. Taxonomy (NCBI): domain Bacteria; kingdom Bacillati; phylum Actinomycetota; class Actinomycetes; order Kitasatosporales; family Streptomycetaceae; genus Streptomyces; species Streptomyces sp. NPDC031049. Next base: position 446,020 of record NZ_JBVIGC010000002.1, read on the forward strand.
ACTCGGGCCATGAGCCAAGCCTTACACGCTCCGTCGGCGGGCGGCGCAGCGCGCCTTCCTACTCCGGCCGGCCGCGCTCCCATGCGTAGTCGAAGCTCCGCATGTAGTGCCGGAAGGTCCGGGCCCCGGGGATGTAGCGGAAGTGCAGCACCGGGTTCTGTCCTGCTGGGGCTCCGAGCACGTGAGGGTTCACCAGTACGTCGTCATCGAACCGGTAGATCGAGTTGTAGAGGATCGTGTCGTGCAGCCTGACCTCGACACCGGGCGTGGTCATCGCCGGTTGGAGGTACCGCCGGGTGATCCGTGCGCGTGCGGCCAGATCGCCGCCGATCCCTTCCTCTTCGCCGCGCTGGCGGACCATCTCCGAGTCCGGGTCACCGAGCAGGACGCGGATCTGCGCCCCGGCCTTGGCCTTCTCTGCGAGTTGGTCCGGAAGGTCCGGGTGGCTGTCGAAGAGGAACAGCCCCGCGTACACGAGGATGTCGACCTGGTCCTTCGCCTTCTCGATCAGCGATGACCACAGGGTCGCCGGCACCGCTCCTCGATGCGGGTAGTACGTGATCAGCTCGGAAGTGCTGGCCGTTTCGGCCTGCTTCTGAACGGCGGGCCAGATGTAGACCTCATCGACGCCCAGGAAGTTGGCCGCCTTCCAGCGGTGTCCCCGGTGCGGCGTGCGGTCCGTCGTGATCCAGCGCTCCACCGTCTTGGGGTCGACCCCGACGTGCTGTGCCACGGACTGGATGGTCTCGCCCTTCGATGAAATCGCCGCGCGCAGACGCTCGTTCGCCATCACGTGCCCTTCCCTGGGACGCCGTAGGGACGTTTTGACGATAGCTCAGACGTCCCTAAACGTCCATACAGGCCGTGATGCGTCCACTACCTCTCGCGGTCTCCTGATCTCACCGCCGAACGGCGGCTTCAACTCCCGCCAGATCAGGAGACAGACGATGCGTCAGATCCCCGTCGACACCTCCGCCGCCACCGTGATGGTGGCTCAGCCCCCGCAGCCCAAGGTGAAGGACCGCCGTACCGGTGAGCGCGCGATGGACGCCGAGACCGGATCCGCCCTGTCGACCGTCGATGTGATGTTCGCGGCCAACGGTGAGGTCGAGATCCTGTCGGTGACCGTCCCCGAGTCCGGTATCTCGGGTGAGCTGGCCATGGGTACTCCGGTCGCGCTGACGGGCCTGATCGCCCGGCCGTGGGAGAACGAGTTCAACGGCCAGAAGCGGCACGGCATCGCCTTCCGCGCGGTCGCGGTGACCTCCCTCGCCGCCGGCGCCTCGCAGCCGAAGGCGGCCTGACCGTGACCGGCTTCACTGTCACCCTGGTGCTGGTCGTCGCCACTGCGGGTCTCCTGCGGTGGCGGCGCCCGGCCTGGTACTGGCTGACCTTCGGAGTCACCTTGGCTCTGCTGCGGGTCCTGGTCCGCTACGGCTCGGTGATGGACGCCTGCGGGCTGACGGTCCCGGCCCCTCGCTGGCGACTGGCCGTGGCCCGGGTGACCAACCGGCCCGTTCCCGGGCCTCGTGCCCCGCGCATCCTGCGGGTGCGGCCGACGCGGACCGGGCTCGTCCTGCGGATCAAGCTCCGCCCGGGTCAGGACGCCTTCGACGTGGCCGCCTCGTGTGACCGGCTGCGGCACTCCTTCGCCATGTATGGCGTCACCTCCCGTGAGCTGCGCTCCGGCGTGGTCGAGCTGCGGATGACCGGCTACGACGTGCTCAAGCGGGTGCAGATGCCGGGCAAGGTCGACACACGCCCGATGCGGGTTCCGGTCGCCCTGCGCGAGGACGGAGCCGTGCACTACCGCGACTACCGGGCCGTGCCCCACGGGCTCACCCTTGGGGCCACGGAGTCCGGCAAGTCCGTCTATCAACGCAACCTGGTGGCCGCGCTGGCTCCGCAACGGGTCGCCCTGGTCGGCATCGACTGCAAACAGGGGGTCGAGCTGTTCCCGCTGGCCCGCCGGTTCTCCGCGCTCGCCGACAACCCGGACACCGCCGCCGAACTCCTCGACGCGCTCGTGTCCCACATGGAGGACGTCTACCAGCTCATCCGGGCCGAGCAGCGGATCACCGCCGACGTGCCGGACGCGGAGATCGCCGCCGACATCTGGTCCCTGCCCGAGGACCTGCGCCCGGTGCCGATCGTGGTCCTGGTCGACGAGGTCGCCGAACTCGCCCTCTACGCGACCCGCGACGAGGAGAAGCGCCGCGACCGGATCATCACCGCTCTGGCCCGGCTCGTCCAGCTCGGCCGCGCCGCCGGCATCTACCTGGAGATCTGCGGACAGCGCTTCGGCTCCGAACTCGGCAAGGGCATCACCATGCTCCGCGCCCAGCTCACCGGCCGCACCGCGCACCGCGTCAACGACGAATCGTCGGCGAACATGGCCTTCGGCGACATCGCCCCGGACGCCGTGCTGGCCGCGATCCAGATCCCCACCGACACCCCCGGCATCGCCATCACCGGCGACTCGTCCGGCGGCTGGGCCCGCATCCGCGCCCCGCACACCTCGCTGCGCCAGGCCGTGAACCTCTGCAACCGGCACGCAGACCTCACCCCGGACCTCCCCGCCCTCTCCCCGTTTCGCCCCGCCCTCGGTGCCCCGAGGCCGGTCCCGGTTCCGGCTGTCGAGTCGGCCCCGGCTGCTGCTTAAGGAGGTGATGACCGTGGCCAAGCGATTCCAGCTCCGCCGCACGGCCGGATGGCGCAAGCCGCCCGGGGGCGTGGTCGTGGCCCGGCCGGGCAAGTGGGGCAACCCCTACCCGGTTGCCGAGCACGGCCGCATCCGCGCCGTCCAGCTCTACCACGCACACCTCGCCGAGAACCCCGATCTGATCGACACGGCCCGCCGTGAGCTTGCCGGGCGTGATCTGGGCTGCTGGTGCCCGTTGGACGTTCCCTGTCACGCGGACGTGCTGCTCTACCTCGCCAACTCCGAGCCGCCCACCTGCCCGGACTGCGACGGCACCGGTGAGATCACCGAAGCCGTGCGGGTCGGCGCCCGTAAGAACTGTGTCACTGCTGCCCGCCAGGGTGCCGTGTGTCTCACCTGCTGGGGCACCGGACACAGCCCCGAAGCGAGGTGACGACCGTGCTTCGATCGTTCCGCCTCGACGCCGTTCTGGTGCAGGCCGTGATCGCCGGTGCCCTGTCCTTCGCTCACCTGCATGACCTGGCTGCCGCTGCCGGACAGGACGGCTGGAAGGCCTGGGCCTACCCGATCAGCGTCGACCTGCTCCTGGTCGCCGCCTGGCGCCGACTCCGCACTGACGGCCCGTCCCGGCTGGCCTGGTGCTGGTTCCTGATCGCCTTGGTGGCCTCGCTTGGCGCCAACGTGGCCACGGCCGGCTTCCTCGACCTGGAAGACCCGCCCGCCCTGCTCCGCCTCGGCGTCGCCGGCTGGCCCGCCCTCGCCTTCCTCGGCGGCACCCTGCTCGCCCACGCACCCGGCCACCCCCCGGCTCCGCCCGCGCCCGCCGCCCAAGACCCGGACCCGGCAGTAGAGCGCGAACCGGAGCCCGTGAGCGAGCCGGGCCCGGCCGTCACACCTCCCGAGGAGACCCCCGCCCTCCCGGTCGCCGAACCGGCCCCGGTCGAGCCGCCGGCCGTTCAGGTCCCGGCCGCACTGGTCGACCACGCCCGCAAGGTCGCCGCCGACCACGAACAGCGGACGGGGTCCCGGATCGACACTGACACCCTTCGCGCCCGCCTCGGCGTCCCGCCGCACATGGCCGACGCCATCGCCGCCCAACTCACTTGATCCGAGAGGAGATCACCGACCATGCCTGCCCGCGACTTCTTCCACTCCGTGATGCGGATCGGCCCGGTGCAGATCGGCACCCACCGCGACCGCCACGGCCAGACCAAGCACGCCGCCGTGTGCAGCAACGACGGCTGCGGCTGGTCCGCCGACTACACCAGCCAGTCCGCCGCCCAGCTCGCCGCCCGCACCCACCGCTGCAAGGTCCGCTAGGAGGCCACCGCCATGGATGTCCCGCTCTGGCTCGCCCTGCTGGTCGTCGGAGCCCTCGGCGTCAAGCTCATCCGCCCGCCCTGGTGGCTGGTCGCCGTGCTCCTCCTCGGCGGCTACCTCCTCGCCGACAGCCTGCTGGCCCCCGTCATCGACCCCGCGGTCAAGTAACCAGCGAAGGAGAACCGTTCATGTTCCGGCCCAAGTTCCCGACCATGCCCCAGCCCACCGGCACGGTCACCCCGCCCGCCGTCATCGAACCGACCACGATCACGCCGGGAACCCCGACCACGCCGCCGGCACCCGTCGCCCCGGCACAGTCCCGCCCGGTCGTGCAGCTCACGCCCGGCACGGTGCTGGCCCTCGTCGGCGGCGGCACCGCCGTGGTCCTGGTCGTCGGCGCGGTCCTGGTCTCGATGCTCCTGGCGGTCGCCATCACCGGCGCCTCGGTCGCCGTCTGCGCTGTCGTCCTGCGCTCCCTGCTCACCGCCGACGCCAAGCGCCGCTGACGGCCCCCGGAGCGGCGTCTACCGCCAAGTTTCGACCGCTCCGGGTGCCTTCCCACCTTCCAGATCCACCGGACCCGAAAGGCACGCCCATGATGCCCCAGCACGCCCCGACCGCGCGCATCTGCCGCGGCTGCGACGGCTTCGCGACCGTCGCCATCACCACCGGCACCCGCCACCCGGACGGCACCCGCGCCACCCTCCGCGTGGCCTGCCCCACTTGCCGGGGCACCGGCCACACCACCCCCGCCGCCGTCGCCCGGGCCGGGAGGTAACCGCGTGACCGACACCGCCACCCCGGCGGGCCTGGACCCGATCACCCTCGGCGATCTGCTGCGGGTGGCCGGGTCCCCCGGCTTCGACCGCTGGCAAGACCAGATCAAGCGCACCGGCGGCTGCGCCGACCCCGTCCACCTGCGCGGCTGGGTCTTCCACAAGGACAAGACCACCGGCGAAACCCTGTACCACTACACCACGGAGCACGAGCCGGGCGGGCGTCTCCGCGTCGCCTGCGGCAACCGCCGAGCCTCCCGCTGTCCCGCCTGCGCCTGGACCTACGCCGGCGACACCTACCACCTGATCCGCGCCGGCCTCGCCGGGGACGACCGCCGGGACATCCCCGCCACCGTCCGCGACCACCCCCGCGTCTTCGCCACGCTCACCGCGCCGTCGTTCGGCCCGGTCCACAACCGGCCCGACCGAGGCGTCTGCCGCTGCGGCGTCCGCCATGCCCCGGACGCCCCGGAGCTGGGCACCGCCCTCGACCCGGAGACGTACGACTACGCGGGCGCCGTGCTGTTCAACAACCACGCCGGACAGCTCTGGCAGCGCTTCACCACCCGGCTCCGCCGCGAGATCGCCGCCCGCGCCTGCCTCACCCAACGGGAACTACGCGAGTGCGCCCGGCTCTCCTACGGCAAGGTCGCCGAGTTCCAGAAGCGCGGTGCTGTGCACTTCCACGCCGTGATCCGCCTCGACGGACCCGACGGACCCGACAGCCCTCCGCCGTCCTGGGCCACCGTGAACCTCCTTGCCGACGCAATCCGCGCAGCTGCGGCCCATTCCTACACCTCGATCTCCGTCCCGGCCGCCGAAGACCAACCGGCCCGGACCTTCCGCTGGGGCACCCAGCTCGACGTACGCCCCGTGAAGGCCTTCGGCGACGGCTCGGACATCACCGAACAGGCCGTCGCCTCCTACGTCGCCAAGTACGCCACCAAGGCCGCCGAAAACACCGGCACCCTGGACCGCCGCATCGGCGAACTCGCGGAACTCGACCGCCACGGCGTCCCCGACCACACCCGCCGACTGATCACCGCCTGCCGCGACCTCGACCCTCTCTACCCGGACCGCCGCCTGTGGGCCTGGGCGCACATGCTCGGCTTCCGCGGCCACTTCTCCAGCAAGAGCCGCCGCTACTCCACCACCCTCGGCGCCCTCCGCCAGGCCCGCGCCGACTACCGCGCCGCACAGGAACACGCCGCCCTCGGCCTGGACGACCGCGAGCCGGACACCGTCCTCGTCCTCGCCGACTGGCAGTACGCCGGCCACGGCCACACCCCCGGGGAATCGGCGCTCGCCGCCACCATCGCCCGGGACGTTCAGCTCAACCGCGAAACCGCCCGTGAAGCCCTGCAGGACCTCGACACCCAAGGGGAGGACTGAAAGTGGATCGACTGTTGACGGTGGCACAGGTCGCCGAACTGCTTGGAACGACTGTGCGCTTTCCTCGCCGGCTGATAGAGGAGCGGCGCATCGAGTACGTGAAGGTGGGGCGTCACGTCCGTATCCGTGAGAGTGCCGTGCGTGAGCTGATCGACGCCAACACCGTGGAACCCCGTCGTTCCAGCACGGCACTGCGGGCGGTGGCCTGATGGCCGGGAAGCGCCGACAGTTCGGCCGTGTACGCAAGCTTCCGTCCGGCCGCTATCAGGCTCGCTACGTCGGCCCTGACGGGCTGCTGCGGCCTGCGCCGGAGACCTTCCGGACCAAGAAGGACGCTGATGCCTGGCTCGCCGACAAACAGACGGAGCTGCGGCGTGGCGACTGGCACGACCCGGACGCCGGCAAGGTGCCCTTCGGCGAGTACGCCGCCGCCTGGGTCCGGGAACGGGAAGTGACGACCCGTACTCGGCAGTTGTACGAGTCGTTGTTGCGCCACCACCTTGCCCCGACCTTCGGAGGCGTCAACGTCACGGCCATCTCGCCCCCTCTCGTGAGGCGCTGGCGCGCCGAAAAGCTCGCCGCCGGTACTGGCCCGACGACCGTGGCGAAGGCGTACGCTCTGCTCCGCGCGATCATGAGTACGGCCGTCGCCGACCAGATGATTCGGCGCAACCCGTGCCAGATCAAGGGCGCCAGCACGGTCCACACCCCCGAGCGGCCGACTGCGACTGTGCAGGAGGTCTACGACCTGGCAGAAGCCATCCAGTCGCGCTACCGGGCGCTGATCCTCCTGGCCGGCTTCCTCGGTCTTCGCTGGGGCGAACTTGTCGGGCTGCAACGACGCGATGTCGACATCGAGCGGGGGACCGTCCGGGTCCGACGCTCCGTGGCTGAGCTGAACAACGGGCAGCGGGAGATCAAGGCGCCCAAGAGCGCGGCCGGTAAGCGGTCAGTGTCCATCCCCGCCGCCATCATCCCGGATGTGCGTCGCCACTTGGATCTTTACGCGGAGCCCGGCGCCGATGGTCGAGTGTTCGTAGGTGCAAAGGGTGCGATCCCGCGGCGCAACCACTTCAACCGGCTGTGGCATCAGGCTTGCCGGGAGGCCGGCATCAAGGGGCTGCACTTCCATGATCTTCGGCACACGGGCAACACGCTTGCCGCGTCCACGGGCGCCAGCACCCGAGAGCTGATGGCGCGGATGGGCCACAGCACGGCGCGTGCGGCTCTGATCTACCAGCACGCCAGTGCCGACCGGGACCGGCTGATCGCCGACGCCCTGAGTGATCTTGTCAGCAAGGCGCGGAAGAAAGATCAAAAGCACGAGGGGCACGCGGGGGACATGGAGAGCTGATCGGGACCCCTGAACGCGATCAGGGCCAGGCGGAGGATTCGTCCTCTGACCTGGCCCTGAGTCGTACAGAGCGGGCGACGGGAATCGAACCCGCGTAGCCAGTTTGGAAGACTGGGGCTCTACCATTGAGCTACGCCCGCACAACGTGCACCGCGGACCGGTGTCCACGGCACGAAGTGCATCGTAGCGGGTCGCACCCGGTCCCCGCACACCCCGTTTCCGATCGCGGCGGAGCGTCACCGGGGCCCCGTGAAATGCGGCGGCCCGCGGTCCCGGCGGCATGTACCCTACGTCTCGCACCAGACGGGGTGTGGCGCAGCTTGGTAGCGCGTCCGCTTTGGGAGCGGAAGGCCGTGGGTTCAAATCCCGCCACCCCGACCACCCGCGGACCGGCCGTCGGCCGCCATCGGCCACCCACCGGCCGGCCCGGTCGCCCGCCCGACCGGCCCCCGGGTCGTCCACCCGGCCGCCCGCCGTCGCCCGCCCACCGGCCATCCGGCGGATCACCTCGCATGATCGACCCTGATCGCCTTTTGGGCCGTGTACACGCTGCCGTTACTATGCAAGCTGCACGCCCGTGTGTCTCATCCTGTGCAGTCCTCCGGGCGGCGAAATCGGCCGGGCCGCTCTGGCTCCGGCAGAAACCAAGAAGTCAGCCACAAGGAGACCGAACCGTGAAGAGCGCCGTGGAGACCCTGAACCCGACCCGGGTTCGGCTCACTGTCGAGGTGCCCTTCGAGGAGCTCAAGGACAGCCTCGACGCGGCGTACAAGAAGATCAACCAGCAGGTCACGGTGAAGGGCTTCCGCAAGGGCAAGGTCCCGGCCCGCGTCATCGACCAGCGGTTCGGCCGCGGTGCGGTGCTGGAGGAGGCCGTCAACGACGCCCTCCCGAAGTTCTACACCGAGGCGGTCAACGAGGCCGACCTGAACCCGCTGGGCCAGCCCGAGGTCGACATCACGGAGCTGAAGGACGGCGAGACGCTGAACTTCACCGCCGAGGTCGACATCCGCCCGTCCATCGAGATCCCGGACTACTCCGGCATCGAGGTCGAGGTCGACGCCGTCGAGGTCTCCGACGAGGACGTGGACAAGTCGGTCGAGCAGCTCCGTGAGCGCTTCGCCTCCACCTCCCCGGTCGAGCGCGCCGCCGAGGACGGCGACGTCGTCACCATCGACCTGGAGGCCAAGGTCGACGGCGAGGTCCTCGAGGACGGCGTCGCCAACGGTGTCTCCTACACCATCGGCTCCGGTGAGCTGCTCGACGGCATCGACGACGCCGTCAAGGGCCTGTCCGCGGGCGAGGAGGCCACCTTCACCTCCGAGCTGAAGGGCGGCTCGGCGGCCGGCAAGGAGGCCGAGGTCACCGTCAAGGTCACCCAGGTCGCCAAGCGCGAGCTGCCCGAGCTGGACGACGACTTCGCCCAGCTGGCGTCGGAGTTCGACACGCTGGAGGAGCTGCGCGCCGACAGCCGCAAGCGCCTGGCCGACATGAAGCAGTACGACCAGGCCACCCAGGCCCAGGAGCGCGTCCTGGACAAGCTGCTGGAGCTGGTCGAGGTCCCCGTCCCCGAGAAGCTCCTCGAGGACGAGGTCAACACCCGTAAGCACAACCTCGAGCACCACCAGCTCGGCCAGATGGGCCTCACCCTCGACAAGTACCTCGAGCTCCAGGGCAAGACCGCCGAGGAGTTCGAGACCGAGACCCGCGAGGCCGCGGTCAAGGGCATCAAGACCCAGTTCGTCCTCGACGAGCTGGTCAAGCAGGAGAAGCTCAACGTCAACCAGGAGGAGCTGACCGAGCACCTCATGCGGCGCGCGGCCTCCTCCGGCATGTCCCCCGACCAGTTCGCCCAGGCCGTCGTCGAGCAGGGCCAGGTCCCGCTGCTCGTCGGCGAGGTTGCCCGCGGCAAGGCCCTGGCCGCCGTGGTCGAGAAGGCCACGGTCAAGGACACCAACGGCGAGATCGTCGACCTGGACGAGGAGGAGACCGAGGCCGCCGAGTCCGCGGACGCCTCCGCCGAGTCCGCTGAGGCCGCCACCGCCGAGGACAAGGGCGAGGAGAAGGCCGAGGGCTGAGCCCCGCGCCGCCTCCCCCAGCCGTAGAACGGGCCCCGGACGATCATCGCCGGGGCCCGTTCGCCGTACGGCCGCAGCGTGCCGCCGAGCGGCCGGTGCCGTGTCGATGCCCGGCCGCCGCGCCGGGCGTGACCGGCCGCGGACTTTCCCGCGCCCGGCGCCGAAGCCGGGCCACCGCGGCGCTACGCCCCCGGCGAACACCAGCGGAACCGGGATGGCGCCGCAGGCCCACCGCGTTAGGGTCCATGAATACGAGGGCAGGGGAGTCCCCGAAGCGGCTCCAGCCCCGCAGGGAAACGTGAGACGGCCCGGCGCCGTCGTAAGACGAGCAGGTGGATACGTGACGAATCTGATGCCCTCCGCCGCCGGCGAGCCTTCCATCGGTGGTGGCCTCGGCGACCAGGTCTACAACCGGCTGCTCAACGAGCGGATCATCTTCCTCGGCCAGCCGGTGGACGACGACATCGCCAACAAGATCACCGCGCAGCTGCTGCTCCTTGCCGCCGACCCGGACAAGGACATTTACCTGTACATCAACAGCCCCGGCGGTTCGATCACGGCCGGCATGGCGATCTACGACACCATGCAGTTCATCAAGAACGACGTGGTGACCATCGCCATGGGCCTCGCCGCCTCGATGGGCCAGTTCCTGCTCAGCGCGGGCACGCCGGGCAAGCGCTTCGCGCTGCCGAACGCCGAGATCCTGATCCACCAGCCCTCCGCCGGCCTCGCCGGCTCCGCGTCGGACATCAAGATCCACGCCGAGCGGCTGCTGCACACCAAGAAGCGCATGGCCGAGCTCACGGCCCAGCACACCGGCCAGACGGTCGAGCAGATCACCCGTGACTCGGACCGCGACCGCTGGTTCGACGCCTTCGAGGCCAAGGAGTACGGCCTCATCGACGACGTGATCCCGACGGCCGCCGGCATGCCGGGCGGCGGCGGCACCGGGGCCTGACCCGCTCCCGCACCAGCCCCGAGCCGACCGCCTCAGCCTCTTCCAGGAGACCACTGTGAACGACTTCCCCGGCCGCGGCCTCTACGACCGCATGCCCGCCGTGCAGGACATGCGCGCCGCGCAGGGCCAGTACACCGGCCCGCAGGCCGAGTCCCGCTACGTGATCCCGCGCTTCGTCGAGCGCACCTCCCAGGGCATCCGCGAGTACGACCCGTACGCGAAGCTCTTCGAGGAGCGGGTGATCTTCCTCGGCGTCCAGATCGACGACGCCTCCGCCAACGACGTCATGGCGCAGCTGCTGTGCCTGGAGTCGATGGACCCCGACCGGGACATCTCGGTCTACATCAACAGCCCCGGCGGCTCCTTCACGGCCCTGACGGCGATCTACGACACGATGCAGTACGTCAAGCCGGACATCCAGACGGTCTGCATGGGCCAGGCGGCCTCCGCCGCCGCCGTCCTGCTGGCCGCCGGCACGCCCGGCAAGCGCATGGCCCTGCCGAACGCGCGCGTGCTGATCCACCAGCCCTACAGCGAGACCGGCCGCGGCCAGGTCTCCGACCTGGAGATCGCCGCCAACGAGATCCTGCGGATGCGGACGCAGCTGGAGGAGATGCTGGCCAAGCACTCCACCCAGACGATCGACAAGATCCGCGAGGACATCGAGCGCGACAAGATCCTCACGGCCGAGGACGCGCTCTCCTACGGCCTGATCGACCAGATCATCACCACCCGGAAGATGGACAACGCTTCCCTGCGCTGAGGCAGGAGGCTGTATCGTCTGCCGCCCCTTGGCATGGTTTGGCGCGGTTCACGTCAAAGCGAACCGTGCCAAGGGGGGCCCGAACGGGGGGCTCGGCAAGGTACCGTCGGACATAAGGCAGCACCAGGAGTCCGCTGGACGTCGGCGTCGCGCCGAACTCCAGGAGTCTCCCAGGCGAAGGGGAAGCACACCGTGGCACGCATCGGTGACGGCGGCGATCTGCTCAAGTGCTCGTTCTGCGGAAAGAGCCAGAAGCAGGTCAAGAAGCTCATCGCAGGGCCCGGTGTGTACATCTGCGACGAGTGCATCGATCTCTGCAACGAGATCATCGAGGAGGAGCTGGCCGAGACCAGCGAGGTCCGCTGGGAGGAGCTGCCCAAGCCCCGCGAGATCTACGAGTTCCTCGAGGGGTACGTGGTCGGTCAGGAGGCCGCCAAGAAGGCCCTCTCCGTCGCGGTGTACAACCACTACAAGCGGGTCCAGGCAGGCGAGAACGGCGGTGCCCAAGGCCGCGACGACGCCATCGAGTTGGCGAAGTCCAACATCCTGCTGCTGGGCCCCACGGGCTCCGGTAAGACCCTGCTCGCCCAGACCCTCGCCCGCATGCTGAACGTCCCGTTCGCGATCGCCGACGCCACGGCGCTCACCGAGGCGGGATACGTGGGCGAGGACGTCGAGAACATCCTGCTGAAGCTGATCCAGGCCGCGGACTACGACGTCAAGAAGGCCGAGACCGGCATCATCTACATCGACGAGATCGACAAGGTCGCCCGCAAGAGCGAGAACCCGTCGATCACCCGTGACGTCAGCGGCGAGGGCGTCCAGCAGGCCCTGCTGAAGATCCTGGAGGGCACCACCGCCTCGGTCCCGCCCCAGGGCGGCCGCAAACACCCCCACCAGGAGTTCATCCAGATCGACACGACGAACGTCCTGTTCATCGTGGGCGGTGCCTTCGCGGGCCTGGAGAAGATCATCGAGGCCCGGGCCGGCGCCAAGGGCATCGGCTTCGGCGCGCAGATCCGCTCCAAGGTCGAGCGCGAGTCCCAGGACCACTTCCAGGAGGTCATGCCGGAGGACCTGGTGAAGTTCGGGATGATCCCCGAGTTCATCGGCCGGCTGCCGGTCATCACCTCGGTCCACAACCTCGACCGCGAGGCCCTCCTGCAGATCCTGGTCGAGCCGCGCAACGCGCTGGTCAAGCAGTACCAGCGCCTCTTCGAGCTCGACGGCGTGGAGCTGGACTTCGAGCGCGAGGCCCTGGAGGCCATCGCCGACCAGGCCATCCTCCGCCAGACCGGCGCCCGCGGCCTGCGCGCCATCATGGAGGAGGTCCTCCAGGGCGTGATGTACGAGGTGCCGTCCCGCAAGGACGTCGCCCGCGTGGTCATCACGGCCGACGTGGTCCTCTCCAACGTCAACCCGACCCTGATCCCGCGCGATTCGCGGGGCCGGGGTTCCGGGGAGCAGAAGACGGCGTAGATGACCCGAGTATGGGCAGAGGCCGCCCGGCTGGCTTGCCACCGGGCGGCCTCTGTCTCTGTAGCTGTGCGTAGCTTCTTACGCCCACTCGCAAGCTGTTTCAGCATGGCTCTGCTTCACGCCGAGGACAAGGAGGTAGTTGAAGCAGTTGTGGTGGGGGTGAGACTGACCAAGGGCCTTCCAAGCAGACCAGCTACAGGCCGCAGACGCCTTGGGTCCCACTATGTACCCGTAGTGCTTCAAGATGCCCTTGCACTGGGCGGCGGTGGCGGATGCGGGCGTTGCTGTCGCCAGCGGGACGACCGTCCCCGCAATCACAAGCCCCGCTATGGTCAATGCTCGCTTGAGCATGTCGAATCCCCTCGATTTGCTTAGGGCCTTGGTCATGTTCATGGCCCGGATGGAACGTATCATCTGACCGATGTTCGTTTGAGCGCAACGAACTTGGCGCAGAGGGGAAGCCCGTGCGACCCCCCTGACGTCGCTGTTTCCACGTAGCTCTCGGCCTCCGCGGAGTCGGCCACTCAGGTCACGTGCTGAGTTCCGTCGTGGAAGGAGTCCTCGGCGTACGCCGTGCCGGTCTCGGTGACACTCAAGGCCTTCGCCGATCGTGAGGTGGCCCCCTCATGGGACGATGCCGCAGGGCAGCCGCGCACCGTGACTCTCTCCAGGGGAACCCAATGCTGGGGCCAGAGGATTCGCGAGGGCGCGCAGAAGAAGGCGTAGCCGTTGTCACTCCGCACAGAAGTGTCCCGGTCGAGCAAGCGGGGCCCCTCGTCTGCCGCGGCGGGCGTCAGTTCGCGACGCGCACCTGCTCGCGGAGCTTGGTGGTGACGTCGACGGCCACGTCCTTCGACACGTTCTTGGTTCTGTCGCCGGGGGAGACCATGGCGATGGTGCTGTAGTCGGCCCAGGCGCAGAACCAGTCGGTCTTCTCCTTCTGGGTGGCAATGTTCTTGCCCTTGGCCGCCTGGCACTTCATCACGGCGCCGTCCAGTTCGGCCTCCTCGGGCTCGCCGAGTATCTCGGCGCCGTTGCCGGACGAGGACTTCTTGTTGCTCTCCTTCTTGAACTGGGCGAAGAAGTTGTCGAGGGCCGACTCCGGGTCGGAGATCTCTCCGTAGGCACCGACGAAGGTGATGCCCTTGGACTTCAGTACCTCGTTTTGGTCGGGCGCGGTGCTGGGGTCCGAGGGGTCGTAGCCGCTCAGGTCGGCCGTGGTGTAGGCGCCGACCACGCTGGTGCCGTTCTTGACGCCGCCCTTCGCCAACTCGCTTGCGTCGTCCTCGCCGCCGCCGGCGCCGTCGTCGGAGATGCGCTTGTAGTCGCCGAGCACCGTTTCCGGCGTCGCCAGCTTGTGCGGGCCGTCGTCCTCCAGGCCGCCCGCGCCGCCGCCCCCGCCGAACACGAAGTACGCCCCCACGCCGACCGCCGCGACCACCGCGACCGCGCCGATGATCAGGCCCGTCTTCTTCTTGCCGCCGCCCGGGGCCGGCGGCTGCGGCATGCCGTACGGGGCCTGGCCGTGGGGAGGCTGCTGGCCGTACGGGGGCTGCTGGCCGTAGGGGGGCTGCTGCGGCGGGACGCCGCCCTGCTGCGGGTGGCCGTAGCCCGGCTGGGGCTGCGGAGGGGGCGTCTGCTGGGGGTAGCCGTAGCCGGGCTGGGGAGCCTGCGGCTGCTGGCCGTACGGTCCCGGCTGGCCGTAGGGTCCGGGCTGCTGGGGTTGCCCGCCGTACGGGCCCGGCTGGTTGTAGCTCATGTTCTGGGTTCCCCTCCAGATGCTTATGCGTTGCTGACATCCTGACGCAGACATGCCGGGAGCAGGTCACCGGGGGCCGCACCGTTACAAAGGAATCGCGTTTCGGGACTGGGCCGTGACACCTCTAAACTGAGCCCGTGACCGAGAACTCTCAGCAGCCGCAGCAAGCGCCCACCACCGAACTGCCGACCCAGTACACGCCGGCCGAGGTAGAGGGGAAGCTGTACGAGCGCTGGGTAGAACGGGGTTACTTCGAGGCCGACGCGGACAGCGGCAAGCCGCCGTACACCATCGTCATCCCCCCGCCGAACGTCACGGGCAGCCTGCACCTCGGACACGCCTTCGAGCACACGCTGATCGACGCCCTGACCCGCCGCAAGCGGATGCAGGGCTTCGAGACGCTGTGGCAGCCCGGCATGGACCACGCCGGCATCGCCACGCAGAACGTGGTCGAGCGCGAGCTGGCCAAGGAGGGCAAGTCCCGGCACGACCTCGGCCGTGAGGCGTTCGTCGAGCGCGTCTGGCAGTGGAAGGCCGAGTCCGGCGGCCAGATCGGCGGCCAGATGCGCCGCCTCGGTGACGGCGTCGCCTGGTCGCGCGAGCGCTTCACGATGGACGAGGGTCTCTCCCAGGCCGTCCAGACCATCTTCAAGCGGCTCTACGACGACGAGCTGATCTACCGCGCCGAGCGCATCATCAACTGGTGCCCGCGCTGTCTGACCGCGATCTCCGACATCGAGGTCGAGTACCAGGACGACGACGGCGAGCTGGTCTCCATGAAGTACGGCGACGGGGACGACACCATCGTCGTCGCCACGACCCGTGCCGAGACGATGCTCGGTGACACGGCCGTCGCCGTCCACCCGGACGACGAGCGGTACAAGCACCTGGTCGGCAAGCTGATCAAGCTGCCGCTGACCGACCGCTCCATCCCGGTCGTCGCCGACGAGCACGTCGACCCCGAGTTCGGCACCGGCGCCGTCAAGGTCACGCCCGCCCACGACCCGAACGACTTCGAGATCGGCCAGCGCCACGACCTGCCCGCCGTCGCGGTCATGGACGAGCACGCCGTCATCACCGCCCACGGCCCCTTCCAGGGCCTGGACCGGCTGGAGGCCCGCTCCGCCATCGTCGCCGCGCTGCGCGCCGAGGGCCGGATCGTCGCCGAGAAGCGGCCCTACGTCCACTCCGTCGGCCACTGCTCGCGCTGCAAGACCACCATCGAGCCGCGCCTGTCCATGCAGTGGTGGGTCAAGGTCGGCCCGCTGGCCAAGGCCGCCGGTGACGCGGTCCGCGACGGCCGCGTCAAGATCCATCCGCAGGAGATGGAGAAGCGGTACTTCGACTGGGTCGACAACCTCCACGACTGGTGCATCTCGCGCCAGCTGTGGTGGGGCCACCGCATCCCCGTCTGGTACGGCCCGAACGGCGAGGTCGTCTGCGTCGGCCCCGACGAGGAGCCGCCGAGCGGCGAGGGCTGGCACCAGGACTCCGACGTCCTGGACACCTGGTTCTCCTCCGGCCTGTGGCCGTTCTCCACGCTGGGCTGGCCCGAACAGACCGACTCGCTCGCGAAGTTCTACCCGAACTCCGTCCTGGTCACCGGCTACGACATCCTCTTCTTCTGGGTCGCCCGGATGATGATGTTCGGCCTCTACGCGATGGACGGCACCCCGCCGTTCCACACCATCGCCCTGCACGGCATGGTCCGTGACCAGAACGGCAAGAAGATGTCCAAGTCCTTCGGGAACGTGGTCAACCCGCTGGACTGGATGGACAAGTACGGCTCCGACGCCCTCCGCTTCACCCTGGCGCGCGGCGCCAACCCGGGCACCGACGTCCCGATCGGCGAGGACTGGGTCCAGGGCTCCCGCAACTTCGCCAACAAGATCTGGAACGCGACCCGCTTCGCGCTGATGAACGGCGCGACGGTCCAGGGCCCGCTGCCGGACGCGTCGAGGATGTCCTCGACCGACCGCTGGATCCTCTCCCGCCTAAACTCGGTGGTCGCCGAAGTCGACGCGTACTACGAGGACTACCAGTTCGCGAAGCTCTCCGACGCCCTGTTCCACTTCGCCTGGGACGAGGTCTTCGACTGGTACGTCGAGCTGTCCAAGACCACCTTCCAGGCGGGCGGCGAGGCCGCCGAGGTCTCCAAGCGCGTCCTCGGCGAGGTCCTGGACGTCACGCTGCGGCTGCTCCACCCGGTCGTCCCCTTCGTGACGGAGACGCTGTGGACGACGCTGACCGGCGGCGAGTCGGTCGTCATCGCCCAGTGGCCGTCCGACTCCGGCTTCCGTGACGCCGACGCCGAGCGCGAGATCGCCACGCTCCAGTCGGTGATCACCGAGGTCCGCCGTTTCCGTGCCGACCAGGGTCTCCAGCCGGGCCAGCGGGTCCCGGCCCGGCTGTCGCCGGCCGGCACGGCGCTGGCCCCGCACGAGCCGGCCATCCGCCAGCTCCTGCGCCTCCAGCCAGAGGGCGACTCCTTCACCGCCACGGCCACGCTGCCCGTCGCGGGCGTCGAGGTGGCGCTGGACCTGTCCGGCGTGATCGACGTCGCGGCCGAGCGCAAGCGGCTCGCCAAGGACCTCGCCGCCGCCGAGAAGGAGAAGGCCCAGGCCACGGCCAAGCTCGGCAACGAGGCGTTCCTGTCGAAGGCCCCGGACCATGTGGTCGAGAAGATCCGCACCCGCCTGGCCACGGCGGAGGAGGACATCACCCGTATCCAGGCCCAGCTGGAGAAGCTGCCGCAGGCGTAGCACCTCTGCGCTGGTGCCGCAGGCGTAAGCGCTCCTGCGCGGACTGCCGCAGGTGTGAGCACTCCTGCGCGAGCGAGGCCCCGGTGCCGTGCCGGCGCCGGGGCCCTCACGTCCCTCAGGGCGCGGCCCGTGCGGGCCACACCCCCTTCCGCAGCCGCCCCGCAGGCCGCGCACACGCTGTCGGTGCCGCTCCGTAGACTGGGCTCGTGAGCGACAACCCCGGCAGCAACGACCAGCCCGACCCCCTCGACTCCTTCGACGAGATCATCGCCGCCGAGACCGACCGCGACCCCGATCTCGCCGTCATCGAGGCGGGCAGCCGCACCCTGCGCACCCAGGGCGGCCCGCCGCAGGCCGACGTGCCCGGGCGGCCCGAGGACCCCGAGGTGGACCGCGGCCTGCGCGAGGTCGAGGCGGAGCTGGCCACCCGCTGGGGCGAGACCAAGCTCGAACCGTCCGTCAGCCGGATCAGCGCGCTGATGGACGTCCTGGGAGACCCGCAGCGTTCGTACCCGTCCATCCACATCACGGGGACCAACGGCAAGACGTCCACGGCCCGCATGATCGAGGCCCTGCTCGGCGCCTTCGAGCTGCGCACCGGGCGGTACACCTCGCCGCACGTGCAGTCGATCACCGAGCGGATCAGCCTGGACGGCGCGGCGATCTCCGCCGAGCGCTTCATCGAGACGTACCAGGACATCAAGCCGTACGTCGAGATGGTCGACGCCCAGCAGGAGTACCGCCTGTCGTTCTTCGAAGTGCTCACCGGCATGGCGTACGCCGCCTTCGCCGACGCACCCGTGGACGTCGCCGTCGTCGAGGTCGGGATGGGCGGCAGCTGGGATGCCACCAACGTGATCGACGGGGACGTCGCCGTGATCACCCCCATCGACCTGGACCACACCGACCGGCTGGGCAACACGCCCGCCGAGATCGCCACCGAGAAGGCCGGCATCGTCAAGCAGGGCGCCACCGTCATCATGGCCCAGCAGCCGGTGGACGCGGCGCAGGTGCTGCTGAAGAAGGCCGTGGACGTGGACGCCACCGTCGCCCGCGAGGGCCTGGAGTACGGAGTGGTGTCCCGGCAGGTCGCCGTCGGCGGTCAGCTGCTGACGCTGCGCGGGCTGGGCGGTGAGTACACCGACGTCTACCTGCCGCTGCACGGCGCGCACCAGGCGCACAACGCCGCCGTGGCGCTCGCCGCCGTCGAGGCGTTCTTCGGCGTGGGCGCCCAGCGCGCCGAGCCGCTGGACGTCGACACGGTGCGCAAGGCCTTCGCCGCCGTCGCCTCGCCGGGCCGCATGGAGGTCGTCCGGCGGTCGCCGACCGTCGTCCTGGACGCCGCGCACAACCCGGCCGGCGCGCGGGTCACCGCGGAGGCGATCGGAGAGGCCTTCCAGTTCAGCCGGCTCATCGGTGTGGTCGGTGCGAGCGCCGACAAGAACGTGCGGGGGCTGCTGGAGGCCTTCGAGCCGATCTTCGCGGAGATCGTCGTCACGCAGAACTCCAGCCATCGCGCGATGGACGCCGACGCGCTGGCCGCGCTCGCCGTCGAGGTGTTCGGCGACGAGCGGGTCCAGGTCGAGCCGCGGCTGCCGGACGCACTGGAGGCCGCGATCACCCTGGCCGAGGAGGAGGGCGAGTTCGCCGGCGGCGGCGTGCTCGTGACCGGCTCCGTCATCACCGTCGGCGAGGCCCGACTGCTCCTGGGGAGGGGCTGACACACCGTGCGTACGCTCTGTTCATCGACCCTGATCGGCGAGTTCTTCGTCATCGGCTTCGCCGGGCTGGTGGCCATGAAGGACCCGGACCTGTCCATGGGGACGGTGTGGACGGTCAGCGGCATCGCGATGCTCCTGTGCCTGGTGCTGTGCGGCCTGGTGACCCGGCCGGGCGGCGTGGCCCTGGGCTGGGCCCTCCAGGTCGCGCTCATCGCCTCCGGCTTCGTGGTGCCGATGATGTTCGTGCTGGGCGTGATCTTCGCGGCCCTGTGGTGGGCGTCCGTGCACTACGGCCGGAAGATCGACGAGGCGAAGGCGAGATTCGCGGCCGAGGCGGAGTCGGCCTCGTCCACCGCCGACGCCACCTGACCGCCCTCCCGGCGCCGGCAGCGCCGACGGCCGGCGGGCCATGCCGCGGACGGTCCGGGGCCACGGGGGCCGACCGTGACGCCGCCGGGGTCGCCGCAGCGCCGCCGAGCGCCGACCGTGACGCCGTAACGCCACCGGAGCCGCCGTAACGCCCCCGGGCGAGGCCGCCCGGGGGCCCGGCCGTGCGAGGCGCGGGCCGACGGGCCGGCGGGCTGCCCGCCGCGGCACACCGCCCGCCGCCCGGACCCGCTTTACCTGACTCTGCGTGACAAGCGGCGCGACACGCCCGGTAACCTCAGTCATCACCTCGCACAACCCACCTTCCAAGGAGCCCGTCGTGACTCAGCGCACCCTCGTCCTCCTCAAGCCCGACGCCGTCCGTCGTGGCCTGATCGGCGAGATCATCGGCCGTATCGAGCGCAAGGCGGACTGGCGGATCACCGCGCTGGAGCTGCGCACCCTGGGCACCGACACCCTGGAGCAGCACTACGGCGAGCACAAGGGCAAGCCCTTCTACGAGCCGCTGGTGGAGTTCATGTCCTCGGGCCCGGTCGTGGCCATGATCGTCGAGGGCGAGCGGGTCATCGAGGGCGTGCGCGCCCTGGCCGGCCCGACCGACCCGATCGCCGCGGCCCCCGGGTCCATCCGGGGTGACTACGGCGTCATCGTCCGGGAGAACCTGATCCACGCCTCCGACTCCGAGGAGTCCGCCGAGCGCGAGCTGAAGATCTTCTTCCCGGCACACGTCTGACCCGCCCGCCGACCACGGTTTTCCTGACGTGGCGTCAGCCGAATGGCGCAGCTGACCTGGGCGGCCGCGTAAATGCGGCCGCCTCGTGACATATGCGTGCCGATCGGGGGAACGTTTGCCTCCGTCGGCCCGTCTCCACAAGCGAGGCGGCGCGCCATCTGCTGACAATGGCGAAGACCCTCGCGCAGTGTTCGTGAAAGCGCGTCTACGATGGAAGCATTCACGTCACAGCAACCCACCTCGCCGACCTGAAAAGCCCTCAAAAGCTCCTGGGAAGGCCAGTCGAATCCTGATGGGGAACTCTATGTCGTTCATCGGCCGTGACATGGCTGTCGACCTCGGGACCGCCAACACGCTGGTGTACGTCAGGGGTCGCGGGATCGTACTCAACGAGCCGTCCGTCGTCGCGATCAACACCAACACCGGTGGCATCCTCGCGGTCGGCGCCGAAGCCAAGAAGATGATCGGGCGCACGCCCGGCAACATCGTTGCCGTGCGTCCGCTGAAGGACGGCGTGATCGCCGACTTCGAGATCACCGAGCGGATGCTCCGCTACTTCATCCTGAAGATCCACAAGCGGCGGTATCTGGCTCGTCCGCGGGTCGTCGTCTGCGTGCCCTCGGGCATCACGGGCGTCGAGCGCCGTGCCGTCATCGAGGCGTCGTCCCAGGCCGGCGCCCGCCAGGTGCACATCATCGAGGAGCCCATGGCCGCGGCCATCGGCTCCGGCCTGCCGGTCCACGAGGCCACGGGCAACATGGTGGTGGACATCGGCGGCGGCACCACGGAGGTCGCGGTCATCTCCCTCGGCGGCATCGTCACCGCACAGTCCATCCGCGTCGCGGGCGACGAGCTGGACAACGCGATCATCCAGCACATCAAGAAGGAGTACTCCCTCCTCCTCGGTGAGCGGACGGCCGAGCAGATCAAGATCACGATCGGTTCGGCGTACGACCTCGACACTGACGAGCACACCGAAATCCGCGGCCGGGACCTCGTCTCCGGGCTGCCCAAGACCGTCGTCATCTCCGCCGCCGAAGTGCGCAAGGCGATCGAGGAGCCCGTCAACGCCATCGTCGACGCCGTCAAGACGACGCTCGACAAGTGTCCGCCGGAGCTCTCCGGCGACATCATGGACCGGGGTATCGTCCTGACCGGCGGCGGTGCGCTGCTGCGCGGCCTCGACGAGCGGCTGCGCCGGGAGACCGGCATGCCCATCCACATCGCCGAGGACCCGCTGGACAGCGTGGCGCTGGGCTCGGGAAAGTGCGTGGAGGAGTTCGAGGCGCTCCAGCAGGTGCTGGACGCCCAGCCGCGCAGATGACATAACGCTTCGATTCCGCCGTACGAGACGATCTCCTCTCGTGCGGCGGATCGTTGATATAGAGACAGGACACCGTCCATAACGCCCGCCGCGGGGCGTTCCCGGGCGGGCCGACCACAATGCCCGCTCAACCGAATCACCGCTCGACACCGACGAATTTCCCGAATTCCGACGAGGAAGGCACGGCCGCCGCACGTGAGGGACACGAAAGAGAGCCGGCTGCTCCTGGTGCTGCTGATCGCCGTAGCGTTCGCGCTGATCACGGTCGACATCCGCGGCGGGAAGGACTCACCGGTCGACGGTGCCCGCCAGGCCGCGGCCACCGTCTTCGGCCCGATCGAGAACGGGGTGTCGGCCGCGGTCGACCCCGTCGGCAACGCGATCGCCGCCGTCCGCGCGTCCGGCGAGCGCCACGACCGGCTCGCCCGGCTGGAGCAGGAGAACGCGGCCCTGAAGGCGAAGCTCGGCAGCGACGACCGCAGCCGCAGCCGGCTGGGCCAGCTCGACAAGATGCTGAAGACCGCCGGCAAGGGCCAGTACGGCATCAAGGGCGCCCAGGTCATCGCCATAGGAGCCGCCCAGGGCTTCTCCTGGACCATCACCATCGACGCCGGCGCCAACGACGGCATCGAGCGCGACATGACCGTGCTGAACGGCGACGGTCTGGTCGGCCGGGTCACCACCGTCGGCCCGAACACGGCCACGGTCCTGCTCGCCACCGACCCCGACTTCACCGTCGGCACCCGGATGGAGTCCAGCGACGAACTGGGCTTCGCCTCCGGCCAGGGCGACCGCCCGCTGCGCGTCGAACTCCTCAACGGCAAGGCCGACGTCAAGAAGGGCGACCGTCTGGTCACCTTCGGCTCGCAGGCCGACAAGCCCTTCGTGCCCGGCGTTCCCGTGGGCACCGTCACCCGCGTCGACCCCTCCGGCGGCGACCTGACCCGCACGCTCTACGTCACGCCGTTCGTCAGCTTCACCAAGCTCGACATCGTCGGCGTCGTCGTCCAGGCCCCGCAGAAGGACCCGCGCGACACCGTGCTCCCGGACAAGCCCAAGCCGACCCCCACGCCGACCGTGACGGTGACCGTGACCCCGGGCGCCGACCCGTCCGCCGACGCGCCCGCCGACGGCCAGGTGCAGCCCGAGCAGCCCGAGCAGTAGGAGCTATTCAGACCATGCGCGTCAACCGGATCCTGCTCTCCGTCTCCCTGGTCGTCGTCGCCCTGGTGATCCAGGTGAGCGTCCTCGCCCGGCTCCACCTGCCCGGCGCCGTCCCCGACCTGCTGCTCCTCACCGTCCTGGGCTTCGCCCTGGTCTACGGCCATGTCGGCGGCGCCCTCATCGGTTTCGGCGCCGGACTCCTCGCCGACCTCGCCCCGCCCGCCGACCACGCCGCCGGGCGCTACGCCCTCGTGCTGTGCGTCATCGGCTACCTCGCCGGGCTCGTCAAACCGGAGAACGGCCGGCTGAGGTCGGCGACCGCCCCGATGGTCGTGGTGTTCGCCGCCGCCATCGGCTCCACCCTGCTCTACGCCGGTGTCGGCGCCCTCGTCGGCGACACGGCCGCCCGCCACGTCGGACTCACGGGCCTGCTGTTCACCGCCGCCCTGTACGACCTGCTGCTCGCCCCGTTCGTCGTGCCCGGGATCATGGCCCTGGCCCGGCGCGCCGAGAACGACCCGCTGGCCGAGACCAACTCCGCCGGGCAGGGCACCGACATCTCCTCCGGCTGGCTCTCCTCGGGGACCGGGCTGCACATCGGCGGGCAGCGCACCGGGCTGCGGGTGAAGGCGGCGCGGGCGCGAGTGGCCCGGGCCGGGCGCATCAAGGGGGTGAAGCGGCTGTGAGCACCGGACGGTTCACCGGAACGGGTGAGTCTGAGCCCGGCAGGAACGCCGCCCGGCCGGGCGGGCGTTCACCACTCGTACACGCACTCGCGTCCGCGCACTGAGAGGGGGAGGCAGCCGCAGTGACCAACATTCCCGAGACCGGACGGAACCCACGCGTCCAGATCCGGTTGGTCGTCATCCAGATCCTCGTCCTCTCCCTCCTCGGCACCCTCGGCGGCCGGCTGTGGTACCTCCAGATCCGCCAGGGCGACGAATACGCCAAGGAGGCCTCCGGCAACCACGTCCAGCAGGTCGTCCAGCCCGCCACCCGGGGCTCGATCCTGGACGCCCGCGGAGTCGCCCTCGCGGACAACGAGACCCGGCTGGTCGTCTCCGCCTCCCGCACGGACCTGCTGAAGATGAAGGACGACGGCAAGGCCGTCCTCACCAAGCTCGCCGGCGTCCTCGGCATGGAGCCCGAGGAGGTCATGGAGAAGGTCCGGCTGTGCGACGCCGAGACCCCCCAGCCCTGCTGGAACGGCTCGCCCTACCAGCCGATCCCCATCACCGACGAGGCCACCCCCAAGCAGGCCCTGCAGATCCGCGAGCGCGCCGAGGACTTCCCCGGCATCACCGCCGAGCCGCAGGCCGTGCGCCGCTACCCCGCCCCCGGCCAGGCCAACACCGGCCAGGTCCTCGGCTACCTCTCGCCCGTGACGGACGAGGAGATCCAGAAGGCCCAGGACACCGACTCGCCCTTCCTGCGCTCCGACATGGTCGGCCGCTCCGGACTGGAGCGCCAGTACGACAAGGCGCTGCGCGGCAAGGCCGGCGTCACCCGCTACGAGGTCGACAACCTCGGCCGCGTCATCGGCCAGGCCGAGTCCGACCCCGCCGAGCCCGGCTCCAGCCTGGTCACCAGCCTCGACGCCCGCGTCCAGCGCATCGCGGAGTACGAGCTGAACGAGGCGATGAAGGAAGCCCGCAAGCAGTACGACGACAACACCGGCGAGAACTACAAGGCCGACGCCGGCGCCGTCGTCGTCATGGAGGCCAAGACCGGCCGCGTCGTCGCCATGGCCTCCAACCCCACCTACGACCCGAACGTCTGGGTCGGCGGCATCTCCGCCAAGGACTACAAGAAGCTCACGGGCAAGGACTCCCACTACCCGCTGCTCAACCGCGCCATCCAGGGCCAGGCCGCGCCCGGCTCCATCTTCAAGGTCGTCTCCACCGCCGCCGCGGTCGAGGCGGGCTACGACTTCAACGGCGGCTACAACTGCTCCAGCGCCTACAACGTCGGCGGGCAGGTCTTCAAGAACTTCGAGTCCCAGAGCTTCGGCTCGATCGACCTCGGCCGTGCCCTGGAGGTCTCCTGCGACACCGTCTACTACCGCCTCGCGCACGAGGAGTGGAAGAAGGACGGCGGCATGAACCCCAAGAAGCCCAACGACTACTTCTACAAGGCCGCCCACCAGTTCGGCCTCGGCAAGGAGACCGGCATCGACCTGCCCAACGAGGTCTCCGGCCGGGTCCCCGACCGCCAGTGGAAGCAGAACTACTGGGAGGCCAACAAGGACGCCTGGTGCAAGACCGGGAAGAAGGGCGGCTCCTACGTCGAGCGGCTCGCCTACGAGGGCTGCCTCGAGGGCAACAAGATGCGCGCCGGTGACGCGATCAACTACTCCATCGGCCAGGGCGACACCCTGGTGACCCCGATCCAGATGGCCACCATCTACGGAGCCATCTCCAACGGCGGCACCATGTACGACCCGTCCATCGGCAAGGCGATCATCAGCCCCGACGGCAAGAAGATCACCCCCATCAAGCCCGAGTCGCACGGCAAGCTTCCGATAAGCCAGGCCACGCTGAAGCAGATGGACGACGCCCTGGAGGGCGTGGCCACCCGCGGTACGGCCGCCTGGCGGTTCGAGGGCTGGCCCCAGGACGAGATCCCCATGCACGCCAAGACCGGTACGGCGGAGGTCCACGGCAAGCAGACCACCTCGTGGTTCGCCACCTACACCGAGGACTACACGATCGTCATGACGATCTCCCAGGGTGGTACGGGCTCCGGCGCCTCCGGCCCGGCCGTCCGCAACATCTACGACGCGCTGTACGGCGTCCAGGAGGACGGCTCGATCGACCCGAAGAAGGCGCTGCTGCCCGAGCCGCAGAAGGGCCTGCCGAAGATCAAGACCGACGGGACGATCGTCTCGCCGAAGATCTCCGACGACCCGGTGAAGGACATGCTGGCGCAGCAGGAGGCCGCCGAGGAGGGCGCGGACACCCCGGCGGACGGCGGGCAGGAGCCGCAGGACCAGGGGGCGACCGTGGCGCCGCCGCAGACGGAGAACCGTGAGACCAGGCGCCGCGGCCGACGGCGGCACGGCGGGCGTGACCGGAGGGTGCGCACATGACGGGCGCGAACAGTTTCCAGGTCTCCGGGTACGGCCCCGAGCGCGCCGGATGGACACGGGTGTTCGCCCGCGACGGGGTCGCGCGCCGGCTGGACTGGCCGATACTGCTGTCGGCCACCCTGCTGTCGCTGCTGGGCTCGCTGCTCGTCTACTCCGCCACCCGCAACCGCACCGACATCAACCAGGGCGACCCCTACTACTTCCTGGTCCGGCACCTGCTCAACACCGGCATCGGCATCGCCCTGATGATCGGCACCATCTGGCTCGGCCACCGCACCCTGCGCACGGCCGTGCCGGTCCTCTACGGCGCGTCGGTGTTCCTGATCCTGCTGGTGCTCACCCCGCTCGGCACGACCATCAACGGCGCGCACTCCTGGATCAAGCTGCCCGGCGGCTTCTCCCTCCAGCCCTCGGAGTTCGTGAAGATCACGATCATCCTCGGCATGGCGATGCTGCTGGCGACACGGGTGGACGCGGGCGACAAGCAGTACCCCGACCACCGGACCGTGCTCCAGGCGCTGGGCCTGGCCGTGGTGCCCTCGCTGATCGTCATGCTGATGCCCGACCTCGGATCGGTCATGGTGATGGTCGTCATCGTGCTGGGCGTGCTGCTCGCCTCCGGCGCGTCGAACCGCTGGGTGCTGGGACTGATCAGCGCCGGGGCGATCGGGTCGATCGCCGTCTGGCAGCTGGGCGTCCTGGACGACTACCAGATCAACCGGTTCGCGGCGTTCGCCAACCCCGAACTCGACCCGGCGGGCGTCGGCTACAACACCAACCAGGCCCGCATCGCCATCGGCTCCGGCGGCCTCACCGGCGCCGGCCTGTTCAACGGCTCGCAGACCACGGGCCAGTTCGTGCCGGAACAGCAGACGGACTTCGTGTTCACGGTGGCGGGGGAGGAGCTGGGCTTCGTCGGCGCCGGCTTCATCATCCTGCTGCTCGGCATCGTCCTGTGGCGGGCCTGCCGCATCGCCCGGGACGCCACCGACCTGTACAGCACCATCGTCGCTGCGGGCATCGTGGCCTGGTTCGCCTTCCAGACCTTCGAGAACATCGGCATGACCCTCGGCATCATGCCGGTGACGGGCCTGCCCCTGCCATTCGTGTCCTACGGAGGCTCATCGATGTTCGCCGTGTGGCTGGCGGTGGGTCTGCTCCAGTCGATCACCGTCCAACGCCCGGTGTCGGCGTAGCCCGAAGCACACCGGCCACGACACCGACGACCCGGTGACGAACGGAGGCACCCCACCCCACCCCCTTCATCGGACCCGCCCGGACCCGTGACCCACCCCCCACACCCGACTAGATTCACGCTATGGCGGACACCAAGCGCGAGATCGAGCGGAAGTACGAGTCACAGGACAGCGGCCTCCCCGACCTGACCGGCGTGGCCGACATCGCGGCCGTCGTCGACAAGGGCGTCACCCACCTCGACGCCACCTACTACGACACCCCCGACGAACGCCTCGCGGCCGCCTCCATCACCCTGCGCCGCCGCACCGGCGGTCCCGACGCCGGCTGGCACCTGAAACTCCCCGTCGCCCCCGGCGTCCGCGACGAGATCCACGCCCCGCTCTCCGACCGCGTCCCCCGCGCCCTCACCGGCCTCGTCCGCTCCCGCACCCGCGACACCGAACTGGTCCCCGTCGTCCGCCTGGTCAGCGACCGGGACGTCCGCGACCTGCTCGACGCGGACGGCCGCCTGCTCGCCGAGGCGAGCGTCGACGCGGTCCACGCCGAACGCCTCACCGGCCCCGGCGCCGGCGCAGCCGCCCAGTGGTCCGAGATCGAGATCGAACTGGCCGACGGCGGCGACCCCGCCCTCCTCGACCAGATCGACAAACGGCTCCGCAAGGCCGGCGTACGCCCCTCCCGCTCGGCGTCCAAGCTGGCCAGGGCACTGGCCGAGACCCGGCCCAAGGAGCAGCGCAAGGCCGAGAAGAAGCAACGCGAGGCCGAGCAGAGGCAGCGCAAGACCGAGAAGGGCCGGAGCAAGGCCCACAAGAGCCGGGCCACGGCCGGACAGCGAAACCTCCCCGCCTCGCTCCCGCCCCCCGTCACCGCCGGCGAGCACGTCCTCGCCTACGTCCGCGCCCAGCGGGACGCCCTCGTCGCCCTCGACCCCGACGTACGCCGGGACGTGCCCGACTCGGTGCACCGGATGCGCGTCGCCACCCGCCGCCTGCGCAGCGCCTTCCGGTCGTACGCCAAGGTCCTCGACCGCGCCGGCACCGACCCGATCGGCGCGGAGCTGAAGTGGCTGGCCGCGGAGCTGGGCGCCGGCCGCGACCAGGAGGTCCTCACCGAACGCCTGACGGCCACCCTGGCCGACCTGCCGCGCCCCCTGATCACCGGTCCCGTCCGCACCCGCCTGCGCACCTGGTCGCACGCCCGCAGCGGCGGCTCCCGGCGCCGGCTGATCGCCGTACTGGACGGCAACAGGTACCTCGCCCTGCTCGCCGCCCTGGACGCCCTGCTCGCCGACCCCCCGCTGCGCGCACCGGCCGGCAGCCGCAAGCCGGCGAGGGTGATCGGCGCGGCGGTGCGGAAGGACTTCGGGCGGGTCTCCGAGCTGGTGGAGCGGGCCCTCGCCCTGCCCCCGGGGCAGGAACGCGACCTCGCGCTGCACGACGCCCGCAAGGAGGCCAAGCGGACCCGCTACTGCGCCGAGGCGGCCGCCGGCCTGCTCGGTGACCCCGCCGACAGCCTGGTGCGGTCGATGAAGTCGCTCCAGCAACTCCTCGGCGACCACCAGGACAGCGTGATGACCCGCGAGGCGCTGCGCGACCTGGCCCGGCAGGCCCACGCGGCCGGCGAGAGCTCCTTCACCTACGGGGTGCTCCACGGCCGCGAGGAACGCCGGGCCGCGGACGCCGAGGCGGCACTGCCCGCGCTGTGGGAGACGATGCGGGGCGGGCCGGTGTTCCAGGCGGAGCAGGGCCGGTCCCCTCGGCCTTTGAAGGCGGAGGTCACCGGGGCGGTCGCGGGCCGGTGATCGGGCCGTTCGGGTGGACGTCCCCGGTCGGGTTAGTCTGGATGGTCACCCGCCCCCAGCCTCCGGCCGGGGGGACCCCAGTCAGCAACGAAGGTTCCGCGAGATGCCTGCCGAAGCCACCGAGTCCGTGTCCTCTGTGTTTCCGCAGCTCGAAGCTCTGCTCCCGCATGTGCAGAAGCCGATCCAGTATGTCGGCGGCGAGCTCAATTCCACGGTCAAGGACTGGGACTCCTGCGACGTCCGCTGGGCCCTGATGTACCCCGACGCCTACGAGGTCGGCCTGCCCAATCAGGGCGTGCAGATTCTGTACGAGGTCCTGAACGAGCAGCAGGGCGTCCTGGCCGAGCGCACCTACAGCGTGTGGCCGGACCTGGAGGAGCTGATGCGCGAGCACGGCGTCCCCCAGTTCACCGTGGACAGCCACCGCCCGGTGAAGGCCTTCGACGTCCTCGGCCTGTCCTTCTCCACGGAGCTGGGCTACACCAACATGCTGGCCGCCCTGGACCTGGCCGGGATTCCCCTGGAGTCGAAGGACCGTGGCCTGGACGACCCGGTCGTCGTGGCCGGCGGTCACGCGGCCTTCAACCCCGAGCCCATCGCCGACTTCATCGACTGTGCGGTGATCGGCGACGGCGAGCAGGCCGTCCTGGAGGTCACCGCGATCATCCGCGCCTGGAAGGCGGAGGGCCGCCCCGGCGGCCGGGAGGAACTCCTGCTCCGCCTGGCGAAGACGGGCGGGGTGTACGTCCCCGGCTTCTACGACGTCGAGTACCTGCCGGACGGCCGCATCGCCCGCGTGGTCCCCAACCGCTCGGGCGTCCCGTGGCGCGTGTCCAAGCACACCGTCATGGACCTCGACGAATGGCCCTACCCCAAGCAGCCCCTCGTCCCGCTCGCCGAGACGGTCCACGAGCGCATGTCCGTGGAGATCTTCCGCGGCTGCACCCGCGGCTGCCGCTTCTGCCAGGCCGGCATGATCACCCGCCCGGTGCGCGAGCGCTCGATCACCGGCATCGGCGAGATGGTCGACAAGGGCCTCCAGGCAACGGGCTTCGAGGAGGTGGGCCTGCTCTCGCTCTCCTCGGCCGACCACTCGGAGATCGGCGACATCGCCAAGGGCCTCGCCGACCGCTACGAGGACGACAAGATCGGCCTCTCCCTGCCCTCCACCCGCGTCGACGCCTTCAACATCGACCTGGCCAACGAGCTGACCCGCAACGGCCGCCGCTCGGGCCTGACCTTCGCCCCCGAGGGCGGCTCGGAGCGCATCCGCAAGGTCATCAACAAGATGGTCTCGGAGGAGGACCTGATCCGCACGGTCGCCACGGCGTACGGCAACGGCTGGCGCCAGGTGAAGCTGTACTTCATGTGCGGCCTGCCCACCGAGACCGACGAGGACGTCCTCCAGATCGCCGACATGGCGACGAAGGTCATCGCCAAGGGCCGCGAGGTGTCGAAGTCCAACGACATCCGCTGCACGGTGTCGATCGGCGGCTTCGTCCCCAAGCCGCACACCCCCTTCCAGTGGGCCCCGCAGCTCTCCGCCGAGGAGACCGACGAGCGCCTCGCCAAGCTCCGCGACAAGATCCGCGGCGACAAGAAGTACGGCCGCTCCATCGGCTTCCGCTACCACGACGGCAAGCCCGGCATCGTCGAGGGCCTCCTCTCCCGCGGCGACCGCCGCATCGGCGCCGTCATCCGCGCCGTCTACGACGACGGCGGCCGCTTCGACGGCTGGCGCGAGCACTTCTCGTACGACCGCTGGATGGCCTGCGCCGACAAGGCCCTGGAGCCGTTCGGCGTGGACGTCGACTGGTACACCACCCGCGAGCGCACCTACGAGGAGGTCCTCCCCTGGGACCACCTCGACTCCGGTCTCGACAAGGACTGGCTCTGGGAGGACTGGCAGGACGCCCTCGACGAGACGGAGGTCGAGGACTGCCGCTGGACCCCGTGCTTCGACTGCGGCGTGTGCCCCCAGATGGACACCCACATCCAGATCGGCCCGACCGGCAAGAAACTGCTGCCGCTGACGGTCAAGGACGCGGCTCCCGCACCGGCGCCGGGCGGCCACACGCACTGAGGCGGTCGCGGCAGGACGCCGACAGCCCACGCGGCACCGTCGGACGACTCCGGCGCCGTCGACGTGGAGTGACGTCCGGCCGGTCCATGGGATCCGGAGGGGTCCGGGTGGCGTCCTCATCTGTATGGAGCTTCAGAAAGCGCCCGGGCCGGAGCCGCAGGGGTGTCTCGCCGTCGCCATCCGGGTGCCGGTGCGGATCGTGGTGTTCGTGCTGGTCGTGCCGGTGCGGATGGTGTGGGACGCGCTCGTCGTCGCCGGGCGGTTCCTGAACGACACGGTGCTGCGGCCGGCCGGGCGGGCCCTGGCGTGGACCGGGCGGGCCGTGTTCGTGTGGCCGTTCGTGGGGCTGTGGCGGTGCGTGGTCGTCCCGGTGGGGCGGGGGCTCGGCTGGCTGGGGAAGGTGCTCGTCGTCGTGCCGGCCGGGTGGCTGTACCGGTGGGTGCTGACTCCGGTGGGCCACGGACTGGCGTGGCTGTACGCGCGCGTGCTGACGCCCGTCGGGCACGGGGTGCTCTGGCTGCTCAGGGGCGTCGGCGCGGCGCTGCTCGCGCTCGGGAGCGGTCTGGCCCGGCTGGGGAATCTGCTCGGGAGCGGTCTGGCCCGGTTGGGGAACCTGTTCGTCGTCGTACCGGCGGTCTGGTTGTACCGGTGGGTGCTCGCTCCCGTCGGGCGGGCGGTCGCCGAGGGGGTGCGGGCGGTCGCCACCGGGGTCGGCCTGGCCGTGTACTGGACCGCCCGGATCCTGGTGGTCCTGCCCGCCCTGGCCGTGTGGCGCTGGGTGCTCGTGCCCGTCGGGCGGGTGATCGGCGTGATCGTGCGGGAGACCGGCGACGCCCTGGGGCACGCCTGGCGCGTGGCCGGACACGTCTCGCGAGCCGTCGGGCGGTTCTTCGGGACCCTCCTGCGGTGGGTCTTCGTGGAGCCGGCGCGCTGGGTCCACCGCACGGTGCTGGCCCCCGTCGCTCACCTGGTGCGGGACGCCGTGCTGCGGCCCGTCGCCGAGGCCGGCCGGCGGGCGGTCGAGGCCGCCCGCGCCTCCGTCCGGCAGGCCCGGGCCGACCTGCGCCGGATGCTGTTCGGCAAGCCGCCGCGGGAGCGGGCGGTGGACCGGCGGGAACCTTCCGGCGGCGGGCGACGTAGTCTTGGTAGGAGTACGACCGCTCTCACGAAGGACTGAACGACACTGGGCAAGCGACAGCCCGAAGGCCCGCCGCCGGTACCCGCGGTGCAGCGCATCCGTCTGCGGTACACCAAGCGCGGCCGCCTCCGGTTCACCAGCCACCGTGACTTCCAGCGCGCCTTCGAGCGTGCGCTGCGCCGCGCCGAGGTGCCCATGGCGTACTCGGCGGGGTTCACGCCGCACCCGAAGGTGTCGTACGCCAATGCCGCACCCACCGGCACGGGCAGTGAGGCGGAGTACCTCGAGATCGCGCTGACCGAGGCGCGCGACCCGGAGCAGCTCAGGGTCCTCCTCGACGCGTCGCTGCCCGCCGGGCTCGACGTCGTCGACGCCGTCGAGGCGCGGACGTCCGGGCTCGCCGACCGGCTGACGGCTTCCGTGTGGGAGCTGCGGCTGGACGGTGTGGACCCGGCCGACGCCGGCCGCGCGGTCGAGGCCTTCAACGGGGCCGAGACCGTCGAGGTCCAGCGCCGGACGAAGAACGGCGTCCGCACCTTCGACGCCCGCTCCGCCGTCGTGAGTCTCGAGAGTGCGGAAACGCACGGTTCGCCGGCTGATAGGCCGACCGACCAGCCCTGTGCGATACTGCGGCTGGTTGTTCGGCACGTGACGCCTGCCGTACGACCCGACGACGTCCTGTCCGGTCTCCGCGCCGTGGCCGACCTGGCGCCGCCGGTCCCCGCAGCGGTGACCAGGCTGGCGCAGGGGCTGTTCGATGAAGAGACCGGCACGGTGACCGACCCGCTCGCGCCCGACCGCGAGGCAGCAGCGACCGAGCCCCAGAGGGCCGCCGCGACTGCCACCGCGACAGCGCCGGCGTAAGGAAGGTTCCGCGTAGGGACGGACGTCGTAAGCGCCGCCCTCGAACTCGGGAGCCACCTGGGTCGGGCAGCGCACCGACCAGAAGACTTTCGCCAGGCCGTACGCGACAAGGCGTACGGAACCGGCGAGACAGGACACAGGAAGCTCCCGAGCGGCGCCCGCGCCCCGGACGGCGGCAATCGCGCACCGCGCGAGCCGCGGACGTCACCGGCGGTCGACGAGATCGATGCCGGACCAGGCGCGGCGCCCGGGAGCCCGACGGGAGAAACGCCCGCATGCTCGAACCGACCGAAGCCACTGAGTCCGCGCCGGGCTCCGAATCGAACACCCCGAGCGACACCCTGCCGCCGCGCCGCCGGCGCCGGGCCGCGTCCCGGCCGGCGGGTCCGCCGGCCGCCTCCTCCGGGACCCCGGTGGAGACCGTGGAGCCGGCCCTCGCGGTCGCCGACCCCGAGGACGTCGCCGAGGCCGGCGACGAGGAGGAGACCCTCCGCACCGAGGCCGCGACCGACAACCCGCAGGCCGAGCAGACCGGCGGGCGGACGGAGCAGGCCGGACAGGCGGAGAGCGCTGCCGCGTCGTCCGCCTCCGGTGGGCGTCCGCGCCGCCGCGTCGTCCGCCGCGCCTCCGCACCCACCGGGGCCCCCGCCGCGGCCGACGCCGCCGAGACCGTCGTACCGGCGACGCCCGCCGCCCGGGCCGAAGCGGACGACGTGACGTCCGAGGAGACCGGCGCGGCGACCGAGCCCGCCGCCACCGACACCCCCGCACCGCGCCGCACGCGCCGGCGCGCCACCCGCACCGTCTCCGCGCCCGCAGCCTCGGCCGAGGCCCCCGCGGAGCCGGCGACGGCCGCTGCCGCCGGCACGTCAGCGGCGGCGGACGAGACCGGCACCGCCGAGCCGGCCCGGGCCACCGAGCCCGCGCCCGCCGAGGAGGCCGCTCCGCGCCGGACCCGGCGCCGTGCCACCCGCCGTACGTCCGAGCCCTCGGCCGCCGAGTCGGCCAGGACCGCCGCCGACGAGGCCCAGGCCCCCGCCGATGCCCCGGCGACGGCCACGTCCCCGGAGCCGACCGGGACCGCGGCGTCGGCCGAGACCCAGGAGCCGGCGCAGGCCCCGCAGCCGGGCGAGGCCCAGGAGCCGGCCAAGACCGCGGCACCGGCCAAGACGCGGAGGTCGGGCAAGAGGGCCGCGTCGGCCGAGGCACAGGAGGCCCGGGAGACCCGCGAGGCCGACGAGTCCGCCTCCGGAGCCGCCGCGTCCGCCGGGAAGGCCGCGCTCACCACCGAGCCCGTCGCCCCGGCCGAGCCCACCGCCGAGGAGGCCGCCCCGAAGGGCCGTACGCGCCGTCGGGCCGTCCGCAAGGCCGCCACCGGCTTCGCCGCGCCCGCCGCCGCGGCCCGGACCGCCCCGCCCGCCTCCGCCGAGGCGCCCGCGGAGGAGCCCGCCCGCGGCGAGGCGTCGCAGCGCCCGGCACGGCCCGCCGTCGCCCTGTTCCAGCCGCCGGTCTTCACCCAGCCCAGGTTCCAGACGCCCGAGCGTGCCGCCGCGGAGGCCGCCGCCGAGGCCGCCGAGGACGAGGAGCCGGTCGAGTCCGCGGAGCGCCCGCAGGCCGCTGGGCCGGCCGACGAGCAGCCCACCGGAGGCCGTCGCCGCCGTCGCCGCCGTGGCGCCGCCGCGGGCGAGGAGGCCGAGGACCGGGCCGCCGAGAGCACCGCCGACGAGCGGGCCGCCGAGCCCGAGTCCGACGAGTCCGCCGAGGCCGCCGAGGCCGCCGAGTCCGGCGAGGACCACGGCGACGACGCCGAGGCCGGCGAGGAGGGCGGGTCGCGCCGCCGCCGTCGCCGGGGTGGCCGTCGCCGCCGCCGTGGCGAGTCCGCCGACGCCGAGTCCGGCGACTCCCTGGACGAGGAGTCCGAGAAGACCGCCGCCGCGCAGGCCGCCCAGGACGCCGAGGACACCGCCGAGCAGGTCGAGGAGGACGCCGAGGAGGCCGACGAGACCGAGGCGCGCGACGAGGAGCAGAACGCCGGCGGTACCGGCTCCGCCAGCAGCCGTCGCCGTCGCCGCCGTCGCCGCCGCGCCGGTGACGGCGGCCAGGAGGCCGAGCCGTCCGCCGACGACCCCGAGCGCACGGTGGTCAAGGTCCGCGAGCCCCGGCCCGCGCGCGAGAAGAGCGCCGAGCCCTCCGACGAGGTGCAGTCCATCAAGGGCTCCACGCGCCTGGAGGCGAAGAAGCAGCGCCGCCGCGAGGGCCGCGAGCAGGGCCGCCGCCGCGTCCCGATCATCACCGAGGCCGAGTTCCTGGCCCGCCGCGAGGCCGTCGAACGCGTCATGGTGGTCCGCCAGCACGGCGACCGCACGCAGATCGGCGTCCTGGAGGACGGGGTGCTCGTCGAGCACTACGTCAACAAGGAGCAGGCCGTCTCCTACGTCGGCAACGTCTACCTCGGCAAGGTGCAGAACGTCCTGCCGTCGATGGAGGCCGCCTTCATCGACATCGGCAAGGGCCGCAACGCCGTCCTGTACGCCGGTGAGGTCAACTTCGAGGCGCTGGGCATGGCCAATGGGCCGCGCCGCATCGAGTCCGCGCTGAAGTCGGGCCAGTCGGTGCTGGTCCAGGTCACCAAGGACCCCATCGGCCACAAGGGCGCCCGCCTCACCAGCCAGGTCTCCCTGCCCGGCCGGTACCTGGTCTACGTGCCCGAGGGCTCGATGACCGGTATCAGCCGCAAGCTGCCCGACACCGAGCGCTCCCGGCTGAAGACCATCCTCAAGAAGATCGTCCCCGAGGACGCGGGCGTCATCGTGCGCACCGCCGCCGAGGGCGCGAGCGAGGACGAGCTGCGCCGGGACGTCGAGCGGCTCCAGGAGCAGTGGGAGGAGATCAAGAAGAAGGCCAAGAGCGGCAACGCCCCGACGCTGCTCTACGGCGAGCCGGACATGACCGTGCGGGTCGTCCGCGACATCTTCAACGAGGACTTCTCCAAGGTCGTCGTCAGCGGCGACGACGCCTGGCAGACCATCCACGGCTACGTGTCCCACGTGGCGCCGGACCTCGCCGACCGGCTCCAGAAGTGGACCAGCGAGGTCGACGTCTTCGCCACGTACCGGATCGACGAGCAGCTCGCCAAGGCCCTGGACCGCAAGGTCTGGCTGCCCAGCGGCGGTTCGCTGGTCATCGACCGGACCGAGGCGATGGTCGTGGTCGACGTCAACACCGGCAAGTTCACCGGTCAGGGCGGCAACCTCGAGGAGACGGTCACCAGGAACAACCTGGAGGCGGCCGAGGAGATCGTGCGCCAGCTGCGGCTGCGCGACCTCGGCGGCATCATCGTGATCGACTTCATCGACATGGTGCTGGAGTCCAACCGGGACCTGGTGCTGCGCCGGCTGCTGGAGTGCCTGGGCCGGGACCGTACGAAGCACCAGGTCGCCGAGGTGACCTCGCTCGGCCTCGTGCAGATGACCCGCAAGCGGGTCGGCCAGGGGCTGCTGGAGTCCTTCTCCGAGACCTGCGTCCACTGCAACGGCCGCGGTGTCATCGTCCACCTCGACCAGCCGTCGGCCGCCGGCAACGGCGGCGGCAAGCGGCGCAAGCGGGCCCGTGCCGGGGCCGCCGAGCAGCCGCACGAGCACGAGGCCGTGGCCGCCGTCGGCACCGCCGGGACGGCGGAGCAGGAGGCGGAGGCCGAGTCCGAGGCGGAGGTGGCCGCCGAGGCCGCCGAGCCGGTCGCGCTCCCCGCCCCGGACTTCGCGCCGGACGAGGAGCTGTTCAGCAGCGTCGCCGAGGCGGAGGCCGCGGCCCGGCGCGGGCGCACCCGGCGCCGGGCGAGCCGGCGCGCGTCGGCCCCGGCCGGTGCTCCCCGGACGCCGGAGGCCGAGCAGGCCGATGCGCCGACCGCGCAGGACGTCACGGTCGAGGAGGAGATCGAGCGCCCCGTGCGGCAGGAACCGGCCGCCGAGGTGCTGGCGGAGCCGGCCGCCGTGGAGGACGCGGTCTCCGGCGCGCAGGCTCCCGCGACCCGTGAGGCTCCGTCCGCCGAGGAGGCCGCGCCGAAGGGCCGTACGCGTCGTCGGGCGACCCGCAAGGTGACGGCGCCCGCCGGTTCGCCCGCGGGGGCCGAGGCCGCCGTGGTGACGGTCCCGGAGACGCCGGCCACCGAGCCGGAGGCCGAGGAGGCGCCGGTCGCGGCCGAGCGGCCCGAGGCCCCGGCCGAGGCGCCCGCCGAGCCCGCCGCCCCGGCCCGCCCGCGGCGCCGCGCCGTGCGCAAGGCCACCGCGCCCACCGCACCGCAGGAGACGGCCGTCGTGGTCGTCCCGTCCGCCCCGGCCGGGGAGACGCCCCCGGCGGCGGAGGAGGCCCCGGCCACCGAGGCGGCCCCGGCCACCGAGGAGCCCGCCGCGGCGGAGGAGTCCGCGCCGGCCAAGAAGACCGCCCGCAAGGCGGCCAAGAAGGCGACGGCGAAGAAGGCCGCCACCACCAAGAAGACGGCGGCGAAGAAGACGACCGCCAAGAAGGCGACGGCCAAGAAGACCGCGGCGGCGGAGCAGTCCGCCCCGTCCTCGGTCAACGCCGTGACCGACGAGGGCTGAGCCCCGGCGTCGTACGTGTGGTCCTGTCCGCTCACGGGCAGGACCACACGCATCCCTGGGGGCCGACAGCACCCACCCGGGCGCGCCGGGCCCTCGCGCGCGCCCGCAGCACCGTCAATGAGGAGAGAACCGCGATGATAGGCCTCGTGCTCGCGGCCGGCGCCGGGCGCCGTCTGCGGCCGTACACCGACACCCTGCCCAAGGCCCTGGTGCCCGTGGCGAACGAGGGGTCGCCGGACGCGCTGAGCGTCCTGGACCTGACCCTGGCCAACTTCGCCGAGGTGGGGCTGGCGGAGGCCGGGATCATCGTCGGTTACCGCAAGGAGGCCGTGTACGAGCGCAAGGAGGCGCTGGAGGCGAAGTACGGCCTGAAGCTCACCTTGATC
>NZ_JBVIGC010000003.1:0-481921 GCF_055571015.1 Streptomyces sp. NPDC031049
CCCGACCCCCCTTTTGCGAAAGCAGGAGAGGGGGGGGGGGGGGGGGGGGGGGGGGGGGGGGGGGTTGGGGGGGGGGGGGGGGGGGGTTTTGGGGGGGGGGGGGGGGGGGGGGGGAACTGCGCGGGCAACCACCCACGACCCGCACCCGCCGCACACCCGCGAACCCCCGAGCTCATCCGCGCACCACCCCTCTCACCTGCACAAATCCCCGACCTCAGCAGTCACCCCGTGCCATCGCCGAAGGCACCCCGTGCCGACTTTCTCGGTATCGAGAGGTTTTCGACCTCAACCCTTTGATCGATCATCGATCAGGGAGTTACAGTCACCGATGGCTCCGACCTGAGCCGCCCGCCCTGTCCTGCCAAAGACCAAGGGCACCCCCGAACCCCTTACCGATGAGGGAACCCCCTTCGACTGAGGAAGGCGGCGACATGACCGACCCCAACGCCATCCAGCCGAGCGAGCTCGACCAGCTCCCGGACCGCGACCCGGAGGAGACCGCCGAATGGCAGGCCTCCCTGGACGCCGTTGCCAAGGCGGCCGGGCCGCACCGTGCCGCGTACCTGATGCGCCGCACGCTGGAGCGTGCCGAGGGAGCCGGCGTCGTCCTGCCGAAGCTCCTGGAGACGGACTACGTCAACACCATCCCCACCTCCGCCGAGCCGGCCGTGGACGGCGACGAGGAGATGGAGCAGCGGATCACCGCCTGGAACCGCTGGAACGCGGCGGCCATGGTGACCCGCGGCAGCAAATACGGCGTCGGCGGCCACATCGCCACCTTCGCCTCCGCGGCCTGGCTCTACGAGACCGGCTTCAACCACTTCTTCCGCGGCAAGGAGGGTGACGGCTCCGGCGACCAGCTCTACATCCAGGGCCACGCCTCCCCCGGCATCTACGCCCGCGCCTTCCTCGACGGCCGGCTGACCGAGGAGCACCTCGACAACTTCCGCCGCGAGTCCGGCGGCAACGGCCTGCCGTCCTACCCGCACCCGCGCCGGCTGCCCTGGCTGTGGGAGTTCCCGACGGTGTCGATGGGCCTCGGCCCGCTCTCCGCGATCTACCAGGCGCGGTTCAACCGCTATCTGACCCACCGCGGCATCAAGGACGTCTCCGACTCGCACGTGTGGGCGTTCCTCGGCGACGGCGAGATGGACGAGCCCGAGTCGACGGCGGCCCTCGCGCTCGCCGCCCGCGAGGAGCTGGACAACCTCACCTTCGTCATCAACTGCAACCTCCAGCGCCTGGACGGCCCGGTCCGCGCCAACTTCAAGATCGTGCAGGAGCTGGAGGCCCAGTTCCGCGGCGCCGGCTGGAACGTGGTCAAGACGCTGTGGGGCACCGCCTGGGACGAGCTGTTCCAGCTCGACACCACCGGCGCGCTCGTACGCCGGCTGCGCGAGGTACCCGACGCGCAGATCCAGACGTACCAGACCCGCGACGCCGCCTACATCCGCGAGGACTTCTTCGGCAAGGACCCGGCGCTCGTCGAGATGGCGAAGCTGCTGAGCGACGACAAGATCCTCGAGTGCTTCCACACCTCGCGCGGCGGCCACGAGGCCCGCAAGGTCTACGCCGCGTACAAGGCGGCGCTCTCCCACAAGGGCGCGCCGACCGTGATCCTGGCCCAGACGGTCAAGGGCCACACCCTCGGCGAGGGCTTCGCGTCCAAGAACGCCAACCACCAGATGAAGAAGCTGACGGTGGACGAGTTCAAGGGCATGCGCGACCTGCTCGGCCTGCCGATCAAGGACAGCGACTTCGTCGACGGCGTGGTCCCCTACGGCCACCCGGGCGCCGACTCCCCCGAGGTCCGCTACCTCCAGGAGCGCCGCGCCGCCCTCGGCGGTCCGGCCCCGGCCCGCCGCGTCCACCCGGTCGCGCCGCTGCCGGCGCCCGCCGAGAAGCCGTTCACGGCGTTCGACAAGGGCTCCGGCTCGCAGAACGTGGCCACCACGATGGCGTTCGTCCGGCTGGTCAAGGACCTGGTCCGGGACAAGGAGACCGGCAAGCGCTGGGTGCCGATCGTCCCCGACGAGGCCCGCACCTTCGGCATGGAGAGCCTCTTCCCGTCCCTGGGCATCTACTCGCCCAAGGGCCAGACGTACGAGCCGGTCGACCGCGACCAGCTGATGTACTACAAGGAGGCCACCAACGGCCAGATCCTCAACGAGGGGATCACCGAGGCCGGGTCCATGGCCGACTTCATCGCCGCCGCGACGTCGTACGCGACGCACGGCGAGACGATGATCCCGTTCTACATCTTCTACTCGATGTTCGGCTGGCAGCGCACCGCCGACCAGATGTGGCAGCTCGGCGACCAGCTCGGCCGCGGCTTCCTCATCGGCGCCACCGCCGGCCGCACCACGCTGACCGGCGAGGGCCTCCAGCACGCCGACGGCCACACCCCGGTGATCGCCGCGACCAACCCGGCGTCGCTGACGTACGACCCGGCGTTCGCCTACGAGATCGCCGTGATCGTCAAGGAGGGTCTGCGCCGGATGTACGGCGAGGCCAGGCCGGGCGAGGACCAGGACGTCTTCTACTACCTGACGGTCTACAACGAGCCGCTGCCGCAGCCCGCCAAGCCGTCCGGCCCCGGCATCGACGAGGGCATCGTCAAGGGCCTGTACCGGTTCAACACGGCGGAGTCGGCCGGCCTGGCCCCGGTGGCGAACGCCCCGCGCATCCAGCTGATGGGCTCGGGTACGGCGATCCACTGGGCGCTGAAGGCGCAGCGGCTGCTCGCCGAGGAGTGGGGCGTGGCCGCCGACGTGTGGTCCGCGACCTCCTGGACGGAGCTGCGCCGGGACGCGATGGAGGCCGACGACGCGCTGCTGCGCGGCGAGGAGCGGGTGCCGTACGTCCGCCAGGCGCTCCAGGGCGCCGAGGGCCCGGTGCTGGCCGTCTCCGACTACATGCGGCAGGTCCCGGACCAGATCGCGCAGTGGGTGGAGCAGGACTACTCGTCGCTGGGCGCCGACGGCTTCGGTCTGTCGGACACCCGTGAGGGCGCCCGCCGCCACTTCGGTGTCGACGCCGAGTCGATCGTCGTCGCGGCGCTGGCGCAGCTCGCCCGGCGCGGCGAGGTCAAGGCGACGGCCGTGAAGGAGGCGCGCGAGCGCTACGGCCTGTAAGGACGGCCGGCGAGGACGACGGAGGCTGCCGCCGGCCCGGGGTTCCGGGCCGGCGGCAGCCTCCGTTCTGTCACTCGGCGTGCGGAATCGTCGCCTCCTCGGCGGTCGGCCCCGGGTCGGGGTGACGGCGGAGCTGGACGATCGCCAGTCCCAGGCCGCCCCACACGATGAGAATCGCGATGATCATCATGATGATGGCGCCACCGGACATCAGCGGTCCTCCTTTCCGTGCCGGCCGTTCCCGCGGTGCTTCTCGGCCTCCGCGGGACTCTCCATGTCGAGGTCGCTCAGGCCGCCCGTGGCCGACTTCCACGGGATGAGGGAGAGCAGGACACCGACCACCAGCGCGGCGAGCGCCACACTCCAGCCGGCGCCCAGCAGGAAGTCGGTGGAGTAGCCCTCGTAGTTCTCGTCGAACTCGGTGCGCAGGCTGTCGACCATCATCCAGCCCAGCACGACCGGGGTGATGATGCCGAGGCAGATCCGCCACCAGTGGCCGAGCCGCATGGCGGAGGTGGCGTCGGCGTCCCGCTGGAGCTCGGGCAGCTTGCGGATGAACCAGGCCACCACGATCACCGAGACCAGGGCGGCCAGGGCGATGCCGTACTGGTTGATGAAGTGGTCGGAGGCGTCGAGCAGGTAGACGCCCTCGTTGGTGGGGAACAGCAGGATCGAGGCCACCGCCACGGCGCCGCCGACGACGAGGACGGCCGGCATGCGGCGCATGCCGGTGCGGTCCTGCACGGCGGAGACCACCACCTGGACGATGGAGATCAGCGAGGACAGGCCCGCGACCACCAGCGACACGAAGAACAGCACGCCGAACACGCCGCCCAGCCACATCTCCGAGATGACGGTCGGGAAGGCCACGAAGGCCAGGCCCAGACCCGCGGTCGCCACGTCGCCGACCGGCACGCCCGCGGCCTGCGCCATGAAGCCCAGCGTCGCGAAGACGCCGATGCCGGCGAGGATCTCGAAGGAGCTGTTGGCGAACCCGGCGACCAGGGCGGAGCCGGTGAGGTCGGCGCGGCGGCGCAGGTAGGAGGCGTAGGTGATCATGATGCCGAAGCCGATCGACAGCGAGAAGAAGATCTGGCCGTAGGCGGCCACCCATACGCTGCCGTTGGTCAGCTCCGACCAGTCGGGCCGGAAGAAGGCGTCCAGGCCCTGCGCCGCTCCGTCCAGGGTGAGGGCGCGGATCACCAGGGCGACGAAGAAGACCACCAGGAGCGGGATGAAGATCTTGTTGGCCTTCTCGATGCCGCGCCGGATGCCGAACGCCAGGATGGCCAGCACCACCGCCCAGACGGCGATGAGCGGCCACAGCACTCCGGAGACGTAGCCGGAGACGAAGCCGGGTTCCTCCGAGGCCTTGAGGAAGCTGCCGAAGAGGAAGCCCTCCGGGTCGTCGCCCCAGGCCTGGTCGACGGAGAAGCCGACGTAGCGGACCGCCCAGGCGATGATGACCGCGTAGTAGGTGGCGATCACGAACGAGATCACCACCTGCCACCAGCCGATCGCCTCCGCCGGGCGGGCCATCTGCCGCAGGGCCGCGGGCGGCGAGGTGCGGTATCTGCGCCCGATGGCGTACTCCATGATCAGCAGGGGGATGCCGGCGGTGAGCAGGGCGATGAGGTAGGGGAAGAGAAAGGCACCGCCGCCGTTCTCGTAGGCGACGGCCGGGAAGCGCCAGATGTTGCCGAGACCGATGGCGGAACCAATCGCCGCCAGCAGGAATCCCGTACGGGTGGCCCATTGTTCGCGGGGCTGATTCGCCATATGCGTGTCCTCGTCCAGGGACGTCTGAAGTGAAGCGCCGAACCTCTCGTACCGAACGGACGTCACCGCCGGATGCGGTGACGATCGTGAACTCAGTCGACGTTAACAGCGGTTCGGGTGCGGCCACAGGGGTGTGTACGCCCAGCCAGGTGAGTGACCCGGCAGAATGGCACCCATGCGTGCCGCGCGGCTGATCAAGATGGTGCTGTTGCTCCAGTCCCGGCCCTCCATGACCGCCGCCGAGCTGGCCCGGGAGCTGGAGGTGTCGGAGCGGACCGTCACCCGTGACGCACAGGCGCTGTCGGAAGCCGGAGTGCCGGTCTACGCCGAACGGGGGCGAACCGGCGGGTACCGGCTGATCGGCGGCTACCGCACCCGGCTGACGGGGCTGCACCGCAACGAGGCCGAGGCGCTGTTCCTGTCCGGGGTGCCGGGCGCCCTGCGCGAGATGGGCCTGGAGGACGCGGCGTCCGCGGCCCGCCTGAAGGTCTCCGCCGCCCTGCTCCCCTCCCTGCGGGACGCCTCGCGTACGGCGGCGCAGCGCTTCCACCTGGACGCCCCCAACTGGTTCCGGGAGCCGCGGACGCCCGAGCTGCTGCCGGCGGTCGCCGACGCGGTGTGGGACGACCGGCGGATCACGGCGCGCTACCGGCGCGGGGAGCGGGAGGTGGGCCGGGAGCTGGAGCCGTACGGGCTGGTTCTGAAGGCCGGGGTCTGGTATGTGTGCGCGCGGGCGGTACGGGCGGGCGGCGGCGGGAGCTTCCGGGTCTACCGGATCGACCGGTTCACCTCGGTCGAGGCCGGCGATGAGCGGTTCGAACGGGACGAGGGATTCGATCTGCCCGGGTTCTGGGCGGAGCGGGCCGAGCAGTTCGCGCGGTCGATCCTGCGGGCGGAGGTGGTCGTACGGCTGTCCGCGCAGGGGGCGCGGGCGCTGCCGCACGCCGTCGGCTCGCTGTCCGCCGAGGAGGCGCTCGCCGGTGCGGGCGCGCCGGACGCGGACGGGTGGGTCACGGTGACGCTGCCGGTGGAGTCGGAGGAGGTCGCCCACACCCAGCTGACCGGCCTGGGACCGGAGGCGGAGGTGCTGGCCCCCGCGGGCCTGCGGGAACGCTTCGCCCGGGACGCGCGGCGGCTGGCGGCGCTCTACGAGGGGTGACGGCGGCGGACGGCGGACCAGGCACCCCCGTCCGGACGAACCGTGCCATTCCGCGTGCGTCTCGCACGCCCAGGCCCGATGCTGGACCCGTGATGGACGAGACGGAGTTCTGGGAGCTGATCGACGCCACCCGCGAGGCCGCCGAGGGCGACCCCGAGGAGCAGGCCGATCTGCTCGTCGAACGGCTCCTGCGGCTCGACCCGGACCTGGTCCTGGACTTCGCCCGTCACTTCGAGGCCCGCTACAACCGCGCCTTCACCTGGGACCTGTGGGGTGCGGCCTGGATCCTGCTCGGCGGGGCGAGCGACGACGCGTTCGACTACTTCCGGTGCTGGCTGATCGGCCAGGGCCGCGAGGTCTACGAGGGTGCCGTGCACGACCCGGACTCGCTGGCGGACCTGCTGGAGGAGTTCGACGAGGAGCTGGACGGCGACGGCGAGGACCTCGGCTACGCGGCCGACGAGGCCTACGAGCAGCTGACCGGCACCGTCGCCCCGGACCTGGGCATCGCCCCCGCCCCCGCGGAACCGCTGGGCACCCCGATCGACCTGGAGGACGACCGGGCCCTGGCCGAACGCTTCCCCCAGCTGTGGGAGCGGTTCGGCGGCGGGTAGGCCTCGGGACGGCGCCGGCCGGGCCCCTGGCTTCTAGGGCCGGTCCTGGAGACGGGCG
Organism: Streptomyces sp. NPDC031049; assembly: GCF_055571015.1. NCBI lineage: Bacteria > Bacillati > Actinomycetota > Actinomycetes > Kitasatosporales > Streptomycetaceae > Streptomyces > Streptomyces sp. NPDC031049. Next base: position 6,745 of record NZ_JBVIGC010000003.1, read on the forward strand.
GCCTGTTCGCGGATCTGCGGCAGGCGGGCGCTGAGGGCGGCGCCGGGGCAGCTGGTCTGGTAGCCGTCGGCGTGCCCGGCGACGGCCGGGAGGGTGGCCGTGGCCCCGGCGGCGTACCGGCTGAGGCCGTTGCTGGAGACCAGCCGGACCCGCCCGCGCGGGTCGGTGCCGGACGGCCCCAGCTTCCAGGCGGCCAGGGCGGCGATCGCGTCCGTCAGCGCCCGGGGCACGGGGACGCCGGCGGTGAAGGTGCCGAGGGCGGCGATGCCGGTGGTGCGGTGGTTGAAGCCTTGGGTGTGGGCGCCGGTCACGGCGCGGTCGACGCCGCCGGCGCGGCCCTCGTAGACGGTGCCGCAGCGGTCGACGACGAAGTTGTAGCCGAGGTCGTCCCAGTCCCGGGCGCCGGTCTGGCCGGTGTACAGGTCGCGGATGATGCGGGGCGCGTCGGCGCAGTCGTAGCCGTTGGGCGTGTCGGTGTGGTGGACGAAGACGGCGACCACCTGGTCGTCGTAGCGCGGCGGCGGCTGGTCGCGGGCGGCGTCGCCCAGCCAGGCCGACCGGGGCACGATGGGCGGCCTGGGGGCCGCGTACGGGAGGGCGGAGCGGGCGGCCGCCCGGGCCTGGGCGGCGGCGGACCGTTCCACGCCGGCCGCGCACAGCGCGAGGGCGAGGACGGCGGCGAGGCCGGGCAGACAGCCGAGGAGCACCAGGGCCGGGCCGGGAAGACGCGCCGGACCGCGGCCACGCGTCCCGGGCGGCCTTCGCACTCCACGCATGGACCCACTGTCCGCCGGAAACCCGCCGTCCGCGATGTGTGCTGTGCCACCCGGTGGAACCATCGTCCCGGTCCGCGGCGTTTTCCCGGTACCGGCACGCGTGGCCGCGTCCACCGGCCGCCGGTGCGCATCCGGCTGATCACGGGGCCCGTGTCCCGCGTATGCACCTGCGGCGGACGGGCCCGAGGTGTCCGACAGAAAGGCGGCTCGCGTGGACCTGCTCGACATCCTGCTGTTGCTGGTGATCGCGGCGTACGCGGCGTCCGGTTACCGGCGCGGGCTGGTGGCCGGCTGTGTCTCGCTGGCCGGGTTCGTCGGCGGCGCGGTCGTCGGCGTGTGGATCCTGCCGTGGGTGATGGACCTGGTGACGGCGGGGACCACCGCGGCGACGGTGACCGCCGTGCTGACGGTCCTGGTGCCGGCGGCGGTGGGGCACGAACTGGCGGGGCGGCTGGCGCTGCGGCTGCGCCGGGAGCTGGACCGGGGGCCGCTCAGGGTGGCCGACGGGGTCGGCGGCGCGGCGGCCAATTCGGTGGCGGTGCTGATCGTGGCCTGGGTGGCGGCGAGCGTCCTGGCGGCGTCCTCCTCCCCGCTGCTCACCTCGGCGATCCGGGACTCGGCGCTGCTGGGCGCGGTGCAGCGGGCGATGCCGGACACCACGCCGGCGTGGTTCTCCCGGGCCACCTCGGCGCTGACCGAGGCGGGGTTCCCGCAGGTCTTCAACCCCTTCGAGAGCGAGACGACGGCCCGGGTCGCCGAGCCGTCCGGGGACAGCGTCACGGCGGCGGCCACCAACGCCGCCAAGCTGAGCACGGTCAAGGTGGAGGGCGTCGCGGGCACCCAGGGCCGGGAGGGCAGCGGGTTCGTGTACGCGCGCGAGCGCGTGATGACCAACGCGCACGTGGTGGCCGGCATCGACGACCCGACGGTGCGGGTCGGCGGGGTCGGTCCGGCGTACGAGGCGCGGGTGGTGCTGTTCGACCCGGACGAGGACGTGGCCGTGCTGTACGTGCCGGATCTGCGGGCGCCCGTGCTGCGGTTCGACGACGGCGCCGAGCGCGGTGACCCGGCGGTGGTCGCGGGCTATCCGAACGACGGCGACCTGGACCTGCGGGCGGCGACGGTGGCCGACCGGTTGCGTGCCACGGGCCAGAACATCTACAGCGACGGGACGGTCACCCGGGAGATCTACTCGATACGCTCCACGGTCCGGCCGGGCAACTCCGGCGGACCGCTGCTGACCACCGACGGCCGGGTGTACGGCGTGGTGTTCGCCCGCTCCACGTCCGACGCGGACACCGGTTACGTCCTGACGGCGGCGGAGGTCGCCGACGAGGCACGGAGCGCCGCGGACGCGACGGCGGCGGTGGACACGGGCGCGCCGGTGGCCTCGTAGGGCTCATGGGGCTCGCCGTGCGGGGAGCCGGGGCCGGGCGGGCGGTCAGCGCAGGGACTGTCCCATGAGGACGTCGTCGACGTAGCTGCCGTCGAGGTGGAACTCCTCCGGCTGGACGCCCTCCACGACGAAGCCCTCGGACTCGTAGAGCCGCCGGGCGGCGGTGTTGTGGCCGAGCACGCGCAGGGTGATGCGGCGGGCTCCCCTCCGGCGCGCGTCCTCGACGGCGGCGCGTACCAGGGCCCGTCCGACGCCCCGGCCGCGGGCCGCGTCGGCGACGGCGAGGCCGCGGATCTGCCGGACGTGGGCGTTGGCGGCGAGGTCGGTGGGGAAGCCGAGGCGGACGTATCCGACGACCCGCCCGTCGAGTTCGGCGACCAGGTGGTCACCGGGGCCGCAGCGCTCCCGGAAGAAGGGGTCGCCGGGCTGCGGCGGCGGTGCGACCGCGTGGAGGTACGACCAGGTCTCCCGGTCCAGCCGGCGCAGCGGCTCCTCGTCCTCGGGCCTGGCCGGGCGTATCTGCGGAACGGACATGGCGATCACTGTACGGCCCGGACCGCCTGGGCGGGCCGGGGTTCTTGCCGGATCGGACGGGCGGTGCCGGTGCGGCTCGCCGGCGCACGGGCGGACGCGACCTGCCGGAACCGGGGACGGCGGGATCGGCGGGGAACGGCCGGGCGGCGGGCAGGATGGGGGCATGGCTGTTTCCCGTGTGGCGGTGGCCGGTGCGTCCGGTCTGATCGGCAGTGCCCTGGTGCGGTCCCTGACCGCCGACGGGATCGAGGTGGTGCGCCTGGTGCGCCGCGTGCCCCGGGGGCCCGGGGAGGTCCGGTGGGACCCCGAGCACGGGCAGGTGGACCGGGCCGGGCTCGCCGGCTGCGACGCCGTGGTCAATCTGGCGGGCGCGGGGGTGGGCGACCGCCGCTGGACCGCCGCGTACAAGGCCCGGCTGCGCCGCAGCCGCGTGCACGGCACCGCGGCGCTCGCCGACGCGGTCGCCGGACTGGAACCGCGCCCCCGGGTCTTCGTCAACGGCAGCGCGATCGGCTACTACGGCGAGACCGGCACCCGTGCCGTGGACGAGGGCGCGCCCGCGGGCCGGGGCTTCCTGCCCTCGCTGTGCGTGGAGTGGGAGGCCGCGGCAACTCCCGCCCGGGAGGCGGGCGTCCGGACGGTGCTGCCCCGCACGGGTCTGGTGGTGGCCCGCGGCGGCGGCGCCTGGGGGCGGCTGTTCCCCCTGTTCCGGGCCGGGTTGGGCGGCCGGCTGGGCGACGGGCGGCAGTACTGGTCGTTCGTCGCGCTGCACGACGTGGTGGCGGCTCTGCGCCATCTGCTCGACCGGGACGACCTGTCCGGGCCGTTCAACGTGACCGCCCCCGAGGCGCTGACGAACCGTGAGATCACCGCCGCGATGGGCCGCGTCCTGCACCGCCCGGCGCCCTTCGCGGTGCCCGCGCCGGTACTGCGGGCGGTACTCGGGGAGATGTCCGGCGAGGTGCTGGGCAGCGCGCGGGTGCGGCCGGCGCGACTGCTGGAGTCCGGCTTCCGGTTCGCCTTCCCGGAGATCGACGGGGCGATCCGGGCGGCGCTGTGACCGGCGGTGCCGGTTGGGGAACGCTCCGCGCCACGGCCGGCGGGTCGGCCGGCGGGGCGGTCGGCGGGTCCGTTCCGGATACCGTGCTCCCCGCCGCGCCTGCCTCGCCGCGCGCCTGCCCAGCCGTGGTTCCGCTGCACCCGCCCAGCCGTCGCTCCGCCGCGCCCGCCCAGCCCTGGTCCCGCCGCGCCTGCTCCGCCGTGCCCGCCCAGCCGTGGCTCCGCCGCACCCGCTCCGCCGTGCCCGTGCCTGCCCGTCGGCGGCGGCCGTCGCCGCCCCGCTGCGTGCGTTGCCGTGCTCGCCCGGCGCCCCTCGTCCGTCCTGTTCAGCGGCCGTGGCCTTCCCGACACCGAGCCCGACGGATCGATTCTGGTCATATGCGACCGCCGTGCGACCGTGCCCTGCTCGTGCGCGACTTCCTCTGACCGCCGGGAGGCCTAACCTCGTGCCGAACTCGGGTATCCCGGGAGCCGGTTGGGGGCATGACGTCTCCAGCGGCCGCGCAACCTCGAGGAGGGGCACGTGCTTGAGCCCGCGTACCAGGCGGACGTCGTCGTCGTGGGAGCCGGGATCGCCGGACTCGCCGCGGCGCATCGGCTGACCAGCGCAGGAGTGTCGACCGTGATCCTGGAGGCCGCCCATGGCGTGGGCGGCCGCATGGCGACGGAGAAGGTCGACGGCTTCCGGCTCGACAGAATCGGGCAGTTGCTGTCCACGGCATGTCCCGAGCTGCTGCTCACCCCAGGCTCGGCCGGCCTCGTGCTCCGGCCGTTCGCACCCGGGGTGCTGCTGTACAGCGACGGGCGCCACCACCACGCGGGCGCCCCGGCGGGCGCGGGGAGCGCCAGGGGCGCACTTGGCGCAGTACGCGCCCTCGCGAGCGCCCCCCGCTCGCTACCGGGCCGGCTCGGGACCATTCCCGCGCGGCTGGCCTCGGCCTCGGGGCGGCTGGGCCCCGGCCCCGGGGAGCTGCTCGGCTCCCCCGCCGAGCGGGCCCGTCCGGCCACCGAGCGCCCCGGCGGCCCCTACGGCCGTCCCGGAACGCGCACCGGAACACACCCCGGAACGCGCACCGTACCGCGCTCCCGGCGGCGCCCCGGAGCGGCTTCCCGCCAACGGCCGGAACCGCGCCCCGGCTCTCCCGCGGCGCCCCCGGCCCCGGCCTCCCGGCACCGGGCGGGCGCGCTCGGCACGGCCCTCGACCAGGCCCGGCTCGGCGCCGCCCTGGCCCGGCTCGCCGGCACGCCGGTCGAGCGGCTGCTGGCCCGCCCGGAACTGCCCGCCGCCCAGGCCCTCGCGGCCCGCGGTCTGCCCGCCCGCACCGTCGAGGGCTTCCTGCGCCCCCTGCTGGCAGCGCTGCTGAGCGACCCCGGCCTCACCACCTCCAGCCGGTGCGCCGACCTCGCTCTGCGCTCCTTCGCGAGCGGGGGGCTGAGCCTGCCGGAGGGCGGCGCCGAGGCCCTGCCGGAGCTGCTGGCGAGCGCCCTGCCGCAGGGCACGGTGCGCACCGGGGTCCGGGTCACCGCGATCGCCACCAACGCGGTGACCACGGCCGACCACGGCGTCGTCCGCTGCCGCGCCGTCCTGCTGGCCACCGACGCCCGGGCCGCCGCCGAGCTGCTGCCCGGCCTGCGGGTGCCGGACTTCCACCCGGTGACCGTCGTCCACCACACGACGGACGAACCGCCGGCCACCGGCACGGCCCTGCTGCTCGACGCCGACCGCGGCGGCCCGGTCGCCCACACCGCGGTGGTCAGCGAGGTCGACCCGGCCCGCGCCCCGGCCGGGCGGGCGCTGGTCTCCTCGACGGTCCTCGGCCCTCCCCCGCCGGACGTCGACAACGCCGTGCGGGCCCATCTGTCCCGGTTGTACGGCGTCTCGACGGCCCGCTGGGAGACCCTGGCGGTGCACCACACGCCGGAGGCGGTCCCCGCCATGCGCCCGCCGCACGACCCGCGCCGGCCGGTGCGGCTGCTGACGGGCCTGTACGTGTGCGGCGACCACCGGGAGACCAGCTCCGTCGAGGGCGCCCTGCGCTCGGGCCACCGGGCCGCCGCCGCGGTACTGGCGGACCTGGGCGTGAACCGCCCGATGCACACGGCGGACCCCCTGCCGACGGCCCGCGCCGCGTAACCACCCCACGGGCAACGGCACCGCGCCCGACGCCATGGTCCGCGCGCCTCTTACGGCGCGCGGACCATGGCGTCGGCCCAGCCGACGGCCAGGGACGCGCCGGCCGGGGGCCACGCCCGGCGCTCGGAGACAGGGCGGGCGCCAGCCCGAGCGGGCCCGCCCGGGCGGAGCCTCAGGCCCGGCAGGGCAGGGGCCTGGCGGGGCTCGGCGCCTGGGCGGGGCTAGGGGCCCGGGCGGGGCCGTGGCCCGGGCCCGGCAGGGACCCGCACGGGCACGCCTGGGCGGGGCAGCGCCTGGGTGGGACGGGGACCCGAGCGGAGCGACAGCCCGCCCGGAGCAACCACCCGCCCGGGCCGACAATCCACCCGGCGCTACCCGAGAGCGGCCACCTTGTCGCGGTAGCCGCGTACGGGCGCCGCGTCCCGGTACGGCTCCAGCCGGCGTTCGAAGTCGCGGACGTACTCCGTCGCCCGCGCCGATCGCATCTCCGCCGCCTGCCCGGCCGCCTCGGCGCCCAGCTGGCAGGCCTGGTCGAGTTCCCCGAGCCCGAGCCGCGCGGTGGCGAGGACGACCCGGCAGAACAGCCGGCTGCGGGCGTAGACGGGGGCGCGCAGTTGCAGTGAGCGCTCCGCGTGCTGGGCGGCGGCGCGGAACTGCTGGAGGTCCCGGTGGCAGTGCCCGAACTCGTCGGCGAGCTGGGCCTCGTCGAAGAAGCGCGCCCAGTGCGGCACCTCGTCACCGGGACGTGCGCTCTCCATGGCCCGCTCCGCCCGGACCAGTGCCGCGGTGCAGGCCCGCACCTCGCCGAGCACCCCGTGCCCCCGCGCCTCGGCGGCGTGCAGCAGCGCCTGCACCACCGGCGGGGCGCCCGTGCCGACCCCTTGCTGGGCGACGCGGGCGAGCTGCACCGCCTCCCGGCCGTGCCCGAGGTAGACGGCCTGCCGGCTCATGGTGACCAGCACGTAGGAGCCGTAGGCCCGGTCGCCGGCCGCCTGCGCGAGCCGCAGGGCCTGGACGAAGTACCGCTGGGCGAGGCCGTGGGCGGCGATGTCGTACGAGGTCCAGCCCGCGAGCCGGGTCAGGTCGGCGGCGGCGGCGAACAGCCGGCGGCCGGTCTGCTCGCCGTAGGTGCCGCGCAGCATGGGCTCCAGTTCGTGTTCGAGGTAGCGCACGAGGGCCTGGCGGGCGTGGCCGCCGCCGTAGCGGTCGTCCAGGGCGCGGAACAGCTCGCCGACCGATCGCAGGGCGGCCAGGTCCCCGGCGGTGACCTTCTGGCCGGGTCCACGCTCGACGGCCGCCCGCCGCCGGATCGCCGGGTCGACGGCGACCGTGCCCTTGGGCGTCACGGGGCGGCCCTGGGCCGGGATGCGGACCGGCACCTCGGCGCGGGCCACCTTCTCGTCGGCCCGGCCGATCAGCCAGTCCCGGCTGGGCACGACCAGGCCGGCCGGGGTGAAGGCGATCTTCCGCAGCTCGGCGTGGCTGCCGGAGTCCTTGCGCCACAGCCCGCTGACGATGTCGACGGCCTCCTCGGGCGTGGCGGCGAACTCCAGCCCGGCGTAGACGGGGGCACAGGCGTCCAGGCCGAGGTCCTGGGCGGTGAGGCGGCGGCCGAGGCGCCGGGTGAACACCTCGGCGATCAGCGCGGGCGTGGTGCCGCGGGGCTGCTGGCCGCGCAGCCACCGGGTGACCGACGTCTTGTCGTATCTGAGGTCCAGCCCGTGTTCGAGGCCGAGCTGGTCGACGCGACGGGCGAGACCTGCGTTGGAGAACCCCGCTTCTGCGATGAGCGCGGCGAGCTGGCGGTTGGGAGTGCGCTGCGCGGGTCGTTCCGTCATGGTGCGGTGCGGTCTCCTGCCTTCCGGCGTTCGATGTGCCCGGATTGCCTGTGAGCAGCCCTTATGGCCTGGTGGACGGCGCGAATGTAGCGGAGAGTAAGCACCCGATCGCACACTTCGACAGTCATTCATCCGATCGTGTGAGGATTGCCCGTCCTGGCTGACGGCGACCGCCCCCGGCCGGCGTACGGGAGGCGGACGTACAGTGGCGTAGGCACGCTTCGTGCCTTACGAGCTTCTAGGGAGGCGCTTGCCGTGAGTGAGCTGCGGTTCGTCCGCATGGGGTTCGGTGCCGAGGCCGTCGAGTACCAGCGGGCGTGGGACGAGCAGCGCCGGGTGCACGCGGCGCGGTTCGCCGACGAGGTGCCCGACACCGTCCTGCTGCTGGAGCATCCGCCGGTCTACACGGCCGGCCGGCGCACGGCCGACAGCGAGCGCCCCCTGGACGGCACGCCGGTCGTCGACGTCGACCGCGGCGGCAAGATCACCTGGCACGGTCCGGGCCAGCTGGTGGGCTACCCCATCCAGAAGCTCCCGCGCCCGGTGGACGTCGTCGCCCACGTACGGCGGCTGGAGGAGGCCCTGATCCGCACCTGCGCCGAGTTCGGCCTGGAGACCACCCGGGTCGAGGGCCGCAGCGGCGTCTGGGTCCTGGGCGACCCCGTCGAGGAGCGCCCCGCCCTCGGCGGGCTCTCCCTCGACTTCGACCCCCGGCTGCACGACGAGGAGTTCGACCCGCGGCTCAACGGCCCGGAGTACGCCCCGTCCAACGCGGGCCAGCGCCGCGAGGACCGCAAGATCGCGGCCATCGGCATCCGGGTGGCCAAGGGCGTCACGATGCACGGCTTCGCGCTGAACGTGAACCCGGACAACAAGTGGTTCGACAAGATCATCCCGTGTGGCATCCGCGACGCGGGCGTGGCCTCCCTCGCCGGCGAGCTGGGCCGCGACGTGACCATCGAGGAGGTCCTGCCGGTGGTCGAGCGCCATCTGCGCGACGTCCTGGAGAACGCCGACCTCAAGCCACGGGCGATCGAGAAGGCGCCGGCATAAATCCGCCTGCCGGTCACTTGACAACGGAGAGCACGAAGCAGCCCGTCCGGGGGTGCCCCCTCCGGGGGAGTTCGAGGACGAGGCCGCACAGGCCGAGGCGGGGGCCTGGGGGCGGCAGCCCCCAGGAGGCCAGCGCCCTCGCCGGGCATCGAAACAACGGGCGTACGCTTGACGACGCCGAAGAATCAATCGCTAGGAGCCGGTCGTGTCCGCAGTCGCACCCGACGGACGCAAGATGCTGCGCCTGGAGGTCCGCAACAGCCAGACCCCCATCGAGCGCAAGCCCGAGTGGATCAAGACCCGGGCGAAAATGGGCCCCGAGTACTCCAAGATGCAGAACCTCGTGAAGAGCGAGGGCCTGCACACGGTCTGCCAGGAAGCCGGCTGTCCCAACATCTACGAGTGCTGGGAGGACCGCGAGGCGACCTTCCTCATCGGCGGCGACCAGTGCACCCGGCGCTGCGACTTCTGCCAGATCGACACCGGCAAGCCCGAGGCGCTCGACCGCGACGAGCCGCGCCGCGTCGGCGAGTCCGTGGTCACGATGGACCTGAACTACGCCACCATCACCGGCGTCGCCCGCGACGACCTGGAGGACGGCGGCGCCTGGCTGTACGCGGAGACGGTCCGCCAGATCCACCAGCAGACGGCCGGCCGCGAGGGCGGCCGGACCAAGGTGGAGCTGCTGGCCCCGGACTTCAACGCGGTCCCCGAGCAGCTCGCCGAGGTCTTCGGATCCCGCCCCGAGGTCTTCGCGCACAACGTGGAGACGGTGCCGCGGATCTTCAAGCGCATCCGCCCGGGCTTCCGCTACGAGCGCTCGCTGAAGGTCATCACCGAGGCCCGCGACTTCGGCCTGGTCACCAAGTCCAACCTGATCCTCGGCATGGGCGAGACCCGCGAGGAGGTCAGCGAGGCGCTGAAGCAGCTGCACGACGCGGGCTGCGAGCTGGTGACCATCACGCAGTACCTGCGCCCGTCGGTGCGCCACCACCCGGTGGAGCGCTGGGTGAAGCCGCACGAGTTCGTGGAGCTGAAGGAGGAGGCCGAGCAGATCGGCTTCTCCGGCGTGATGTCCGGTCCGCTGGTGCGTTCCTCGTACCGCGCCGGGCGGCTGTACCAGATGGCGGTCGAGCAGCGCCACGCGGTCGCCCCGCACGCCCCGCAGGGCGTGTGAACTCGCGCACAAGTCACTACTCGCCGGTAATGACCGATTCGACGCGGTCCTGACCGTCCTCGCAGATGAGGGCGCCCGTCAGGGCCGCGTCGGCGTTCGGTCGGTGCACGTTTGGGCTTCATGGGTGTTTGACCGTCCGGTCACGCCCTGGTAACACCAATCAGTGACCCTGGAATCACCGCACGTACACCCCTGACCAGCACTGTCCCGAGGGGGGACCACCACGATGCCGATGCCGGCCGCGCCCGTCCGCGCCACCGCGATCCCGTCGTTCTCCGACGCCCTGCGCGCCGTCGAGGCACTGCTCATGAGCAGCGGCCAGCGCACCGCCCGCCGCAACGCCTGGACCTCCGTCCTGGAGGACCGCCGCCGGGCCAAGGACCGGGTCGAGGCCGAGCGCGTGCTCGGCCAAGCCGTCTCCGGCCGTCCCCGGGCCGGCCTCTGACCCTGGCCCGGCGCCGGCCCACCCGGCACTGCCTTCGAAGGCACTCGCGCGGCCACGTAGACTTCGTGCCATGGCGAGGAAGGACAACGCGGCGGAGACTGCGAACCCCGGGCGACTGAAGCAGATCGCTCTCACGTACAAGATGACCCGCAAGGCCGACAAGAAGATCGGTCTTGTACTCGCGGCTGTCGGCATCATCACCTTCGGTGTCTTCCTCGCGATCGGCTTCCTGATCGGTCACCCGATCTATCTCGGCATCCTCGGTCTGCTGCTCGCCTTCCTCGCGACGGCGATCGTGTTCGGCCGCAGGGCCGAGCGGGCGGCCTTCGGCCAGATGGAGGGTCAGCCGGGCGCCGCCGCGGCCGTGCTGGACAACATCGGCCGGGGCTGGACGACCACCCCCGCGGTGGCGATGAACCGCAACCAGGACGTGGTGCACCGCGCGGTCGGCAAGGCCGGCATCGTGCTGGTCGCCGAGGGCAACCCGAACCGGGTGAAGTCCCTGCTCGCGGCCGAGAAGCGGAAGATGAACCGGATCGTCGCCGACGTGCCGGTGCACGACCTGGTCGTGGGCACCGGCGAGGGCCAGGTCGAGCTGAAGAAGCTGCGCACGACCATGATGAAGCTGCCGCGCGTCCTGACCGGCCCGCAGGTCACCGCGACCAACGACCGGCTGCGCGCCCTGGGCGACCTGATGAGCAACATGCCGCTGCCGAAGGGCCCGATGCCCAAGGGCATGCGGCTGCCGAAGGGCGGCCCGCGCCCGCGCTGACGCCGCGGTACGACACCGTACGAGGAGGGGGCGCCCGGAGAGTTCCGGGCGCCCCCTTCGTCGTACGGCCTCGTACGGCGGGACGGCGCTGAAACGGCGGCAGGCCGCGGAAGCCGCTCTGCGCTACAACCGCACTTGCACGACGCTCTGCGCTACAGCCGCACTTCCACGGTGCGGGCCAGCCTGTCGTGCAGCCCCCGGCCGTCGCGGTCCCAGATCAGCGCGGGGACCGCCAGGCACAGCAGGACCGAGCGCAGCAGGGCGCGCAGCGGGTTGACGCGGCCGGTCGCCAGCTCGACGACCCGCAGGCCGAAGAGCCGCTTGCCCGGTGTGAAGCCGAGGGTGCCCACCGTCAGGACGCTCAGGACGAGGAAGATCAGCAACGCCCAGTTGGACGTCGCCTGGCCGTAGCCGTCGGTGATCAGGCCGTATGCGATCAGCAGGCACAGGCTCCAGTCGACGGCCAGGGCCCCCAGCCGGCGGCCGGGACCCGCGATCGAGCCCGGCCCCTCCTCGGGGAGACCGAGGTCCCGGCCCCGGTAACCGAAGTCGGCGCCCGCGTCCTCCATGGCCGCGCGGGGGCCGGAGAGCCACGATCCGATTGCTTGCCTCTTGTCCACCCGTCCACGGTACTGCGCCCGTATATGACCGGGGGACGGCGGGGTGTGTCAGGGCTAGCCTGGACATGAAGCCGGTTAACTTCTGCGAAACAAATGGGTCACGCCCGAGAAATCACCCGTCCTTAGGGTCGGGGACAGCGTGTGCCACCCGCACTGGCCGCACGAACGATCTACCACCCCGGCGGGACGGTCGGGAGTAGGAGGAGCTGGATGTTCCAGAACGCCGACGAGGCCAAGAAGTTCATCGCGGACGAGGACGTCAAGTTCATCGACGTCCGGTTCTGCGACCTGCCGGGCGTCATGCAGCACTTCACGGTGCCCGCCGAGGCGTTCGACCCGGCCGAGGAGCTCGCGTTCGACGGCTCGTCGATCCGCGGCTTCCAGGCCATCCACGAGTCCGACATGGCGCTGCGTGCGGACCTGTCGACCGCCCGGGTCGACCCGTTCCGCCGGGACAAGACGCTGAACGTCAACTTCTTCATCCACGACCCGATCACGGGCGAGCAGTACTCCCGCGACCCGCGGAACGTGGCGAAGAAGGCCGAGGCCTACCTCGCCTCCACCGGGATCGCCGACACCGCGTTCTTCGGCCCGGAGGCGGAGTTCTACGTCTTCGACTCCGTCCGCTTCGCCACCAGCGCGAACGAGTCCTTCTACCACATCGACTCCGAGGCCGGCGCCTGGAACACCGGCGCCCTGGAGGACAACCGCGGGTACAAGGTCCGCTACAAGGGCGGTTACTTCCCGGTCCCGCCGGTCGACCACTTCGCCGACCTGCGCGCCGAGATCTCCCTGGAGCTGGAGCGGGCCGGCCTGAAGGTCGAGCGCCAGCACCACGAGGTGGGCACCGCCGGCCAGGCGGAGATCAACTACAAGTTCAACACGCTGCTCGCCGCCGCCGACGACCTCCAGCTCTTCAAGTACATCGTGAAGAACGTGGCCTGGAAGAACGGCAAGACGGCGACCTTCATGCCGAAGCCGATCTTCGGCGACAACGGCTCGGGCATGCACGTCCACCAGTCGCTGTGGATGGGCGGCGAGCCCCTGTTCTACGACGAGCAGGGCTACGCGGGCCTGTCCGACACCGCCCGCTACTACATCGGCGGCATCCTCAAGCACGCCCCGTCGCTGCTGGCCTTCACCAACCCGACGGTGAACTCGTACCACCGCCTGGTCCCGGGCTTCGAGGCGCCGGTGAACCTGGTGTACTCGCAGCGCAACCGCTCGGCCGCGATGCGTATCCCGATCACCGGCTCGAACCCGAAGGCCAAGCGCGTCGAGTTCCGCGCGCCCGACGCCTCCGGCAACCCGTACCTGGCCTTCTCGGCGCTGCTGCTGGCCGGCCTGGACGGCATCAAGAACAAGATCGAGCCGGCCGAGCCGATCGACAAGGACCTCTACGAGCTGGCTCCCGAGGAGCACGCGAACGTCGCCCAGGTCCCGACCTCCCTCGGCGCGGTCCTGGACCGCCTGGAGGCCGACCACGAGTTCCTGCTCCAGGGCGACGTCTTCACGCCGGACCTGATCGAGACGTGGATCGACTTCAAGCGCACGAACGAGATCGCACCGCTCCAGCTGCGTCCGCACCCGCACGAGTTCGAGCTGTACTTCGACGTGTGATCGACGCCCCCGGGCCCGTACGGCGCCCCCGCTCCTGTGTCAGGGGCGGGGGCGCCGTCGTGGTGTGTGGCCGAAAACGCTTCACAGTACCGACGCGGGCGGCAATCATGTTCAGTAAGACGATTGTTCGAGTGAGGGCGCCGAGGGAACGGGGAGAGGGCGAGGATGACCGAGCGGGAGGACGACGAGCGGGAGTTCGACCTGAAGTGGGCGGACGGCGCCGAGCACAAGGAGCCGTCGGCGCGGGCCCGGATGCTCGCCGCGCGCTGGAAGGAGAACCCGCCCGGGCCGGTCCCCTTCCGGGCGGACCCCGACCCGGTGCGGTCCCGGCACCGGTCCTCGTGGATCTCCACCGCCGTGGTGCTGGGCTGCGTCGCCGCGGTCATCCTGCTGCTCGGGTACCTCAACTTCCGGGCGCCGTACTAGTCGGCCGGCGGGTGCCGTACCGGGCCCGTCGGGGGCGGGCCGGGCGGGCGGGCGCGGATCGGCCGGGTGCCGTGCTGGTCGGCCGGGTGCGGGCCGGGTGACCTGAGGGTCTTCAGCGGCTGGTGCACACTGGACAGCGGGACGAGTGCGTGACTGCGGGGTGATGCACATGCGCAGCCGGTTCCGGAGCGATCGGCGGTTGACCGTGCGGATGGGGCTCACGTTGTTCCTGCTCGGACTGCTGTACGTGGGCTTCGTCGCCGCTCTCGTCGTGCTGCTGAAGTCGTGGGTGCTGGTCGTGGTGATCGCTGCGGCGGTGCTCGGGGCGCAGTACTGGTTCTCCGACCGGATCGCCCTGTACGCGATGCGCGGGCGGGTCGTGGAGCGCGAGGAGTTCCCCGAGCTGCACGGCGTGGTCGACCGGCTGAGCGCGATGGCCGACATGCCCAGGCCGGCGGTCGCCGTGTCGAACATGGACATGCCCAACGCCTTCGCGACCGGGCGGAATGCCGACCACGCCGTGGTGTGCGTGACCACCGGTCTGCTGCGCCGTCTGGAGCCGGCCGAGCTGGAGGGCGTGCTCGCGCACGAGATGTCGCACGTGGCGCACAAGGACGTCGCCGTGATCACGGTCGCGTCCTTCCTCGGGGTGATCGCCGGGCTGGTCGTGCGGTTCGCGTTCTACTCGCAGCTGTTCGGCGGCGGGCGGCGGGACCAGAACACGTTCGTCGTCTTCGCCGCGGTGATGGGTGTCTCCGCGGCCGTCTACGCGCTCAGCTTCCTGCTGATCAGGGCCCTGTCCCGGTACCGGGAGCTGGCGGCCGACCGGGCGGCGGCCCTGCTCACCGGCCGCCCCTCGGCGCTGGCGGCGGCGCTCACCAAGGTCACCGGCGACATCGCCCGCATCCCGACGAAGGACCTGCGGACGGCCCAGGCGTTCAACGCCTTCTACTTCACGCCCGCGCTCGGCTCCCGGCCCTCGCTCGCCCGGCTGTTCTCCACCCATCCGAGCCTTCAGGATCGGCTCGACCAGCTGGGCCGGATCTCCACCGAGCTGGGTGAGCCGCTGCCACCCGGAGGGGCGTGAGCATGCGGCTGCTGGACATCCTGCTCGGCCGCAGCAGGCCCTCCGCGCCCGACCTCGACCGGCTGTTCGCGCTGCCGTCGGCCGCGGTGACGCTCCGGGCCGCGACCGGGTTCACGCCGACCGGGGACGGGGCGGTGTGCTTCGCCACCGTCGAGGGCGCGGCGTTCGAGCGGGCGCACGGCGAGGTGCGGGCGCTGCTGGACGCCGACACCGGCCGCGACGGCTCACGGGTGGAGCCGTACCGGGACGACTACGGCTACTCCTGGCTGGTCTCCCGCCGCTCCTCCGAGGAGCTGCCGGCCCTGGTGAACGACCTGCACGCGGTGAACAGCACTCTGGAGTCGGGCGGCTTCGGACCGCAGCTGCTGTGCTCGCTGGCCGGTTTCCGGCACCCGGACGGGCGGCGCCTGGCGCTGGTCTACCTGTACAAGAGGGGCACGTTCTACCCGTTCGCGCCGGTGCCCGGCGGGGCCGAGCGCCGCGACAACCCCCTGGAGCTGCGGGTGCGGGCCGCGCTCGGCGACGACCTGCCCGTGGAACCGGACCTGAGCCGCTGGTTCCCGGTGTGGGGCGCGCCGGGGCTGTGAGGCGGGCGGCCCGCTGTCAGTGGCGTCCGGCAGGATGAGGGTGCTGGTTACCTGACGGGCGGAGGCGGTCGGCATGGGCGCAGGGCGGCGGCACATCGGGGCGGCTCAGCGGCGGGCGCGGCTGGCCTCGCGGCACCGGCTGGCCGGGGCGGCCCGGGCGGGCACCCCCGAGGAGGTCGCCGCCTCGCTGGTGGCGCTGCACGGCACGGACCCGGCGACGGTGTATCTGGCGGTCGGCGCGCGGCTGAGGGACCCGGCGAAGACGGTGAGCGAGACCGAGCGCGCGTTGTACGAGGACCGCACGCTGGTGCGGATGCACGCCATGCGGCACACGGTCTTCGTCTTCCCGACGGAGCTGACGGCGGTCGTGCACGCCTCGACGGCCCTCGCGGTGGCCGCCCGGGAGCGGGCCGCGCTGCTGCGGGACATGGCGGTGGCCGGGGCGCCGGACGCGGCCTGGCTCGCCGAGGTCGAGGCGTCCGCGCTGGCCGCGCTGGCCCGGCACGGCAGGGCGACGGCGGCCGAGCTGGCCCGCGCCGAGCCGCGCCTGAAGGAGCGGTTCGTGTACGCGGCCGGCAAGAGCTACGAGGGCGTGCACACGGTCTCCACCCGGCTGCTCAAGGTGCTGGGTGTGGAGGGCAAGGTCGCCCGGGACCGCCCGCTGGGTTCGTGGACGTCCGGTCAGTTCCGCTGGGCGCTCGCGCCGGACCACCCCGAGTTGGAGACCGCCGGGGCCCAGGCGGAGTTGCTGCGCCGCTGGCTCGCGGTCTGCGGGCCGGCGACCGAGGCCGACCTGGCGTGGTGGACGCGATGGCCGGTCCCCCAGGTCCGCCGGGCCCTGGCCGCGATCGGGGCGGAGCCGGTCTCCCTGGACGAGGGCACGGGGTACGTCGTCGCCGGCGACGCCGAGCCCGTGGCGGAGCCCGCCGAGCCCTGGGCCGCGCTGCTGCCCGCCCTGGACCCGACGGCGATGGGCTGGCAGCGGCGGGACTGGTATCTCGCGCCGGAGCTGCGCCCGATGCTGTTCGACCGCAGCGGCAACGTCGGGCCGACGGTGTGGTGGAACGGCCGTGTGATCGGCGGCTGGGCCCAGCGCCCCGACGGCGAGATTCTCTGGCGGGTCCTGGACGGCGCGGGCGTCGGCCGCGCGGCGGAGGCCGCGATCGCGGCGGAGGCGGAGCGGCTGCGGGGCTGGGTGGGGGAAACCCGGGTGACACCGCGGTTCCGGACGCCGCTGGAGCGGGAGTTGTCGGGGTAGGCACCGTCCCGACTCCGGCGCAGGTGCCCGTGCCGGTGCCCGTGGCGTTCCCGACCGCGGGGCCTTCCGGTGGTACCGGTGGCGTTCCCGACCGCGGGGCTGTCCGGTGGCGGCGCCCTTCCGGTGCCGGTGACTGTTCAGCCCGTCCGGCGTTTGAGGACGAGGCCGTTCAGGCCGAAGCGGGGTCCGGGGCGGCAGCCCCCGGCGACGGCCAGACCGACGCCGGGCACCCCGTCACGAAAACGGGGCACCCGGCGCCACGCTCACCGCGAGTACCGCATCAACGCGCGCACCATGTGGCACGTCGTGTCCGACGGCGGGTGCACCCCGATCGTCTCCGCGGCGCTGCGTATCGTCTCGTTGCGGGCCTGGTTCGGCACATGGACGCCGGAGTCGAGCAGGGCGATGGCGAGGCGCATCGCCTTCAGCCGGCGATTGTGCGTGACGTACCACTCGCGGGGGCGGCCGGCCGGCAGCGGACGCTTCTCCACGGGTGCGTACGGCAGATCGAGCAGGACCGGCCGCTTGGCGGTCGACTGGGTGGGCAACGGCTTGCGCTTCGATTCCGGCTTCGGCTTCACTGCGGCAGCGGGCACAGGCATCCTCCTGTCGCGGTCAGGGCGTCTCGCCGGAAGACCCGGCCGGCACCCTCGAACACTGCTTCTATTTTACGGCCCACCACTGACAAAAGGCCCTGGCCAGCCGGGCTTTCGGGGGCACTGTGGCGCGCGGGGAGAACGAGTTCTCGCGCCCCGCGGGCTACCGTTGCGGCATGGAGATCTGGATCAACCCGGCCTGTTCGAAGTGCCGCAGCGCGCTCGGCCTGCTCGACGCCGAGGGCGCCGACTACACCGTCCGCCGCTACCTGGAGGACGTACCGAGCGAGGACGAGATCCGCGCCGTACTCGACCGGCTGGGGCTCGAACCGTGGGACATCACCCGCACCCAGGAGCCGGTCGCCAAGGAGCTGGGCCTGAAGGAGTGGCCCCGTGACGCCGGCGCGCGCGACCGCTGGATCACGGCCCTCGCCGAGCACCCCAAGCTGATCCAGCGCCCGATCATCACCGCCGACGACGGCACAGCGGTCGTGGCCCGCACCGAGGAGGCGGTCCGGGACGCGCTCTCCCGCTGACCGGGTCGCCCCTGCGGCCGAGCGGAGCCCAACGCGGCTGTGACACAGGTTACTTGGGCAAAGCGCGTGACCGGTGAGTGACCTCGTTCGGCATCTCGTACATAGCGGCGTACGCTCCCCTACCTCTTCAGGAGGCGCGCATGTCGCGCAGGAGAACTCTCGGTACGAAGAAGAAGATCGCACTGCTGGTCAGCGCCGCGACGGTGGCGGGCGGCGGGGCCTTCGTGATGGCGAGCACCTCGAACGCCTCACAGACCACCGCCCAGACGAAGTCCGCCGGGGACTCGTCCGTCTGTCAGGGGCTCGCCACCGCGCTCGGCAACAACGAGCGGTTCATCGAGGGCCAGCGGGCCGCTCCCGACGCGCAGTCGGAGGCCCGGATCGCCAACCGCGAGGCGGTCATCGAGGAGATCAAGCGCAAGCAGGAGGCGTCCGGGTGCACGGTGGGGGAGTCGGCTCAGGGCTCCCAGGCCGCGCAGCCGCCGCAGGACGGCCAGGAAGACGCCCAGGACGGTGCCCAGGACGGCGGGGAAGCCGACGAGCAGGTCGGTGACCAGGCCGGTGACGCCGGGCAGGCAGTGGCCGGCGAGCAGGTGTGCAACGGCTCGACGGTCACCCTCTCCGGCGAGGGCGGCGCACCCGCGGCGTCCAGCAACCAGTTCCCCGCGGGTACGCGGCTGAAGGTCACCAACCTGGACAACAACAAGTCCACGACCGTGGAGGTCACCTCGGTGTCCGGGAGCTGCGTACTGCTCAACAACGCGGCGTTCGAGCAGGTCCGCGAGCCCGGCAAGTTCCTGATCCGGCGGGCGGTGATCGAGAAGGTGGGGTGAGACCGGCGGGGTCCGGGACGACCCCCAGGACGGATGCGGCCACCGGTTCGACGGAGGGGAATCCGGTGGCCGCCTCCCGCCGTCCGGGCAGAGCAGCGAGGGACGGCGGAAGGCCGCGCCGTGAGGGACAGCGGAAGGCCGCGCCGTGAGGTGCGTCACGGGCGCACCAGGTAACACGGGGTTCACACATGGGCAATGGCCGGGAAATCGCCCGTTGACAAGCTCCCGGTCAGTAGAGGGCGCCCCGCGGCGCCCAGTGCCGCAGCGCCGCAGCACCCGCAAGTGCGCCCAGACCCACCCCGAAGGATGTGGCCCCGTGACCTTCAAGGCTGAGTACATCTGGATCGACGGCACCTCGCCGACGGCCAAGCTCCGTTCCAAGACGAAGATCATCGCCGGGGCCCCCGCCGGACTGGACGCCCTGCCGATCTGGGGCTTCGACGGGTCCTCCACCAACCAGGCCGAGGGCAGCTCCTCGGACTGCGTGCTCAAGCCGGTCTTCACCTGCCCCGACCCGATCCGCGGCGGCGACGACGTGCTGGTGCTGTGCGAGGTCCTCGACACGGACATGGCCCCGCACCCCTCCAACACCCGCGCCGCGCTGGCCGAGGTCGCCGAGAAGTTCGCGGCCCAGGAGCCGGTCTTCGGCATCGAGCAGGAGTACACCTTCTTCCAGGACGGGCACCCGCTCGGCTTCCCCAAGGGCGGCTTCCCGGCCCCGCAGGGCGGCTACTACTGCGGTGTCGGCTCCGACGAGATCTTCGGCCGTGACGTCGTCGAGGCCCACCTGGACAACTGCCTCAAGGCGGGCCTGGGCATCTCCGGCATCAACGCCGAGGTCATGCCGGGCCAGTGGGAGTTCCAGGTCGGCCCGCTGGCGCCGCTGGAGGTCGCCGACCAGCTGTGGGTGGCCCGCTGGCTGCTCTACCGCACCGCCGAGGACTTCGGCGTCGCCGCCACGCTCGACCCCAAGCCGGTCAAGGGCGACTGGAACGGCGCGGGCGCGCACACCAACTTCTCCACCAAGGCGATGCGCGAGGGCTACGACGCCGTCATCACCGCCTGCGAGTCGCTCGGCGAGGGCTCCAAGCCGCTGGACCACGTCAAGAACTACGGCGCCGGCATCGACGACCGGCTGACCGGCCTGCACGAGACCGCCCCGTGGGACAAGTTCTCCTACGGCGTCTCCGACCGCGGCGCCTCGGTCCGGATCCCGTGGCAGGTCGAGAAGGACGGCAAGGGCTACATCGAGGACCGCCGCCCCAACGCCAACGTCGACCCGTACGTGGTGACCCGTCTCCTCGTCGACACGTGCTGCACGGCGCTGGAGAAGGCCGGCCAGGTCTGACCCGCTCACCGACTGCCCCAGGGGCGCCCACCGTCGCGGTGGGCGCCCCTGGCGCGTTCGCCACGACCCTCGTGCTCTGCTGTCGGCAGACGCCCGTTCCCTCCGGCCCGGTGACCGGGCACAGTGGCCGCCATGAGGCTACTGATGCTGGGCGGCACGGAATTCGCGGGACGGGCGGTCGTGGAGGCGGCGCTGGGGCGCGGCTGGGACGTGACCGTCTTCCACCGGGGGCGGCATGCCCCGCCGCCCGGCGTGCGGTCGCTGCACGGCGACCGCACCGCGCCCGGCGGGCTCGCGGCGCTGGCCGCCGGCGGCGACTGGGACGTGGTCGTGGACACCTGGTCGGCGCGGCCCCGGGCGGTGCGGGACGCGGCGCGGCTGCTGCGGGACCGCGCCGGACGGTACGTGTACGTGTCGAGCTGCTCGGTGTACCGGTGGTCCCCGCCGGCCGGATACACCGAGGAGGCGCCCGTCGTGGAGGGCGCCTCGGCCGACGCCGGGCCGACCGACTACCCGCGCGACAAGCTGGGCGGCGAACTGGCCGCCGTGGACGCCTTCGGCCCGGACCGGTCGGTGCTGGTGCGGGCCGGGCTGATCCTCGGCCCGTACGAGAACGTGGGCCGGCTGCCCTGGTGGCTGACCCGGATGGCGCGCGGCGGCCCCGTGCTGGCCCCGGGCCCGCAGGACCTGCCGCTCCAGTACGTCGACGTCCGCGACCTCGCCGAGTGGGTCCTGGGGGCGGCCGAGCAGGAGCTGAGCGGGCCGTACAACCTGATCTCCCCGCAGGGGCACAGCACCATGGGGGAGCTGCTCCGGGCGTGCGCGGAGGTGACCGGAGGCGGGGCGGAGCTGCGCTGGACCGACCCGCGGGCGATCCTCGACGCGGGCATCGAACCGTGGACGCAGCTGCCGGTGTGGGTGCCGCCGGGCAGCGATCTGCACGACGCGCTGCACCGCGCGGACGTCTCCCGGGCCCTCGCCACGGGCCTGCGCTGCCGGCCGGTCCGGGAGACGGTGGCCGACACCTGGCGCTGGCTGCGGGACATCGGCGGCACGGCACCCCAGCGCCCGGACCGGACGAGCAAGGGACTCGACCCGGAGGTCGAGGCGAAGGTGCTGGCGGCGGGCGGGGCCCCGGACGACGGCGACCGGTGAAGGCGGGGGCGCCCGCGTGGACAGGCAGGGCCACGCGGGCGGCTTCCCGCCGGCGCGACCCGCGGTGAGGGCGTCACAACTCCCGGTGTTCGATGGGCTGTTGTGGCGGGGAATGTCCTCACGGACTCCCGGCGATTCCCGAGAGAACTGAACACCTCCGAGACGGCCTCCGTATGGAACGGAGCCGCTTCACTCCTGACGGGCGCCCTCGATGCCCCGCAAGGAAGTCAGAGGAGTTCCATGGGACGCAACACAAGAAAACGCCGTACGCCGCTGGCCACCAAGGCCATAGCCGGGGTGGCGGCCCTGGCGCTCGGCGGGGGCGGGCTGGTCTGGGCCAACTTCTACGCCTCGGCTCATGAGGAGAACTCGGGGCAGGGCCGGACGAGGTCCGCGGCGGCACAGGTCGCGACGATCGACTGTCCCGACGTCGGGCAGCAGCTCTCCGACGTGCCGGACCGGGCCCGCGGGGAGGTCGACGGCGAACTGGCCACGCTGGACCAGCAGATCACCGACGCCTACACCCGCCTCGCCACCACGCGCCGGGCGCAGTCCGAGGATCCCCGGTTCGTGCAGAACGCCATCCTCGGCCCGCTCAAGGACCGGCGGAAGGCGATCATCGACCGCATCCAGCTGGAGATCAACCGGGCCGGCGGCAACGCCGGCGAGGAGCTGGACCAGCTGGCCGGCTGCCAGGGACGGCCCGCGGAGCAGCCGCAGGACGGCCAGAACGGAGACGGCGACGGCAACGACAACAACGACGGCAACGACGACGGGCAGGACCAGGGCGGCGGCGGAGACGGCCAGGACAACGGCGGTCAGGCCGGCAACGGCCCGGTCGCGGACGACTTCGTCGACATCACCACCGTCGAGCCCGATTCGCGGGACCTGGAGAACGGTCTGGCCGCCAACGGCGACGGGGGCTCCACCGGCTCCTTCACCACCAGGTGCGGCGTCAACGAGAACAACCTGTTCAACAGCGACAACCTGATCGTGGCCCCGGGTGTCGACAACGGCGCGCACCACACGCACGACTACGTCGGCAACCAGGACAACGACGCCTTCTCCAGCGACGAGGACCTGGCGCGCGCGGAGACGTCCTGCCAGAACCAGGGGGACAAGTCCACCTACTACTGGCCGGTGCTGCGGCTCCAGGACGGCACCGAGGAGTTCGACAACGACGACCTGGGCGGCGGCGCCGAGGGCAACGTCGGCCGGATCCTCAAGGCCCAGCAGGCCGAGATCACGTTCGTCGGCAACAAGCGGAGCGACGTCGTCGCGATGCCGAAGTTCCTGCGCATCATCACCGGTGACGCCAAGGCCTTCACCAACGGCACCGCCAACGCCAACACCGCCTGGAGCTGCACGGGCTTCGAGGACCGTCAGCTGACGGACAAGTACCCGCTGTGCCCCGAGGGCAGCCAGGTGGTGCGCACGTCCAACTTCCAGAGCTGCTGGGACGGACAGAACATCGACAGCGCCAACCACCGCGACCACGTCGCCTTCGTCCAGGAGGACGGCAGCTGCCCGAACGGCTTCCAGGCCATCCCGCAGCTCCAGGTCCGCCTGGTGTACGACGTGCCGGCCCCGGTGGTCGAGAACGGCCAGGTGCAGAACCCGTACGCCGTGGACGGCTTCCCGGAGCAGCTGCACAAGCCGATCACCGACCACAACGACTTCATCAACGTCATGGACGAGGACCTGATGAACGAGGTGGTCGAGTGCATCAACAACGGTGAGGACTGCGAGTAGTCCCGCCGGACATCCCCGACGAAGGGGGCCGGTGGCGGATTCCGCCACCGGCCCCCTTCGTGCGCGTTCGTCCGCGGTCAGCCGCCGTGTCCCGGGTGCCCGGACGGGTGCCCGCCGCCACCGTGCCGCGTGCCCTCCTCCAGCATCCCGCCGAGCCGGCCGCGCAGCTCGGTCACGACGCCCTGGTGGCCGACGGCGACCCACTTGCGGCCGACCAGGTAGTAGCCGCCGTAGTCCTTGGCGGTGTCGATCCACTCGCGCTGGCCGCGGTCGGTCGCGAAGGTGGCGAGGATGTACTTCTCCTCGCCCTTCTCGCAGATGGCCTGGCGGATCTGGTCGGCGTCGGTCTGCATGTCCGGCTCGCACCGGGCCTTGGCGGCCAGGCTCTCCAGGCTCCCCGTGGCCGTCTGCGGGACGGCCTTCGCGCCGTCGCCGTCGGTGCCGCAGCCCGCCAGCGCGAACAGCGCCGCCGCACCGGCCAGCGCGAGCCTCGGTCGGATCAGCCTCATGTGTTCCTCCGGTCCCTTCCGGCGACATGCCGCACCGGGCCCCGTCGAGGGACCCTGTCCCCACCGATACGGCCGTCAGGGGCGCGGTGCTCAAAGGGCGCCGCGCAACCTCGCCGCGCCGGTGACCATCCGAGGATTCGCTCGTTCTGCTGAACGTGCAGTCACAGGATGTCGTCCCGCGCCCCGCACCGTCCGCCACCGACCCGGTCGTCGACGTCGAACAGGCCGAGGCCGCGCTCGTCGAGCACTATCCGCGTCTGGTCCGGCTCGCCTACCTGGTGCTCCCGCCGGGCCTGGGCCGCAGCCGCCGGGTGCTGACCGCGCACTCCCTGACCCAGCGGGCCCTGCCCCGCAGCCGCACGGCTCCCCCTGCCATCCCCGCCCAGTCCACGGGCCGGGAGGGCGACCCGGGCTACGCGCTGGTGCGGGCCCGGGTCCTCCGGACGGCGCTGGAGGCCGGGCTGCCGTTGCGCCGCCTCGCCCGGCCCCGGCGCTCCCAGCTGCCGCCGCTCCTCCCCCAGGTCTGGGGTCTGAAGCTGTTCCCGCGCTCCGGCGGTGCCGACGAACTCGCCCTGGACCAGCGGCTGTCCGCCCTGTCCGGCGCGGGCCGGGCCGCGTACGCGCTGCGCGGCCTGGAGAAGCTCCCCGACGGCGACGTGCGCGAGGCGCTGCGCGCCGCCGGGGTCGCCGACGCGGACGCCGCGCTGGGCGAGGCCGACTCCGTCCCCGGGCAGTACGCGCTGCTCGACTCCCCCGAGTTCGACCCGTGTTCGCTCCAGGCCCGGCCGACCGATCTGATGCGCCGGCGGCAGCACACCAAGGCCGCGCTGGTCGCCGGGGCCGCCCTGGTGGTGTGCGGGGCACTGCTCGGTCTGCCCGGTGACGGCTGGGGCCCGGACGGCCCCGCCGCCCCGGCGTACGCGCGCAACCCGGCCGCCGAGGCCGCCCTCGACCCCGGCCGGCTGACGAAGGCCGCCCCCACCGCATGGCGCACCTCCAGCCGCACCGACTTCTCGGTGTGGCCGGCCCGCGGCGAGCTCACCGGCGACAAGGAACTGCTGCGCCGAGCGCTGGCCGTGTGGGCCCGCCCCGGCGAGACGGTCGGCGTCTCGGCGACACCGGGCACCCCCACCGGAGGCCCGGCCGGGCCCCCGCAACTGCTGTACGCGGGCACGGTCGACGCCGCCCGCGTCGTGATCCTCCACGACGGCCTGCGGATCGTCCGGTACGCCGAACCGAAGGACGGCACGGCCGGGGCGGCGCTGGACTTCGCCCGGGCCGACGGGGCGACGCGGGCCGAGGCGACCGCGGTGGTGCTGGGCCGCACCGACGGCAACGTGCGGTATCTGACGGCTCCCTGGGTGACCGGGGCGGCGGAGCGCGACCTGACCAAGCCGGGCGCGGGGGCGATGGAGCTGACGCTGACCGACGGGGTGACCTCGCCGCTGGCCAGCCCGGCGCAGAAGCCGGGCGCGTGCACGTCGTGGAACGTGCTGGAGCTGACCGACGGCGACGACCGGCGGCTGATGAGCGACCTCGGCGAACTGGTCCCGGCCCGCCTCACCGCCGGGCACCCCGGCTCGGCCGCGGACGCGTCCGGCGCGAAGGCGCTGCGCACCTGGGCGCCGTTCGCCTGCTCACTGGGCGCCGTGCGCGGCCAGGGCGTGCGGTCGGTGAACGCCTGGGCGTTCGCGGAGCAGCCCCTGCCCGGCGGCGCGGAGGGTTCCGGCGCCTGGGTGTGCACGCGGGCCGAGACCTGGCGGGGCGAGGGAGCCCGGGTGCTGGCCCAGTTCCGGACGCCGGGCGGCCGGCAGGGGGCCGTCGCGGCCAAGGCGGAGAACGTGCCGGCGTGCGGTGCGCGGGACCCCCACGTGCTGGCCGGGGTGCTGTGGAAGGCGGAGTCGGGCGGCTGGTACCTGCTGGCCGCGGGCAGCCGCGACACGGACTCCGTCACGGCGACGGGCGGCATCGACGCCTCCGCGGACGGCCATCTGCTCACCGCCCGCGCCGAGCAGGGCGCGCAGGCCGAGCTGACGGGCACGCTGGACGACGGGCGCGAGATCACCGGCCTGCGGTAGGTCACCGGGCCCCTTACTGACACTGACGTCAACAAGTCGCGTCCGAAGGGTTCCCCCGGAACTTACGCGTCAGTACATTGACGCCATGTCTAATACGCAGGCCCGGCTGCCGCGGCCGGTGGAGTCCGAGCGCATACCGCTCAAGGCACGGAAGGTGTCCTTCTCCTGGGCGGACACACCACTGCACTGGGTGCCGGGGGACCCGTTCACCACGCACACCATCAATGTGCTGCACCTGCTGCTGCCCGCCGGGGAACGGTGGTTCGTGCACGTCTACAAGCAGGTGCTGCCGTACATCCGGGACGAGCGGCTGCGTGAGGACGTCATCGGGTTCATCGGCCAGGAGGCGATGCACTCCCAGGCCCATGACGCGGTCCTGCCGCACCTGAAGGACCAGGGGCTCGACCCGACGCCGTACACCGCGCAGGTCGACTGGCTCTTCGAGAAGCTCCTCGGCGACCGCACTCTGCCGCCGGGCCGGCCGCGCCGGTGGTGGCTGATGGAGCGGGTCGCGCTCATCGCGGCCATCGAGCACTACACGGCGTTCCTCGGCGACTGGGTCCTCAACGCCGGTGAACTGGACCGGCGCGGCGCCGACCCGACCATGCTGGACCTGCTGCGCTGGCACGGCGCCGAGGAGGTCGAGCACCGCTCGGTCGCCTTCGACCTGTTCGTGCACCTGGACGGCGGCTACCGGCGCCGGGCGCGCACCTGGGCGGTGGCGTTCGCGGCCCTGGTGTTCCTGTGGCAGCGCGGGGCGCGGTTCTTCATGGCGAACGACCCGACGCTCGTGGACGGACGCGCACGCTTCCGGGACTTCCACCTGCGCGGCCGGCGCGGACTGCTGCCCTCGACGGGTGCGCTGCTGCGCTCCGTGCCGCGCTACCTGAGCCGTACGTACCACCCGTCGCAGGAGGGGTCGACGGAGCAGGCCGTCGCCTACCTCGCCGCCTCCCCCGCCGCGCTGGCCGCCGAGCGGGCGGAGCGCACCGAACACCCCCAGCCCACCGAGCCCGTCCAGCAGGCCGAGAAGGCCGAGAAGGGAACCCCGTGATGCCGAAGCCGCCCCTGTCGAAGCCGGCGACGCTGTTCCTCGCCGCGGGCGCGGCGCTGCTCGCCCGGCGGGCGCTGCGCCGCCGCATCCAGGGCTCCCCGCTGTGGCCGATGCCCGCGCTGGAGCCGCCGATATCCGGGCAGTCCCGGCCGGGGGCGCTGACGCTGCTGGTCACCGCGCACGAGCGGATCGCCGACGGCGTCGTCCGGCTGCGCCTGGAGGGGCACGACCTGCCGCGCTGGGAGCCCGGCGCCCACCTGGACCTCGTGCTGCCCTCGGGCCTGGTCCGCCAGTACTCCCTGTGCGGCGACCCGGAGGACACCTCGTCGTACACGGTCGCCACCCGGCTGGTCGAGGACGGCCGGGGCGGCTCGCGCGAGGTGCACGAGCAGCTTCAGGAGGGCATGGAGGTTCAGGTGCGCGGACCGCGCAACCGCTTCCCGCTGCGCGAGGCCCCCTCCTATGTCTTCGTCGCCGGCGGCATCGGCATCACCCCGCTGCTGCCGATGCTGCGCGCGCTGCCGGAGGACACCGACTGGCGGCTGCTGTACGGCGGCCGGACACGGGCGTCGATGCCGTTCCTGGAGGAGATCGAGAAGCTGGACCCGCAGGGCGAGCGAAGCGGGACGGGGGTACCCCCGGCCGAAGGCTGGGGGAGGGTCACGGTCGTCGCCGAGGACGAGGCGGGGCTGCCCGACCTCGACGCGTACCTCACCGGTCTGCCCGAGGGCGCGGCCGTCTACTGCTGCGGACCCGAACCCCTGATGGCGGCCGTGGAGGAGCGGCTCCCGGAGGGAACCCCGCTGCACCTGGAACGGTTCGCGCCACGGGCGAACGCCGCGGGAGACCACGCGTTCGAGGTCGAGCTGCGGCGCAGCGGACGGACCCTGACCGTGGCGCCGGACACCTCGGTGCTCGCCGCGGTCCGCGCGGAGCTGCCGAACACCCCGTACTCCTGTGAACAGGGCTGGTGCGGAACCTGCCAACAGCGGGTGCTGGAGGGCGAGATCGAGCACCGGGACGAGCTGCTGACCGACATGGAGCGCGGTGACTCGATGCTCATCTGCGTCTCCCGCTGCCGGGGTGAGCGCCTGGTGCTGGACATGTGAACGCCCGTGCCGGCTCCGGCCCGTTCCGCGGCCGGATTCGATCGGTAAGGTGTTCGCATGACTACCGGGGTACGCCGCAGAATGGGAGTCGAGGAGCGGCGGCAGCAGTTGATCGGCGTCGCCCTCGAACTGTTCAGCCGCCGCTCGCCCGACGAGGTGTCCATCGACGAGATAGCGTCGGCCGCGGGCATCTCGCGCCCGCTCGTCTACCACTACTTCCCCGGCAAACTCAGCCTCTACGAAGCGGCGTTGAAGCGGGCCGCGGACGATCTGGCGACCCGCTTCGTGGAACCGCGCGAGGGCCCGCTGGCCGCGCGGCTGCTGAAGGTGATGGGCCGCTTCTTCGACTTCGTGGACGAGCACGGCCCCGGTTTCGCGGCCCTGATGCGCGGCGGCCCGGCGGTCGGCTCCTCGGCCACCAACGCCCTCATCGACTCCGTACGGCAGGCCGCCTACGTCCAGATCCTGTCGCACCTGGACGTGACCGAGCCGCCCGCGCGCCTGGAGCTGGTGATCCGCTCGTGGATCTCGCTGGCCGAGTCGACGGCCCTGATCTGGCTGGACGGCCGCCGCATCCCGCGCGCCGAGCTGGAGGCCCAGCTCGTCCACGACCTCGCCGCGCTCCTGGCCGTCAGCGCCGCCTACGACGAGGAGATGGGCGCCCTGCTGCGTCGCGTCCTGCGCCACGAGCCCCCCGACGGGCCGTTCGCGGACCTGGTGTCCCGGCTCGTCGGACTGGCGTCGTAGGTCTCAGGCCACCGCGGTCAGGTGGCAGGCGGTGTCCTGGGCCGGCGGGGCGAAGGCGTGGACGCAGTCCCGCAGAAGCGTGGGGACGGCCAGCAGACCGGCGCCCGGCTCGTGGGCGAGGTTGTGGTCCAGCAGGAGGTCGAAGAGGCGCTCGGCGACGGAGGGGGTGACGCCGGTGGTGGCGCAGGCCCGCGGGATGTCGTAGGTGACCTCCGGGTGGAGAGCCAGGGCGCGGCCGAACGCCTGGGCGTCATGGGGCAGCTGGGTGTAGGAGAGCCGAAGGACGGACATCAGGTCGCGGTCCGCCGTGCGCAGGAGCGAGACCCGGCCCGCGGTCGTGCGCAGGCGGGTGGTCACCTCGCGCACGGTCCACGCGGGGCGGTCGCGCAGGCGGCTCGCCACGAGGCGCAGGGCCAGCGGGTGGTGGTCGCACAGAGCGACGGTCCGGGAGAGGGACGAGCCGGCGCAGGCGTCTCCCGCGACACGGCGGAACAGGGTTTCCGAGTCCGTCGGGGACAGCGGCCCGAGGAACAGTGAGCGGGAGCCGTCCGGGGCCGTCGGCCTGCGGCGGGTGGTGATCAGTGTGAGGCTGTCGCCCGTGCCGGGCAGGAGCGGGGCCACCTGGGCCGCGCCGGCCGCGTTGTCGAGGACCAGCAGGACGCGGCGGCCCGCGAGGCGGGACCGCCAGACGGCGCTGCGCTCGGCCAGGCCCTCGGGGATGGTCTCGGGCGCCGCACCGTCGGAGCGCAGCAGGACGCCCAGCGCCTCTTCGGGGCCCAGCGGTGCGCGCGCCGGACTGAAGCCGTGCAGGTCGATGAAGTACTGGCCGTCCGGGTGGTCCGTGGTGCGGCGGTGGGCGAAGTGGACGGCGAGTGCCGTCTTGCCGATGCCGCCCATTCCGTCGATCGTGACCGTGCGCGGCGAGCCGTGGCCCTGCTCGTCGACGGCCTGGTCCAGCAGGGCGAGATCGGCGGTGCGGCCGGTGAAGTCGGGCAGATCGCGCGGGAGGTGGTTGCGGTGCCCCGGACGGACGACGGCGGGCCGGGCCGGGCCGGGAACCTCCCGCTGCGCCTGCGGGTCGTCCGCGAGGATCTCGGCGTGCAGGCGTCGCAGCCGGGGGCCGGGCTCCAGGCCGAGTTCGTCGGCGAGCAGACGGCGGCCCTCGTCGTAGGCCGCGAGCGCGTCGGCCTGCCTGCCGCTGCGGTAGAGGGCGAGCATCAGGCTGCCGCGCAGCGCGTCGCGCAGTGGGTGCCGGGCGGTGAGTGCGGACAGTTCGGCGACCAGCGAGCCGGCCTCGCCCGCCGCGAGGCGCAGCTCCATCAGTTCCTCGACCGCCGTGAGCCGCTGCTCGTCCAGGCCCGCCGCGGCGGCGGTCACCGTCGGGCAGTCGATGCCCGAGAAGGCGTCGCCGCGCCACAGCTCCGACGCCGCGTGCAGCAACCGCACGGCCTCGGCGGTACGGCCCTCGCGCCGTGCGGCACGGGCGGCGCGGACCTGCTCGGTGAAGCGGTGCGCGTCCACGGCGTCGGGAGGCACGTCCAGACGGTATCCGGAGTCCATGGTGACCAGGTGGCCGCCCGCGCAGGCGGCCAGGGCCGCGCGCAGATCACGGATCGCGTTGTGCACCTGGTGACGGGCGGAGGCGGGCGGGTCCTGCCACAGCTCGTCCACGAGGGTGTCCAGCGGCACCGCGCGACGGACGTTCAGCAGCAGGAGGGCCAGCAGGCGCCGGCAGCGCATTCCTCTGAGCGGGACCGGCACCCCCGACTCGCGTACCTCCACCGGCCCCAGAACCAGGAACTCCATGTCCCGCACCCCCGACGTGACGCATTCGTGCAGCGTGATGACGATGCCGACGACGCTAGGCGGGCGGCTGTCCGCGCTCAACGCGCGTACTTCCGAGGGGGCATGCCGTACCTCTAAAGGCACACGCCGGAATCATCTGTTCCAGCTTAGTTTCAGGGCATGCCCCAGGCCTCTCTGCCGCACCGCGCGCAACCGACCGCTCCCGTCACCGAGGTCGTCACCGTCCCCTGCTCCCGTGCGCGCTCCGCCGCACGGACGGTCCGCCACTGTCTGCGTGAGGCGCGTCCGCTCGTGCAGGTCATGTTCGTGCTGCGCTTCGTCACGGGCGCGCTGCTGACGACCTCCGCCGCGCATCACCGGCCCGACGCACCACACCTCGTGCTCGGCGCGGCCGCCTGGTGGGCGGCGACGGTGAGCGTCTACGTCTTCAACGGGGTCAGCGACCTGTGCGAGGACCGGGCCAACAGGTCCCGAAGACCGCTGGCCAGCGGGCAGCTGACCGAGTCCGCGGCCCGGTGGGCGGTTGCGGTGGCCGCCGTCGTGGGGTTGGTGCTCGGCTGTGCCGCGGGGTGGCAGGTCGCCGAGTCCACCGCCGTCTTCCTCGCTCTCGGCTACGTCTACTCCGCGCCCTCGATCGCGGCGAAGTGCCGCTCCTGGTCGGCCTCGGCGGTCACCTGCGCCGCCGCGGGGACGACCTATCTCGCCGGTGTCGCGGCCTCCGGCAGCGCGCTCACCTCCGAGGCCGCCGTCTTCGCCGTCGTGCTTTCGCTCGGCGTGGGGCTGATAGCCGCCGTCGCCAAGGACCTGGGCAGCACCCGGGGCGACGCCCTGGCAGGGCGCCGCACCCTGGCCGTCGTCCGGGGCGAACGCTGTGCGCGGCGGTTCTGTGCCGCGGCCGGCGGCGTACTGGCACTGGTTCTCACGGTCGGCGCCGTGTGGGTGCGGGAACTGCCGCTGGAGGCTGCCGCGGTCGTCTTCGCCCTCGGCGCCCTGTGCGTCGCCGGGCGCTGTCTGCCGGCCGGCAGCGGCCAGGGCGGGCCGCGTGGCCCCTACCGGAGCTGGATGGTCACCCAGTACGCCGTCCATCTGACCGCGCTGGGCGCCCTCCTGTGGGCCTGAGCCTCCCCGCCCCACCACTCGCTCTCGTCAGCACGTTCAAACTCGTTGTTATGATCCCGCAGGGTGGATGAGTGTGAGGAACCGCCCCATCTGGACCATTCCTCACAGGGGGAGCACACTGTGGGACTTTCCGCCGACTCGGCGACCGACCGGTCCCGTCTGATCGAAGCGGCGGTCGCCCGCTATGCCGACGGCCTGCGGGAGGCCGGCAACGCGCTCGTGGCCCGCCCGGAGCTGTGGGCCACCTGCGAGAAGCAGGCCCGGCAGATCCTCGGCGAGTGCATCGACACTCTGCACGGCGCCGAGGTGCGGGTGGCCGCGGATGCCGAACTGGCCTCGATGGCGCTCGGTGTGCAGCGTTCCTTCGAGAGGGTCCCGCCGATCGACTCGGTGCAGGCCGCCCGCCTGCTGTCGGACGTGGCCGTCGAAACCATGGCCGAGGCCGCCGCGCGCCTGCCCCCCGACCTCGCGGTGTCCCGGTTCCCGACGGCCGTGCGCATGCTGCACGAGGCGACGTACACCCGGGTCGGCGCCGCCGCCATCGGCTACGAGTCGGCGACTCTGCGCGACGTGGGAGAGGCCAGCACCGCCCGCCGCCACCGGATCGCCCGCGATCTGCACGACCACATCGGCAGCAGCATCAGCCTGGCGCTGCGCTGCCTCGACCTGTACGACATGGAACAGGCGAGCGGGGGCGCCTCGACACGCGACCGGCTGGCGGACGCACGGCAAGCGCTCCAGGACGTGTTCGCCTTCACCCGGTCCATGGTCAGCGGGCTGCGTGTCGCCGAACTGCACGACAGCCTCAAGGAGGAGATCGACGCCTACTGCGCCGCCGCCTGCGAACGGCCCGCCGAGGTCCGCTCCCGCATCGACGGTGACGAGTCCTGGCTGCCGGAACAGGTGCGTCAGGAGTTGTTCCTCGTGGTGCGGGAAGCCATGCGCAACGCGTTCGCACACGCGCGGGCGGACCGCATCGACGTCTTCGTGAGCATCTTCCCCGACGCCGTGCACGCCACGGTCACCGACGACGGCGTCGGGCTGCCACGCCGACGCGACGGTCAGGGCACCGGGCTGACCGCCATCCGCCAGCGGGTCTCCGCGCTCGGCGGCACGCTGGAGCTGGTCAGCGAACCCGGCAGAGGCACGCGGGTGCAGCTGCGGGTCCCGCTCGACGAGGCGGGGCGGAGCGGTCGATGAGCGGCGCGGGCGCGCACGCCGGCGCCGACATCCGGGTACTGGCCGTGGACGATCACCGGCTGCTGCGTGAGGCGCTGTGCGAACTCCTCGATCTGTATCCGGGGCTGACCGTGGTCGCACAGGCCGACGACGGCCCCAGCGGGGTACGCATGGCGGGACTGCACCACCCGGACGTGGTGCTGCTCGACGTGGAGCTGCCGGGTCCGGGGCCGCTCGCCCATCTGCGCGGGATCCGGCAGGCGGCCCCCGAGGCCCGGGTCATCGTGCTGACGATGCACGACGACCGTCGGCTCATCGACGCGTTGCTGTCCGCGGGAGCCGTGGGCTACGTGCACAAGGAAGCGGACCGGGAGGTCCTGGTCGCCGCCATCCGCAGCGCCATGACGGGCGGCACGACGATGTTCCTCCCCCGTACGTCGCGCGGCTCCGGACCGGAGCGGGAACCCGGCCCCGGTGACGGGCTCACCCTCCGCGAGCGGGAACTGATGGAGCTCGTCGCGCAGGGACTGAGCAACCGGCAGATCGGCAAACGCCTCGGGATCACCGAGGGCACGGTCAAGCGCCATCTGCGGAACATCTTCGAGAAGCTGGGCGCCACCTCCCGGCTCGACGCGGTCAACCGCATGCGGCCGCTGCGCCGTTACTGAGGCGTCGCCCTCGCAGCGGCACGTTCCCGGCGGTCGGCGATCACCAGGGCGACGGCCGGGACGAGGGTGAGCGTGTAGACCGCGAGCAGCCAGCGGAAGGAGTCGGCGAACGCGGCGGGCACGAGACCGTGGCGAGCCTGCGCGGCCCGGGCGAGGACGACGGTGACCACGGCGAGGGCGACCGTGCCGCCGACCCGCTGGATCAGGTTGAGCTGAGCCGAAGCGTCCGGTATGGAGCGGGGTTCGACCGACTGGAAGGCCCGGGTCATGGCCGGCACGATGGTCAGCCCCGTGCCCAGGCCGCGGACGGCGAGTCCCGCGCACAGCAGCACGTACGACGTGGTGGACGACAGCGTCGTCAGTGGCACGGTCGCCAGCATGGTGAGGACGATCCCGATGACGACGGTGGTACCGCCCCCGATCTTCGTCATGATCAGGCGGCAGGCCAGGCCCGCGACGACGACGCCGGTGCCGCCGGCCGACATCAGCAGGCCGGTGGTGACGGCGCTCTCGCCACGTGCCGACTCGAAGTAGAGCGGAATCAGCATCATCGGCGAGAACAGGACGAAGCCCAGGCAGAAGATGTTCGTCGCGGCCATGCGGTAGACACGGTGCGTGAACAGGCGCAGATCCATCAGCGGCGCCGCGGTGCGGAGCTGGTGTGTGACGAACACGGCGCCGGTCAGCACCGCCAGCACCAGCGGCACCAGGAACGCGGGATGCGTCGACAGGGCGGTCTCGGCGAAGGCGTGCACGGCCAGGACGACGCAGACGGTGCAGGTGGCAGCGCCGGCCAACCCCAGCACGTCGAGGGGACGGCTCCCAGCCGGTCGGGGAGCGTCCTTGCGGACGTGGCGGACGGCGGCCAGGAGCAGCACGGCACACATCGGAAGGTTGACGGCGTAGACGGCCCACCAGCCCCAGGCGTTGACGAGGAGTCCGCCGACGGTCGGGCCGAGCAGCGGGCTGATGAGCATGACGCTGCCGTTCAGCGCCTGTACCTGGCCCAGACGCTCGCGCGGCATCCCACTGGTGAGCAGGGTCGTGGCCACCGGAGTGAGCACGCCCGCGGCGGCGCCCGACACACTGCGGGCGGCGATCAGTTCGGGGAGTGTCCGGCTTGCCGCGCAGGCGGCCGAGCCCACGGCGAACACGGTGAGGGAGACGATGAAGGTGCGGCGGGGACCGAAGCGATGGGCCAGCCATCCCGCGGCCGGCATGACGGCGACCAGGGCCAGCAAGTAGGCGGTGACGACCCACTGCACCTGAG
Source organism: Streptomyces sp. NPDC031049 (assembly GCF_055571015.1). Taxonomy (NCBI): domain Bacteria; kingdom Bacillati; phylum Actinomycetota; class Actinomycetes; order Kitasatosporales; family Streptomycetaceae; genus Streptomyces; species Streptomyces sp. NPDC031049. Next base: position 41,286 of record NZ_JBVIGC010000003.1, read on the forward strand.
TGATGGCGCCGAACCGGGTGGACGTGTCGGCCAGGGACACGTTCACGATGGTGGTGTCCAGCTGAGCGAGGAAGGCTCCGCCGATGGACACGGCGATGGTGCAGAGAGCGGTTCTGGTCGGTGGGCCGGGGGGCGTGACAGACGTTTCTTTTTGGGTCAGGGACATGACTTCCAGGGCCTTCGTGGTCGGGCGGGTTGTCCTTGGTTGCTCGCGCAGATCCCCTCGCCCCTCTCAGGGCGCTCGGCTCACCGGTCTCGCAGGGCTTCGGTGATGTCGTCGAGGATCTCCTCGGCCTTCGCGCGGGCATCCGTACGGTCCCGGCATGCCAGGGTGAGGTCCGTGGTGTCGTCGGTGCGGCAGGCGCTGAGGAACATCTCGGCGTACGGCACCAGCATCGGCAGCGTGGCGAAGGAGGTGGCGCGGAAGGCGGACGTCGAGTACGCCGAGGGGTCGATCCTGCCGTGGTCGGAGATGATCGCCGAGCAGGAGAAGCGGGTGCCGTCGAGTTCTCGCGCCTCCGTCAGATTGTTGGCGAACGGGTTGTCGCGCAGGAAGACCCGGTCGAGGGCGGCGGCCTCGGCCTTGGTGAGCAGGGCGCGGACCAGGGTGGAGTGCAGGCGTTTCCAGCTGTCGCCACGGCGTAGGTCGAGCACGAGCTGGGACGTCAGGTTGGCGGTGGAGCGCACCGCCGGGTCGTGGCGGCGGAGGTCCACCGGAACGATCAGGCGGCCGGTGTCCGTGGTGAGGTGACGGGAGAGCGCCGCGGCGGCGCGGGCCGTGACACCGGAAGGGCCGGCCGGCACCCGGCGGCGCAGCCACAGGGGCCGCGCGCCCACGGGTCCCCGGCCGAGGATCGCGGGCAGGCCCGTGAGACGGGCGGGCTTGGGGACCGGGGGGACGTCACCGGCCGCCGTGAGGAAGTGAACCTCACCCACCGTGTCCGGTGAGCCGGCCGGGGCCTCACCGCGCAGCGCCCGGAAGAGGTCCCCGATCCACCGCCGCAGACCGTGGCCGTCGGTGACGACATGGCTGGCCCGGACGACCAGCCGGGCCGGCTCGCCCGGGATCACACCGAGTTCGCAGACGGGTCCGGTCACCACGGGCAGGTCACGATGGAAGAACGGGGCGTCCAGGCCGGTACCGGCGGGCAGTTCCACGACCTCCGGGGCGGGGCCGTCGGCGCGCCACACCCCACCGCGGCGGCGGACGGCGAGTCCGGGGTTGGCCTCGGTCGCGGCACGGGCCGCCTGCCGCAGCGCGTCCGGGTCCAGCGTGCCGTCGCCCGCGATCACCATCTGGATGAGCTGGGGGGTGCCTGTGGCGGCGGCGTTGAGGTAGCCCCGTTCGATCGGGGAGATGCGGCGGACGTAGGGCCGCACGGCGGTGGGGGTCATTCCTGCTCCAGGTGGTGGAAGCGCACCGTGGCTGGTGCGTTGCAGGCGAGGGCGAGATGCAGGGGCGGGGCGCCGTCGGCCCTCAGGACGATCGAACGCACCTGGTAGGCACCGGTGCCGGTGGGTCGCCAGCCCGGCCGCCAGGCGGGCAGCCGGGTGCCGGCGAAGGTCTCCTTGGTCAGGTGCGATGCCTTGATGAGTGCCTCGCACTCGGCGAAGTCTCTGATGGTGGCGGGCTGCTCGCGGCCGAGCAGCCCGCCGAGCCAGCGCAGCGCGTGCGGGCGGTCGCGCTCGTCCTGAAGGTCCACGCCGACCGCGCGGACGAGGGGGGCGAAAGCGACGGCGCTGAACTCGCCGCAGTGGGTGACCGACGCGGCCAGTCCGAGGGCGGGCACCGACCAGCGTTTGTGGGCGTCCCGGACCAGGCGGCCAGGGGCGACCCTGGATCCGTAGGTCGTGGCCAGGGCCCGGGTGATCAGGAAGCCGCCGGGGGCGGTGAGCGGTCGCCCCATCCGGTCGCGGGGCAGCCTGCGGTGCCGGGAGACCAGGACATCGACCACCTCCCCCGGCACCGCGGTCCCGTCGGGCGCCAGCGTGTACCCGGTCGGGCCCGGGTCGAGGAGCAGTCCCGCCGGAGCTCTCATCACGGCCCCGGGTCGAGGACGGCCGCCGCGTAACTGCCGCCGTAGGCGAAGCTCGACAGCAGCACGGGGCCGGGGGCCGGGTCGCCGGTGAGGGCGGCGACCAGGCCGAGGGCTCCGGCGCTTCCGTAGGTCTCGCCGATCAGGGCCTTCGGGGCGATCAGCGGTCTGGGGGTGAGGCCGGACCGGCGCAGAGCGGCACGCTCCGCGAGGTCGACGAGCGGGTGGCCGGACGCCGCCGAGACGACTGTGCCGACCCCGGCCGGGTCGAGACCCGCCTCGGCGAGGGCGCCGCACAGGGAGCGGGCCCAGGCCGCGCCGTCCCGGGCGATACGGCCGATACCCGCCGGCTCGCCACTGGCCCCGAAGCCGCGGACGCGGGCCAGCACGCCGGCTCCGCGGACCAGGGCAGCGTCCCGGCTCTCCAGCAGGACCGCCGCGGCACCCTCGCTGAGGACGGTGCCCGTGCGCCCGCCGGGGACGATGTGCGCGGACCGGGCGTAGCCGGGCAGCGCCGCCTGGGTGGCAAGTGCTTGGGCGGGGAACTCGTCGGCGACGACGACCATGATCCGCTCGGCGGCGCCGCGGGCGATGACCCGGGCCGCGAGCTGAAGCGCGAGCACGGAGCTGGTGCCGCCCGCCGCGATGGTCGCGGTGTACCCGCGGTAGCGGTGCAGCATCGCGACGTGGCCGGCGGCGGCGTTGACGACGGTGTTGGCGAACAAGGACGGGTTGGCCCCGGCGATGCCCGACCGCACCACGCCCTCGTGGAACCGCAGCACCGACGTGACCGGACCGTACCCGGTCGCGAAGACGATGCCGGTGGACTCCGCCTCGGCCCGGGACGGCTTGCCGTGCCGGGCGTACAGGTCGCCCACGGCGGACGCGGCGAGCAGGCTCAGCGGGTCCATACGGCGGGCGCGGCTGGGGTTCGTGCCACGGGCGGCGGCCTTGAGGTCGGCCCGGCCGACCGGCACCCTGCCGGCACCGGCCACCTCCTCGAACGCGTCGAAGCAGGGCCGCCCTTCGGCGAGGGCGGTGGCGAGCGCCTCCGTGCCGCCCGCCGCCCCCGCCAGGCCCGCGATCCCGGTGACGACGACCTCCTGGACGGTTTCGCGGCGCGGGTTCCGGGTGCTGCGGACCCCGGGGCGGTGGAGGACGACGGAGGCGTTGTTGCCGCCGAACGCGAACGAATTCGACACCACCACGTCGGGGCGCGCCTCCCGGCCGGTATCCGCGACGATGTCGAGGCCGGATGGCGGTGCGGTGCCGCGGGTGTTGATGGTGGGCGGCAGGGTGCCCCGGTCGATGGCGAGGGTGCTCACCACGGCCTCCACGGCACCGGCCGCGCCGAGGGTGTGGCCGAGCATCGACTTGGTGGAGCTGGCCGGTGGGATGTCCTGACCGAACAGCAGCTTCAGCGCCTTGGGTTCGGAGGCGTCGTTGGCCGGGGTGCCGGTGCCGTGCAGGTTGAGGTAGTCCACATGGCCCGGGGTGAGGCCCGCGGTGTCGAGGGCTTGGGCCATGGCGGCGCAGGCGCCCTTGCCACTGGGGTCGGGCGCGGTCTGGTGGTAGCCGTCGCAGGACAGGCCGTATCCGCCGAGTTCGGCGAGGACACGGGCCCCGCGCGCGGTGGCCCGCTCCACCGGTTCGAGGATCATGAACCCGGCGCCCTCACCGAGGGTGAGGCCGGTGGATGCGGACAGCGGCGAGCACGGTTCGCCGTCCAGGGCGCCCAGCGCGCTGAAGCCGTACGCGGACAGCTCCGCCAGCGGATCGACGCCACCGCAGACGACGAGGTCGACGTCGCCGTTCCACAGCAGTTCGGCGGCGTAGCCGAGGGCGACGGCGCTGGCGGCACAGGCGTTGGACAGGACCACGCGCGGGCCGCGCAGATCGAACTCGGCGGCGATGTAGTCGCCCACGCAGGGCAGCTGGGAGGCCACCGCCCGGTCGGTGTCCAGCGTGCCGTGCCGGACGTAGGCGCGGTGCGTGGCCTCCAGGGTGGGCATGGCGCCGAGGCTGGAGCCGACCACGACGGCCACTCGATCGCGGTCCACGCCGCCGAGGTCGAGGCCACTGCCGTCCAGGGCCTCGCGGATCGCGGTGGCGGCGAGGGCATAGCAGCGGTCCAGGCCGGCGGGCTGCTGCGCGGTGACCATTCCCGCCCAGTCGGTGAGCAGTTCGGAGGTGTCGAAGAGGGTGTTGGCGCGGATGCCGGTGGCGCCGGCGGTGATGGACGCCCAGCCCTTCTCCACGTCGTCGCCGGCTCCGGTGATCAGTCCGAGGCCGGTCAGGGCGATGCTCGGCGGTGTCATGGCACCCGCCTCTCAGGCGATCTTGGTGGTGAGGGAGCGGGAGATGACCCGAGGCAGGGTCGCGGTGCGCAGCACCTGCGCGTCGCCCGACTGGTCCGTGGCGGTCAGGTCCAGGCCGGGCACCCAGAAGGGGGCGTCGAGCAGCGCCAGGACCAGCTCCTCCGCCGGATTGGCGGCGGGCGCCTGGTACAGGACGGTGCCGGTGCGCCGGCCGCCCGCGGTGACCGGCGCACCAGCGGTGAAGCGGCTGCCGGCAAGGGCGACGAGGGCGGTGAGACGAGGCTCCGTACCGGTCGGCGCTGTCAGGGTCTGCGAGCCGTGGAAGGCACCGGCGCGCTCCCAGTCGATCATCCAGGCCAGGTCGGCCTGGGCTACGGTCAGCGCCCCGAACCCGGCGGCGTACAGGCCCATTCCGGCCTCGGCCTGCACGCGGGCCAGCGCCTCGTCGCCGACCTCGGCACCGCCCTGCTCGGCGACGGCGGCGAGGACCGCCTCGTGCGTGGCCTGGGGAGCGTCGGACAGCAGGAGATAGCCGTACTCACCGGTGGTGCCGACGCGAGCGAGGTGGGCGGTGGAGCCGGGGGTGACCGGTGAGGCCTCGGTGACGGCGTGCAGGGTGAGGCCGGAGATGTCGAAGTCCACGAAGCCGGCCGCGACCGACCAGGCGACGGGCCCCTCGAACGCGGTCGCGCCCCAGCCCTCGGGGCAGATGTCCACCGTGACCGCGGCGCCGTTGCCGAACCGCCCCAGGTAGGTGCGGAGTTCGTCGGCGGTGACGGCGGTACGCGGCAGCAGCCAGGACTCGTCGCCGATCTCGAAGTGCAGCAGGATCGCGAACGGAGTGCCGTCGGCGTTCAGCGCCAGCACCTCGCGGACGGTGTCCGGCTCCACGTAGTCGGCGGACTTGCCGAGGAAGGCGTCGAGCAGGGTCAGCCGGTCGTCCCCGGTCAGCCGGACCAGCGGGGCGGTGACGCGGTAGGCGCCGACGGTGGAGCGCACGGTGGCGTAGTCGTCCGCGGCGGTCCGGGCGACGGAGGCGGTGGCGGTGGCGGTGGCGGTGGCGGTGGCGGTCATGATCTGTCGGTGCCTTTCGGATGAACGGATTCAGGAAGGAAGGGGTGTGTCGTGCACGGAGAGCAGCCATGCGCTGTTCGGAGCGTCGGAGACCGCGCCGAGCAGCAGGCCGGACGCGGTGGCGCGCAGCACGATCTCGTCGTGCGGGGAGGCCGCCGGGGCGCAGTGCAGCCAGCGCCCGGACGACAGACGTGCCGCCGCCCGCCGAGCCCACACCTGGCGGAAGTCGCCGGTGGACAGCTCCCAGCGCTCCCCTGCCGACTCGAGGACGACTGTGGTCCGCAGGGGGGCGTGGGGAGTGAGCCACAGAACGTTCTCGCCACCGGTGCCGGATGCCCGCACGTCGACGCGAAGGCCGTCGTCGGCTGCGGTGATCTGCCAGCCGAGGCCGGTGTCCGGGGCGTACAGGCCGAGCGGGTGCTCGGGCTCCCAGGCACCGGTGTCCGGCACGCCCCAGCCGAGCCCGGCGGCCCGGGAGTGGCGGCTGTTCTCCCGGGTCGCCCACAGTCCCGCGGACCAGCGTGGATGGTGCCCGTAGGAGCGGGTGCGGGGGTAAGGGCTGCGCAGCACCTTGGTCGTGCCCTCCTGCCAGGCGGTGACGCCGCCCGCGTCGGCGTGCAGCTCCAGCCGGCGCGCGGGCTCCTGGCGGCCGGCGCGGATCTCGGTGCGGATGCGGGCCACGCCGTCCGCTCCGGGCTCCAGGCCGCGTTCGAGGAGGGCGCTGTGGACGAGCCGGACCCGCCCGTCGACGGGAGCGCAGACCTCCAGCCCACTCCCCCGCCACCTCAGGACGGTGCCGGCCGGGGCGACCCGGGAGGCGGCGACGACCTCGGAGGCGTCGCGCACGCCCAGGCCGAGCCCGATCGGATGCGGCTGTCCCTCGGCGTCGGTGAAGACGCCCTGGCGCAGGCCGACGGTCTGGAAGACACGACCGGTGGCGGTGCCGGTTCGGGTGAACTCCAGGAGCAGGACCGTCCCGTCGAGGGTGACGGTGCCGCAGACCGTGTCGTCGCCGTACCGCTCGGTGACCCGGACCCCGCCCGGAACCGGCTCCAGGGTGAGGTCGCGGGGCTCGCCCTCGCGCCAGCCGGCCGGCCGGTCGGCGCGGCAGCTCGGCCAGGTGGAGACCAGGACCGGGCCGTGGTGCCCGTCGGCCAGCACGCTGACCGTGCCGTCCTCGCCGTCCACCTCGCAGGTGAGGGCGCCCTCGGCGAACCGGTACGGGGCGATGCCGCGCACGGCCCGCACCTCGTACGGGGGCCGGGCGATCCGCAGGGCGCGCACCCGGCCGCCCGGCTCGGTGAGCCGGGCCTCGCGGACGGCTCCGCGGTCCACGTCCACGCCGGCGTCGAGCCGGAACTCACCGAGCGCCAGGCGGTACTCGACGGTGCGGACGCCGTCCACCACCCGGACGTCGGAGCGCAGGTCGTCGTCGCGGGACTCGGTGACGGAAGCGAAGCTGCTCAGGCTCCCGAGGGCCGCGGTGGCCCGTTCCCCCAGGTCGGCGAGGACGCTGCGCAGGACGAGCGGAACATAGTTGTGCAGCTCGACGTTGCCGTCCTCGCCGGGCACAGCCCGGCCCACGGAGACGCAGCCGACGCGGCGGTAGAGCCGGAACGCCACGGCGTTGGCCGGGTTGACGGTCAGCCGCAGCACCAGGCAGCCGGAGTGCATCATCCACTCCACGGCCTCGGTGAACAGCCGTCCGGTGACCAGGCCGCCCCGGTGGGCGGGGTGGACGAAGAACATGTCCGCGATGAGTTCACCGGCCCGGGCCGAGCGCCGGCCGGTGTGGTGGAACAGTCCGAACGTGCCGACCAGCCGGGTGTCGTCCTCGGCGACCAGGAACGCCGCGGTCTCCCTCTCGGCCAGTTCCTGGGCGAGTTCGGCGCTGCTGACGCCCCCGGCGACCGGGTTGGGATTGTCCCGGTGGCGGTTGTACAGCTCCGCGATGGCGTGTGCGTCGCCCTCCTGGTACGGGCGGATGGTGAGGGCCACGGCCGCGCCTCCCTTCTGTGATGTGGTGCGCCGGAGGGCTTCAGCCCTTGCGGCCGGTGGTGACGACGAGGGTTCCGGCCGCGGCAGATTCGGAGCCGACGGACGCCCGCACCTTCACCTGGCGCAGGCCACCGAGCCGCTGCCCGAGCCGGGCCTCGAGGGTGAGCTGGTCGCCGGGGACGACAAGGCGGGAGAACTTCATCCGGCTGATCGAGCCGAGGTAGCCGACGCTGCGGGAGGCGTCCTCCGGGCTCTCCGGGTTCCCGGGGCTCTCTGCGCTCCCCGCCAGGATCTCGGCGACGTAGACGACCGCGACGAGCTGGGCCATCGCCTCGACGATCATCACACCGGGCATGACCGAGTGGTCGGGGTAGTGCCCGGCGAAGAACGGCTCGTTGACCGTGACGCTCTTCACGCCGCAGCCGGAGACGCCCGGTACGACGTCGTAGGCGCGGTCGATCATCAGCATCGGCCAGCGGTGCGGGAGCATCCGCTTGATGTCGTCGGACGAGTAGCTCAGCTTCGGGGCACCGGTGGCAGGGGCGGTGGTCACGCGGCGGCCTCGCGGGCCTGCACGAAGTCGACCAGGGCGTTGATGGAGCCGAACGCCTCGAAGTCGTCGTCGCTGATCAGCACGTCGAACTCGTTGTTGACCAGGACCACGATCTCCAGCGTGTCCAGGGAGTCCATCTCCAGACCCCGGCCGAACAGCGGCTGGTTGTCGGAGACGACGGCCGGCTCCACGTCGAGCCCGAGCCGGTCGATGATCATCGTCTTGACCTTCAGATTGGTGGCGAGACGGGCCTCGGCCCGGGCGCGAAGGTCGTCGTAGGTGGCGGTGGTGGACATAGTGGGCTTCTCCGGTGAACTGATGGATTGTCAGGGCTAGTCGGGGATCATTCCGCCGTCGACGGTGAGCACCTTGCCGGTGATGTACGAGGCGGCCGGCGAGGCCATGAAGACGACGGCGCGGGCCACCTCGTCGGGGGTTCCGGTGCGGCCGAGGGGGATCGCCCCGACCGCTTCCTTCAGCCGGGCCGGCGGGACCTTCTTGACCATGTCGGTGTCGATGAACCCCGGGGCGACGACATTGACGCGGATGCCGCGCGGCGCCACCTCGTGGGAGAGGGTCTTGGCCAGGGCGATGGCACCGCCCTTGCTGGCGGCGTAGTTGGCCTGACCGGCACGGCCGGCGATGCCGCTGGTGGAGGCGATCAGGACCACGGCGCCGCCGTCCGCGTACATCTGCTTGGTGGCCTCACGGGCGGTGAGGAAGGCGCCGGTGAGGTTGGTGGAGAGGACCTCCTGCCACTTCGCGCTGCTCATCGCGGCGAGATGACCGTCGGCGGTCACCCCCGAGTTGAGGACGGCGACCCGGACCGGCCCCCACTCGGTGCGGATCCTCCTGAACATGGCGGTGACCTGCTCCTCGTCGGAGACGTCGGCCTGTACGACGAGCGCATCCCGGCCCAGGGCGCGGATGCGCTCGGCGACCTGCTCCGCCTGCGCGGCGCCGGCGCGGTAGTTGACGGCCACGTCGCAGCCCTGCTCGGCGAGCGCCAGCGCGGTGGCCGCGCCGATGCCGCGGGAGGCGCCGGTGACCAGGGCGCGGGTGCCCTCGGGGAACGACAGGGTCATGCCGCGCCTCGCACCATGGCGGCGGTGACGTGGTGCCGGCCGGGGTCGAACCCGTCGGCGTCGGTGCCGAGGCCGGCTCGGCCGGCGGCGTCGAGGACCGCCTGGGCGACGGCGAGGTCGAGGACACCCAGGCCGAACGGCGAGAAGACCACGGTCCGGTCGGTCGCCGGGGCCTCGCCCCCGCGCAGGAGGTCGGCGATCTCCGCGTGCACGAAGCGGCGATGGCCGCTGTCCTGTTCGGCGCGGTGCAGCGAGGTCTGCTCGCGCAGCACGTGATCGGTGTCGTCGACCACGTTGTACGCGTCGAGGACCGATGCCGTGCTCAGGTCCCGCAGTGACAGGTGCAGCACCACCTGGTGCGGGGGCCGGTCGTGGTGGGCGGCGAGGTCCAGCCAGTACGTGGAGTCGGTGGTGGCGAGGGAGACCGTGTCGGCGCGCAGCGCCTCGTCGAGGCCGCCGGCGGTGAACCGCAGCCGCGGCCGTTCGGCGGCGAGCTGGGCGGCGGCGGTCTCGGCGCGGCCGGGCACCGCGTCGTGGAGGACGATGGTCCGCAGCTCGGGGTGGGTCAGGACGACGAAGTCCACGACGCGCCGGTTGATGGTGCCGCAACCGATCAGACCGAGGGTGCGCGCCGGGCGGTCCCCGTGCAGCGCGCGAGCGGCGAGCGCGGCCGATGCCGCGGTACGGGAGGCCGATATCCGGCTGGCCTCCAGCACGGCGGTCGGATAGCCGGTGTCGAGGTCGTTGAGGATCTGCACGGACGAGGCGCGCTGGCGGCCCTGGTCGACGTTGGCGGGGAAGGACGAGATCCACTTCAGACCCATGACGGGCCGGGGCCCGCCGAGGTAGGCGGGCAGGGAAATGATGCGCGAGCCGGAGTCGCCGGGCGGGCGCAGGAACCCGGAGAACGGCACCTCCGAGTCGCCCTCGCCGTGCAGCAGGTACGCGGTCCGGACCGCCTCGAGGACGGTGGCGTCGAGGTCGGCGAGCGCAGCGTCGACGTCCTCGCGGCCGAGGATTCTCATGACTGGTCGATCCCTTCGTGCGGGCAGCGCGCAGAGCGCGGAGAGAACGGAAGACGAGGGGGGATGTGCGGGGCGGCGGTCAGCCGAAACGGGACTCCACCCAGGCGTCGCTGTAGATGGTGTCGAGGTAGCGGTCGCCTCCGTCGGGGAGGATCGCGACGCAGGTGGTGCCGGGCTCGATCCAGTCGGCGGCGTCCAGCAGAGCAGCCGTGACGGCTCCGGAGGAGCCGCCCGCCAGGATCGCCTCCTTCGCCAGGAGGCTGCGGCAGCCGCGCACGCAGTCCAGGTCGCCGACCTTCACGATCCGGTCCGCGAGGCCGGGGCGCAGCAGCGGTGGGACGACCGCCGCGCCGTGGCCGGGAATGGTGCGGCGCTGTCCCTCCTCCCAGGGCTCGGGCGGGCCGAAGATCACGCTGCCCACCGCGTCCACCGCCACCACCCGGGTGGGCAGGCCCTCGGCGGCGATGTACTCGGCGCAGCCGCGCAGCGTGCCGGTGGTCCCGGCGGCGACGAAGAGGTAGTCGGGTGCCTGCGGCAGCGCCTCGTGGATCTCCCGCATGGTGCCGTGGTGGGCGCGGGCGTTGTACTCGTTGCCGTACTGGTCGGGCCAGTAGGCGCCGGGCACGGTGCACAGCAGTTCCCGCACCCGTCTGAGCCGGGACGGCAGGTACTCGCCGGTCTCCGGATCGCGCTCCACGACCTCGACCGTCGCCCCGTATGCACGCATGATGGCGACGTTCTGCGGGGTCGTCCGGGGGTCGACGACGCAGATCAGACGGAGCCGGTGGAAGTTGCAGAGCTGGGCGAGGGCTACACCGAGGTTCCCGGAGGAGGACTCCACCACGGTGGAGGCGCCGGGCACCAGCTCCCCGGTGGACAAGGCGTGCTCGATCATGGAGCGTGCGGCGCGGTCCTTGATGGAGCCGCCCGGGTTGAACCGCTCGCACTTGCCGTACACCTGGAAGCGCACCGGCGGGAAGAGCCGGTCGAGTGCGACCAGCGGGGTCGCGCCGATGGTCGCGATGACGTCGGGTTCGCGGGGGCGGGCCGCGGAGGTGGTGCGGTTCGCCGCAGCGGAGGAGGCCGCGGTCATGCCGGTACCTTTCTGCTGATCTGCAGCCGGAGTTCGCTGACGTAGCGCTCGCCGTCGGCGTCCGTCAGCCAGGAGTCCTCGGGGCGGGGCAGCGGCTCGCTGAGGGTCACGGTGGCGTCCGCGTCTGTGCGCCGGGCGCGGCGGACGAGGTTGGCGAAGGAGAGCACGAGGACGGGGCTCGTGAAGTCGACCAGGGAGGGCTTGGTCTCCTGCGGGAACTTCACGAACGCCCTGTCGGGCAGCCCGCTCTCGCGCACCCAGTGCCGTACGGCCAGGTAGTCGTCCTCCCGGTCGGGCTTGGCGGCGAGCGGGACGCCCGCGGCCGGCAACCGCCAGGTCTCCCGGAACAGCACGAGGCCGTCGAGGGTGACGCGGGGGGTGTGCGGCCGGCCGAGGCCGATCTTGAAGGCGTCCGCCGCGACGATGGACACGGGGACGGCGAGCAGTTCGGCCAGGGTCCGCTCGCGCCCGTCGGGCGTGGTGGCGGTGACCCTGCCGTCCCGCTCGGTCAAGATGACGGCGACGGCCGGGTCGATCCGGGTGCGGTCGTCGAACGGTGCCCGGGTGAAGCCGATGAGCCGGTCGCCGGCGCCGATCGGCGCGGGCACCATGCGGCCGCTGTTGCGCTTCCAGTCGACCGGGAGCAGCGGCACCAGGCGCGGGGCGCCGAGCGCGGCGTTCACCTTGTCGCGCAGTGAGCCGGAGTCGGCGGTCCAGTCGAGGAACGGCAGGTCGCAGGTGGCCAGGCAAGCGTGCAGTTCGCCGAGGACGACGGTCAGACCGCCGTCCGGCGCGCGGACCACCTGGAGGTCCGGACTGTGCAGGGCGAGGTGCGGCGAGCCCACCGGTCCGGTGGCGAAGGCCTCTCGGGCCCGCTCCTCGACGTCCGCGCACCGCAGATCCACCGGTGCCCGCCCCGCCGGGGCCAGCACCGTGCGCCACTTCTCGGCGAGTTCGCGGGTCGCGGTGCGCACCGGACCGGCGTCGTCGCCCCAGAACAGGGCGAGCACCTGCGGCCACACGTCGGCCAGCGTCACCGGGGAGCGCCGGGCGCCTGCGGCCCGGACGAGGGCGGCCACCTCCGTTTCGGCCAGCTCCAGCAGCCGGTTGCCGAACCAGTCCCCCGCGTCCGCCACGAGGGCGAGCGGTCGGGCGACGGCGTCCAGGAAGCCGGTGCCCAGCTCGACCCGGCAGTCCCGCACCGCGTCCTGGTAGCACAGGGTGCGGCCCGCGTAGGCCTTGCCCGCGTCGCGGGAGGGGTCGAGCCCGGTGGTCCGGGCGAAGAAGGCATCCAGTTCCTCCAGGCGGAGGGCGAGTTCGTCGGACGTGGTGGCCGCGTCGATGGCGGCTCGGTGCCGGTCCAGTTCGGTGAGGACCGTCAAGAAGCGGAGGAACAGCGCGGGATCGGCGACGTCGGCCACGCGCCGCCGCAGGATCCGTTCGGCCCGCACGTCGACCGGGATGTTGGCGTCCCAGGTCAGCACGCGCTGCTTGAGCAGCCGGGTCAGGACCTTCTCGACCCGGTCCCGTGCCCCGTCCGGCGCCCAGCCGTGCTTCCGCACCAGGGCATCCTTGACCGCCGCGCCGTTGCGCCGACCGTCCACGTATGCGAGAACCTGGCGATCGTCCGGGCGCAGCCGCAGACCGCGTCCGCCCGGCAGGAGCAGTCTGTCGCCGTCGAGGTGCACGTCGGGGCGGAGCAGCGGCGGAAACCACCAGCGGGCGCCCGGCTGGGCGACCATCCAGTCCGCGAGGGCGGCCAGGGCCCAGCGCTCGAAGAAGGTACGGCTCTCGGCGACCAGTTCCTTGCCGTGGTCCACCGCCAGCGCCTCGGATCCGCGTCCGACGGATATCCAGGCGGCCGGCCCGAAGAAGCCGATCGTCTCGGCCTTGGCGCAGTAACGCAGCCAGTACATGGCAAGGGTGCGTTCGCGCTGCTTGCGCTTGGACTCCTTGCCGGTTCCGGCAGCGAGCGCGTCGAGGATCCGGTACACCGTCCGGTTCTGCCAGACGATGGCGGTGCGGACCTTCTCGTCCCGGGCGAGCGCGGCCAGGCGGCGGGACTCGGCCTCGCTGTCGGCGCGGTAGGCGGCGGCGAAAGCGTCCCGGTTCCCGCCGTCGGCAGCGGCGGCGGCGTCCGGCCCGCCGAGCAGGTCCAGGCCTGACGCGGGGAAGCCGGCGCTGCGCAGCAGTCCGACGCCCCACACGTGCCAGTCGCTGTCGCCGAGGCGGCGCAGGGGCCGGAAGTCGGCCCAGTCGTGGGCGCGCAGTGCTTCGCGGGTGCCGATCACGCGACCCGCCTCCGGCCGGCCGAGCCGTCGTCCGCGCCTGTTTCCGCGCCGCGCAGCACAGCCGCCAGGCGGCTGACGCCTTCGGCGATGCGCTCGCGGCGGACGTTGCTGAAGCAGAGCCGCAGGGCGTCGTCGCACTCCCCGTCGAGTCCGAAGTGGGTGCCGGGCACGAAGGAGACGCCCTGCCCGGCTGCGGCGTCCGCGAGCAACCGGGTGTCGGCACCACCGGTGTGCCGCAGCCACAGGTAGAAGCCGCCGTCCGGCCGCCGCCACCGCCAGGGCCCGTCCGTGCCCAGTTCGCTGTCGAGGGCGTCGGCCATGAGGTGGCATCGCTCCCGGTAGCGCTCGCGGTAGGAGCCGATCAGCGTGTCCCACCCGCCGCGGGCGTGGAACGCGGCGAGCGCGGCCTGGGCGAAGGCCGACGGGGACAGCGCCATCACCTCGACCGTGCGGCGCAGGCGCTCCGCGAGCGGCGCGGGAGCGGCGATCCAGCCGCAGCGCAGTCCGGGCGCGAAGACTTTGGAGAAGGTGCCGAGGTAGGCGACGTTCTCGGGGTCGATGCCGTGCAGGCTCGGCGCGGTACCCCCGTCGAAGGCGAGCAGCCCGTACGGGTTGTCCTCGACGATGAGCAGGCCCGACTCCCGCGCGGAGGCGGCGAGCTCGTGGCGGCGCCCGACGGGCAGGGTGGCCCCGGTGGGGTTGTGGAACGTCGGGTTGCAGTACAGCATCCGAACCCGCTGTCCCGCGGCACGCAGCCGGGCCACGGCGTCACGCAGCGCTCTCGGGTCGATCCCCTCGGCGTCCGCGGGGGCGGGGTACGGCCGCAGTCCCGCGGTGCGGAAGGCGGCGGCGGCGCCCGGGTAGGCGGGGGTCTGGCACAGGACGGTCTCCCCCGGGGCGCCGAGGCCGAGGGCGAGCGCGAGCAGCCCCATCTGGGAGCCCGCGGTGGGTACGAGGTTCCCGGCGTCCGCGGTGCTGCCCTCGCGGGCCATCAGGTCGGTGATCGCGGGGACGAGGGCGCCGGCCACGTGCGGGGTGCTGTACTGGAGCGCGATCCGGCCGCCGAGCCGGGTCAGCCGGGCCAGTTGCTCGGAGAGTTCCTTCAAAGGCAGCAGGTCGAGGTCCGGCAGGCCGCCGGCGAACGAGACCAGGTCACCGCCCTGTTCGAAGAGTCGCGGCAGCTCGGCCGCGGGTCTGGTGTCGGCCCGCATGGCGCTCACACCTCCGACGGCGCGGGTGCGCCGTCCGGCAGCCGCTCGTGCACGGCCCTCAGCAGACCGGCGGGCGACAGCAGAGAGAAGTCGGCGAGGGTGTCGGGGTCCAGCTCGACACCGAACCGCTCCTCGACGGCCATCACCAGGGCGACGGTGTGCAGCGAGTCCACACCGAGGTCCACGAGCGGCACGTGGGAGTCGGTGACCCGAACGGCGCAGATGTCCTGGACGAGCTGGTCAAATTGCGACTGGTTCATGGGGGTTCCTCATAGGTACGGCAGGAGCGGAGCGGTCGGTGCCCTGCGCGGCGGCGGCGAGCAGCCGGGCGACGGCCACGCGGTCGGGCTTGCCGTTGGCGGTCAGCGGCACGGTGTCGAGCCCGACGATGCGGTCGGGCAGGCGGGCCGCGTCCAGGTGGCGGGCGAGGGCCTCGCGGACCTCGTCGGGGGCCAGTGCCGTCTGGACGGCGAGGAGCAGCGGGGCGTCCTCCACGGCGGGGCGCGGGGCCACGGCAGCGGTCACGCCGGGGACGCGTTCGGCGGCGTACTCGATCTCGGACAGCGCCATCCGGACGCCGCGCCGCTTGATCATGTCGTCGTCGCGGCCGACGAAGTACAGCAGGCCGTCGGCATCGAGGCGTCCCTGGTCGCCGGTGTGCAGCTCCAGGGAGCCGTCGTCTCGGCGCACGTACCGGCTCTGCCGCTCCAGCGGGACGCCCCAGTACCCGGCCATCACGGTGTCGCCCCGGACGACGATCTCGCCGGTCTCGCCCGGCGGAAGGGTCCGCTTGTCGGGGCCGACGATCCGCACCTGGAGGCCAGGGATGGGCCGGCCCACGGAGTCGGGGTGGTCCGCGTACAGGGCGGGGTCGAGGACGGAGACGCGCTTGCACTCGGTCATGCCGTACATGGCGGCGAAGACGGCTCCGGGGAAGGCGTCGAGCAGTTGGTCCGTCACGGCACGACTCGGCCGGGCGCCGGTGTTGGTGAACAGCCGGACCTTCGTGTGACCGCGCAGTTTCGTCCGGAGCAGGACGAGGAGTCGGGCGAGCGAGGGGACGAGCGGAACGACGGTGACGCCGTGGCGTTCGACGGCCCGGATCAGTCCGAGGTCGCCGCCCCGGTCGACGAGGACGAGGGCGGCTCCGGTGAGCGTGCACAGGAGGGCCTGGTAGAGCCCGTAGTCGAAGGAGAGCGGCAGCCGGCACAGCACCACGTCGTCGGCGCGGTAGCCGAGGCAGTGGTTCACGGCACGGACGGCCGCGAGGATCTGCCGGTGCGGGCACACCACGCCCTTCGGCCGGCCGGTGGTGCCGGAGGTGTAGATCAGCAGAGCGACTGCGTCGTCCGCCACGTCGGCGGCGACGGGATCGGCGGACGCCTCCTGGAGCTCCCGGGCGGCCCGCTCCGCCTCGACGGTGGCGCGGGCGGCGGTGCCCGCGGCGGGCGGGCAGATCGCGAGGGCGGCGCCGCAGTCCCGCACGATGTGGTCCGTCTGGTCGGCCGTCAGGCCGGGATGAACGGGAACGAACACGGCGCCGATGCGGAACGCGGCCCACAGCAGGGCGAGGAACGTGCGGTCGCCTCGGCCCGCGTAAACGATCCGGTCCCCCACGCCCACCCCTCGGCCGCGCAGCCAGCCCGCCGCCCGGTCGGCCTCGGCGCCCAGTCCGGCGTAGGTGAGCGGCCCTTCGGCGTCGATGAGGGCGGTGCGCCCGGGCTGTACGGCGCGGGCCCGAGCCAACAGGTCATGCACCAGCATGGGCGAGGCCCTCCTTGCGGGAGACGGCGGCAGCGATCCGGGCGTGGACCTTGCCGAGGTCGCGCGGAGAGACGACGGGGACGACGTCGAGTGCGGGCAGCCGGCGTTTCAACAGGCTCGCCAGGGTGCGGGCGGGCGGCAGGCAGACCGTCACCTCGGGTCCGATCCGGCCGAGCTCGTCCAGGCACAGGTCCCAGCGCACCGGCCTGACCACCTGCTCGACCAAGCGGCGGCGGAGGTCGTCGGGGTCGCTGACGACCGTGCCGTCGGTGTTCGACAGGAGGGTCCCCGCCGGCCGCCGGAAGGGGGTCCGTTCGGCCGCCGCCGCGACGGCCTGCCGCGCGGAGTCCATGTAGGGGGTGTGGAAGGCGCCCGCCACGCGGAGCGGTTTGACGGTGGCGCCGGGCGGAGGGCCGGCGGCGAGCCGCTCCAGGCCGGCCACGGCCCCGGCGGCGACGATCTGGCCGGGGCCGTTGAACGTGGCCGCGTACAGGCCCAGGTCGGTGATGCGGTTCAGGGCGTCGGCCTCGTCCCCGCCGACGACGGCCGCCATCGAGGTGGGGGTCTCGGCGCAGGCGGCGGCCATGGCGCGGCCCCGCACGGCGGCGAGACGCACGGCGTCGGCGGGGGCCAGCGCTCCGGCGTACACGGCGGCGGTCAGTTCGCCGACCGAGTGCCCGGCGGCCACCGGCGGGACCTCGACGGCGGACGGGCCGAGCGCCTCGTGGGCGAGGAGACCGGCGGCGACCAGCAGCGGCTGGGTGTGCTCGGTGCGGGCGATCTCAGCGGCCGACGCCCTGCCGCCGAGGTGCACGAGGTCCACGTCGGCGGCCTCCGACCAGGCCCTGAGCCGCTCGGCGGACTGCGGGTCGCGCAGCCAGGCGGACAGCAGGCCGGGGGTCTGGGAGCCCTGCCCCGGCGCAACAAATGCGTACATCAGTTCGAGCCTCCTTTCGTGGGAAAGTCGACGACCGGTGCGGGGGTCCCGGCGTGCGAGGTGTCGGTACGGGGATGTCGATGACGGGCAGTCAGCTGCGGCCGGTACTCCTCCGGAACCGCCGCACGGCCATGAACGAGAAGGCCGCGAACCAGGCGACGGTGTTGACCACCGCCATCGCCAAACCGGAGTGCTCGCCGCTGAAGGAATAGCCCTCGGTCAGGCTGTAGCGGGCCAGCGTGGAGACGCCGAACATCGGCGACCAGCGGGAGATGTCCAGCATGGTGCCGGACAGCGGGATGAACAGGTTGCCCAGGAACGCCAGCGCCGTCATGGTCAGACCCGGCATGTGCATCACGGTGTCGGGTTTGAGCGCGAGCCCCAGCGTGATGCCGAGCGCGGCGAAGACGGCGGCGCCGAGCCACGCCACCAGCAACGACGTCACCCACACGGCGGCCGTCGCCCGCACGCCGGTGAACGCACCGAGCACGCCGACGATGGCCACGGGCACGGCCGCCATCAGGACGGACACCAGCACCTTGACGAAGAGGTAGCCGGGCGGCGAGAGCGGGGTGAGCGCGATGGTGCGCATCCAGCCCGACGCCTTCTCGACGGAGATCGTGGCCGCCGAGCTGACGGCTGCGGTCGCCGCCCCGTACACGGCGATGCCGCTCATCATCCAGGCCGCGAAGTTGCCGTGCGGCAGCGTGGCGTGATCGGGCTCGGTGCGGAACAGCGCCAGGTACAGCACGGCCGGCAGCAGCAGCGTGAAGATCGTGGTCTGACGGTTGAAGCGGCGGCGCAGCTCGTAGCCGATGAAGACCGGGTTGACGCCGCTGAACGGCGAGGTACCGGCCCGGCGGCCGGTGGCGGTCGCGGTGCTCATCGGATGGCCTCCCCCGCGGTGCGGTTGCGCTGGGTGAGGGTCATGAAGGCCTCTTCCAGGCTGCGCGGGGTGACCTCGATGTCGGTGGCGGAGGTCCGCCCGACCAGCAGGCGCAGCAGCGCGTCCGAGTCGGTGGTGTCGAAGTGGTGGCGGCCGCCGCGCGAGGTGCACGAGCGCACCAGCGGGGACCGCGCGAGGGCGGCGGCGTCCTGGTCGCCGACCCGCGCCGACACGGTGCGCCCGCTGAGTGCGGACCGCACCTCGGACACGGGTCCGTCGGCGACGATCCGGCCATGGTCGATCATCACCACTCGGTCGGCGAACCGGTCCGCCTCCTCCATGTAGTGGGTGGCGAACATGACCGTCATCCCGCGCCCGGCGTCCTCGCGGACCGCGGCCCAGAAGTCCCGGCGGGCCACGACGTCCATGCCGGCGGTCGGCTCGTCGAGGACGAGCAGCTCGGGCCCGGAGAGCAGGGCCAGGGCGAACCGCAGCCGCTGCTGCTCGCCCCCGGAGCACTCCGCGACGCGGCGGCTGCGCAGGCCGTCGACGCCGGCCCGGGCCAGGGCCCCCTCCACGTCGGAGCCGGGGTGCAGCGAGCCGAGCATCCGCACGGTGGCCTCGACGGTCAGGTCGGGCAGCAGTCCGCCCGTCTGGAGGACCGCCGCGACCTGCCCGGAGCGCACCGCCTGCTGCGGCTCCCGTCCGAACAGCGACACCGAGCCCTCGTCGGGCCGGGTCAGCCCCAGCAGCATGTCGATGGTGGTCGTCTTGCCGGCGCCGTTCGGACCGAGAAACGCGACGACCTCACCCCGCCGGATGCGCAGATCGATGCCGTCGACGGCGCTGAAGCGCTCCCCCTTGGCGTCGGTGAACCGCTTCACGACCGAGCTGAGGCGGACGGCGTCCGGGGACGTCACCTCCTCGGGCACCGGGTGCGGTCGGGTTCTGAGCATGTCGGGGTCCTCACCAATCTCGACGGGGGTGGCCTGGCGACAACCACTCTTCCCCGGCCGGCTATCGGCCCTTGACCGGCCCGCTATCCGGCCGCTACCGGGGGGGCGGAGACCGGTGCGGAAGACGGTGCCGGGCGCGGGGGCACCGAGCACGGCGGTGAGGAACCCGGCGCGCGGAGACCGGCGGTGACGACGCCCTCCGGCGTCCCTACTCGCTCTCGCACTTCCGGTACGACGCGTCCAGCTCCCGGACCTCCGCGGAGGCGTGCAGCGTCAGGCCGGGGGACGGTTTCACGTGCCGGCGGAGCAGGTCCAGGGCGGCCTCCGTCAGCCGTGCCTTGGTCTCCTCCGTGCGGCCGGTCAGCAGCCCGATCATGACGTGCACCACGGCGTGCCCCTCGGTGTCGGGGCCCACCGCGGTGTCCTCGGTGCGACGGAACTGGGTCTTGCAGGCCGGGGGGCGGGCGGCCGCGATCTCCACGACGGCGGCGTGCAGCGCCCGTGCGAACCCCGGCCGGTCGAAGTCCTCCGCGAGCTGCTCGGAGTAGTCGACGGTGATCTGCGGCATGGGTGCTCCTGTCTGTGTACGGACAGGAGCACCCTAGCCGGGGCCGGGTCAGCCGGTGCGGGAGAAGACGGCCACCGTGCGGCCCGGCACCGTGAAGGTGCCCGAGGCCTTCGCGTAGGCCGCGTCCTTCACGACGGGGTCCGCGCCCGCCGCCTGCACCGGGTGCAGCCGGTAGGCGTCGCCGGCGAGTGCGGCGACCCGCTGCCGCTGCGCGTCGGGCGTGGCGTTGAAGACGACGACCAGGTCACCGAGGCGCATGGTGATCACGCCCGGGGTCTCGTCCTCGCCGGACAGCGGGAAGGAGAGCCGGGACTGCACCTGCGCGGCCGTGGCGAGGGAGAAGTCCCTCTCGCTCGTACGGATCTCCAGCAGGTCCCGGTAGGCCGCCGAGGCGCCCTCGATCTGCGGGCAGCCGACCTCGATCGCGGTGAGCAGCGGCTTGGCGTACGGCCACTTGTCCTCGTTGTCGGCGGCCGGCGGCAGTCCCCGGCCGAAGCCGTTGCCGTCGGCGCAGTCGAAGTGGAGGGCGTTGAACCAGTCGCCGCTGTCGTAGGAGTTGCGGTCCAGCGACTTCGAGCGCAGCAGGTCGGTGCCGGCCTGGGAGAGGGCCGGGCCCTGGGAGAGGGCGGCCGTCGCCATGGCGAGGACCTGCATCCGGGCGCGGTCGGCGGCGCCGGTGGAGGCGGGCAGCTTGAAGGCGAGCGCGTCGAACAGGGTCTCGTTGTCGTGCGCGTCGGCGTAGGCGAGGGCGTCGCCGGGTGCCTCGGCGTATCCGGCGGGGGCGCCGTTGTAGTCGACCTCGGAGCCCTTGACCTCCTTGCCGCTGGTGTCGGTGAAGCGGTAGCCGGCGAGGTTGCCGGACAGACCGACCTTGATCAGGTCCTGGTAGTGCAGCAGCCGGGCCCGCTGCTCGGCCGGGGTGCCGTTGGCCGGGGAGGAGTTGGGCTCGGTGTAGAGGCCGGAGGCGAAGCCCTGGACGCCGGGGTCGGCGTCGAAGGGGCCGCCGCCGCGCACGGCGTCGCGGGCGCGGTCGGAGAAGGTGGCGATGCCGGTGCCGGCCATGTTCTGCTGCGTGGCCTGCTCGAAGCGGGCGTCGTCGGCTACCTCGCCGAAGTTCCAGCCCTCGCCGTACAGGATGATCTTCTTGCCGTCGACGCCGTCCTTCTTCACCGTCAGTGCGTCGAGGGCCTCGCGGACGGCCAGGATGTTGGCCTTGGGGTGGTGGCCCATGAGGTCGAAGCGGAAGCCGTCGACCTTGTACTCCTTGGCCCAGGTGACCACCGAGTCCACGACCAGCTTGCCCATCATGGCGTTCTCGGTGGCGGTGTTGGCGCAGCAGGTGCTGTTGGCGACCGAGCCGTCGGCGAGCAGCCGCTGGTAGTAGCCGGGGACGATCCGGTCCAGGACGGACGTCTTCGCCTGGCCGCTGGCCGCGGTGTGGTTGTAGACGACGTCCATGACGACGCGCAGGCCCTGTTCGTTGAGCGCCTTGACCATCTTGCGGAACTCGACGGTGCGGACCGTGCCGTCCGGGTCGGTGGCGTAGGAGCCCTCGGGGACCGTGTAGTGGTACGGGTCGTAGCCCCAGTTGTAGGCGTCCTTCGCGGCGGCCTTCGCCACGCACGCCTGCTGCTCGTCGGAGTCGGCGGGGAGCGCGGCCAGGTCGCAGTCGACGGTGGCCTGCTCCGACTTCTTCTCGGGGATGGTGGCGATGTCGAAGGCGGGCAGCAGGTGGACGTAGGAGGTGCCCGCCTCGGCCAGCTTCCGCAGGTGCCGCGAGCCGTCGCTGTCCTTGTCGGTGAAGGCCAGGTAGGTGCCCGGGTGACCGGCGGTGCGGTCGGCGACGGAGAAGTCGCGGACGTGCAGTTCCTGGATCTGGGCGTCCCTGAGCGGCACCGCCTCGGGCTTGTCGTACGTCGACCAGCCGCGCGGCTTCAGGGACCGGTCGGCCAGGTCGGCCACCAGGCTGCGCTCGGAGTCGGTGGTCAGGGCGAGGGAGTAGGGGTCGGTGACCTTGTTGGTGACGACCTTCCCGGCCTCGGGTGCCCAGACCCGGACGGCGTACCGGTAGGGCTTGCCCTTCCAGGAGGCGGGGCCGGTCACGGACCAGACGCCGGTGGTGTCGTCGCGCCTCATCCGGACGGTGCGGTCGCCGATCTCCAGGGCGACGTGCTGCGCGGTCGGCGCCCAGACGGCGAGCGTGGGCCGGCCGTGGCGGAACGTCGGGCCGAGGTCGGCCTGGGTGGCGGCGGCGTACAGGTCGTCGAGGGCGCCCGCGATCTGCACGCCGGTGGCGGCGAGGACGGCGCCGGTGGCGGTCCGCTGGGTGGCGACGACCTGGCCGCGCAGCGCCTCGCGCACCCGGTCGCGGTCGCGCGGGTCGACGGACCAGGCGGTGTGGTCCTTCAAATGCGGGAACTTCGCCTTCTGGGCGTCGGTGAGCGCGGTCCTGGTCAGCCGCAGCCACCGCTCGTCGTCACCGGTCAGCGTGCCGTTCTCCACGGCGAGGGAGCCGCCGCGGGAGGAGACCAGCTGGGTGGAGGCGGCGCCGTCCGCGCCGTTCCAGGCCACCGTGTTCCGGTCGATCCAGACGGCCTTGGACGTGGAGAGGTCCAGGGCGGCGGCCGAACCCGCGGGCTGCGGCAGCAGGTACTTCTCCTGGCCGCTCAGCAGCCACACCTCGTGCCCGTCGGCCCGCAGGTCCAGGGCCTGGTCGGTGGGCAGGTCCTTCTCGTCGCCCTTGTGCAGGATGTAGCTGAGGCTGGTGGCGCCCTCGGTGAGCGGCACCTCGAAGACCGCGCCGTAGGAGTCGGTCCGCGCCGGCATCAGCGGCTTCGCCCAGTCGGTGGGGTTCGCGGCGCCGGACCAGACGTGCAGGCCCCAGCCGTCGTAGTCGCCGTCGGGGCGGTGGTAGTGGAGTACGGCCTTGGAGGTGTCCTGCGCCGGGTACTCGGGGCGCTCGGTGAGCATCCCCTCCTCGCCCTGCTCGATCCACACCTCGCCGGTCTTCGTCACGTCGATGGTGCGGTCGGCGGCGACGTCCTTGTTCCCGTCCTTGTCGATGACCAGGAAGCCGACGTTCTGGGCGCCGGGCCCGAGCTTGACGTAGGCGAAGGCCCCGTAGGCGTCCCGGCCGGTGAACGGGTGGCTCTCGGGCCACTCGGTGGCCTCGCCGTCGGCGAGGTCGCCCCAGGCGTACAGGCCCCAGTCGTCGTAGTTCCGGTCGGCGCGCTGGTAGTGGACGATCGCGTAGTCGCGGGAGGAGGCGGTCGGGGGCTCCTCGGCGGGCGGGGTGCCCGTGGTGGAGGCGGCGGTGGCGCTCGCGGTGCGGCCCGCCGAGTCGACGACGACCGCCTTGTAGCGCAGGGCGGTACCGGCGGGCACGTCCTCGCCGATGGTGTGCGTGACCTTGTAGGGGGCGTGGTCGGCGGAGCCGAGGGTGCGCCAGGCGCCGTTGCCGGTCTGGGCGGCGAAGACCACCCGGTTGAGGCCGCCGCCGTCCACCTGTGCGGTCAGCTCCACCGTGCCGGTGGCGCCGGCCTCGGGGGCGGTGAGGGTGACCGTGGGCTCGGCGGCGGGCTCGGTGATCCGGCCCGCGGCCTTGAGGACGATCGCCGAGCCGGCCGGGACGGTGACGGTGATCTTCTTGTCGTCGCCGGACCTCACCGATGCCCGCGTGCCGTGGATGCCGCGGAAGGCCATGTCCGCGGAGTGGGTGGCGAAGGCCGCCGTCCTCGGCTCGTCGGCGTTGTTGAAGGCGACGACGTACTCCACGCCGCTCTTCGCGTCGGTGCGGGAGAAGGCGTAGATCCCGGCGCCGTCGGCCGCGTACCGCTCGGTCTGCACTCCGTCGGCGAGGGCGGGGTGGGCCTTGCGGAGCCGGGCCAGCTCGCTGATCTGCCGGTAGAGGGGCGCCTGCTTGTCGTAGGCGTCCTCGGCGTGGGTGCGGTCGGTGCCGAGCTGGTCGTCGTCCAGGTAGTCGGCGGTGCGGGAGGCGAACATGGTCTGGCGGGCGTCCTTGTCGCCGCCGGCGCCCGTGAAGCCCTGCTCGTCGCCGTAGTAGATCACCGGGTTGCCGCGGCTGAGGAACATCAGCTCGTTGGCGAGCCGCGCCTTCTTCAGCAGTTCGGCGTCGGTGGCGTCGGGGTCGTCCTGCTCCAGGAAGTGCCCGATGCGGCCCATGTCGTGGTTGCCGAGGAAGGTGACCTGCTCGTAGGCGTTGGCCTTGTCGGTGGTGTACTTCCAGTCGTCACCGAAGACCGCCGCCAGCCGCTTGGCGCTGCCGCCCTGGGAGGCGTAGGAGCGGGCGGCGTCCTGGAAGGGGAAGTCGAGGGTGGAGTCCAGGCGGCCCCGGGTGACGTACGGGGACGTGATGTCGGTGTCGGCGGAGTAGACCTCGCCGAACATGAAGAAGTCGTCGCGGCCCTTCTTGGCGGCGTACGCGTCCAGCGCGGTGGCCCACTGGGTCCAGAACTCCATGTTGACGTGCTTCACGGTGTCGATCCGGAAGCCGTCGATGCCGAAGTCCTTCACCCACCGCTGGTAGATGCGCTCCATGCCCTTCACGACCTCGGGACGCTCGGTCCACAGGTCGTCCAGGCCGGAGAAGTCGCCGTAGGTGGTGGACTCCCCCGCCCAGGTGGAGTCGCCCCGGTTGTGGTACATCGCCGGGTCGTTGAGCCAGCCCGGCACCTTGAGGTTCTTCTTGGCCTCGGGGACGACCGGGGTGCGCGGGAAGGAGCCGGCGCCGACGCGCGGGAAGCGCCGCGAGCCGTCCGCGTAGTCGGCGTCGTCGAAGGGCTCGCCGTCCTTGGTCAGGTACGGGAAGGCTCCCTTGGACAGGTAGCTGTAGGACTTCTCCTCGTAGTCGACGACGTCGGCGGTGTGGTTGGTGATGACGTCGAAGAAGACCTTCATGCCCTTGTCGTGGGCCTTGTCGACCAGCCGCTCCAGGTCCGCGTTGGTGCCGAAGTGCGGGTCGACCTGCGTGAAGTCGGTGATCCAGTAGCCGTGGTAGCCGGCGGAGGCGTTCTCGCCGGTGCCCTGCACCGGCTGGTTCTTGAAGATGGGCGCCATCCAGATGGCGGTGGTGCCCAGGTCCTTGAGGTAGTCCAGCCGGTCGATCAGGCCCTTGAGGTCGCCGCCCTGGTAGAAGCCCTTGTCGGTGGGGTCGTATCCGGTGCTGAGGCGGGAGCCGGTCAGGCCGCCCTTGTCGTTGCGGCGGTCGCCGTTGGCGAAACGGTCCGGCAGGACGAAGTAGAACTGCTCACGGGTGAGGTCGTGGCGTGCGGCGGTCTTCGCCAGCTTCGCGTCGGACGGGGGCGGCGGCGGGGAGGCGGCCCGCGCGGCCAGGGGCTGGAGGAGTGTCGCCGCGAGGGCGGCGGCCGTGAGGGCCGCGACCCGTGGTGCGGCGGTGGATCGGCGCGCCGAAGGCGCCGGCCATCTCGGTATCACCGGTGTGAACTCCTTGCGATTGCGGCTCGTTCGGGTCCGACCCCGGCGAGACGGTAGCGTTGGCGCAAGTCTTGCGGCAAGAGGCGTGAAACCATCGGCAAGGATTTTCACGCCTCTTGCCCGAACGGTCCGTTCAGCAGCTCGACTTGCCCGCGTACAGGGCGAGCGCGGTGTTGCTCCCCAGCGTCGCGGTGAACTGTCCGGAGCCGTTCACGCTGACCGGCCGGTTGCCCTGGACGTCGCAGTACGTCCCGGCGGGCAGCGAGGTCTGGTAGGTGCGGGTCAGCGACCAGGACTCGTGGTTGACGGCCACGTAGCCCTTGGTTCCGCGCCCGAAGGCGATGGCGTCGCCCCCGTTGTCCCACCAGTTGGTGACGGCCTCACCGCGGGTGGCGTTGCGGAAGGCGACCATCGACTTGACCTCCGGCCAGGCGTGCTGGCACTTCCAGCCGTCCTGCCAGCAGGCGTCGACCCGCCCGCCGTTGGGCGGACCGGCGTCGTGGTCCGACCACTCGTAGCCGGAGTTGACGTCGGGGGCGCCGTAGGGCCAGGCCAGCATGAAGACGTTGGCCAGGGTGTAGGTGGCGTTGTCCTTGTAGCTGAGGGTGGAGCCGTTGCGCTCGGTGTCGTGGTTGTCGACGAAGACGCCGGCGACGGAGCTGTTCAGGTACCCCCAGCCCTCGCCGTAGTTCTTCAGGTAGGCGAGGTTCTCGTGGTGGAAGACCCGCTTGAGGTCGTAGGCGTAGCGGAACTCCTGGACGTCGCCGGTGCCGGTGTACTCGCCGGGCTGGACGGCCTCGCCCGCGCCGTAGATGACCTCCTGCTTCCAGTAGACGTCCGGCTTGGTCAGCCGGGACTTGACGTCCGCCAGGTCCCCGGCCGGGATGTGCTTGGCCGCGTCGACGCGGAAGCCGTCGACGCCGAGGGAGAGCAGGTCGTTCAGATATCCGGCGATCCGTCCCCGGACGTACTCCTCGCCGGTGTCCAGGTCGGCGAGGCCGACGAGTTCGCAGTGCTGGACGTTGTGGCGGTCCCGGTAGTTCGTGATCTCCGAGCGGCAGTCGTCGAAGTCGTAGCCGGAGTACAGCCCCGGGTAGTCGTACTTCGTGTACGAGGACCCGCCGGTCCCGGTGCCGCTGCCGGCCGACATGTGGTTGACGACGGCGTCGACGACGACCTTCACACCGGCGCCGTGACAGGTGTCGACCATGTTCTTGAAGGCGGCGCGGTCGCCGAGCCGCCCGGCGATCCTGTAGCTGACGGGCTGGTACGAGGTCCACCACTGCCCGCCCTGTATGTGCTCGGCGGGCGGGGAGACCTGGACGTATCCGTACCCGGCCGGACCGAGGGAGTTCGCGCACTCCCGGGCGACCGAGGCGTAGTTCCACTCGAAGAGGACGGCCGTGACGTCCTTGGCGCCGGGCGGGGAGGCCTGCGCGGGCGTCGGGGCCATGACAAGGGCGGCCGTGAGGGCGGCGGCCCCGGAGAGGATTCTGCGTGCCATGTGGGGTTCCTTCTTCATCGAAGGCACTGTGGGGAGCCGCAAGCCCTGAAGCCCCTGAAGTCCCTGAAGGGTCTTGCTGAAAGCTTCAGAAAATTGCGGTGACGCAGATGTTAAAGGCCCGCCGCCCGAAAGGGCAGCGGGCCGTACGAAGTTGGACGGACTTTTTCGGCGGGACGCCGACGAGCCCGGCGGTCGTCAGTCCGTCGCCGTGGTCCACCACACCGTGGTGTCCGCCGGCACCTTGGCCTCGCCGTCCGCCTCGGTCACCTCGCCGCTGGACAGCAGCAGCCGCCCGTACGCCGGCAGCGCCACCGACTCGCCGGTGGTGTTGGCGACGCACACGAACTCGCCGCGGCGGAAGGCGAGCACGCCCTCGGGCGCCCGCAGCCACTCCACCGCGTCGCCCGCGCCCAGGTCGGGATGGGCGCGCCGGGCGGCCAGCGCGGCGCGGTACAGCTCCAGCGTGGAGCCCGGCTCGCCGGTCTGCGCCTCGACGCTCAGCTCGCCCCAGCCCGCCGGCTGCGGCAGCCAGCTGCCGCCGTCGCCGAAGCCGTACGAGGAGCCCTCTCGGGTCCACGGGATCGGCACCCGGCAGCCGTCGCGGAAGCCGTCCTGGCCGGCGCCGCGGAAGTAGGCCGGGTCCTGGCGCACCTCGTCGGGCAGGTCGACGACGTCCGGCAGGCCCAGCTCCTCGCCCTGGTAGACGTAGGCCGAGCCGGGCAGGGCCAGCATCAGCAGGGTGGCCGCGCGGGCGCGGCGCAGACCCAGTTCGCGGTCTCCGGCCAGGCGGATCTGGGTGCCGAGGCCGGGCGGGTTGGCGAAGCGGGTGGCGTGCCGGGTGACGTCGTGGTTGGACAGCACCCAGGTGGCCGGGGCGCCGACCGGGCGCATCGCCTCCAGGGTGCGGTCGACGACCTCGCGCATCTCCTCGGCGTCCCAGTAGGTGCTCAGGTACTGGAAGTTGAACGCCTGGTGCAGCTCGTCGGGGCGCACGTAGTTGGCGGTGCGCTCGACGGTCGGCGTCCACGCCTCGGCGACGAAGATGCGCTCGCCCGAGTACTCGTCCAGGATGCGCCGCCACTGCCGGTAGATCTCGTGCACGCCGTCCTGGTCGAAGAACGGCATGACATCGTTGCCCAGCAGCTTCAGTTGCTCGTGGGATCCAAGGTCCGGCAGCCCCTCCGCCTTCACCATGCCGTGGGCGACGTCGATGCGGAAGCCGTCGACGCCCATGTCCAGCCAGAAGCGCAGGATCGAGCGGAACTCGTCGCCGACGGCCGGGTGCTCCCAGTTGAAGTCGGGCTGCTCCGGGGCGAAGAGGTGCAGGTACCACTCGCCGGGCGTGCCGTCGGGCTCGGTCACCCGGGTCCAGGCCGGGCCGCCGAAGATGGACTCCCAGTCGTTGGGCGGCAGTTCGCCGTTCTCGCCCTTGCCGGGGCGGAAGTGGTAGCGCTCGCGCAGCGGGGAGCCGGGGCCCTCGGCGAGCGCCCGCTTGAACCACTCGTGCTGGTCGGAGGAGTGGTTGGGGACCAGGTCGACGATGATGCGCAGGCCGAGCCCGTGGGCGTCGCGGATGAGCGCGTCGGCGTCCAGCAGGGTGCCGAACATGGGGTCGACGGCCCGGTAGTCGGCGACGTCGTAGCCGGCGTCGGCCTGCGGGGAGGCGTAGAAGGGGCTGAGCCACACGGCGTCCACGCCGAGGTCGCGCAGGTAGGGCAGACGGGTGCGGACGCCCTCGAGGTCGCCCATGCCGTCGCCGTTGCCGTCGGCGAAGCTGCGCGGGTAGACCTGGTAGATCACCGCGTCGCGCCACCAGTCGCGGCGCCTGGCGACGGTCGCGACGGCGGAGGCGGACCGGGAGGTCGGGGTCGGGGCCGGTGCTGCTGAGTGCTGCTGGCTCATGTCGTCCTTGATGCGTGACGGTTGTCGGTCAGGGTGGCGTGGGTGCGGCGCTGGGGGACGAGGTGGCCGGCCGCGGTGCAGCGGGGTCGGATGGGCACCGCGGCCGGACGTTTCTCGTGCAGGGCGTCAGCCCTTCGTGCCGCCCGCGGTGAGGCCGGTCACCAGGTTCTTCTGGACAAGGTAGAAGAAGGCGGACACGGGTATCGCGATCAGCACGGCGGTGGCGGCCATCAGATGGCGCTGGGCGTCGTGCTCGCTGATGAAGCTCTGGAGGCCGACGGCGAAGGTGTACTTGGTGTCGGACAGCATGAACGTGGAGGCGAAGGCGACCTCGCCGAAGGCCGTGATGAAGCTGTAGAACCCGGCCACCGCCAGGCCCGGCCGGGCCAGCGGCAGGATCAGCCGGAAGAAGGTGCCGATGGGGGTGAGCCCGTCGACCCGGCCGGCCTCGTCGATCTCGAACGGGATGGTGTCGAAGTAGCCCTTGAGCAGCCAGGCGCAGTACGGCACCGCGGTCGAGCAGTAGACCAGGATCAGTCCGAGGTAGCTGTCGATGAGCTGGAGCTCGGACATGATCTGGTACATCGGCACGATGAGCACGGCGATGGGGAACATCTGCGTGAGCAGCAGGACCCACATCAGCTTCTTGTAACCGGGGAAGCGCATGCGGGAGACGGCGTAACCGGTGCTGGCCGCCACCATGACGCCGATGACCGTGGTGCCGAGCGAGACGATCAGCGAACTCTTCAGCCAGTGGAAGAAGTTGGTGTCCTGGAGGACGAAGACGTAGTTGTCGAGCGTCATCTTCCCCCAGATGCCGCCGGGACGCAGGTAGTCGTCCTTGTCCGGGCCGAGGGACAGGTAGATCAGCCAGGCGATGGGGAAGAGCGCGATCAGGCTCGCGACCGCCAGGACGCCGTGCGACGCGGCGGTGGCCAGCGGGCTGCGGCGTCCGCGCCGGCGCACCGTGCCGGGTTCGGTCGCGGACGCGGGGCCCCGGTCCGCCGGAGCGGACGCCTTGGTGACGGTGGGGGTGCTCATGGGGGCTCCTGCCTCAGATCGCGAGCTGCTGCTCATTGCGGTTCAGCCAGCGGCGGTAGAAGGAGGTGAAGACGATCAGGATGGCCAGCAGCAGGATTCCGTAGGCCGCGGACTGCGCGAACTCGCGCGGCTGCTGCCCGAAGCCGAGCTGGTAGGCCCAGGTGACCAGGATCTGCGCGTCCGGGGCGGTGTTGCCGAACAGCAGGAAGATGATCGCGAACTGGTTGAAGGTCCAGATGATGCCGAGCAGGACGACGGTGGAGCTGACCGAGCGCAGGCCGGGCAGGGTGACGTAGCGGAACCTCTGCCAGGCGCTCGCGCCGTCCATCTCGGCGGCCTCGTAGAGCGAGGAGTCGATGGACTGGAGGCCGCCCAGGAGGGAGACCATCATGAACGGCACACCGCACCAGGTGTTCACCATGATCGCGGCGAACCGCTGCCAGAAGGTGTCCTCCAGCCACTGCGGCGTCGGCAGGTGCAGCGTCTCCAGCGCCGAGTTGATGATGCCGGAGTCGGCGAGCATGAAGCGCCAGCCGAAGACGGTGACGAAGGTGGGCACGGCCCAGGGCAGGACGAGGATCAGCCGGTAGAAGGTGCGGCCGCGCAGCTTCTGGTTGAGCAGCAGGGCCAGGCCCAGGCCGATCGAGTAGTGCAGGGCCACGCAGGCCGCCGTCCACACGATCGTCCAGATGAAGTGCGACCAGAAGCGCTCGTAGGCGGTCTCGCCCCACAGGATGTCGGCGTAGTTGTCCAGGCCGATGAACTTGTAGGTGGCCTCGATCTCGTTGACGCCGATGGTGCGGGCGCTGTTGAGGCTGTCGGCGTCGGTGAGGGTGAGGTAGAAGCCGTACGCCAGCGGGTACAGCACGAGGACGCCGAGCACGACGGCCACCGGCGCGATCATGGCGTAGGCGTACCAGTGCCGCTGGTATCCCTGCTTCAGGCGCCGGCCCAGGCCGGGCCGCGGGGTCTGGTCACCGCGGCGCCTGCCGGTCGCGCGGTCGATGGCGACTGTCATGGTTCGACAACCTTCTCGGAGTCCTGCGGGTCAAGGGGTACGCCCGAGGCGGCCGCCGGGTCCCCTCCCCCGGTGCGGGGGGACCCGGCGGCCGCGCCGGCTCACTTGCTGAAGTCCGGCACCAGTTCGGCGACCGCCGTCTCGATGTCGCTCAGCCCCTTGTCCAGGGACTTCTTGCCGCTGGCGATCTGCGGCAGGTGGTCGTCCAGCGGCGTCCACAGGGAGCTGTACTCGGGCAGCGCCGGGCGCGGCTGGGCGGCGGCGAGGACGCCCTGGTAGCCGGCGATGCCCGGGTCGGCCTTGACCTCGGCGGTGTAGGCGTCGTCGCGGGTCGGCAGGGTGGAGTTCTTCAGGGCGATGGTCTCCTGGGACTTCGCCGAGGTCATGAACTTCACGAACTTCAGCGACGCCTCCTGGTGCGCCTTGTCCGAGCCGGCGTAGACCGAGAGGTTGTGTCCGCCGGTCGGGGCGCCCGCCTTGCCGGTGGAGCCCGCCGGGACGGTGGCGATGCCCAGGTTGTTCTTGTCCTTGAAGGCCGAGCCCTTGTAGAAGTTGGTGATCTCCCACGGGCCCTGGATGATCGAGGCGACCTTGCCGTTGACGAAGGCGTCCTGGATGTGGGCGTAGGCGTCGGCGGTGACGTCGGCCTTGTGCAGGCCCTTGCCCTCGAAGAGGCTCAGCCAGGTGCCGTAGGCCTTCTTGGCCTCCGGCGAGTTGACGGTGATCTTCTTGGCCTCGGCGTCGACCGTGTCGGTGCCCTCGCCGTGGAGGAACGGCTGCGCGTAGTAGCCGGCGGTGGAGCCCCAGTAGCCGTCGACGCCGGTCTCGTCCTTGATGGTGGCGGCGGCCTTCTTCAGGTCGTCCCAGGTCTTGGGAGCCTCTACGCCGGCCTTGGCGAACAGTTCCTTGTTGTAGACGAAGGCGAGGGTGTCGGTGACCAGCGGGACGCCGTAGGTCTTGCCCTCGTACGTGGCCTGCTCGATCAGGCTGGGCTGGAACTTGTCCTGCTCGGCGAGGGCCTCGGTGCCGTCCAGCGGCAGGAAGAAGCCCTTCTTGGCGAAGGCCGGGGTCCAGCCGACCTCGGAGCGCAGGACGTCCGGGGCACCCTTGGAGCCGGCGGCGGTGTCGAACTTGTTCTGCGCCTGGTCGAAGGGGACGTTGACGTAGTTGACCTTGATGTCCTTGTTGGCCGCCTCGAACTCCTTGACCAGGGCCTTGTACGTCGGCGCCTCGTTGGTCGCGTTGGAGGTGTCCCACCAGGTGATGGTGACCGGCCCGCCGGACTCGCTGTCGCTACCGCCGTCCCCGCCGCACGCCGTCGCCGCGAGGGCGAGGGACGCCACGAGCGCAGTGGCCGCTATGCCACGCCGCATGAGTTCTCCTTGAGGGTGAAAGCCCGTGTGGTGCGGGAGGGGTCCCGTCCCCCCTGCCGCCGTCTTGCCGACCGCGCCGTTGCGCCCGCCGGGCAGCGGTGAGATTAGCCCCGCCCCACGCCCTTGCGAAAGACCTTGCAGAAAAAATGTGCAAGGACTGCCGACAGTTATCCCGTCGTGACCCGTCCTCGACCGTGACGAGACGCCCGTGGATCGAGTTTGAGCCGGTGTTTCCGCCCGTACGGCGGTCGGTCGGTCACTTGTGCAAGACTCTGCAAGGACTTGCCACACGCTTCGACAGGGGATCGCGATGACGCAACAGCCCGCAGCGGCCCGTTCCACGGGACGCACCAGGCGTGGAGCCGGTGTGCAAGGCGTCATACGGCCGGTACAGTCCACCCCTGTGACCACACGGCTTGCCGACATCGCTGCGCAGGCGGGGGTGAGCGAAGCGACCGTCAGCCGCGTCCTCAACGGGAAGCCGGGCGTCGCCGCCACCACCCGCCAGTCCGTGCTGGCCGCGCTCGACGTCCTGGGTTACGAGCGCCCGGTGCGGCTGCGGCAGCGCAGCGAGGGGCTGGTGGGCCTGATCACCCCCGAGCTGGAGAACCCGATATTCCCGGCGCTGGCGCAGGTCATCGGCCAGGCGCTGACCCGGCAGGGCTACACCCCGGTGCTGGCCACCCAGACCCCGGGCGGCTCGACGGAGGACGAGCTGACCGAGATGCTCGTCGACCGCGGCGTCGCCGGGATCATCTACGTCTCGGGGCTGCACGCCGACACCACCGCCGACATGCAGCGCTACGAGCGGCTGCGCGCGCAGGGCGTGCCGTTCGTCCTGGTGGACGGGTTCTCGCCGAAGGTGCAGGCGCCGTTCATCTCCCCCGACGACCGGGCCGCGATGTCCCTCGCGGTCACGCACCTGGTCTCGCTGGGCCACACCCGCATCGGGCTGGCCCTCGGCCCGAAGCGGTTCGTCCCGGTGCAGCGCAAGATCGAGGGCTTCGTGCGCACCATGCAGGAGCAGCTCCGGCTCAGCGCGCAGACGGTCGAGTCGGACCTGGTGCAGCACTCGCTGTACACCCTGGAGGGCGGTCAGGCGGCGGCGACCGCGCTCATCGAGCGGGACTGCACGGCCGTGGTGTGCGCCAGCGACATGATGGCGCTGGGCGCGATACGGGCGGCGCGGCAGCGCGGCCTGGAGGTACCCACGGACATCTCGGTGGTCGGCTTCGACGACTCCCCGCTGATCGCCTTCACCGACCCGCCGCTCACGACCGTCCGCAAGCCGGTGCCCGCGATGGGGCAGGCGGCGGTGCGCACGCTGCTGGAGGAGATCGGCGGCACCCCGGCCCCGCACAGCGAGTTCGTGTTCATGCCGGAGCTGGTGGTGCGCGGCTCGACGGCGTCGGCGCCGGGCGAGCGCGGACGCGCCTGAACACCCCGGATCGTCCTCAAGTCGGAGAGGACGGCGCGGATCGCCGTGCGGGGGGAGGAGACACGGGCCTTCGGGCGGTGTAGAACATGCGTCCAGAACCCGTCGGGGGGATGATCGGTGGGGGAAGGCTTTTCTGGCAGACTCTGTGCCTATGGGTGACACGACCGTGACGACGACGGAAGGCCGGGAAGCGGCCGTTCCGGCCCCCGTCGCGGCCGAGACGGGGCAGGGCCCCCTGCACCGGCTGCGCGCCCCCCGCCGACCGCGGCTGTGGTTCGAGATCCTGCTGATCGCGGTGAGTTACGGGACGTACTCGCTCGTCCGCAACGCCGTGCCGGAGCAGCGCGCACAGGCCATGAGCAACGCCGACTGGATCTGGAAGGTCGAGCAGCAACTCGGCATCGCCGTGGAGCAGTCGGTCAATCACGCCGTGAACTCGGTGACTTGGCTCGTCGTCGGCATGAACTACTACTACGCGACGCTGCACTTCGTCGTCACTCTGGGTGTCCTGGTGTGGCTGTACCGCAGTCACCCGGGCCGCTACGCCGCCACCCGGCTGGTGCTGTTCTCGACCACCGGCGCCGCCCTGCTCGGCTTCTACCTGTATCCGCTGGCCCCGCCCCGGCTGATGAACGGCACCCAGTTCATCGACACGGTCATGGTCCACCAGACCTGGGGTTCGATGGCGTCCGGCGATCTGAAGAACATGTCCAACCAGTACGCGGCGATGCCCTCGATGCACTTCGGCTGGTCCACGTGGTGCGGGCTGACGATCTTCGCCCTGGCGACCGTCCCGTGGGTCCGCGTCCTGGGCCTGCTCTACCCCGCGCTGACGCTGGTGGTGATCGTCGCGACGGCCAACCACTTCTGGCTGGACGCGGCGGGCGGCGCCGTGTGCCTGGCCTTCGGCTACGCCCTGGCCCGCGTCTGGTACGGCAGCCTGCCGTACCGGCTGCCGAGGGCGGCGGCGCCGCGGGGCGGCCCGCTGGTGCCGTCCCAGGCCTGACCCGGCCCGGACCGGGGCGCAGCCCTGCCCGGTCCGGCGGTCACCCTCCGTAGAACAGCTCCTCGACCACGCCCCGGGCCCGCCGGGTGGTGCGCCGGTAGGCGTCCAGCATGTCGCCCGCGTGCCCGGGCCCGTACCCCAGGTACCGGCCGACCGCCGCCAGCTCGCGGCTCTCCGACGGGAACGTGTCCCCGGCCCGCCCCCGCACCAGCATCACCGCGTTGCGCACCCGCGTCGCCAGCACCCAGGCCTCGTCCAGGATCCCGGCGTGCTCCTCGCCCAGCAGCCCGGCCTCGCGGGCCGCGGCCAGCGCCTCCCGGGTGCGCGTGGTGCGCAGTCCGGCCACCTCGTGCCCGTGCCGCAGCTGGAGCAGCTGCACCGTCCACTCCACGTCGGACAGCCCGCCCGGGCCGAGCTTGGCGTGCAGCTTGGGATCGGCACCGCGCGGCAGCCGCTCGGACTCCATCCGGGCCTTCAGCCGCCGGATCTCCCGTACGGCGTCGTCCCCGAGCCCGCCCGAGGGGTAGCGCAGCGGATCGACCAGTTCGATGAAGCGCCGGCCCAGGTCCTCGTCGCCGGCCACGAACTCCGCGCGCAGCAGCGCGTGCGACTCCCACGTCAGCGACCAGCGCCGGTAGTAGGCCGCGTACGACTTCAGGGTCCGCACCAGCGGCCCCGACTTGCCCTCCGGGCGCAGGTCGGCGTCGACGAGCAGCGGCGGGTCGGCGCTGGGCAGCGCGAGCAGCCGCCGCATCTCGGCGACGACGCGGTTGGCGGCGTCCCCGGCCTCCCGCTCGCCGACCCCGTCGCGCGGCTCGTGCACGAACAGCACGTCGGCGTCCGAGCCGTAGCCCAGTTCGTGGCCGCCGAACCGCCCCATGCCGATGACCGCGAACCGGGTCGGCAGCACATCGCCCCAGCCCTCGCGCACCACGGCCCGCAGGGTCCCCGCGAGCGTCGCCGCCGTCAGGTCCGACACGGCGCCGCCGACCCGGTCCACCAGCGCGCCCTGGTCGGCCTCGACGGGCTGGGTCTCGGTGCCGTAGGAGCCGACGATGTCGGCGGCGGCCGTGCGGAACAGCTCCCGCCGCCGCACCCCGCGCGCGGCCGTGACCGCCTGCACGGCGCCGTCCGCGCGCCGTACCGCCGCGAGGATCTCCTGCTCCAGCTGGGCCCGTCCGCGCGGCGCGAGTCCCCCGCCGTCGCCGTCGCCGAGCAGCGCCACCGCCTCCGGCGCCCGCATCAGCAGGTCGGGCGCGAGCCGCCCGGCGGACAGCACCCGGGCGAGGTTCTCGGCCGCCGCGCCCTCGTCCCGCAGCAGCCGCAGGTACCAGGGCGTCTTGCCCAGCGCGTCCGACACCTTCCGGAAGTTGAGCAGCCCGGCGTCCGGGTCGGCCGAGTCCGCGAACCAGCCCAGCAGCACCGGCAGCAGCGTCCGCTGGATGGCCGCCTTGCGGCTGACCCCGGAGGCCAGCGCCTCCAGATGCCGGAGCGCGGCGGCGGGGTCGGCGTACCCGAGCGCGACCAGCCGTTCCCGGGCGGCCTCGGCGCTCAGCCGGGCCTCGCCGGGGGCGAGCTGGGCGACGGCGTCGAGCAGCGGCCGGTAGAACAGCTTCTCGTGCAGCCGGCGCACCACGGAGGCGTGCCGCCGCCACTCGCGCAGCAGCGTGCTGACGGGGTCGGTGCGCATCCCCAGCGACCGTCCGAGCCGCCGCAGATCGGCCTCGTCCTCGGGCACCAGGTGCGTGCGCCGCAGCCGGTGCAGCTGGATCCGGTGCTCCATGGAGCGCAGGAACCGGTAGGCCTCGTCGAGCTGGGCGGCGTCCGCCCGCCCGACGTACCCGCCGGCGGCCAGCGCCTTCAGCGCCTCCAGGGTGGTGCCGCTCCTGAGCGAGGCGTCGGCCCGCCCGTGCACGAGCTGGAGCAGCTGCACGGCGAACTCGACGTCGCGCAGCCCGCCCGGGCCCAGCTTCAGCTGCCGGTCGACCTCCCGGACGGGGATGTTCTCCACCACCCGACGGCGCATCTCCTGCACGTCGGCGACGAAGTTCTCCCGCTCGGCGGCCTGCCACACCAGCGGCTGGAGCGCCGCCACGTAGGCCTGTCCCAGCTCGGCGTCGCCGGCCACCGGGCGGGCCTTGAGCAGCGCCTGGAACTCCCAGGTCTTGGCCCAGCGCTGGTAGTACGCCAGATGGCTGCTGAGGGTGCGCACCAGCGGCCCGTTGCGGCCCTCGGGCCGCAGGTTGGCGTCGACCGGCCAGATCGACCCCTCGACGGTGGTCTCCGAACAGATCCGCATCAGGTGCGAGGCGAGCCGGGTGGCGGCCCGCAGCGCCGTGGCCTCGTCGGCCCCGTCGACGGCCTCGCCGACGAAGATGACGTCGACGTCGGAGACGTAGTTCAGCTCGTCGCCGCCGCACTTGCCCATGGCGATCACCGCCAGCCGGCACACGGCGGCGTCCTCCGGCGCCGCCTGCCCGGCCAGCGTCAGTGCGGCCCGCAGGGTGGCGGTGGCCAGGTCGGCCAGCTCGGCGGCGGTCTCGGCGACGTCGATGGTGCCGCAGACGTCCCGGGCGGCGATGGACAGCAGGCAGCGCCGGTAGGCGACGCGCAGCGCCACGGGGTCGCCGGCCTCGGCCAGCCCGCGCTCGAACTCCTCCACCCCGCGGTGCAGGTCCTGCGGCTCGTACATGACGAGGGCCCGCCAGTCCCCCGCGTGCCGGGCGAGGTGGTCGCCGAGCGCCTCGGAGGCGCCGAGCACGCCCAGCAGCCGGTCGCGCAGCGGCTTGGCCGCTATCAGGGTGTCCAGCAGCTCACGCCGCTCGGTGGGCCCCGGCTGGGCCTCCAGCAGCCGCACCACGCCGTGCAGGGCGAGATCCGGGTCGGCGGTGGCGCCGAGGGCCTCCAGCAGCACCGGGTCGTTGCGGACCGGGGCCAGCTCCACGCTGTCCAGCAGCCGCTCGGCGGCCGAGGGGTCGGTGAAACCGTGCCGCAGCAGTCGGGTGAAGGTGCTGCTCCTGCGCCCCGGCGCCGTCATCCCCGGCCTCCCGTCGGATCAAGGTCGTCCTGGCCAGAGCCTAACGGGACCGGCGCGTTCGGGCCGCGATGAGTTCCGGGGACGCCGGGAGTCTTCCGTACGTCACGAGGAGACGCACCATGACCGAGACGCCGCCCCGCACCCTGCTCGACCCGCGTCGCAGCGACCCGTCGGCGACCGCACACCCGGCGACCGCACATCCCCGGCCCGAGGCGGCGGCCCGGCTCGCCGTGGCGGAACTCGGTGGCGCCGCACACCGTTTTCGGCTTCGGTGGGGGGAGCCGTTCAACCGGAGGCGGTGGCGGTTCAGGTGACGACGCCGATGGAGGATGCCCCATGGACATGACCCTCGAAGTGATCCCGCTGCCGGTGACCGACATCGACCGCGCCCGGGACTTCTACCGCGACAAGGTCGGCTTCCACGTCGACATCGACCAGGAGGTGATGCCGGGCATGCGCATCGTCCAGCTGACGCCTCCCGGCTCCGGCTGCTCGATCGCCCTCGGCGACGCCATCTGGGACCTGACCCGGGGCCAGACGAAACCGGCGCCCGGCTCCTACCAGGGCCTCCAGCTGTGTGTCGCCGACATCGAGGCGGCCCGCGCGGAGCTGGTCGCCCGCGGCCTGGAGATCTCCGAGCCGGTCCGGTACGCGCCGGACGACGGGGCGACGTTCATGTACTTCACGGACCCGGACGGCAACGGGTGGGCGGTCCAGGAGTACCGCCGCCGCGCGACGGAACCCCTGCACGAACTCCTGGCCCAGCTGAAGTCCCGGGGCGACGCCCCGCAGGGCTGACGCCGGGGGCACCGCGCAGCCCGGCGTGACGGGGTGCCTCCCCCAGAGGGGGCACCCCCCAGCGCCCACCCGTGCCGCCCTGGGGGCACCTCCCAGGCCGTTCAGGCACTGGGGGAGGCACGGCTGTGCGGGGCGGGAGCGGTGACGGAGCCTGGGCGGCTGCCCGCAGGCGCCCCCGTACCACCCGCCACAGCGAAGGCGCTACGCGCACCCCCGCCGGAGCCGCAGTGGCGCCGCGGGCATCCACCCGCGGCGGCGCACCCCGACGCACACCCCCGCCCCCGACCGCCCGCTCAGGCGCCGCAGGCGCGGGGTGTCAGCGGCAGGCTGCCACGTTGTCCGCCGTGCCGGGCTGGGCGGCGGCGCGGACCTGGGTGAAGTTGGCGGTGAACGCGTCGTACACGGACGGCGTCGTGATGCGGAGCATGGCCTCGTCGTTGTCCCGCAGCGCGGGCCCGCTCCAGTTGTGGCTCCCGGTGAAGACAAGCCGGTGGCGGGCGCCCGCGTACATACCGTCGATCATCATGTTCTTGGAGTGCAC
Source organism: Streptomyces sp. NPDC031049 (assembly GCF_055571015.1). Lineage (NCBI taxonomy): Bacteria > Bacillati > Actinomycetota > Actinomycetes > Kitasatosporales > Streptomycetaceae > Streptomyces > Streptomyces sp. NPDC031049. Next base: position 80,193 of record NZ_JBVIGC010000003.1, read on the forward strand.
GATCCGGTTGGGCGTGTCCGGATTCGCGTCGTGGTCGTGCTGGTAGCAGCGGGTGGTCAGACGGGTCTGACCGTGCAGGGCGTTCCACGTGCCCGTGTCGGTCTGGCTGTAGACGATGTCGACCGTGCATCCGGCCGCCGCGAGGGAGCGCAGCTTGTCCGCGACCGCCTGACGGGTGATCTTCAGCATGGCGACCCGGATGGCGGTACGGTGCGAGCCGCTCGCATCGGACCACGTGCAGCTGACGTTGTCGAGCGCGTTGACCACGGTGTCGGTGTCCGCCGTGCTTCCCGCGCGCGGGAAGAAGTACACCTTGTACGCCCCCGCGTTGGCGTAGGTGTAGCTCCAGTCGGCCCGGTCCTGCCTGGCGAGCTTGCCGAAGTAGGACGTGTACGCCGAGTACAGCTCGGCGTTGCCGGCCACGCTCACCGCGCTGTTCCAGAAGCGGGAGTAGTTCGACGGAGTGAGGTTGGAGGTGGTCTGGAGCACCACCTGCCGGGCCGCGCCCCCGTCCAGGCTGCTGAAGAGCAGGAACTTGTTGTGGTTGATGCCCTTGCCGGTGGACCCCAGGCAGGAGGTCCCCGTGCGGCACAGGGTGACGTAAGAACCCCGGCTGATGTCGGTGCCCAGAGCGGACTTCAGGACGTTGTAGGAACCGGGGTAGTCGAGCGTCGTACTGTCCAGCACGACACGCACGTCGACGCCCCGCGCGGTGTGCGCGGACGCCAGCTCCTGGGCGACCGTCTCGTCCCAGAGGTGATACATCGCCACCTGGACGGTGGAACCGGGGTCGGCGGCGGCGACGAGTGCCCGCACCTGGTTTCTGATGGCGTACTGCTGGGCGGTGTCGCTCGATGCGGGGTTGTTGAAGAGCGGGCCCATGGGCGGCACGGCGGCCGCGCCGGTCGCGGCCTCGGCCGTTCCGGCAGCGCGCGCGGCGGTCCGGGCGGCGGCCTGACCGCCTCCCGCCGCTCCGAACAGCCCGACCGCCATCAGTAACGCGGAGCCGGCAGCGCAGAGACGTCGGTGCATGCGTGACAACATGAGCCCCCCTATTGCTCGCACATGGCCATGCCTTTTGCATGCATGACCGGAAACGAACGAATCCTGGCATGCTGTCAGCTACGTCTGCCAGACGGAGACCGGCCAGCGGCAGACCGCCACACCCGGCTGTCCGCGGCTCGCCACGTGCAACGGCGCGGCAGGCACCGCCCGCCGCGCCGCAACAAGAACTCAGCCATTCAGCCGTTCAGCCCTTCAGCCGTTCAGCCCGTCTCCCGCCACCGATTGGTGATCGGCAGCCGGCGGTCCTTGCCGAAGCCCTTCGCCGAGATCTTCGTCCCCGGCGGGTACTGCCGCCGCTTGTACTCCGCCGTGTCCACCATCCGCAGCGTCCGCGTCACCAGCTCCCGGTCGTACCCGGCCGCGACGATCTCGTCGGCCCCCCGGTCCCGGTCGACGTACAGCTCCAGGATCGCGTCCAGCACCGGATAGTCCGGCAGCGAGTCCGTGTCCACCTGCCCCGGCCGCAGCTCCGCGCTCGGCGGCTTGGTGATCGAGTTCTCGGGGATCGGCGGCGTCTGGCCCCGCTCCCGCGCCGCCCGGTTGCGCCACTCCGCCAGCCGGAACACCGATGTCTTGTAGACGTCCTTGATCGGCCCGTACGCCCCCACCGAGTCGCCGTACAGCGTGGAGTAGCCGACCGCCAGCTCCGACTTGTTGCCGGGCGCCAGCACGATGTGCCCCTCCTGGTTGGAGATCGCCATCAGCAGCGTCCCGCGCAGCCGCGACTGGAGGTTCTCCTCCGCCAGCCCCGTCAGCCCCAGCGAGGACATGTACGCGTCGAACATCGGCTCGATCGGCACCGTCCGGTAGTTCAGCCCGGTCCGCCGCGCCAGCTCCGCCGCGTCGTCCTTGGAGTGCTCGGACGAGTACTTGGACGGCATCGACACGCCGTACACGTTCTCCGCGCCCACCGCGTCGCACGCGATCGCCGCCACCAGCGACGAGTCGATCCCCCCGGACAGCCCGACCAGCACCGACCGGAACCCGTTCTTCGCGACGTACGCCCGCAGCCCCACGACCAGCGCCGAGTACACCTCCTCGTCGTCGTCGAGCCGCTCCGCGTACCCCCCGCTCAGCTCCGCCGCGTACGGCGCCACCGGCTCCTGCGAGAGCACCACCCGCTCGATGCGCAGCCCGTCGTCCACGACCCCGCCCGGCGCGTCCGGCGCCGCCGCGGGCAGGTCGAGGTCCAGCACCACGCATCCCTCGGAGAACTGCGGGGCCCGCGCGACGACCTCCCCGTCCGCGTCGACGACGATCGAGTCGCCGTCGAAGACCAGCTCGTCCTGCCCGCCGATCATCGCGAGGTACGCGGTGGTGCAGCCGGCCTCCTGCGCCCGCTTGCGCACCAGCTCCAGCCGCGTGTCGTCCTTGTTGCGCTCGTACGGCGAGGCGTTGATGGAGAGCAGCAGCCCGGCCTTCGCGGACCGCGCGGCCGGCACCCGCCCCCCGTCCTGCCACAGGTCCTCGCAGATGGCGAGCGCGACGTCGATGCCGCGCACCCGCACCACGGGCATGGTGTCGCCGGGCACGAAGTACCGGAACTCGTCGAACACGCCGTAGTTCGGCAGGTGGTGCTTGGCGAAGGTGAGCACCACCTGCCCCCGGTGCAGCACCGCCGCCGCGTTCTGCGGCGCCCCGGCCGGCTGGCCGTACTTCGGCTGGGCGGTCTCGCTGCGGTCGAGGTAGCCGACGACGACCGGCAGCTCCCCCAGGCCCTCCTCGGCGAGCCGCGCCGCGAGCGCGCGCAGGGCGGCGCGGGAGGCCTCCACGAAGGACGACCTCAGGGCCAGGTCCTCGACGGGATACCCGGTCAGCGCCATCTCGGGGAACGCCACGAGGTGCGCTCCCTGCTCGGCGGAGTGCCGGGTCCAGCGCACGATGGTCTCGGCGTTGCCGGACAGGTCGCCGACGGCGGCGTCGATCTGGTTCAGGGCGAGTCGTAGTTGAGGCACGCCGCCAGTGTAATCGTCAGACCGACACGATGGGGTGAGCCGGGCCCGGGGCGCCGGGGACCCGGAATGGCCTCATCGAACACACGGCCTCTACGCTGCGGAGAGAGCGGTACGGGACGCCACCTCCGCAACGCGTACGAAACGGCGCTGTGGTGTCATGCTCGGGTACCCGACCGCCTCCCGCGGTACCGGGGACAAGCGACCTGGCCAGCAAGGATGGGGAAGCGGAAGATGGACAAGCAGCAGGAGTTCGTGCTCCGGACCTTGGAGGAGCGGGACATCCGGTTCGTACGCCTGTGGTTCACGGACGTGCTGGGCTTTCTGAAGTCCGTCGCGGTGGCCCCGGCCGAGCTGGAGCAGGCCTTCGACGAGGGCATCGGCTTCGACGGCTCCGCCATCGAGGGCTTCGCCCGGGTGTACGAGTCCGACATGATCGCCAAGCCGGACCCGTCGACGTTCCAGATCCTGCCCTGGCGCGCGGAGGCCCCGGGCACGGCGCGGATGTTCTGCGACATCCTCATGCCGGACGGCTCCCCGTCCTTCGCCGACCCCCGCTACGTCCTCAAGCGCGCCCTGAACCGCGCCTCCGACTCGGGCTTCACCTTCTACACCCACCCGGAGATCGAGTTCTTCCTGCTGAAGGACAAGCCGGTCGACGGCTCGGTGCCCACCCCGGCGGACAACTCCGGCTACTTCGACCACACCCCGCAGAACATCGGCATGGACTTCCGCCGCCAGGCGATCACCATGCTGGAGTCGATGGGCATCTCCGTGGAGTTCTCCCACCACGAGGGCGCGCCGGGCCAGCAGGAGATCGACCTGCGCTACGCCGACGCGCTGTCCACGGCGGACAACATCATGACCTTCCGCCTGGTGATGAAGCAGGTGGCGCTGGAGCAGGGCGTGCAGGCGACGTTCATGCCCAAGCCCTTCTCCGAGCACCCGGGCAGCGGCATGCACACCCATCTCTCCCTCTTCGAGGGCGACCGCAACGCCTTCTACGAGTCCGGCGCCGAGTACCAGCTCTCCAAGGTCGGCCGGTCCTTCATCGCGGGCCTGCTGCGGCACGCCGCGGAGATCTCGGCGGTCACCAACCAGTGGGTGAACTCCTACAAGCGCATCTGGGGCGGCGCCGAGCGCACCGCGGGCGCCGGCGGCGAGGCGCCCTCGTACATCTGCTGGGGCCACAACAACCGCTCCGCCCTGGTCCGCGTCCCCATGTACAAGCCGGGCAAGACGGGCTCGGCGCGGGTGGAGGTCCGCTCCATCGACTCGGGCGCGAACCCCTACCTGACCTACGCCGTCCTCCTCGCCGCCGGCCTGAAGGGCATCGAGGAGGGCTACGAGCTGCCGCCGGGCGCCGAGGACGACGTGTGGGCCCTCTCGGACGCCGAACGCCGCGCGCTGGGCATCGAGCCCCTCCCGCAGAACCTGGGCGAGGCCCTGACCCTGATGGACCGCAGCGACCTGGTCGCCGAGACCCTCGGCGAACACGTCTTCGACTTCTTCCTGCGCAACAAGCGCCAGGAGTGGGAGGAGTACCGCAGCGAGGTCACGGCGTTCGAGCTGCGGAAGAACCTGCCGGTGCTGTAAGCGCAGGTCAGATCGGTTTTCCCGCTGGTTCAGCGGATGGGGCCGACGGTCGCGGACCGTCGGCCCCAGCGCGTGTCACCGCTCTTGGGCCGTCTCTGGGCCGTCCGGGGCCGGATCGGTGCCCTCGTACATGCCGTCCACGGCCTTCCGGGCCCGAGCGTCGCTGCTCGGCATGAGGTGCGTGTAGACCCGGAGCGTGAACCCCGGATCGTTGTGTCCCAGGTAGTTGCTCAGCGCCTTGACGTTCTCGCCGGCATCCAGGAGGACCGAGGCGTAGAAGTGCCTGAGAGCGTGCATGCCGTGTTCGCGGGCAGCCTGGTAACGCTCCCCCGGCTTCGGCGCGGGGATCACCCCGGCGGCCACGAGAGCAGGCTTCCATGCGCGGTCGTTGAAATCGGTACGCCGAACTGCCCCCGCACCGTCCAGCCGGGTGAATAGCAGCCGTTTCGTGACGGGCGGGCCATCCACCCGGAGCCACGGCAAGGTGATCTCTACTGGGGGAAACACCTCCATGTGTTCCTTGAGGACATGTGCCACGCGGTTCGGCAGGGGAACGTCACGGATCTTGTTTCGCTTCGGCGGTGCGAACACGAGACCCTCCTTGGTCACCTTCACCTGGTTCGCGATGTGCAGCCATCCGGAGTCAAAGCCGATGGCATCGACAGGCAACCCGAAGATTTCCCCTTGCCGGAGTCCGCATCCGCCTCCGAGGTCGACCATCGCGCGGTACCGCTCCGGCAGCGCAGCTCGTACGGCGAAGACGCGCCCCGCACTCCACGGCACAACGCGACCAGTGCCCGCAGCAGGCGGGCGCACTGATTGCGCGTGGCACGGGTTCTTCGACAGGTGTCCGTCGTCCACGGCCGCATTCAGGACCGTCGACACGTTGTTGTAGATCACGCGCCGGTACGACGACGCAGGGACAGCCCGTTCCAGTTCGCTGAGCCAATCCCGGATGTGTTCCGGCTTGAACGAGCCGAGTGGTCGCGGTCCCAGGTAGGGGATCGCGTGACCGCGGATCGCGGACTCCACGGACTCTCGCGTGGTCATGTCGGTCGTCTGCGTGTTCAGCCACTTCTCGGCGTACTGCCGGAACGTCACTCGGCTCGCAGCGGGGTCCACGTACTGTCCCCGAGACATGTCCGCCTCAATGTGGGCGAGCCACTGATCAGCCAGTCGCTTCTGTCCGTCGGGGAATGACTTGCTCTTCTCGGTTCCGTCGGGGCCGATGTAGCGGGCGCGGTAGCGCATCCCGGTGCCGTAGCGGTCCGTGCGTACGCGGCGGGGCTTGCCGGCGGCGTCGGGCTCGGTTTTGTACCACCGATCCTGGATATGGCCTGCCATCAGGCAGTGATCCTCTCGACATGCGGCAGGGAGAGCCGCCGTACGGCTCTCCCTGCTGAGTGGTGGATATCCGGTTAGGCAGCGGCTTCGGCGTGCTTGCGCTGGTCGACGTAGGCCCGGACGTCGGCGGGGTCGTAGCGAAGGTGCCTGCCGATGCGGAAGCCGCGCGGGCCGGTGCGCTTCTTGCGCCACTGGTAGACGGTCTCCAGAGGCACCTCGAACATCTCGGCGATGTCGTCAGGCGTGAGGTACCGGTCCGGGAGACCGCTTCGGAGGGTGGCGCGGGGATCAGGATCTGTCGGCTTTGCCATAGGGCCTCCAAGCAGGAAGGGCCGCGTCTGTCCGAGGTGCGGATTTCTGCGTCACCGCGTCATCTGCGTCATTCAGGGTTCTGACCTGCCGGTTTGAGTGACGCAGGGATTTTCGGGGTGCGTCACCCGGTGACGCAGGCTTCCGTCACCGGTGACGCGGGTGACGCGGGGTGACGCATCCGCCGCCCGTCTGCGTCACCGCTCTCTGGGCAGGTCACGGGGCGTTTGCCGTCCGTGGGTGACGCAGGTGACGCAGCGTCTCTTTCCTTCGGACAAGAGAGGTGGTGGTCTCTGTTGTGGTGCGGCTCAGGGCGTGAAGAAGGAGCCGCTTCGCGGCGCGACCATTGCAGGGCGGCGTTGCCGCCGAACAGCAAGAGGAGCACTCGGGGGCGGGGTGCTCCTCTTGCTTGTGGCCACCGGCAGGGGGCCGGTGGTCAGAATGCCGGTTCCTGCTCGTGTGCCGGCGGCGGGGCCGGAGGCCGGGCCATCTCGATGTACCGGGCCGCTTTGGTGCGTCCCCAGTCGATGAGGACGCCCCGGGCGGCGAGGGTGGGCTGAAGGCGCTTGAGGCGGTCTGAGAGCACCTTGCCGGTGGTGGGCCAGCCTTTTGGAAGGGGGCGGCAGTCCTCGCCGCTGTAGAGGCCCGTGAGGGCGTGCAGCCACTCGGCGGACGTCATCCGCTCCTCTGCGCCCGGAGCGAGGCCCGCGGCGTACTTCAGGACGGTCTGCGCCAACAAGTCGCCCTCGATCACGTCGTCGTTGAGGTCGTCCAGGCTGGCCCGGTAGGCGGCGAGCGCACCGAACCCGGTGGCCGCGTCGAGCTGCGCGCACAGGTGCGCGAAGTCGGCCATCCGCAGGTCGGTCGGGATGTCCGCCTCTGCCGCACGGACCTTGACCGTGAGGTCGAGCAAGGACCCCAGGATCACGGGCAAGGCCTGCGCGTACTCCGCCCACAGCTCCGCTTCGGTGCGCCGGACGCTGGGGCGTTCCAGCCGGAGCGGCAGGAGCCGTTCGGCAAGGTCGGGCCGGATCACCCCGACGTCGATGCCGGTCAGCAGCAGGGGGCGGCGGTAGCGGGCCCGGACGACGTCTCCGTCGGTGTACAGGGCGCGCTTGACGGTCTCGGCCCCGGTGACGATGCAGCACATCGCGTCCGACAGGTCGGGGGCGAGGTGGGAGAGGTTGTCCAGGGCGGTGACCCAGCCGGCGGCCACGGCCGCGATCAGGTTTTCCTCATCCTTCGGGGCCCGGCGCAGGTCGCCGCTCATGCCCTCGATGATCCGTACGAGCATCCGCCCGCCCGTCGACTTGCCCGCGCCCTGGGGGCCGGTGAGGAACGGGGCGGGGACGGGAACGGACGGTTCCAGGCAGCCGATCAGCCACGCGATGGCCAGGCACTCGGTCTCGGCGTTGGCGAAGTTGCACAGCCTGAGCAGGAGATCGATGCCCTTGCCGTCGGTGTCCTTGGCAGGCAGGGGCAACTCGCCCGTGAGTTGCGTGCGGCGCCAGCAGACCTCTGCCGGGTCGGGGGTGCGGATGTCCCATCCGGTGGGGTGGATACGGACCGACTGCCCGTCGTCGCGTCCCAGGTCCAGCCAGGTCGCCCCGTCGAACCCCGGCGCCACGCGGATGTGTACGGGCTGTACGTCCTGGCTCAGTGCGAGTGCCTCGATCAAGTCGAGTGCCTCCTTCAAGGCGGTGCCGTTGAAGACGCCGTGTCCGTCGCGGAAGAGCCCGACCATGAGTTCCTGCCGATGGCTGCCCGATGTGCCCTGGGAGCGGATCGGGCGGGCCACGGGGTGGCCGTTCCTCTGCGCGTACACGGTCCCGTCAGCGGTGCGGAAGTACCGGAAGTGCTCCTGTGCGTAGCCCGCGATGACGTCCCGCGCGGGGGGCTTGTCGTCGTCGGCCATGGCTCACAGTCCCAACGTGGTACGGGCGTTGGTCCACGCGTCCGTGCAGTGCCGGGCCGTCTCGCCTTTGGCCTGCGCGGCGGCGAACAGCCGGGCGACGTGCGCATCGGTCAGGCAGCCGCACCGACCGTGCCTGGACAGCACCGCGAGAAACGTCCGGTACACGCTCGCGTGCACCGCACTACGTGCCTCGGTGATGCGCTGCACGGCCATCGCGATGCCGCGTTCCAGGTAGGCGGGCGTGCGGTGTGGGCACGCCCCGGCGCCGGTCCCTGCGGGTACGGTGCCGGCGGGCGGTGCCGACCGGGCCGGGGAAGGCTTCTTCGCCGCGAGGGCGCGCACGGCGTCCGGCAGGTCGGCCATGTGGCCGGTGCCGGGTCCGAGGTAGCGGGCGTACGACATGCAGGACTTGATGTCGACGCCGGGCCGGACCGCGTTGTGTGAGGCCATGGTGCCCCGGTAGATCCAGTGCTCACCGCGCGTGGTCGGCACGGTGCGTGTGGCGGGCAGAGCGGCACGGGCCCACGCGATGGCGTCCGCGTCGTCCAAGTCCACCACCGTCAGCCCGGCGGCGCCGGGGTGGTAGGCCACGCACACCGCCCGGCGCCACGCCGCTGCCCACGGACGGGAGACGATGACTGCCCGGTCGGTGGTGGCGGCGGCCCACGCGTGGCAGACGCCGGGGCAGTCGCAGGGGCCCGGGGTCTTCATGTTCGGCCGGCCGCCGCACGCGTTGTCCGCGCACGTGGGGCAGTTGCCGAACGGGACCTTGCCCCGGCGCAGGGGCAGTACCGGCAGGCCGGACGCTGCCAGGCTGAGCGCGGTGTCCAAGACCCGGAGCGGCCGGAAGCTATCCGGCACTCGTCGGGTGGGGGTCGGTTGCGTCATGCTGGGAGACCTCCACAGGTCACGTGGGTGGCAGGTGGACAAGGGCGGCCCCGGTGTTCTTGGCGGAATCGGGGGCCGCCCTTGGCGTAGCTAGAAGTCGTTGCCGGTCATGTGAGCGATAGGGCCGGGGCAGTAGCTGTCGGGGCAGTCGCAGCCGCTGCACTCGTTGCAGATGTCGCCGGAGCACTCGTCACACAGGAAGTGGCCGGGGCATCCGTAGTCGCCGCACTCGTCGCAGTACTCGTCTTCGAACATGCAGTGATCTCCTATGGTCAGCCGTGGAAGTGGTTGCGCTTGATCACGGCCTTGCGGATGTTGACCGTGGTCCCGCCCTGGTGGCCGCTTGCGCTGAAGACCTGCACCGCGATCCAGCCGCCGAAGATCACGGCGGCCAGGATGATGAGTTGGCCGATGAACGCGGTCAGGGCCGCGATGAACGAGGTGAGCAGCAGCAGACCGCCGCACACCGCGAGGAACCCGACGCCTCCGAGGGCGACGTTCACGGCCGTGCGGGATACGGCCGGCTTGGCGGCGACCGGTTCGGGCTGAGCCGGAGCCACGGCGTAGCCGGTGACGACACGGCCGTCCGGCAGGACGACGCTCGCCACGGCCGGGACGTGGCACGGCTGGTCGGGGATGACCGGCGCCGCGGGGGCGGCGGGGATGACCGGGGTGGGGTGGTGGACCACGAGGGGCGCGGTCCGGTGGGTGGGGTCGTTCACGGTGGCGGTGTCCTTTCAGTTGCCGAGGGCGGACAGGGCGTCGGCGGATGCCTGCACGAGGTTGTGGATGGGCTCGTAGGCGCCGGTGCCGGCGGCGAAGAACCCGAACAGGAACAGCACGATGGCGGCGCCGCCACCGGCGGACCTGGTCCTGACCGCGAAGACGGATGCGACGCCGAACAGCAGCACGGCGGAGATGTTGAACAGCACGAGGAACTCGCTTTCGGGCGAGGCAGAGGGGTGGATACGCTTGCGGGGCCCCGGGTGCTGGCAAGCTTGGGGCGCCTGACCGGCGACCGCGCCCGCCTAGCTCCCGCTCGGAGCGGGGTCCGTCTCATGACGGGCGGTCGCCGGTCGCATGCTCAGTCGGTGCCGGCGCGGTAGATGCGGGCCCAGCGGTTGTAGAGCCAGCGGCCGGTGCGGATGCGCTTGCCGGTGGCGTGGCAGCGGCGGCAGTCCTTGCCGCGCTTCATGCGGCCCTTGCGGTCGGTTTTGAGGGCGTGGCCCATGCCACGGCAGCGGCGGCAGTCACCGAACGGCGACACCGCACACAAAGAGGCGTAACAGAGTGTGATGGCGAGTATGAGGGTGATAGCGAGCAGGGCGGAGGTCATGTGGGGCCCTTCCTGGCGGGGTTTCGGGGATTGGCGCAGGTGGGCCGCTATCCGCTAGCGGCCTGATCAGAGGCGGTTTGGGGCGCTAGCGGGGCCGCTAACGTTAGCGGGGTGTGCCGCTATCGTTAGCGGCCCCGGAGTGTCAGCCCGCGTCCCGCTTTCCGTCACGCTCCGCGATCGCGGTGGTGATGTGGGAGCGGTCGACTCCGCGCCGGTTGACGACCTTGCCGTCGACGCGGCGCCCGACCTGGATGGTGGAGATGCCGTGCGGCTTGAGGGCGGTGGCGAGCGCGTCGGGGTCCCATCCGTCGTAGACCTCGGGGCGCAGGTCCGCGAGCCGGGTCACGATGGTTTCCGACCACGCCTTGGCCTCCTTGGCCGGGACCACGGCGAGGATGTCCGCGAGCAGGTCGTAGGCGGCTGTGGTCGGCTCCGGTGCCTCTCCGAGGGCGTGGCCGGCGAGCAGTCCGGCCTTTTCGCGGGCGCGGCGGGCGCGGGCTGCGATGGCTTCGGCGCCGCCGGCGTCGACGTAGACGGAGCGGACGATACGGGCGTCGGACCCCTCGCCCACGAAGTAGTGGATGCCCTTGTCTCCCCAGGCGAACATGGTCGCGCGCACGCCGCGCTTGTAGGCGGAGGTGCCCAGGACCATGTCGTTCTCCAGCTGGCCCATGACCTTCAGGCACCACCGCGCGGAGGCGTTGGCGCTGATGCCGGTGGGCAGCGACTTGGCGTCCGGGCGCTGCGTGGCCAGCAACACGACGATGCCGGTGGCGGGTCCGCGCTTGACCAGGTCGGTGATGATCTCCTCGAACTCCTTGCCGTGTTCGGGGTGCTCGAAGAGGACCTGGCACTCATCGACCCCGACCACGATCGGTTGCAGGCCCAACGACCGCTTGTCCGCGAGTGCGGACGTCACCTTGGACTCGGGGCAGATGTCCCGGGGCAGGGAGCGGATCACCTTCGTGCGGCGGCGCAGTTCCTCGCGCAGGGCGCGGAAGTCGTCCAGGGCGTACTGCACGGGTTCGTCGTCGTCGCCGGCGGCGTGCCGGTAGCCGACCGCGTTGCCCACCGGGTCGAGGTCGCCGGTGCCCTTCATGTCGTAGGTGTGCAGCTCAGCACGCGGATCGAGTGCCGCGATGAGCAGCAGCAGACGCAGCAGGAACGTCTTGCCCATGCGGGGGATGGCGCCGATGACGCCCGCGATGTACATGAGCGTGACCTCGGTCCACCGGCCGCGCTGGTCGGTGCCGTAGGCGACCGGCTTGAACAGGTCCACGCTCCCGGACTTCAGCAGCGGCCACGCCGGCTGAGAGGCGCGGGACATGTCCTGGTCTCCGACCCACAGCACCAGGTGCCCGGTGTGCTCATCCGGCACCGCTTCGGGCCACACGCACCCCAGCGGGCGGCGCAGACCGGAGGCGAGCCGCTCGCGGCGTTCGATGATGTCCGTGACCGTGACGCCGTAGGGCAGGTTGCCCTCTGCGCGCCAGCCGGGGCCGTCGCGGGTGATGGGGGTGGTGAACTCGAATCCGTCCCGCCCCTTGGCCTGCGCCTGATTGATCGCGGGGATGCCGAGTGCCCCAAGGGCGCGGAGGACGATGTCACTGGTGAGCTTGGTGGCCTTGGGCAGTTCCACGGCCCGGTGCACGACCGGGGCGTCTGCCTTGCGGCCGGCCGCCCCGAGGGCGAGCACGACCGCGCCGACGGAGACGGCTTGCAGCCAGTCGGGGGCCAGGACGTACAGGGCGAGCGCGAGACCGAGGCCGGTGAACAGCGCGAGCGCGGCGACCAGGGTCCGCAGCCGGACCCGTCCGTCACGCTGCCGCGACAGCTTCAGGTACTCGGCAGCGTCCTCCCGCCGCACGGCGGCGAGCCGGACCGGTTCGCCCTCGCGGTCGGCCACCCACCGCATCGTGCCCCCAACGAACCGGGCGGCGCCGGCCGGGGCCTGGAAGGCGAGACGGGCGGCGTAGACCGGGGCACGGAGCGCGTGGTAGCCGGCGGCGTGGGCGTAGTGCCGGGCCACCCACCCGGCGGCGGTGCGCAGCTCCGCTACGGACTTCAGCCAGACCGGTACGACCGCGCGGCGGCGAGCGCTGGCGAGCCGACCGAGGTAGCCGGGACCGGTCGCCGTGGGGGCGGGCTGGTCGACCATGACCGGCGTGTCCGGGTCGGTCGGCTCCGGGCCGGGGATGGTGGGGGCCGGTTCGCGGGCGGCGCGGGCCTTGTCCAGGTCGACCACGTCGGCGCCGTGGCCGGCAGCCATCTCGGCTTCCAGCCGGTTGAACAGTTCATCGTCGTCGGGATGCTTCACTGAGACGTCCTTCTCTCGCAGAGGGAAGGCGGGGCCCGGTCCGTCGCTGTAGGAGGTGGGCGAACGGGCCCCGCCGGGACTTCAGGCGGCGTACTGCTCGGGGTAGGCGCACGGCACGCACCTGCCGAGCGACACGGGGATGACGTAGCCGGCGTCACGACCGCAGGCGGGGCAGGTGCGGCGGGCGGCGTTGGCCCTGGTGAGCGCCGCCCACCGGGCCGGCGTCATGGGACGGACCGGCTTGGCCAGGTCGATGCGGTAGAGGTAGGCGACCAGCGGGCCCCGGCGGCGGCGCGGCCGTTCGAGCTGCGCCGCCACCTCCTGACCACCGGGCCGCAGGCCACGGGCACGCAGTTGGCGGCGGGTGGCGTAGCCGTCCGGGGCGAGCCGCCACTGGTAGACCGGCAGCGCGGCCATCACGCGACGCGCTTCCACGCGGCCCGCAACCGCACCTCACTCGCGGAGTGGCCGGCGGCCCGGAAGCGGGCAGCCATCTCGCGGTACGACAGGGGCGGGGTCTGGCTGTGCCGGATGTCGTGAACGAGCCTGTCCAACGCATCATCCGACAGGGCCGGCGCTCCCGTCTCCAGCGCCGGTACCTGCTCGGTGGGCCCCCACACGGGGAGTTCCCAGCGGGGTGTGACGCCGGACGTGACGGGGGCCGTCACGCTGGTCAGCGCCCTGCCGGTCTCCTCACCCTTGCGGGCCGTCTCCAGCGTCGACCACGCCCCCGCGAGCCTCTGCGCGGTCTGTGCCTGGACGCGTGCGACGCGGGCACCGGCTTCCGTCACGGCCGTCAGCCGGGTCTCCTCGGTGGCCGCTTCCGCCCGCAGCCGGGCGCGGGCCACGGCCGCTTCGTCCCGCGCTTCCTGCTGGATACCGCGGATCGCGTCCAGCGCGAGCGGGGTGAGCGCCGTGCGCTCCCACAGGCTGTGCACGAGCCACAGGGCCTTAGCCGCGATCGGCAGCCACGCCACAGCCAGCCACGCCCCAGAGTGGTCGGCAGTCAGGGCGTGGGCGACCAGGACCCCCGTCGCCATGAGCCCAAACGACCAGCCGACCGCGGTCACGGTGGGATTGTGGTCGCCCTGCGCGGCCAGGCGGCGTTCGTAGGCGAGCGTGGCCAGCCATCCCCCGTCGATACCGAGACCGACGACCAGAGCGACCGGCCACGGCACCGCCGTGCCCAGCCACATCACGACCACGGCCAGGGTCAGGACCATGGACACGGCCGTCATCGCGACAGCCGGCAGAACGGTCTTCGCCTTCACCGGGCACCTCCCGCCTGCCCCGCCGGGGCCGTGCCGGTCACCGCGACGTCCGCGAAGCCGGTCAGGACGATCACCGCGCCAGCGAACCGGCCCTCTGCCTTCAGCACGCGGGTACGGCCGTCGCTCTGGGTGCCGTAGCCGACCGCATCCGGGGCGATCCGCAGCGCGGTACGCCACTGCTCGAACGCGGCGAAGCTCCCCTCTGAGGAGTCGTGAAAGGACAGCCGCAGCCACTCCGGGAAGACGGGAGACACGGTCACGTCGGGAGCGGGCAGGTGCGGGAAGTCCACGGCCAGCAGCCGCAGCGCCCGCAGCGAGACCGAGAGGTCGTCCAGCGTCACGCCGCACCTCCGGGCAGGCTCGTACCGGCCGCGCGGTTGACCAGCGCGACCCGGGCGGCGAGCGCCCGGCGCCGGGCCCGGCGGATACGCCGTTCGTCCAGCTCGGTCGGGACGCGGTCCAGGGTGGTGATGTGCGCGTCCAACAGGTCGACGTCGGCCAGGATGACGGGCATCTCCTGCTCGATTGCGTTCAGCTCAGCGACGGTCGGTTCCATCCACGGAGCGAACGCGGTAACAGCGTCCTGAACAGTGACGATGTGTTCCATGGGTCGTGGTTCCTTCCAGCGAGGAACGGCCCTAACGCGGCTCCCGGGAGGCACCCCGGGAGCCGCTTGCCGTTGGAGTCGATTCCGGCTCCCCTCAGCGCTGCTCGTACGAGACGAGCAGCGGAGGCAACCGGCCGCAGATGTGAGCTGCGGAATGGTCGAGGGGTGCGCGGGCGCCGTGGCCCCGCGCCGGCCGCCTTATCGGAGGAGGCGGCGACCTCATCACGCTGTTGAGTTCTCAAGCAACGACCAGCCCAGGGCCCGAGGCGTGCGGCCGTGGCCGCCTTCCTGTCGGGCTGTCCCGTCCGGCGTGACCTCAGATTGACCTAGGTCAATCTGGCTGTCAAGCGGTTCGATCGAGGGACCTGAGATTGACCTAGGTCCGGATACTCTCGAAGGCATGGATCAGAGCGCCGAAGCGCCCAAGACATCGCCCACGGCCAAGCAGATCGCGGCGGATTTCCGCGCGAAGATCACGGGCCCCGATCGCGAGTACCAGCCGGGTGACCGCCTTCCGGCCGCCCGCGCGCTCGCCAAGAATCTCGGTGTGCAGCTCATGACCGTGCAGAGTGCGTACGGTCAGCTACGTGATGAAGGGCTGATTCTCACCCAGCAGGGGCGTGGAACGTTCGTTCGCGACCCCTCCGCACCTCTCGGTTCTGAGCCCGGCAGCAGCCCAACATTCACCGCGTTGGCGGCGGAGCTGAACGCGATCCACGACACTCTCCGCGTACTCGGAGAGCGGCTTGATCGCCTTGAGCGGCTCGTAGAAGGCGAGACTCCATCTTCTTCGTGAGTTTGTCCGCACGCCTCAGCAATCGTTCGGCGTTGGCGCGGGCCTCACTCAGACTCGCTTGCACCAGCGCGAGTTCGGCAAGAGTCAGGCCTTCCAGCTCGTTGATCCCTGGCATGTCTCCAGCGTGCAGCCGGAAACAACAGTGGACCCGGACAGACTGTCCGGGTCCATCTTTCTTGCAGGTCAGAAGGGTTGAATGAGCGTCACCGCGTGACCTGATCCACAGTGCTCAGCACCGCTGCCCAGGGAAGTTCACGCCCTGCCGGCGCCTCCCGAGGCTCGTACAGCGGCCACACCTCCGGCCCGTAGACCAAGTGCACGCCTCCCGCCCGGAGAGTGTCGATGTGATGTTGCCACGACGGATGCCGGGCGTGCGCAGCGTTCACCCTTGGGAAGACGATGACGGGCAGACCAAGGGTGCCGATCGCCTCGCAGACCTGCGTCAGCGCCTGGTTGTCCATCACGCCCGTCGCAAGTTTGGCGACCGTGTTGGCGGACGCAGGAGCGACTACGTAGCAGTCAACCGGTGGGTGCGGTCGAGCCTCTCCCGGAAACCTCGGTTGGTCCCGGACCGGCAGCCCGGTCAGCTTCTCCAGCTGCTCGACTTCCCCGCTCACCCGAAGCCACTGACCGGCGCTTGGGGTCAGGGTTACGGCCACCTGCCAACCCTGGCTCATCGCCGGCTCGACAAGATTCGTCCGGAGGCCCTCCACGCCACCGGCCGCCGACCCCACAACTCCCAGCACCCCGCGCTTGCTCGAACTCACTGCACCGCCCTGCACCGTTGTGCCATCACGAACACCTCAGAGGAGCGCGAGCCGCCCGTCACCGGTGACTGTTTGATCAGGTCCCGCAGCGTCTCGCGAACCCTGGGATTGTTGCGTACGAGCTGGGGGGAGGTGCGCTCAGCGGTCCGAAGTTCCTGGAACGCATCGTCACCGCGGCCGGCGAGCGACAGGGCGCGCGCGAAGTCGATCCGGTGGGACACGCTCCGCTCTTGCGGCATGTGGTCGACGTTGATGCGGCCGTGCTCGACCACGTACGCCACGTTGTCGAGGTCTAGCTCGATGGACAAGCGGTGCAGCAGCACGTTCGTGGGCCCGAACCCCGTCTGCCAGTAGTTTTCGTCTGAGCCGAGGTCTTCCGCGAGTTCTTCGGCTCGATCCAACAGGCCGGCCGCGGTGGATCGGTCCTGGTGGCGGGCCGCTGCGACAGCGGCCCGCAGGTGGATCATCCCCAGCAGGCTCAATGCCGCAGGGTCGTTGTCGGTCACCCGAGACGAGAGCCACGCGGCGGCCGTGTTGCCCAGTTCCAACGCGTCGTCGTAACGGCCGTTGGCCAGTAGCGCGTGTGTGCCGGACCGTGCGGCGGATGCCAGTACGAGCGGGTCGTCAGACTCGTCTGCGGCACGCATCGCGCGCTCGGCAGCAAGCCACGAGATGTCCGATTCACCGATCTTCGCGAGGGTCGTTGCTGCGAGGTGGTGGGTACGGGCGGACACTGCCCAGCAGTCGCTACTGTCATCGCCGCGCCGCGCGGCTCGCTCCTCCAGCTCTTGCGCAGTCTGGAGCAGCGCGGGCAGTGCGGTGATGACGCTGCCGAGACGCCCACTCTGATAGTCGTTCCACGCCTGCTCCACACGCACGGCAACGGGCGCAGGTGTAGGGAGCTGCGCCTCAGCCTCGGGGCCGAAGAGCAGACGGGACAGCCGGCGCGGGCTCATGAGCGCGTCGCGTACTGCCGGAACGTCGTCCTGCTGCTTTTCGTCCTCCATGAGCACCGTCTGACCGAGCAGGTCCCCGAGGGAGACGCGCAGGATGCGCGACAGCTCCGCGAGCATGTCGATCCGGGGAGGCTTCCGGCGCCCCGTCTCGATCTTCGCCAACCAGTCTGTGCTACGCCCGACCAGACCGGCGAGCACCTCTTGCGTGTAGCCGCGACGCTTCCGGTAGAAGGCGATGCGTTCACCGATGCTGAGGTGATCTCCAAGACCACGCATTACGTGCTGCCTCCTGCGAGGTTGTAGGGGCCTGCCTCACGGTACAGAGCAGGTGACTGCCTAGGTAGTTGGCCTTGCTTGCTGCCGTACCACCGCAAGGGGGCCGAGCCGCGGTCACTTGCGGACCTCGATCTCCACCCGTGTGGCCACGCAGAGTCGACCTACGTCCCGACTGACAGATCAAAAGCATGGGTGCGGGAGTCTGTGACTGTGCAAAATGGGAGCCACGTAGATCCCCAGGAGAGAACGATGGTTCAGAACGTATCGCTCGGCGCTGTCGTTAACACCAGTCCGCGCCCGAGGTTGCTCATTAAAGGATTCCAGGGAAAGAGCGACGTAGTCGCCGCGCTCCTCGAACTGTGTCCGACATCTCGCGTGATTGAAAGTCTCGGCGAGATCCGTCAACAGGAGTGGGATCTCCTCGTGACGGACCAATCACTAACTGAGAGTCAGCAGTACGGCCGTGACCTCTACGTGGAACCTCACCTATTCGTCGTGTTCCAGGGAAAGCCAGTAAAATTTTACGAACCTGTCGAGAGTCGACCAGAATGGCAGCTCGATGTAAGCGTGCACTACGGTGTTGTTTCTCAAGAAATTCAGCGAATTAAAGGGCTTCCTGAGAGGGTCTCCGCGCTCGCTCACGAGGAACTTGAGCAAGTCATAAAGAAGCGTCAATCGCATCGATACTTCGCGCACACCTTGAACACGAGCGGCCCAAAGGTGAAGCCATTTATTGCAACACCAGATGGGCATGTGCTGGCAGGATGGTATGCGCGAAGCAAGGAATCAGAAGCTTGGCTACTTCCCTATGATACGCCGGATATCGTTCCGTGGGTCAAGGCGGCATTGGGCGAGTGGCACGCCTTGGCCCCTGAAAGATTCCCAGGAATTCCTGACTGGTCGGCCAGTGATGAGTGGCTCACCAGCGAAGAAGCGAAACTAAAAGTCGAGATTGCAGAAGTTGATAGGCGCCGTCAAGAGGAACTCAGAAGGCTCGACGCTCTTGAAGTGGAGTTGAAGGCTCGGTTGTCGGCAGCGCGCGACTCTGCCGACAAGTATGAGCGCGCTCTACTGACCGCTCAATCGGATGAGCTCAAGGTTGCAGTGATGCGCATGCTTGAAGAGATCGGCTTCTCGGTTTCTGATGCAGATCAAGCGGCGGAGGTGGACGACCATCTCGAAGACCTGAACGTCAAGGATCCAGATTTCCCAACATGGGTCGCTCTCGGAGAGGTGAAAGGATACTCCAAGGGGGCGAAGACGGAGGGCTTGACGCAATTTGTGCGCTTCGTATTGAGGTACTCGGCCAAGCACGGCAAAGGGCCGGACGCCTGCTGGTACATCGTTAACCAGTTCATCAAGAGGGATCCATCCACCCGACAGCCTGCACTCCACGGAAAGGATGAAGATGTAGCTGCTTTTAGTCAGGGTAATGGCTTGGTTATTGATACCGTTATACTGTTCCGCCTTTTGCGGAAGGTCCGCGAAGGGGTGCTGTCGGCGAAAGATGCACGCGAACTGCTCAGAAATGCGACAGGTAGACTCGCTTTGTAGTGTTCCCCGCAAGTAAACGCGGACGCTCGTCTCTGTGCTCGGGCCGTCTGTGGGCCGTCGAAGGGTGGCCCACAGCACCGAACAACGACCAATGACGACCCCTTCGGCCCCAGGTCAGCCCTGTACGCGCGGCGATCTGCAGGGTCACTCAAGGACACAGTCACTTCCTGCGCAACAAGCGCCAGGAGTGGGAGGAGTACCGCAGCGAGGTCACGGCGTTCGAGCTGCGCAAGAACCTGCCGGTGCTCTAGGCCCCGTCCGGGCCTGTCCGGCCCTGCCCGTCGGGCAGGGCCCTCAGCGTCAGCGCCGTACCGACTCCGCCGGACCCGCCGCCTCCGGCAGGTGCCCCGCGACCACGCGGTCCCGGACGGCCGGCCCGGCGACACGGCGGTCGACCGCGTACGCCGTGCCCGCGACCGCCAGCCCCAGGACCGCCAGGGCCGAACCCGCGAGCGCCGGGGACGTCACCCCGAAGCCCGCCGCCAGGGCCAGGCCGCCGATCCAGGCGCCGCCGGCGTTGGCGAGGTTGAAGGCCGCCTGGTTGGCGGAGGAGGCCAGGGACGGCGCCGCCGACGCCCTCTCCATGACCATCAGCTGGAGCGGGGAGCCGGTGATGAAGGCCGCCGTGCCGAGCAGGGCAACGGCGACCGCGGCGGTGGCCTCCGTGCGCATCAGCAGCGGGAACAGGGCGAGGACCACCGTCAGGGACACCAGGCCGCCGAACAGGGTGCCGCGCAGGGAGTGGTCGGCCAGCCGGCCGCCGAGCAGGTTGCCGGCCGTCGCGCCCACGCCGAACAGCGCCAGCAGCAGGGTCACGCTGGCGTCGGCGTACCCGGCGGCGGCGGTGAGCATCGGCGTGATGTAGCTGTAGGCGGCGAAGAGCGCGCCGAAGCCGGCGACGGTGGTGCCGAGGGCCAGCCAGACGGGGACGGAGCGCAGGGCGGCCAGTTCGCCGCGCAGGCCCGCCTCGGGGGCCGGGGCGTCGTCGCGCGGGACGAGCAGCGCCAGGGCGGCGATCGCGGCCACGCCGATGGCGGCGACGCCGAGGAAGGTCGCCCGCCAGCCCAGGTTCTGCCCCATGAGCGTCGCCACGGGCACGCCCGCGATGTTGGCGACCGTCAGCCCCAGGAACATCAGGGAGACCGAGCGGGCCTTGCGCTCCGGCGCCACCAGACCGGTCGCGACCACCGCGCCGACGCCGAAGAAGACACCGTGCGGCAGGCCGCTGAGCAGCCGGGCGGCGAGCAGCCAGTGGTGGTCGGGGGCCAGGGCGGACAGGGCGTTGCCGGCCACGAACAGGACCATCAGGCCGATCAGGACGGTGCGGCGCGGCAGGCGCGCGGTGGCCGCGGCGAGCAGCGGGGCGCCGACGACCACGCCGAGCGCGTACGCCGAGACCAGGTGGCCGGCGGTGGGAATGGAGACGTTCAGGTCGTCCGCGACGTCGGGCAGCAGGCCCATCATCACGAACTCGGTCGTACCGATGCCGAAGGCGCCCACGGCGAGGGCGAGCAGGGCCAGGGGCATGAAGGGGTCGCCTTTCGAGACTTCGGGACTTCGGGCTTCAGGACTTCGGGACTTCGGGACTTCGGGACTTCGGGACTTCCAGAGCGGATGTGCGTGCGCGGCATGCACGCCATGCACGGCATGCACGCACGCGCGGGAGCACAGGCAGCACAACCGGCGCAGCCGGCACACACCGGCACAGGGAGATCTCCTCGTATGTTCCTGTACGGAACAAAGCCTCTCAGGGCGAGTGTTCCAGCCCGAAATCTCAGGGCGCCGTTGTGTCGACCTTCACACGCGCGGCCAGCGGCAGGTGGTCGCTGCCCGTCGCCGGGAGGGTCCAGCTGGTCACCGGTTCCACGCCCTTGACCAGGATCTGGTCGATGCGGGCCATCGGGAACGAGGCCGGCCAGCTGAAGCCGAAGCCGTCGCCCGCCGCGCCCTGCGTGGAGCGCATCTGCGAGGTGATGGCGTTGAGGGCGCGGTCGTTCATGGTGCCGTTCAGGTCGCCGAGCAGCACGACCCGCTCCAGCGGCTCGGCGGCGACGGCCTCGCCCAGCGCGTCGGCGCTCTTGTCGCGCTGCCGGGCGGTGAACCCGGCCTCCAGCTTCACGCGCACGGACGGCAGGTGGGCGACGTAGACCGCGACCGGCCCCGCCGGGGTGGCCACCGTGGCGCGCATCGCCCGCTTCCAGCCGAGCCGGATGTCGACGGCCCGCACGTCGCTGACCGGGTACTTGCTCCACAGCCCGACGGTGCCGACCACGGCGTGGTGCGGGTAGGCCCCGGCGAGCGCCCGCTCGTACGTCGGCACCGCGGACGCCTTCAGCTCCTCCAGGGCCAGCACGTCCGCGCCGGCGGCGGCCACCGCGCGGGCGGTGCCCGACGGGTCGGCGTTGTCGGCGTTGACGTTGTGCGTGGCCACCGTCAGGTCGCCGCCGGAGCCGGTCTTGTCGGTGAGCAGGCCGCCGAAGAGGTTCAGCCACACGATCGCCGGCAGCAGGACGGCGATCAGCGCGGTCGCGGACCTGCGGGCCAGCGCGACGGCCAGCAGGAGGGGGATCAGCACACCCAGCCACGGCAGGAACGTCTCGGTGAGGCTGCCGAGGTTGCCGACGGCGTTCGGGATGTGGGCGTGCGCCGCCAGCACGCCGGACAGCAGCACGGCCACCGCGGCGGTGACCAGTCCCCGGCGCCAGATCCGGCGGTCGCCCCGCCAGCCGGCGAAGTACCGGGCGAGCAGGCGGCGGACCCGGGGTTCCCGGCGCTCGGGCTCCGAGCCGCCGTCGTCCGTCTCCGTCACGTAAGCCTGCTGCGCCATACCGTCGCCTCACTACCTGCCGTGCACACCGTCTCCCCCGTGCCCCGGAAGAACCCTAGGGGATGATCGGTTCCTCTCCCGCCGTCGCGTGACGGCCGTACGGGCACGAGGACGTGCGGGTGCCGGTGGGGAGTTCCGGTCGGCAGTGACCCGGGCGGGCTCTGTGACGAAACGCGCACATTCGGCGGGGGCGGCCCTCGCCGGGGTGCTCTGGCCCTCACCGGCACGAGGTGCCACCATGGTGGGAAGTCCGGGGACGCCGTCAGGGCGCCTCGAGATGACATGAAGGAGCGTTGTGATGACGCAGCTTTCGGCTGCCCAGACCGCGCCGACGGGGCAGCGCGGCCCCTCCGACGGCAGCAAGGCGCTGTACGGGGGCAAGAGCACCCGCCGGATCACCGTCCGTGACATCACCGCCGCCAAGGAGCGGGGCGAGAAGTGGCCCATGCTCACGGCGTACGACGCGATGACCGCCTCCGTCTTCGACGAGGCCGGCATCCCGGTGATGCTGGTCGGCGACTCGGCCGGCAACTGCCACCTCGGGTACGACACCACCGTGCCCGTCACCCTCGACGAGATGACGATGCTGTCGGCGGCGGTGGTGCGCGGCACCAGCCGCGCCCTCATCGTCGGCGACCTGCCCTTCGGCTCCTACCAGGAGGGCCCGGTGCAGGCGCTGCGCTCGGCGACCCGGCTGGTCAAGGAGGCGGGCGTGGGCGCGGTGAAGCTGGAGGGCGGCGAGCGCTCGCACCGGCAGATCGAGCTGCTGGTGGAGTCCGGCATCCCGGTGATGGCCCACATCGGCCTGACCCCGCAGTCCGTCAACGCCATGGGCTACCGCGTCCAGGGCCGCGGTGAGGAGGCCGCCCAGCAGCTGCTGCGCGACGCCAAGGCCGTGCAGGACGCCGGCGCCTTCGCGGTGGTGCTGGAGCTGGTGCCGGCGGAGCTGGCCGCCGAGGTGACCCGGACGCTGCACATCCCGACGGTCGGCATCGGCGCGGGCCCCGAGACGGACGCCCAGGTGCTGGTGTGGACCGACATGCTGGGGCTGACCGGCGGGCGGATGCCGAAGTTCGTCAAGCAGTACGCCGACCTGCGCACGGTCATGGGCGACGCGGCGAAGGCGTTCGCCGAGGACGTCGTCGGCGGAACGTTCCCGCAGGAGGAGCACTCCGTCCACTGAGCCATCGCGGCACCACGGCAGCCCGCCGATCTTCCCCCGTCGGCGGGCTGCCGCACGTCCGGGTCCGGGCGGCTGTCGGCGGTCCGTCGGTGGCGTCGGTGATCTGTCGGCGTTCTGTCGGCGGGCGCTGACACCGTCGTCGGCATGACGCGAATCGACAACCACCCCACGACCGCGGGCTGCGCGGTCACCGTACGGGGGCTGGTCAAGCACTACGGCGGGACCAGGGCGCTGGACGGTGTCGACCTGGACGTGCGCGAGGGCACCGTGATGGGTGTCCTCGGGCCCAACGGCGCCGGCAAGACCACACTCGTACGCATCCTGTCCACCCTGCTGGCCCCGACCGCCGGCCGGGCCACCGTCGCCGGGTACGACGTGCTCCGCCAGCCCCGGCAGCTGCGCCGCGTGATCGGGCTGACCGGCCAGTACGCCTCGGTGGACGAGAAGCTCTCCGGCTGGGAGAACCTCTACCTGATCGGGCGGCTGCTCGACCTGTCCCGCAAGGACGCACGCGCCCGGGCCGACGAGATGCTGGAGCGGTTCTCGCTGACCGAGGCCGCCAAGCGGCCCGCCGCCACCTACTCCGGCGGCATGCGGCGCCGGCTGGACCTGGCGGCCTCGATGACCGGCCGCCCGGTCGTGCTCTTCCTCGACGAGCCCACCACCGGTCTGGACCCGCGCACCCGCAACGAGGTGTGGGACGAGGTCAAGCGCATGGTCGGGGACGGTGTCACCGTCCTGCTGACCACGCAGTACATGGAGGAGGCCGAGCAGCTCGCCTCCGAGCTGACGGTCGTGGACCGCGGCAAGGTCATCGCGGGCGGCGGCATCGAGGAGCTGAAGGCGAAGGTCGGCGGGCGCACCCTGCGCATCCGCCCGGCCGACCCGCTGCGGCTGCGCCCGCTCGCCGCCCACCTGGACTCCCTCGGCATCACCGGACTCGCGTCCTCCACCGTGGACGCCGAGCGCGGCTGTGTGCTGGTGCCGATCCTCAGCGACGAGCAGCTGACCGCCGTGGTCGGCGCGGTCACCGCGCACGGCATCACGGTCGGCTCCATCTCCACCGAACTGCCCAGCCTGGACGAGGTGTTCCTGTCCCTCACCGGCCACCGCGCCAGTGCCCCGCAGGCCCCCGCGCCCGCCGACACCCGCGAGGAGGTCGCCGTATGAGCGGCGCGACCGCTGCCCCCGACACCCGGATCCCGCTGCGCGCCCATGCGCGGCACACCGGCGCCCTGGTCCGCCGGAACCTGCTGTGGATCCGGCAGGACCCGGAGTCGATGTTCGACGCCCTGCTGTTCCCGATCGTCTTCACGCTGCTGTTCGTGTACGTCTTCGGCGGCTCCATCGGGCAGGCGCTCGGCGGCGGCCAGGAGGCGTACGTGCAGTACGTCGTCCCCGGTCTGATGGCCATGATGGGCATGAACATGGCCCAGGGGGTGGGCACCGGCTTCAACCAGGACTTCAACTCCGGGGTGATGGACCGCTTCCGGTCGCTGCCGATCGGGCGCGGCTCGGTGCTCTTCGCCAAGATCGCCGTCGAGCTGCTGCGCATGCTGTTCGCCACCGCGGTCCTGCTGGTCGTCGGCGTCCTGGTCGGCTTCGACATCACGAACTGGCCGGGGCTGTTCGCCTCCGTCGGGCTGTCGGTGCTGTTCGGCTCGGCGCTGATGTGGATCTTCCTCTCCCTGGGTGTGGTGATGAAGAACGCCCAGTCCGTGCAGGCGATGGGCTTCCTGGTGCTGATGCCGCTCCAGTTCGGCTCGTCGATCTTCGCGCCGACCGAGTCCATGCCGGGCTGGCTGGAGGCGTTCACGCAGTACAACCCGCTGTCCAACCTCGCCGACGCGGCGCGCGGCCTGATGACGGGCGGCCCGGTGGCGGAGGACCTGTGGCTGACGGTCGGCTGGTCGGTGGCGCTGACGGCGGTGATGGCGCCGATCGCGATCCACAAGTTCCGGACGAAGAGCTGACGGCCTCGCACCGGGCGGCGGCCGGGTCAGACCAGGGCGGCGGCCTCCTGCCCGGAGAGCCCGCCGCCCTCGGCGTACGCGGCCTCGTAGGCGGCGGCGCCGAGGGCTTCCCGGATCCGTGCGGCGGCCCTGTCCCGGCAGTCCCGTTCCATGGCCGTCGTGACGTGGCTGCCCGGCATCATCGTGACGGCGGCGCCGAGGCACCGGGCGGCGTCCGGGGCCCGGCGCCCGCCGTCCACCCGGGCCAGCGCCATCGCGGCGATGGTCAGGTACGCGGACGTCATGTGCGGGGCGATGGCGGTGGACAGCGGGTCCTCGGCCCGTTCCAGCGCCTGACGGATCTTGGTCAGGGACTCCTCGTGCAGGCCGTCCAGGGTGTCCACCCAGGCCTCCGAGGCGAGGATGAAGGCGTCGAAGACGACGAAGTGCGCGATGGTGAACTCCTCGCGCAGCAGGCGCAGCTGCTCGCGCGCCTCGGCCACCCGGCCGGTCATGCCGAGCCGCCCGGCGAGGAAGAGCCGGGCGGCCGGCAGCGCGCCGTTGTACGCCGTCCCGGCCTGGTCCTCGATCACCTCCCGCAGGATCCGCTCGCCGCGCTCGGCCTCGTCCGGGTCGCCGGAGTCCACCAGCGCGCTGCCCAGGCGGGCGCCGAGCACCGCCACCTGGGCGCGGGCGCCGAGGCGTTCGGCGTGCTCCGCGGCGGCGGCGTAGTCGGCGGCGGCGAGCAGATGGGCGCCGCTGCGCTCCTGGGCCTCGGCACGCGCGGACAGCGCCTCGGCGGTGCCCCAGTCGTCGCCGAGGCGCCGGTAGATCTCCAGCGACTCGTCGGCGTCGCGGGCCGCGTCGCCCGCCCAGTCGCTGCGGTTGGCGAGGAGGTTGGCGCGCAGCTGGAGGGTTCCGGCCAGTTCCCACTCGTACCCCGGGGTCGCGCGGCAGGTGCGCACGGTGGCGTCGGCGATCTGGCGCAGCCGGTCCATGTCGCCGGTGAGCATCACGGCGTAGAACCACAGCATGCCCGGGCTGCGGCAGGTCTGCGGCATGCCCGGCTCGTAGGTGGCGGCGATGGTCCGGAGTTTGGCCTGCGCGGCCGGGGTCTGCCAGGCGTCCAGTTCGGTGTCCATGCACGCCAGGTGGGCCAGGTGCACCCCGCGCCGGGCCTCGGCGAGCACCTCGCCGGTCATCGGGGGCGGGGCGGCCGTGCACCGCTCCCACACCGGGACGGCGGGCCGCACCGGCTCGGTGAACGGGTCCGGCCCGAGGGCCATGACCTCGCTGCACCAGGTGCGGGCCTCGATGCGCAGATCGCGCATCTGCCAGTACCAGACCAGCGACAGCACCAGGCAGAGCGCCTCCTGCTCGTCGCGCTCGGCGACGGCGTGCCGCAGGGCGGTGCGCAGGTTGTCGTACTCCCGCTCCAGCCGCTCGACGGCCGCGAGCTGGTCCGGCCCGCGCAGCAACGGGTCGGTGGTGCGGGCGAGTTCCCGGTAGTACGTCAGGTGCGCCCGCTCGCTCTCGTGGCGCCCGCCGGCCTCGTCCAGGCGCTCGGCCGCGTACTCGGCGACGGTCTCCAGCAGCCGGTAGCGCATCCGTCCGTCACCCGACGGGGCGGCGACGACGAGCGACTTGTCCACGAGCGAGCCGAGCGCCTCCAGCGCGGCCGGCCCGCACACCGCCTCGGCGGCGGCCAGGTCGCAGCCGCCCGCGAACACCGACAGCCGGCCCAGCACCTCGCGTTCCCCGGCGTCGAGCAGGTCCCAGGACCAGTCGACCACCGCGCGGAGCGTCTGCTGACGGGGCAGGACGGTGCGGCTGCCGGAGGTGAGCAGGCGGAAGCGGTCGTCGAGCCGGTCGGCGATCTGGCGGGGTGTGAGCATCCGCAGCCGGGCCGCGGCCAGCTCGATGGCGAGCGGCAGGCCGTCGAGGCGCCGGCAGATCTCGGCGCACGCCTCGGGGTCGTCGTCCACCCGGAAGCCGGGGCGGGCGGCGGCGCCGCGGTCGGCGAGCAGCCGCAGGGCCGCCGGTTCGGGCAGCGGCTCCACCGGCCGCAGCAGCTCCCCGGGGACGCCGAGGGGCTCGCGGCTGGTGGCGAGGACGGTGACGTGGGGGCAGCGGGCGAGCAGGTCCTCGGCGAGGCGGGCGGCGGCCTCCACCACGTGCTCGCAGTTGTCCAGGACGATCAGCATGCGGCGCCGGCCGCAGTGCTCGACGAGGCGTTCGAGGGCGGTGCCCTGCCGGTCGGTGACGGCCCGCATCTCCTCGGCCCCCGCGCCGTACAGCACGGTCTCGCGGGCGCCCACCGCGGTCAGTACGGCCTCCGGTACGGCGTCGGGGTCGTCCACCGGGGCCAGCTCGGCCAGCCACACCCCGTCGCGTGCCGGATCGCCGGCGGCCTCGGCGGCCTCCTGCGACAGCCGGGTCTTGCCGGCGCCGCCGGGTCCCAGCAGGGTGACGAGGCGGGCGGTGTGCAGGTCCGCGCGGAGGACGTCGAGGTCGGCGTCCCGGCCGACGAAGGAGGTGAGCCGGGCCCGCAGGTTCCCCCGGGGCGGCCGGGCGGCGGTCCGGCCCGCCGGGGCGGGGACACCCGACGTGTCGGGGGCGCCCTGGGCGAGGGGCGTTCCGGCGTCCGGTGGGCCGGGGGCAAGGGGCGGGGCAGAGGCCACGGGTGGGCCGGGGGCCACTGGTGGGCCGGGGGTCGCGGAAGGGCCGGGGGTCGCGGAAGGGCCGGGCACGCCCGGCGTGCCCCCGGTGACCGGCGTCTCCAGGGCGCCGGGCCGGGCCGGCGCGGGGAGGGGGTCCGGGTCGAGCAGCCGGGCGTGCAGGGAGCGCAGTTCCGGCCCGGGGTCCGAGCCGAGCCGGCCGGCGAGCAGCCGGCGTACGTCCTCGTAGGCGGCGAGGGCCTCGGCGGTGCGGCCGGTGTCCCGCAGCGCGCGCAGGCGCAGCGCCTGGAGCGGCTCGTCCAGGGGGTGGGTGTCGCACAGGGCGATCAGCTCGGGCAGCGACCGCTCGGCGTGGCCGAGTTCCAGGGCAGCGGTGTGGCGGGCGCGCAGGGCGTCGAGGTGCCGGGCCTCCCAGCGGGCCGCCTCGGCGCTGCGGTCGGGCAGGTCGGCGAGGGCCGGTCCGTGCCACAGGGCGAGGGCGTCGTCGAGGACGACGGCGGCCTTGTCGGGGTCGCCGTCGGCCAGGGCGCGGGCGCCCTCGCCGGCCAGCCGGTCGAAGCGGTGCAGGTCGATGTCGTCCGAGGCGGCGGCGAGCCGGTAACCGCCGTCGGCGGAGGCGACCGCGTCCGCGCCGAGCGCCCGCCGCAGCCGCCCGACCAGCGCCTGCAACGCCCCCGGCGCGTCGGCGGGCGGGTCCCCGGCCCACACCTCCTCCACCAGCAGACCCGCCGGTACGGTCCGGCCGGCCCGCAGGGCGAGCACGGTCAGCAGCGCACGCAGCCGCGCCCCGCCGACCGGGACGAGGGTGCCGTCGGGGCGGAGCGCCTGGGTGGTGCCGAGGATGCGGTAGCGCACGGAGTCCATTGTCCCTGGTGTTTCTCGGAGCCGGTCACGGAGTTCGGCCGGCGGGGCGGGCGGCGCGTGAGAGCCCCGCGGTGCCGGCGACGCCCGGGGGCCGTGCCGGTCCGTGGCTCCCCCACGCGGGCGCGAGCGGCACGAGGGCCCCTCGGGCGGGCACGACGGAGCCGTGGACGGACACGACTGAGCCGCGGACGGGCACGACGGAGCCGCGACGGGCAGCAGTCGCCCGACGAGCGGTCCCGGCGCCCCCTGATGCGACGGTCACCACCCCCCACCCTCTCCGGAACCCCCGGCCCACCGCGAGACGTTTTTCCCGCGCCCGGTACCGTCGGGCAGTCCCCCACGGGTCCAGCGTCCGCCCACGAATTCGAGGGAGCCCCCATGACCACCGCCTCCGTCCGCCCCGGCGACCGGCGGATCAGTCCCGTCTTCCTGGGGATCGCGGCCGTCACCGCGGTCACGGGCTGGGCGACCTGGACGGGGTTCGCCGAGCAGCCGGGCGTGGCCGTGTTCCTGTTCGTGACCGCGGCGTGGGTCGTCTCGCTCTGCCTGCACGAGTACGCGCACGCGCGCACCGCCCTGCACAGCGGCGACATCTCGGTCGGCGCGAAGGGCTATCTCACCCTGAACCCGGTGAAGTACACGCACGCCCTGCTGAGCATCGTGCTCCCCGTCCTCTTCGTGATCATGGGCGGGATCGGGCTCCCGGGCGGCGCCGTGTTCATCGAGCGCGGGCGCATCCGGGGCCGCTGGCGGCACAGCCTGATCTCGGCGGCGGGCCCGCTGACCAACGTCCTGTTCGCCGTCGTGTGCACGGCGCCGTTCTGGCTGGACGCGCTGGACGGCGTGCCGCGCGGCTTCCGGCTGGCGCTCGCCTTCCTCGCCCTCCTCCAGGTCACCGCGGCGATCCTGAACTTCCTGCCGGTGCCGGGTCTGGACGGCTACGGGGTGATCGAGCCGTGGCTGTCGTACCACGTGCGGCGGCAGGTGGAGCCGCTGGCGCCGTTCGGGCTGCTGATCGTGTTCGCGCTGCTGTGGATCCCGGCGGTCAACGGCGTGTTCTTCGACGCGGTCGACGCCCTGCTGCGCGGCCTCGGGATCGCGGAGCTCGACACCTACTGCGGTTTCGAGCTGTACCGCTTCTGGCAGACGGACGAGCTGTGCTCGGTCAGCCCGTGACGGAGGGGGACCGGCCGGCCTCGGCCTCGGTCTTGCCGCGCTTGACGTAGTACCAGCACATGTTGGACGACACGCCGGCCATCAGCACCCAGACCACGCCCATCGGCACGCTGCCCCGCACGAAGGAGACGACGGCGGCGGCCACGGCGAGGACGCAGACGGCCAGGGCGTAGACGGCGAGGCGCCGGGCCGGGCCGGCTGGGGACTGGGCGGGCATGGGACGGGCTCCTGTCGGGGGACACTGCGGGTACTGCTGCACCCCCAGTGTCCCCCATCGCCTCACACGTCCGTGACGCGGAGCCCGGCGTGTGCCTTGTAGCGGCGGTTGACGGAGATCAGGTTGGCGACCAGGGACTCGACCTGGTGGGCGTTGCGCAGCCGTCCGGCGAAGACGCCGCGCATGCCGGGGATGCGGCCGGCGAGCGCCTGGACGG
This sequence comes from Streptomyces sp. NPDC031049, assembly GCF_055571015.1. Taxonomy (NCBI): domain Bacteria; kingdom Bacillati; phylum Actinomycetota; class Actinomycetes; order Kitasatosporales; family Streptomycetaceae; genus Streptomyces; species Streptomyces sp. NPDC031049. The sequence goes on from NZ_JBVIGC010000003.1 coordinate 110,256, forward strand.
TCTCGACGTCGGCGCGGGCCTCGCCGAGCACCATCACGTCGGTGTCGATCTCGTCGATCTCCGGGTCCTGGAGCAGGACGGCCGACAGGTGGTGGAAGGCGGCGGTGACCCGGCTGTCCGGCAGCAGGGCCGCGGCCTGCTCGGCGGCGCTGCCCTCCTCGGGCTTGAGCGCGTAGGCGCCCTTCTTGTCGAAGCCGAGGGGGTTGACGCAGTCGACGACGAGCTTGCCGGCCAGCTCCTCGCGCAGCGACTCGAGGGTCTTGCCGTGTCCCTCCCAGGGCACGGCGACGATCACGACGTCGCTGCGGCGGGCGGTCTCGGCGTTGTCGGCGCCCTCGATGCCGTGGCCGAGTTCTGCGGCGGCGGCCCGCGCGCGTTCGGCGGCCCGGGAACCGATGATCACCTTCTGGCCGGCCTTGGCGAACCGGTAGGCCAGGCCCTTGCCCTGCGGTCCCGTCCCGCCGAGCACGCCGACCACGAGCCCGGAGACGTCGGGCAGGTCCCAGGGGTCCTTGGCGGGGGCTTTCTGAGCGCCCTGTGCGGCACTGTCGGTAGAGGTCATGGCCCCGACTCTACGTGCGTCGCCGGGTCGGCCACGCCCGTCCCCGGGTCGGGCGGTTTCCCGGCGAACGCCGGTTTTGCGCGGGGTGGTTGCGGCAGGATGCGGCCCATGGACGCCGTACGGGTCGCGCTGCTTCGGGAAGTGCTCGCCGGGACCGAGTGGCTGGGGGCCACCCGGAGGTTCGCGGGGGCGCTGCGCGGGTCGGTGGTGTCGCACGGGGGCGGGCTGCTGCTGGTGGGCACGGAGGCGTACGAGCCGTGGCATCTGGCGGCGCACCTGGTGGACGAGGCCGCCTGGTCGGGGACGCCGGAGCTGGCCCCGACGCTGGTGCGGCACGGCGCCCGCCCGTCGGACCCGGCGCACCTGGCCGTGGGCCCGGGGCGGCTGGCGGCGGCCCGGCGCGGGGAGACGCTGCTGGTGGTGGCGCCGGACGAGCCGGGGGCCGAGCTGCTGGAGCGGGTGCACGACGTCCGGCGGGCCGGGGCGACGGTGCTGACGCTGGGCACGGGCGAGCGGGAGCTGACGTCCATGGCGCACGAGGCGCTCGCGGTGCCGGAGGGCGCGGAGCTGGATCTGGACACCGTGCAGCACCTGGTGAGCGCGGCGGCCGGGGAGAACCCGCCGCTGCCGCGGGGGCGGGGGCGGCTGCGGGACCGGCTGTCCCGGCTGGCGGACCATCTGACGGCACCGCCGCCACCGAGGTGGTAGCCGCGCGCGGCACGTCCGCCGCACGTGCCTGTCAGGGGCGCGGGGAGCCGCGCGAGCGGCCACGGACCGGCCGCGGCCGCCGGCCGGAACGCCCGCCGACCGGGCGCCCCCCGCCCCCGGGCCGTCAGTCCTCCGGCCGTGACGCCGGCGCGTCGTGCCACTTGGGGTCGTTCTCCCACTGGAGGTTGCGCTCGCGGGCGGTCTGCATCGCGTTCTCCGCCTCCGTGCGGGAGGCATAGGGCCCGAAGCGGTCCTTGCCCGGGCAGTCCGGGCCCTCCTCGACCTTCCGGTGCTCCAGGCAGTAGTACCACTCGCCCGGCTTTCCGACCGTGCGCTTCTTGAACAGGGCCATGACCGGCTCCTTTCACCAGGGAACATGGTCTCGTACGCCCGCTGGTTAGACTCGCTGGCATGTCTGGCCAGTCGCTGCTCGTCCCAGGGGAGCTGTCTCCCACCCGTTCCGTACCCGGAAACATCCGCCGGCCCGAGTACGTCGGCAAGCCCGCTCCGGCGCCGTACACCGGTCCGGAGGTGCAGACGCCCGAGACGATCGAGGCGATGCGGGTGGCCGGGCGGATCGCGGCGCAGGCGATGGCCGAGGCCGCGAAGCTCATCGCGCCGGGCGTGACGACGGACGAACTGGACCGGGTGGCACACGCCTACATGTGCGACCACGGGGCCTACCCCTCCACCCTGGGCTACCGCGGTTTCCCGAAGTCCCTGTGCACCTCGATCAACGAGGTGATCTGCCACGGCATCCCGGACTCGACGGTGCTGCGCGACGGCGACATCGTCAACCTGGACGTGACGGCGTACATCGGCGGCGTGCACGGCGACAACAACGCCACCTACCTGGTCGGCGAGGTGGACGAGGAGAGCCGGCTGCTGGTCGAGCGCACCCGCGAGGCGCTGAACCGCGCCATCAAGGCCGTCCGGCCGGGCCGGCAGATCAACGTCATCGGCCGGGTCATCGAGTCCTACGCCAAGCGCTTCGGCTACGGCGTGGTGCGGGACTTCACCGGCCACGGCATCAACAGCGCGTTCCACTCCGGGCTGATCATCCCGCACTACGACAGCCCGCACGCGACGACCGTGATGCAGCCCGGGATGACGTTCACGATCGAGCCGATGCTGACGCTGGGCACCCACGAGTACGACATGTGGGACGACGGCTGGACGGTCGTGACGAAGGACCGCAAGCGGACGGCGCAGTTCGAGCACACGCTGGTCGTGACGGACACCGGGGCGGAGATCCTGACCCTTCCGTAGCCCGTCGGCGCACCCGGACCCGCTCTCTTCGGAGGGCGGGTCTTTTTCGTGCGCGGATGGGTACTGTCTTACCGACAGGCCGTCGGCAAACCTATTGACTTAGGTAAGCCTAACCATAGAAGATCGGTCACATGGACTCCTTCTCGACGCTCATCCGCACCGCCTCCCACCAGCAGCACGTGGAGGCCGAGACCTCGACCTTCATGAGCGACCTGCTGAGCGGGCGGCTCGGCGTCGACGCGTACGCGCGGTACACCGAGCAGCTGTGGTTCGTCTACGAGGCGCTGGAGAGCGGCGCCGACCGGCTGGCGGCGGACCCGGTGGCCGGCCCCTTCGTCCGGCCGGAGCTGATGCGGCTGGCCGCGCTGGAGCGGGACCTGGAGCACCTGCGCGGCGCCGGCTGGCGGGCGTCCCTGTCCGCGCTGCCGGCGACGCGGGCGTACGCGGACCGGGTGCGGGAGTGCGCCGAGCGCTGGCCCGGCGGCTATGTCGCCCACCACTACACGCGCTACCTCGGCGACCTGTCCGGCGGGCAGATCATCCGCGACAAGGCCGAGCGCACCTGGGGCTTCGAGAAGAAGGGCGACGGCGTCCGCTTCTACGTCTTCGAGGGGATCGGGAACCCGGCGGCGTTCAAGCGGGAGTACCGCGCGCTGCTGGACGGCATCCGCGCGGACGACCTGGAGAAGCAGCGCGTGGTCGCCGAGTGCAAGAGGGCGTTCGCGCTGAACACGGCCGTCTTCCGCGCCCTGGGCGAGGAATTCCCGCTGAGCGCGTGAGGCCCGGCGCTCAGCGCTCCAGGACGACCCGTCCGCCGATCTCCACCCAGCCGCCCGGCTGCGGCGCGGTCAGGATCTGCGAGCCCGCGCCCTGTGTGATGTTGAGGGCCCGGCCGAGGCGGTCGGTCAGCAGCAGCGCCGCCGCGCCCGTCGCCTCCTCCTCCTCCTCGATCCCGTCACCGCGGCCGGGGAAGGCGCGGGCGCGCACCCGGCCCGCCGCCTCGTCCTGCCAGGCCCAGGCGCAGACCCTCCCCCGGACTCCGACCGGGGGGACCCCCGTCCCGCTTCGCTCGCCCGGCGGCGGCACGGCCACGGCGTCGACCTCGGCGGCGGTGGCGTACCGGCGCAGCGTGCACGGCGGCACCCACTCCACCCGCGCCTCGATCCAGCTGAACTCGCCGTCCAGGCGGGCCCCCACCACCCCGGCCGGGGTGATGAGTTCGGGCACGTCGAGCAGCCACGCGGTGCCGACGCAGGCGTGGCCGGCGAAGGGCAGCCGCGCGGAGGGCGTGTAGATGTCGACGGCACCGCGCTCGGGGTCGTCCACGAACACGGTCTCGCCGAAGCCGAGTTTGGCGGCGAGCGCCTGCCGGTCGTCCGGGCCGGGCAGCACCGAGCCGTCGCGGACGACCCCCAGTTCGTCGCCGTAGCCGCCGTTCGGCCCGCAGAAGACGCGCAGGACGTCGTAGTCGGTCACGGGGGCATTCAAGCAAACGGGGTGGGGGAGACGGACGGCCGTCTCCCCCACCCCTGCCGTTCGCCTACCGTCCGGACGTGCGCCGCCTGCGCACCGCGAGGACCACGCCCGCGCCCAGGGCGCCCGCCGGGACGCCTGCGCCCGTGGCGGCCAGGCTGCCGCCGGTCACGGCGCCCGTGGCGGTGCCCGTGCCGCCGGTGCCGCCGGTCGTGGTGCCGGTGCCGCCGACGGGCCCGGTGCCGCCCGAGGAGCCCGAGGTGCCGCTGGAGCCGCCGGTGCCGCCCGGGCCGCCGGGCAGGTTCGCGCCGTCGGTCAGGGCCACCGACAGGGTGACCGGGTCGAGGGCGGTGCCGGCGGCGTAGAAGTCGCCGAAGGCCTCGGCACCGGCCTCGGTGAGGGTGGCGGTGACGCCGTCGACGGTGATGACGTCGTTCTTCGCGGTCAGGGCGGTGGACCTGGCCTTCAGGTCCGCCAGGACCACGCCCTCGGATCTCTCGCCCAGGCTGGTGACGTCGGCAGTGAGCGTTCCGGAGCCGCCGTCGAGGGAGGCACGGAGGTTCTCCAGGGTCAGGTCGAGGCCGTGACCGTCGCCCTGCCGGTGTCCCTCGAAGTGCACGGCGCCCCCGAAGGAGGCGGACAGGGTGCCGGCGTCCGTGTCGTACCTGCCGGTCGCGTCGGTGAACGTGAAAGTGCCGTTGCCCGCGGCCTGGGTCGCCCCGCCCGACGTGGTGATGCTGCCCTTGGCGACGCCGCCGACCACATAGTTGCGGAAGGAGTCCTTCACGCCCCAGCCGAGCGTGCCGTCGGCGATCTCGCCCTTCGCGGGGGCCTGGCCGGCGGATATGGAGGGCGCCGGGCTGCCGGTCGGGGCCGGGGACTTGCCGGTGGTGGCGCCCGTCGTCGGCTCCGGGCCGGGGTCCGGCTTCTGGGAGGAGGGCCGGGACTGCGTGGCCGTCGGGGTGTGCGTGGGGGCCGGCTTGCCCGTCGGGGTGGGCTGCTTCGTGGGTTCCCCGGTCGGGGCCGGGGCCGGCTTCGGGGCGACCGTCAGCGGGTCGCCCGCCGCGCCCTCGTAGCCCGGGCTGCCGAGGACGTCCGCCGCCTCGGCCGTGAGGGTGGTCGCCATGTCCGTCATCCGGCGGGTGACGGTCACCGTGGCCAGCGGGACGTCCTGGGTGGTGGCGCCGTCCCTCGTCACGTCGGCGGTGATCTCCGCGTCCTCGCTGTCGAACCTGACGTCCGACAGGGTGAGCGCGAAGCGGTGGGCCGCGGACTCGATCGCCAGGCTGCCCCGGAAGGCGAGCTCCACCGTGTGCCCGGTGGGGTCGTAGCCGCCCGTTCCGTCCACGAAGGTGAAGGCGCCGTTGCCCTCGGCCTGGACGGCGCCGTCGGCCGGGGTGAAGGTGCCCTTCGCCATGCCGGTGACGTAGGAGCGGTAGCTCTCCTTGATGCCCCACGTCAACTCGTAGTCCTTCAGGGGTGTCTCGGCCGCCGAGGCGGTGGTCGCGCCGAGCGTGGCGAGGGCGGTGGCGCCGAGGGCGGCGGCCGTGGCCACGGCGGCGGTGAGGGTGGTGGAGCGGCGTCGTCTGACGGGCATGGCCGGGTGTCTCCTTGGTGGGTGGTCCGTGCCGTGAGGCCGGGAACGGGGGCTGGTTCAGCTCCCATCGGAGGGACGGGGTCAGCTCTCCTCGGGGGCCGGTTCAGCTCTCTTCGGGTGCTGCGGTGGCGGTGCGCGGGCCGCGCCTGCGGACGGCCACGGCCGTGAGGGCCGCGGCCACCAGCAGCAGGGCGCCGGCCGCGATGCCGACGGGCAGGGCGGGGAAGCCGGTGTCGTCCTCGGCGGAGGCACGCGCGGCGGGCTCGGCGGCGCCGGCGGATCCGGCGGCCTTCGGTTCCGCGGCCGTGCTCGCCGTGGGCGCGTCGCCCAGGTCGGGCAGGGCGGGCAGCTTCGCGTCGCCGGTGAGGGCGACGGCCAGGGACACCGGGTCCATCTCGGTGCCGGCCTGGTACATCCCGCCGAAGGCCCGCGCGCCGCGCGCGGTGAGCTTCGCGGGCGCCTCGGTGACCTCCACCAGCCCGTCGTCGGCCGCCAGGTCCTGCGCGGCGAAGGTGACCAGGGGCACGCGCTTCCCCTGGTGGTCCGGGCTGTCGACGTCCGCGTAGAGGGTGCCCCGGCCGTCCTCGACGGTGACCCGTACGGCGCCGAGCGTCAGGTCGAGGCCGTGCGCGCCGGTGAAGCGGACCGCGCCGTCGAACGCGGCCGTCAGGTCCCCGTCCTCGTACGTGCCTTCGCCGCCGGGGAAGCGGAAGAGGGCACCGCCGTCCCGGGCGCCGTCGGACAGGGTCCACCTGCCGTCGGCGATGTCCCCGGTGACGTACTCCCGGAAGGTGCGGCGCACGCCCCAGTCGACGGCGCCGTCGGCGAGGGCGCCGTCGGCGGTGCGGCCGGGCTTCGGGGAGGCGGAGGAGGCGCCCGGGGTGCTCGACGGCCGCGCGGACGGTGCCGCCCGCCGGACGTCCGCCGACAGGCTCACCGGGTCGAGCGCGGTCCCGGCCGTGTAGTAACCGGCGAAGGACTCGGCGCCCCGGGCGGTGAGGGTGGCGGGGACGCCGTTCAGGGTGACGGAGGTGCCGCCACCGCGCATGTCGATCCCCCTGAGGGAGAGCGCGGCGAAGGGCACCTGACGGGACGTCGTGACCGCCCCGGTGCCCTTCGCCCTGCTCACGACGTCCACGAAGAGCGTCCCCTTGCCGCCGGAGATGCTCACCGTGGGACGGCTGATGGTGAGGTCGAGCTGTGCGGCGCCGCCTTCGCGGCGGTGGCCGACGAAGCGGACCCCGCCGGAGAAGGCGGCGCGGAAGGCGCCCGTGCCGCCGTCGTAGGTGCCGGACGCCGAGTGGAAGCGGAAGGCGCTCCCGCCGACCGTGGCGGCGCCGCCGGTCAGGGAGTAACTCCCCTTCGCCACGGGCCCGGTGACATAGCTCTGGAACGAGGACTTGATGCCCCAGTCCAGCCGTCCGCCCCGCACCGTCCGGTTCTCGGCGTGCGCGGCGGCGGCCGGGAGCAGGGCCCCCGCGACGGCCGCGCACAACACGGCGACCAGGGTGCGCAGTCGGGCGGGCATGCGAAGACCTCCGGAACACGAGCCGGTAGCGAACGAAGGTAAGGCTAACCTAAGCTGCATGCTGCCGGTATCGGGAGTGGACGGAAGGGACGGACGGAACCGTGCGACGCTTTGGCACCCGACTGACGGGAGCACTCCTGTCCGTGCTCGCCCTCACCCTGACCGCGACGGGATGCTCGGGCTCCCCCGAGGCCGCGGCGCCCGGGCCCCCGACGGCCTCCACGGGCACCGCGGGCACCGCCGACCGGGTCGAACCCCTCGCCAACCGACCCGAGCCCGCCCTGCCGGTGACCGTCCGCTCCGCCGACGGCGCGCGGGTGACGGTGGGCCGGGCGGACCGCCTGATCCCGCTGTCCGGCAGCCTCAGCGAGATCGTCTTCACGCTCGGGCTCGGCGCCCGCGTCGTCGCCCGCGACGTCACCGCCACCTTCGAACAGGCCGCGAGGCTCCCCGTCGTCACCCGCGGCCACGACGTCTCCGCGGAGAGCGTGCTCTCGCTCCGGCCCGACCTCGTCGTCGCCGAGACCACCACCGGGCCGGAGGAGGCGGTCGCGCAGATCCGCGCCGCCGGGGTCCCGGTCCTGGTCGTCGACCCGGCCCGGGGACTGGACGATGTCGGCCCGCGCATCCGGGCGGTCGCCGACGCGCTCGGCGTACCGGCGGCCGGCAAGGAGCTGACGCGGCGCTCGCAGCAGCGGATCGCCGCCGTGCGCGAGGACGTTCCCCGGCGGGAGGACCGGCCGCGGGTCGCCTTCCTGTACCTGCGCGGCTCGGCGTCGGTGTACATGATCGGCGGCAAGGGCTCGGGAGCCACCTCGCTGATCGAGGCGGCGGGCGGCGTCGACGCGGGCGCCGACTCGGGCCTGGAGAAGGACTTCACCGCGCTCACCAGCGAGGCGCTGGCCGAGGCCGCGCCCGACGCGATCCTCGTGATGAGCAAGGGGTTGTCGTCCGTCGGCGGTGTGGACGGCCTGGTGAAGCTCCCCGGCGTCGCCCAGACGCCGGCCGGGATGGACCGGCGGATCGTCTCGGTCGAGGACGGCGTGCTGCTCAACTACGGCCCGCGCACCGACCAGGTGCTGGCCTCGGTCGTGGCGCAGCTCCACGGCGACGGCGGTGACCGGTCGTGACCGTCCTGGACAAGCCGGCCGGAGCGGCGGGAGACCGGCCGGTCGTCACCGCGCCCGCCGCGCCCCGGCCGTCCCGGGGCCGCCGCTCCACCGCCCGGCTGCTGACCGCCGGCCTGCTGCTCGCCCTGCTGGTCCTGGTGCCCGTCGCCGCGGGCCTCGGCGCCTATCCGATCGCGGTCGGCGACGTGCTCGGCTCGCTGCTGCACCGCGCCGGGCTCGGCGGCACCGCACTGGACCGGGTCGCCGAGTCGGTGCTGTGGAACGTGCGGTTCCCGCGCATCGTGCTGGCCCTGCTGGTCGGCGCGTCGCTGGGCTGCGCGGGCGCGCTGATGCAGGGGGTGTTCGGCAATCCGCTGGCGGAGCCCGGCGTCATCGGCGTCTCCTCCGGCGCGGCGGTCGGCGCGGTCGCGGCCATCGCCTTCGGCCTGACCTTCCTCGGCACCTGGACGGTGCCGGTCTTCGCCTTCGCCGCCGGGCTCGCCACGGTGCTGCTGGTGTACGTCATGTCCCGCTCCGGGGGGCGTACGGAGGTGGTGACGCTGATCCTCACGGGCATCGCGGTGAACGCCTTCGCGGGCGCCCTGATCGGCCTGTTCCTGTTCTTCGCGGACACCGCCGCCGTCAATCAGATCACCTTCTGGCAGCTGGGCTCGCTCGCTCAGGCGACCTGGTCGAAGGTGCTGGCCGTGCTGCCGTGCGCGGCGGCCGGGCTGGCCTTGGCCCCGCTGTACGCGCGCCGGCTGGACCTGCTGGCGCTCGGCGAACGGCCCGCCCGGCACCTGGGCGTGGACGTGGAGCGGCTGCGGATCGTGCTGGTGCTGGTCATCGCGCTGCTGACGGCGGCGGCGGTGAGCGTGGCCGGGGTCATCGGCTTCGTCGGCCTGGTCGTTCCGCACCTGCTGCGGATGGCGGCGGGGCCCGGGCACCGGTTCCTGATCCCGGGCAGTGCGCTGCTCGGCGCGCTGGTGCTGCTCGCCGCCGACCTGACGGCCCGTACCGTCGCCGAGCCGGCCGAGCTGCCGCTCGGGGTGCTCACGGCACTGCTGGGCAGTCCGTTCTTCTTCTGGCTGCTGCGCCGCACCCGGCGCAGGCAAGGAGGTTGGGCATGAGAGGCCTGGGCCTGCGCGGTCTCGTGCCGTCCCGTCCGGCGCCGCCGCTGCCGCCCGCGCCCGGCGAGGTGCTCGCCGAGGCCGAGTCGCTGGGCGTCCGGCTCGGCGGCCGGCCGGTCCTGGACGGCGTGGACGTCACCGTGCGGGCCGGCGAGGTGCTGGCGCTGGTCGGTCCCAACGGCGCCGGGAAGTCGACCCTGTTGGGGGCGCTGGCCGCCGACGTCCCGCCCGACGCCGGGGTGGTCCGCGTCCACGGGCGCCCGGCGGCCGGCTGGTCCGCGCCCGAACTCGCCCTGCGGCGCGCGGTGCTGCCCCAGTCGGCGTCGCTGTCCTTCCCGTTCCCGGTGGAGGAGGTGGTCCGGATGGGCCGCGCCCCGTGGGCCGGGACGCCGGCCGAGGACGCGGACGACGTGGCGGTGGCCGAGGCGATGGCGCGCACGGAGGTGACCGGCTTCGCCGGGCGGCCCTTCTCGTCGCTCAGCGGCGGGGAGCGGGCCCGGGTGGCGCTCGCCCGGGTGCTGGCCCAGCGTGCCGCGCTGCTGCTGCTCGACGAGCCGACCGCCGCGCTGGACCTGCGGCACCAGGAACTGGTGCTGGGCGTGTGCCGGGAGCGGGCGCGGGCCGGGGACGCGATGGTCGTCGTCCTGCACGACCTGGGCCTCGCGGCGGCGTACGCGGACCGGGTGGCGGTGCTGCGCGGGGGCCGGATCGCCGCCGACGGCCCGCCGCGGGAGGTGTTCTCCGAGGCGCTGCTGACGGAGGTGTACGAGCAGCCGGTCGAGGTGTTCCGGCACCCGCGCACCGGGGCCGTCCTGGTCACACCGCGCCGGGACGGCTGACGCGGCGCCGGCCTGTGCGGCCGATGGGCCGGTGTGGTCGAGGCCCCGGTGCGGCCGCCAGGTCACGGTGTGGCGGCTGTCCCCCATCCGGGCGTCCGCGTGTCACCCGGTCCCGGTAGGGTTCGCCTCCGGGAAGGGGAAGGTGAAGGAAACCTGATGAGCAGGGATCGCGGCACTCAGAGGCTTCGCAGGCCGGCCCGGGGGGCGCTGCTGGCGGCGGCGGTGACCGCTCTGTCGGTGACGGCGAGCGGTTGCGTGGTGGTGCACGGCGAGCGGGAGGTGCTGCCCGCGGCCACCCGCGCCGAGGCCGCGAAGGCGCTGGAGCAGTTCACGACCGCGTACAACAAGGCCGACAAGGCCTACGATCCCGCCCTGGACGCCGAGTACACCACGGGCGCCCTCGCCGACATCGACTCGGCGCGGCTGGAGGCCGGCCAGACCAACCACCCGGACGGCAACCCGCAGCACACGCCGCTGAAGCTGACGGACGTGAAGTACACGATCCCCAAGAAGGCGGGCTGGCCGCGCTGGTTCCTCGCCGACGCCCGCGGCAACAAGGGCGGCGACGCGCGCTGGCTGCTGGTGTTCACCCGGCACGGCCTGGACGAGACCTGGCAGGTCGCCTATCTGACGCTGGTCGCCCCCGGTTCCGTGCCGGAGTTCCCCACGGACAAGGACGGCTGGGCCGAGACCGTCCCCGCAGACTCCGCCGAACTCGCCGTCTCCCCGGGCGAGCTGAGCGAGGAGTACGCCGACTACCTGAAGGACGGCGGCGACGCCTTCGCGGCCGGCACCCACACCAGCGGCTGGCGGGAGCTGCGCAAGAAGCAGGAGAGCCGGCCCGGACTGGCCCGGCAGTACATCGACGAGCCGCTGACCAACGGCGACTACGCGCCGCTGGCGCTGCGCACGAAGGACGGCGGGGCGCTGGTGTTCTTCACCACGCGCCACTACGAGAAGCAGACCGCGGCGCCGGGCACCTCGGTGCCCACGCCCAACCAGAGCGTCCTGGCCCTGACGGAGGGCGAGATCAAGCAGTCCCTGACGATGGAGTTCGTCTCCAACGGCGTCGCCCTGGACCCGGCCAAGGGTTCGGCGGACGGCGGGGTGAAGGTCCTGGGCCGCGTACAGGGCCTGACGTCGGCGCAGGGTTCGTAGCGCGACGGGTCGCGGGCGGCTCGCAGACGGGGCTGGATCGAGCCGCAGGGCTGGTACGGGGCTGGGGTCAGGCCCGCACTCGGGCGGGTCCGGGGCGGGTGCGGCGTCCGCAGGGGCGGGCGGGGCCGCCGGGGGCGGTGTCGGTGGCGGTGGCGGTCAGTGCCGCAGGGGCCAGCCCGCGCCCGCGTGGTCGGCGTCCGCGCCGGCGGCGTACCGGGCGCACGCGTCGGTCAACGCCTCCAGCAGGGTCAGCGGCTCCGGGAGCGGGTGCTCCGGTCCGCGCACCCACTGCACCGCCTGGTCCCCGGGCAGCCGGGCGGGCGGTACGAGGACGTAGGACCCGCGGCAGTGCCAGCGCAGGCCCGGGTGCTCGTCCATCGTCTCCGGGTGGCAGTCCAGCTCGCACGGCCACCACTCGTCCTCGTCCTCGGGCGTGCCCCGGGTGAGGGTGAAGAACAGCATGCGGCCGTCGTCGCTCTCGGCGACCGGCCCGACCTCGATCCCGGTGTCCAGCAGCCGCCGCAGGGCCTCGCGGCCGGCCTCCAGGGGGACGTCGAGGACGTCGTGCACCATGCCGGTCGCGGTGATGAAGTTGGCCTCCGGCTGGTGCCGGGCCCAGCGCTCGATCTGCGCGCGGTCGGTGGTGGACTGCGTCTGCCAGGCGAACGACACCGGGTGCCGGGCCGGGGTGGGGCAGCCGATGCGGTCGCAGGAGCACCGGTAGCCGGAGGGGTGCGCGGCGGGCGCCAGCGGCAGCCCGGCCCCGGCGGCGGCGAGCAGCAGAGCCTCCCGGCCGCCGTCTCCGGCGGCCTCCTTCGGCCGGCGTCCGCGCAGCCACTGGGAGATTTTGCCCTGCCGGCCGCTCCGGCCACCGAACTCCGCGCTCATCTATCCCCTCGCCTCGCCGTCGTGCGCTCCAGCATGCCCTATCGTCGCACCAATCCGTGCGTCGGGGTCGGGGACGGACAAACTTCCCAGCTCAGCGCGGACGGGGTCAGCGGGGAACGAGTCCGTACAGCGCGTAGTCGACGAGGGTGTCGGTGTACTCGTAGGAGAACGGCGCGGTGCGCTGGAGCCAGCGCTGGGCGAGCGGGGAGACGAACAGCTCCAGCGCGATCCGCGGATCGACGTCGGGACGGATGTCCCCGGCCCGCTGCGCGGCGCGCAGCCGGTCGACGTAGAGCTGGAGCGAGGGTTCCAGCAGCTTGGCGACGAAGACGCGACCCACTTCCTCGTTGACGACGCCTTCGGCGGCCAGGGCCCGGCTGGGCCCCTCGAACTTCGGGTCGCGCAGTTCGTCCACGGTGGCCCGCAGCACGAGTTTGAGGTCGGCGGCGAGGTCTCCGGTGTCCGGGATGGCGTAGGACATCTCCCCCGCCTCCTGCGCGGCCTGCTCACCGAGGTCGAGGAAGGCCTCCAGCAGGACGTCGGCCTTGGAGGTCCACCAGCGGTAGATGGTCTGCTTGCCGACCCCGGCGCGGGCGGCGATGCCCTCGATGGTGGTCCTCGGGTAACCGACCTCGGCGACGAGGGAGAGGGCGGCGTCGTAGATGGCCCGGCGGGACCTCTCGCTACGGCGCTTCCGGGCGGGCTTCTGATCGGACATGGCCCGAATTTATCAGTTGACAAGACGGACCGTCTCGCAGACAGTTGCTTTCACGAGACGAACCGTCTCGTACCGAGGTGCGGCCGGGGCCGGCCGCGGACGACGGAAGGGACCCCCATGACCCGAGGCGGAGCAGGAAACATGCTGGGCGTCGGCGGCCCGCGCCGGAACCTCGGCCGCAAGGCGCTGCGCGGCGCCGACCCGAGCGGCCGGTTCGGCGGGGGCCCGGACGCCCGGGCCCAGAAGCGGGAACTGGCCCGCAGGATGCAGCAGAAGCAGCAGCGGCAGCAGGGCGAGCGGGAGGAGCAGGGGGCGCGGCAGGAACAGGAGGCGCGGGAAGGGTGAGGCCGGCCCTTGAGAGCCGGTGCCCGGCGGGAGCCGCCGGCCCCCGCGGCCCGCGGCCGGGTGTGATCGGCTACGCGTGGTCCGGCTGGTCGTCGGCGGGCGGCCAGGCGTCGCCCCAGTCGGTGTCGCGGGCCGCCTTGTACAGGTCGCCGTGGCGTTTGGTGACCGTGGTCCGGCTCAGGCCCGGCTCGCTCTCGCACAGGTCGAGCAGGACCTGGCCCTTGCGGATCTGCGGCCGCCGGACGACCCGGGAGGCGGCCGGTGCCGCGGTCACGTCGGGGTCGCGCACGGCGGCGACGTAGCTGAACTTCTCGTCCTCGTACGCGAGGGAACCGCCCTTGACCCGCCGGTGCAGCGAGGAGCGGCTGACCCGCGCCGAGAAGTGGCACCAGTCCGTGCCGGGGACGATGGGACAGGCGGCGCTGTGCGGGCAGGGCGCGGCGACCCGGAACCCGGCCGCGACGAGGCGGTCGCGGGCCTCGATGACGCGCTCGTGGCCGGCCGGGGTGCCCGCCTCGACGATCACGACGGCCCGGGCGGCGGAGGCGGCGGCGTCCACGAGCGCGGCACGGTCGGCGGCGGTCAGCTCGTTGAGGACGTACGAGACCGTCACGAGGTCGGTGCCGTCGAGGCCGAGCGACGCGCCGATCCGGGCGCGCTGCCAGCGGACGCCGGCGAGGGCCGGTTCGGCGGCGGCGATCTCCCGGCCGAGCGCGAGCGCGGGCTCGGCCCAGTCGAGGACGGTCACGGGCCGCGCGCCGGCCCAGGTGTCGGCGACCGCCCAGGTGGCCGCGCCGGTGCCGCCGCCGACGTCTACGTGGTCGCCGGGCACCCAGCCGGGGACGGCCGCGGCGAACGCCGCCAGGGCCGACCGCACCGCCTCGAAGGTCGCGGGCATCCGGTACGCGGCGTAGGCGGCCACGTCGGCGCGGTCCCGCAGGATCGGGGCGTCGGTCGGGGTCGCCCCGCGGTAGTGGGCGATCAGCCGCTCCACGGCCTGCGCGGCCTGCCGGGGCGGCAACCCGTCGAGCAGCCCGGCCAGAGCGGAGCGCAGGGTGTCGGCGGGGGCGGTGGGGGCGTTCACCCGGCGATTCTACGGGGGGGTGCCCGCCCGGCCGGGGCGGGCGGGGTCCGCCGGACGCAGCCGCCGGTGCAGCCAGCCGGTGCGGCCTGCCGGTGCGGCCGCTCCCCGAAGAGGAGCCACCCCGCCCGCGACACCCCGCCGACGCGGGCGCCGGTCGGCGCGGGCGCCCGCACCAAGGTGGGAAGGGCGTCGGCTTGGGCCGGGGGGCCGGCCGAGGCGGGACGGTGCGGGAGGGGCGCCGACCAGGACGGTGCAGGAGGGGCGCCGACCGGGGCGGTGCAGGAGGGGCGCCGACCGGGGCGGGCGCCAACCGGGACAGTGCGGGACGGGCGCCGACCGCGGCGCCCACCGCGGTGTGAAGGGCGGGACGGGAAGAGCCCCGGTGGAAGGACCGGGGCAGGAGTGGCCCGCCGGGTCACCTGCCCAGGGGGGTGTCGCGTACGGCGCGGGCCAGGTGGGTCGCCGTCGCCGCTCGGGGGCGGTTGTCCGGGCGGGCCGGGCGGCGCGGGTGCACCGCGTTGGCCAGCAGCACCAGGAAGGTGTCCGTCGCCCGGTCGAGCACCAGCATCGTGCCCGTGAACCCGGTGTGCCCGGCCGCCCCCCGTCCCGCCAGCTCCCCCATGAACCACGGCTGGTCCAGCGCGAAGCCCAGGCCCGGCGGGGTCAGCAGCAGGTCGACGAAGTCGGGCCCGAGGATGCGTGCCGGCCCGTAGCCACCGCCCGCGAGCAGCGCACGGCAGAAGACGGCCAGGTCGCGGGCGGTCGAGAACAGCCCCGCGTGACCGGCCACCCCGCCCAGCGCCCAGGCGTTCTCGTCGTGCACGGCACCGCGCAGCATCCCGCGGTCGGCCTTGGCCCACGGCCGCCGCTGGTCCTCCGTCGCCGCCGCCTCGGGGCAGGGCCCGAACCGGGTGGCCGTCATGCCCAGCGGGCGGGTGATCCCGTCGCGGACCAGAACGTCCAGGGTGCGTCCGGTGATGCGCTCCAGGACCTGCTGGAGGAGCAGCATGTTGAGGTCGGAGTAGCAGTAGGTCCCGGGCACGCCGACGGGCGGCTCGGCGCGCAGCCGCTCCAGCCGTTCGGCGTCGTCGGCGCAGTCGTACAGCGGCAGCTCGGGCCGCAGCCCGGAGGTGTGGGTCAGCAGCTGCCGCACGGTGACGCGGTGCCGGGCGGCGGCCCGGAAGTCCGGCAGGTACGCGCCGACCTCGGCGTCGATGCCGAGGGTCCCCCGCTCGATCTGCTGCACGGCGGCGACGGACGTGAACAGCTTGGTGAGCGAGGCCAGGTCGAAGGGCGTGCCGGCGGTCACCGGCACCCGGTCCGGGGGCGGCAGGTCCACGGGCGCCTCGCGGGAGGCGTCGTAGGACGCGTAGCGCACGGCCCAGCCGGCCGCCTCCTCGACGGCGAGCACCGGGCCGCGCCCGGCGGCCACGACGGCACCCGGCGCCCACGGGCGCTCCCCGGTGGTGAGGCCGTGGACCTC
This sequence comes from Streptomyces sp. NPDC031049, assembly GCF_055571015.1. NCBI lineage: Bacteria > Bacillati > Actinomycetota > Actinomycetes > Kitasatosporales > Streptomycetaceae > Streptomyces > Streptomyces sp. NPDC031049. The sequence goes on from NZ_JBVIGC010000003.1 coordinate 126,147, forward strand.
CCGGACGAGCAGGCGCAGCCGCTCCGGGGCGAGCCCGGCGCGCTCCGCCGTGTCGCTGCGCAGTCTCGGGGTGCTCAGCTGCCCTCCTCCGTTCTCCAGGGCCGGCACAGTCCGAGGAAGCACGCCGCGGCCACCAGGGCCGCGCCGAGCTGGACGATCGCCATCGGCAGGGCGGTGTCCTCCCCGGCGACGCCGACGAGCGGGGAGGCGATCGCGCCGATGAGGAAGGAGGACGTGCCGAGCAGCGCGGAGGCGGAGCCCGCGGCGTGCTTGACCCGCATCAGCGCCAGCGCCTGGGTGTTGGGCAGGGTGATGCCCATCGCGGACATCAGCACGAACAGCGCGGCGGCGACCGGCACCAGCCCGACCTCGCCGAACACGCCGAGGGACATCAGCAGCAGCGCGGTCGCGGCGGCGACGACGATCGCCAGGCCGAGGCCCAGCACCCGGTCGAGCCGGACGCGGCCGACCAGGACCTTGCCGTTGATCTGGCCGACGGCGACCAGGCCGACGGAGTTGAGGCCGAACAGCAGGCTGAAGGTCTGCGGGGAGGCGCCGTGGATCTCCTGGATGACGAACGGGGACGCCGAGATGTAGGCGAACAGCGCGGCGAAGGCGAAGCCGCCCGCGAGCAGGTAGCCGGAGAAGGCCCGGTCCGCGAGGAGCGTCCGCATCGCGTGCAGGGCCTCCCCCACCCCGCCGCGGTGCCGTTCGGCGGCGGGCAGCGTCTCGGGCAGCTTCGCCCACACGACAGCGCCGAGCGCCACGCCGACCACGGTGAGGACGACGAAGACGCCCCGCCAGTCGGTCACGCGCAGGATCTGCCCGCCCAGCAGGGGCGCCACGACGGGCGCGACGCCGGATATCAGCATCAGCGTGGAGAAGAACCGGGCCATGGCCACGCCGTCGTACAGGTCGCGGACCACCGCCCGTGCGATGACGATGCCGGCGGCACCGGCGAGGCCCTGCGCCAGCCGGAAGGCGACGAGGAGTTCCACGGTGGGCGCGAACGCGCACAGGGCGGTGGCGACGACGTAGACGGTGAGGCCGGCCAGGAGCGGACGGCGGCGGCCCCAGCGGTCGCTCATCGGCCCGACCACGAGCTGGCCGAGGGCCATGCCGGCCAGACACGCGGTCAGCGTGAGCTGGACGGTGGCGGCGGAGGCGTGCAGGGAGCGGGTGACCTCCGGCAGCGCCGGGAGGTACATGTCCATCGCCAGGGGCGGCGTGGCGGTCAGCCCGCCGAGGACGAGCGTGACGAGCAGCCCGGTGCGGCGGGCGCCACGCGGTGCGCGGGGCGATGTCGGTGGTGCGGTGTGCTGCTGCGGCCTGTTCAGTGGTGTGCTGTCCGGTACGGATGCCCCGCGCTCGGGCATGCGGCCCCTCCCTCTTCGACTGATCCGGCACCTATGCTCTCAGCTCGTACGGACTGTAGGTACGACTGCTTGTACGAGGGTGGGGCGAGGGTGACCGGGCAGACGGTGCGGTGGGGAATTCTGGCGACCGGCGGGATGGCGGCGACGTTCACGGCGGATCTCGTGGACCTGCCGGACGCGCAGGTCGTGGCGGTGGCGTCGCGGAGCGAGGCGTCGGCGGAGGCGTTCGCGGAGCGCTTCGGCATCGACCGGGCCTACGGCGACTGGGCGGAACTGGCGCGGGACGAGGACGTCGACGTCGTGTACGTCGCCACCCCGCACTCGGCGCACCGGACGGCCGCCGGGCTGTGCCTGGAGGCCGGGCGGAACGTGCTGTGCGAGAAGCCGTTCACGCTGAACGCGCGCGAGGCGGAGGAGCTGGTGGCCCTCGCCCGGGAGCGCGGGAGCTTCCTGATGGAAGCGATGTGGATGTACTGCAATCCGCTGGTGCGGCGGCTGAAGGCGCTCGTGGACGACGGCGCGGTCGGCGAAGTGCGCAGCGTCCAGGCCGACTTCGGGCTGGCGGGTCCCTTCCCGCCCGCCCACCGGCTGCGGGACCCGGCGCAGGGCGGCGGTGCGCTGCTGGACCTGGGGGTGTACCCGGTGTCCTTCGCGCAGCTGCTGCTCGGGGAGCCGTCGGACGTGGTGGCCCGGGCGGTGCTCTCCGACGAGGGCGTCGACCTCCAGACGGGCGCGCTGCTGTCCTGGGAGAGCGGTGCGCTGGCCTCGCTGCACTGCTCGATCGTCGGCGGTACGCCGAACTCGGCGTCCGTGACCGGGTCGAAGGGCCGCATCGACGTCCCGCACGGCTTCTTCTTCCCCGACCGTTTTGTGCTGCACCGGGACGGCCGCGACCCCGAGGAGTTCGCGGCCGACCCGGCGGACGGGCCGCGGGCCAGCCTCAAGCACGAGGCCCGGGAGGTGATGCGGGCGCTGCGCGCCGGGGAGAAGGAGTCCCCGCTGGTCCCGCTGGAGGGCACGCTGGCGGTGATGCGGACGCTCGACGCGATCCGGGACCGCGTCGGCGTCCGCTACCCGGGCGAGGACTCGGCCGCCGAGAGCGCTTCCGGCGGGACCGCTTCCGCCGGGACCGCTTCCGCCGGGACCGCTTCCGCCGGGACCGCGTCCGCCGGGGGTGCCGCGGGCGGGCCCGTGGCGCCGGTGGTCACGCCGGCGTGAGCCCCTGGTTCCCGGCCTCCGTGACGAAGGACGCCGCGGTGGTCAGCGGCGCGCCCTGCGTCGTGACGTGGGAGACGGTCTTGTAGTCGATCCGGGCCAGCTCCCGGCCGAGGGAGACCGTCGCGTAGCCGCGCTGCCCGTTGTAGAACCTCAGGTGCGGGTTGGCGGCCGTCAGGGTCTCCCAGTTGGCCGGCTTCGCGGCGCCGTCGCCGCCGCTGGTGACCGACGTGGTGACGATCTCGGTGCCCATGGTCCTGGAGTCCGGGTCCTCGAAGTCGCGCTTGATGTCGAAGCCGTAGTGGACGTGCACGTCGCCGGTGAGGACCATCAGGTTCCGGATGCCGGCGGCCTGCGCGCCGGCCAGCACCCGTTCACGGGAGGCCGGGTAGCCGTCCCAGGCGTCCATGGAGACCTTGGACGGCAGGGTCGTGGAGTTGTACCGCCGGGAGAAGGTGACCTGCTGCGGCACCACGTTCCACACGGCGTCCGACCGGTGCCAGCCGCCGATCAGCCAGCGCTCCTGGGCGTCGCCGGTGAGGGTGCGGCCCGGGTCCTCGGACTCGGGGCCGGGGTACTGCCAGCCGTCGCCATAGGCCTGGTTCGAGCGGTACTGGCGGGTGTCCAGGACGTCCAGCTGGGCCAGCCTGCCCCAGTGCAGACGGCGGTAGAGCCGGAGGTCGGGGCCCTCGGGGAGCTGGGGCCGGCGCAGCGGCATGTTCTCCCAGTACGCCCGGTAGGCGGCGGCCCGGCGGAGCAGGAACTCCTCGGGCGGGACGCTGTTCTCGGGGGTGTCGCCGGCGTAGTTGTTCTCGGTCTCGTGGTCGTCCCAGGTGACGACGAATGGGTGTGCGGCGTGCGCGGCGGCGAGGTCGGGGTCGGACTTGTACAGGGCGTACCGCAGGCGGTAGTCCTCCAGGGTCACCGTCTCGCGGCGGAACAGGTCGGGCAGGGTGCCGGCCGGGTAGGCGCGGGAGCCGGCGGAGGAGTTGACGGCGTACTCGTAGAGGTAGTCGCCGAGGTGCAGGACGACGTCCACGTCCTCCTCGGCCAGGTGCCGGTACGCGGTGTAGTACCCCTGGTCGTAGCGCTGGCAGGAGGCCAGGGCGAAGGTGAGCGCGGAGGCCCGGGCGCGCTCGGCGGGCGCGGTGCGGGTGCGGCCGACGGGGCTGACGAAGCGTCCGGCGCGGAAGCGGTAGTAGTAGACGTGGCCGGGGGCGAGGTGGCCGGCCTCGACGTGCACGGTGTGGTGGAACTCGGGGTGGGCGGTGGTCCGGCCGCGTCTGGCGATCCGCCGGAACCGCTCGTCGAGGGCCAGTTCCCAGGAGACGGTGACGCGCTCGGCGGGCAGTCCGCCGTCGGGCTGGTACGGGGCGGGCGCCAGCCGGGTCCACAGCAGGACCGAGTCGGGGTGCGGGTCGCCGGAGGCGACGCCCAGGGTGAAGGGGTCGTCGGTGAGCTGCGCGGCGTCGAGTTCGGCGGCGCTCGCGGTGCCGGCGGCCGGCAGGTTGACGGAGAAGGCGAGCGCGGCGGCGGCGCCGGTGACCGTCAGAAAGCGGCGGCGGCCCACGTGGCGGGCCGCGGCCCGGAGTTCCGGAGCGTGCGAGGGCTGGTGGTTCGCGGGTGTCATCCGTGTCTCCCCTGAGCGTTGGCTGCAGGGAGCATTCGAATGGCCCGCGACGACCCCAGATTGGCACGGACATGACCGGCCTGTTGCGGAACGATGAGTTCCGTCCGGTGGCCCCACACGTACGCTGCGGTGCCATGAACACCATGAGAACCACCGACGAGGGGACGTCCGCGATGACCGGCGCGAGGACCGGCGAGGCGACGGCAGCGGGGGCCGACGGGAAGAGCGGCGAGGCGGCGGCCGGCGCGAGGCCAGACGAGGTGGCGGCGGCAGCGGCGGCCGGCGGGACGAAGGCCGGGCGGATCGCCGTGGTCACGGGCGCGGGTTCCGGCATCGGCCGCGCGGTCGCCGTGGAACTGCTGCGGGCGGGCTGGTCACTGGCCCTGGCCGGCCGCCGCACCGAGACCCTTCAGGAGACGGCGGCGCTCGTGCCGGGCGCCACCGCGCTCACCGTCCGCACCGACGTCTCCGACCCGGACGACGTGACGGCCCTGTTCACCGCCGTGCGCGAGCAGTTCGGCCGCCTGGACCTGCTGTTCAACAACGCGGGCACGTTCGGCCCGGGCGGCGTGCCGGTCGAGGACCTGTCCTACGACGCCTGGCGGCACGTGGTGGACACCAACCTCAACGGCGCGTTCCTGTGCGCGCAGGCGGCGTACCGGCAGATGAAGGAGCAGGACCCGCGGGGCGGCCGGATCATCAACAACGGCTCGATCTCGGCGCACACGCCCCGCCCGCACTCGGCGGCGTACACGGCGACGAAGCACGCGCTGACGGGACTGACCAAGTCGCTGTCGCTGGACGGACGGGCCCACGGCATCGCGGTCGGCCAGATCGACATCGGCAACGCGGCGACGGACATGACGGCCGGCATGCAGACGGGCGCGCTCCAGGCCAACGGCCAGGTGGCGCCGGAACCGGTGATGGACGTGGCGGACGTGGCGCGCACGGTGCGGCACATGGCCGAGCTGCCGCTGGAGGCGAACGTGCAGTTCGCGACGGTACTGGCGACGGCGATGCCGTACGTGGGGCGGGGCTGAGCCGGCAATCGCCGTTCACACAATCGGAATTTGAACTTCCGCACCATTGCGGCCGGTGGGAGTTCTATGCTCGACTTCCCTCCACCAGAGCTTCACAAATGGAGCACTGGTGGATGAGGTTCCTCCGCATGCCATACCGAGGGGGGAGGCGGCAGCCGTTCCACACCGCCGGCAGGGGGTGGACTCCGCGCGGGACCGCGGAGTGCGCACCGGTGGGCGGAGCGGCTGCCGCACGGACGGCCGGTCAGGCCTGACCGGTCTCGAAGCGCGAGATCCTGCCGTCCTCGTCGACGTGGAACATCCACCGCGTGCGCATCTCGCCCCAGGTGTCGTTGCGGTAGCGGGCGATGAGGGCGCGTCCGCCGTTCGACTCGTTGTCGACCTCCAGGTGGCCGTTGGCGGAGAAGATCTCCGCGTCGATCCACTCGTCGAGATCACGGTCGGTGCCGTCGTCCGCCATGGTGGCGTCGGGGGTGAGCACGGAGAGGAACGCGTCGCGGTCGTGGGCGTTGACGGCGGCCACGAAGGCGCGGACCGCCGGATCGCGGAGCCGGTTCTGCTGAATGGTCATGCCGGTCAGCGTCACACCGACCCCGGGGCCCCGCCACCGGGACGCGTCACTACGGCGCACGACATCGCCGCACCCGGCCGGCGGGCCACCCGAACGGCGCCCGCGACGGGCCGTCGGACGGTCGCCGGTGCGACCGTGGGAGACGGCCGCCGTTCCGTCCTCCCGCACGGGACGGCCACCGCCCGGCCTGTAGCCCCCCGTCCCACACCTTCCGAGGGAGTCGACGTGACCTGTTACGACCGCCGCGACATCGGTCTGCTGCTCCTCCGCCTGGGAACGGGCGGCGTGCTGGCCGCGCACGGCGCGCAGAAGCTGCTCGGCTGGTTCGGGGGCGGCGGCATCGAGGGGACCGGCCAGTTCATGGAGTCCGTCGGCTACGCGCCGGGCAAGGCCAGCGCCACGGCGGCGGGCCTGGCGGAGGCCGGCGGCGGGACGCTGCTGGCGCTCGGCCTGGCCACCCCGGCGGCCGGTGCCGCGGCGGCCGGGGCGATGGCGGGCGCGGCGGCGGTCCACACCCCCAACGGCTTCTTCGCGCAGGCCGGCGGCTACGAGTACGCGGTGTCCCTGGGCCTGACGGCCGCGGGTCTCGCCGTCACGGGCCCCGGACGCCTCTCCCTCGACCACGCCCTCGGCCACGCGGTCAACCGGGGCTGGATGGTCCCGGCGGCGTTGGCGGCGGCCGCGGCGGCCACGGCGGTGGTCGTGGGCGCGCGGAACAAGCGGGTGCGCAGGGCGGCGGAGGGCGAACAGGAACCGCTGTTCGACTGACGTACCGCCCGACCGGTGACCAGGTGACCCACCCGTCCGCGGCAGGCCGCCTGCGTGGCAAGCTGCCTGCCATGAGCGACGACGATCACGGCATCGGCGTCTCCGGCAGCGGCGACGGCAACGGCGGAATCGCGGGCGACGACCTCTGGGACACCGTCGACGCCCTGTGGAAGTGGGTGGACGCGGGCTCTCCGGTCGACGGCCGGGAGGGACTGCTGCTGCGCGTGCTGAAGCTCTCGGAGGAGGTCGGCGAGGTCGCGCAGGCGGTGATCGGCGCGACCGGCCAGAACCCGCGCAAGGGCGTCACCCACACCTGGGACGACGTCGAGGCGGAGCTGTGCGACGTGGCGATCACGGCGCTGATGGCACTACGCTCGCTGACCCCCGAGCCCCGCGAGGTGTTCACCCGCCACCTGAACCGGGTGAAACGACGCTCCCTGGGCACCTGACAAAGGCACCCCACCGGACATGGCGGCGCACCGAATGGCACTCCACCCGGATGGCGCCGCTCCCGGCACCGCACCCGGACGGCACCGCACCCGGGCGTGGCGGAGCCCGGGAGCATGTCCAGCTCCCGGGCCCCTGGGGATGCCACCCATGCGCACGCCGGCGGCGTTGAAGAGGGCGGATCAGTCGTCAGACCGTCGTGTTCTGCCATTGAACTACCGCACCGGGAAGAGGTGCAGACGAGATTCGAACTCGCACCCGACGGTGTCCGTCCGCCCCCGGTCGCACCGGCGATCGGCGGCGATGCTGAAGCTGGAGCGAGAGTCTGAGATTGACGGCACAGGGGCTGTCGCCCGGCGCCGGTTCAGCCTGACCTTCAGTTTCAGCTTGCGCTCCGCACGCGAACCGGTCCTCAATCCGGCCCGCGCCTGTCGCGCACCCCCGCGCTCGCACGCGGGGGCGTTCGTGGATGCTACCCGTGGCCGCCCCGTCAGCCGAACAGGTAACCGAACACCGCGTCCCCGACCCGCTGGTCGGTGACCTCGGCCCCGTTGGCCTCCTCGCGGGCGAACTTCACCGCCTGCTGGAGCTTCTCGACCCGCTCCAGCACCTCGTTCACCCGCCGCGCCGGAAGGGCGCCGGAGAACTTCACCGTCGTCCAGTATCCGATGGCGATGTCCTCGTAGTACACGTCGACCTGCGCCGGGTGCTTGTCGGTCGCCTCGGCCTTGACGTGGTTGCGCGGCACCTTCTTCGTACGGATGGTGCGCACCGCGTCGGTCTTCCACCAGTCGGTCGACGGGTCGAGGGACCAGGACTCGGCGGCGTCCAGCACCGGCAGCTTCTTGACGAAGGCGTGCAGGTCGGTGAGCTGCTTCTCCAGGAAGAGCAGGTAGCTGACCGGCACGTCGGCGAGGATCGGGCGTCCGTCGACCACGACGTCGGCCCGTGCGGTGCAGTTGGCCCAGTCCTTGGTGGCGGTGACGTCGAACAGCCGGGTCAGCGACGCGGACGTCTCCCGCAGCACGTCCTCGGCCATGACCTGCACCCGCGTGGACTCGGGCGGCAGCTGCTCGCCCTCCTCGTCCTTGGGCTGGTAGGTCCGCGAGATCCCGGCGAGCAGCGCCGGCTTCTGCACCTTGTGGTGAGCCGCGGTCACGTCCTGGAGCGCCTTGCTCTTGACGCCCTTCTCGACGGCGATGATCTGATTGAGTTTCGCCACGTCGTCCCCCTCTTTCGAACACCAGGACCCTAACGAGGCGTTCCCCCACGACGCACCTGCTTTTCCCCGCACACGGCCCCGCCTTCCACCACCCACGGCCGCCGCCTTCCACCACCCACGGCCCCGCCCACCACTGCGCGGGGCCCGGGACCACCCGCCACCCACCGCCCTGCCACCCTGGACCCCATGACCGACGCCCGCTCCCCCGAACTCCCCTCGGAACGCCCCGGGTTACCCCGCGCGACCCGCGCCACCCGCGTCTTCCTCGTCACCGCCCTGACGCTGAGCACCGCGGGCTGGGCGGCAACGGCCTACCTCGACAGCACGACCCCGCAGGCCCGGCCACCGAGCCCGTACGACACGGAACCACCCGCCGGCTGCTCCACCCGGGCCCCGGCCCAGGACCCGGACCTCTGCGCCCGGCACGCCGACGCGAGCCTCTGCGAGGAGGACCCCCGCACCACCACCCGACGCCTGGCCCCGTCCCCCTGGGCGGCCTACTCCCCACCCCCACCGGCCCTGGCCCACCCACGAGGAAACGGCGTGTTCGTGGTCACCGTCTGCACGACCGCGGTACCGGCCGACCCCACCCCCCTCCCCCACCCGACAGCGGCACCGGCACCGGCGGTGCTTTGAAACGTGGTGCCAGCCGTGTCCGTGGTCGTTTCACGGCTCCGTCACGACGGGGACCGCGGGAAGGTGCTGGGCGGGGACGAGAGCCGTCGGTACGGGCTCCGTCATGGCGGCCCGGAACAGCTCCGCCGCCGACCGTCCCCGCCGCCGGTCCGACACCACGACGCCGCCCGTCCACTTGCCCGTTGCCGTCCGATAGCGATGCTGCAGCTCTCCCACCCGCGGGCAGTGCCGTTCCCTTATCGCCGCGTAGGCCGGGTGGCAGTGGGTGTTCCAGCTGAGGTCCTCCGCGTATGTCGCACAGGCGGCTGGGAAGAGGACGGCGGAGATCAGCAGGTCGGCGACCTGCAGGCCGATGTGGGAGTCGCTGTGTCCGAACACGGGCGACTCCGTGACATGCGGCAGCAGGTCCCCGCCCGCGCGGAACTTGCGGGTCGTCACGCAGTGCACGTTGTCCACGTTCTTGCTCTTCGTGCGACTGTCGAGGATGACGACGCCTCGTTCGTCGCGTTCGGCGAGGAAGTGCTCGAAGTGGGCGCACAGGGATGCCACGGACGCGCCGTACATCGCGTCCTCCGCGTTGGCGGCGCCGTCCTGTTTGACACAGATCCTGGCCAGCACCCGGCAGTCGTGGCGCTCCAGCAGCGCCAACAGCTTGTCGATCAAGCCGTGCGCCAGGCGGACCTGGTTGCGGTTGCCGTTGCGCAGGTGGGCGCGGATGTTGGAGCCCTTGATCTCGGTGCGGATGACCTCACTCAACTTGGCGGCCTGCCGCAGAGTTGGCCGGAACTGCTTCTTCAGGGCGATGAAGTCCCAGGTCAGTGCCCGCAACGCGGACTCGCTGACGATGATGCCGCCGATCACCATCACGGGAGGGGCCTCGGGAGTGGATGGGTCGACCGTCTGCCCGTCACCGGACTCATCGACGTAGCACAGGTACAAACGCTCCCCCGGTCCCCAACGATCCCCGCCATGCCTTCCGAGAAACAACTATGGCCGCCCCAGAATCCTGAAGGGCAGCCATAGGGGTTGCTGCGCTGGGCGCAGCCTTGTTTTGATGCTGCGCCCAGCCTATGACGGCCCCTCGCACACGCGCAACTACGCGCCGTTACACCGCTGCGGTGACCCGCCGGCCGCCTTCCACCAGCTCCCGCAGCTTGGCCCGCGTCTCGGGATCGGTCGAGTACAGGACCGTGCCCTTCATGCCTCGCGTGAGCAGGACCTTGTAGGTGTTGCGTACCAGACGGCCGACGACGTCGTCCGTGACCGACTTCCGGCGCAGGTCCGGATCGTGCGAGGCGGCCCGGTTCACCACCCACCCGTCCTGGCGCCAGACCAGGTCGGGTCCGATGATGACGCCGTTCCAGTCGTACTCGAAGCCCTGGGCGGTGTACACGCAGCCGACCTGGCCGAAACCGGCCGGGTCGGTGGCCCACAACGCCGCCGGAGGTGCTCCGGACACGGACCGGTCCCCGCGAAGGTTCCAGGGTTTCCTCCACTCCCCGATCACGACGTCCAAGGGCAGCGGATCACCATCCCTCGGCTCTTCTCTCGCCCAGGGCCAGCAGTATCCGGCCGTCATCCGGGCGCGGTCGCCGCCGGCCTGCCGTGCCCGTAGGAAAGCCTCGAGTTCCTCGGGCGAATCGGCCACGCGCAGGTCCATGAGCCCGTCCGGCTCCCAGGCGACCGGCCCGCCGTCCTCGAAGCCCAGCAGACGGTGCGTCCAGTGGACGTACGACTCGCTGCCACCGCACCGGAACTGCGCGTCCAGCTCGATGAGTTGCCAGTCCAGTCGCCGCCGCTCCGCCGCCTCGATGATCTGCGGGACCGTCCCCTGCTCGCCCGGCCGGACCACCTGGTGTTCGTCCAGCAGGAACACGGGGACGCGGGCGGCGTCGATGAGCTCCTCCACCTGAGGTTTGCCCGTGCGCAGCCGGGCCGGGGTCCAGCGCTGGTTGGAGGTCTCGCGGATGCGGTGCGCCTCGTCGCACAGCAGGACCTCGAGGCCGTTCTTCTCGACCGCCATGAAGTCGTTGAAGTACTTGAAGAGCTTCTTCACCGCCGGCTTCCGGGCCCCCGCGACCTTTCGCATCGTGAGGGTGAAGGAGCGTGATCCGGTGGCGTGCAGGGCGGTGTGTCCATTGCGATACAGCTCGCCGAGCAGCGAGAGCGCGATCACGCTCTTGCCCGTGCCCGGGCCACCCGTCACGATCACGACTTCCTTGTGGTCCGCACGGCGAGCCTTGCGCACGGCGTGCATGACCGTCTCGTAGGCCAGGTGCTGCTCGTCAAGGAGGACGAACTCCTCGCGCTCGCGCACTTCTCGGGCGGCGAGGTCCATCAACTGACGCGACGGCTTGATCGTCGCGTGCTGCAGTTCGTCGGCAGCACGCGCGCCCGGCTCGGGGGCGAACCGCTCCTTGAGGAAGTCGATGAACGCGCCACGCCGGTCCCTGCTGAAGAGCCGCCCGTGGACACGCTGCCCGACGTCGTACAGGCCTGCTACGCCGCCTTCGGGAGCGTTGTGGAGATAGGCGACACCGGCGATGCGTTCGGGGTTCTGCGCAAGTGCGCCGTTGAATCCGACCAAGTAGTCGCAGTAGTCGGCCACTTGCAGGATGGGGTTGAGCTTGGGCCTTCCGTATCCGTCGACCAGGCAGCGCTCCGCGGCCCCGTCGTAGGGTTCCGCGGAACTCCACTGCTTGAGTTCGACGACCACGTAGGAAGGAGCGCCGGTCTGCGGGTGTATTCCAGCCAGGACCACGTCAGCGCGCTTGCTGGACAGCGGGAGCTGATATTCGAGCATCATCTCCACACCGCCCAGGCCTGCGTCCATCAGCGCATTGGCCACCTGCGGGATGCTGCGCTCCCACGAGCGTATTTCGGACGGGCTGGGCTTTCGCTGGTGGGTGTGGAAGAACTGCTCGGTCATATGGACGGCCAGGGTGCCGACGACTCGGTCCTCGGGCCCTGACATGTGGTCGGCGGCGATGGTCGACGCCGAACCGCGATACAGCACGGAAAGCCCCCAGGCAGCACGAAGCGACTCGTGCGGATGGGGGGCATGTCCTGAAGCGGAAGCCCGTCGGACCGCAGGTGAAGATTTTCAGGGAGAAGATTACCGCGCTGCTGTGCGGGCTCCTGTGGGACCGTGACCGGTGCGCGTCCCGTTGAAAGGGCCCCTGCCGGGACTCATGAGCCCCGGTCGAGACTGAACGACAGACGAGTCGGGCTGTACGCCGGGTTCTGTCCCCCGGTCCCTCGCGGGAGACGGGGTGACGGCCATCCATCTAGGGCCGGTGTTGCCACCGGCCTCCAGCGGTCTACCCGCGGACTCGGGCGGGCCGCCCTCGGACATCCGCGCAGGGGCACCGGGGTGCCCCCTTCTTGACCTTGCTCCGGGTGGGGTTTACCTAGCTGCCCAGGTCACCCTGGGCACTGGTGGTCTCTTACACCACCGTTTCACCCTTACCCAGCGCCTGAGCACTGGGCGGTTTGTTTTCTGTGGCACTGTCCCGCGGGTCACCCCGGGTGGCCGTTAGCCACCACCCTGCCCTGTGGAGCCCGGACGTTCCTCGGGAAGCCCCGCTAAGGGGACTCCACGCGGCCGTCCGCCCGGCTCGTCTGCCGTGTCGACCATGGTACCCGGCGGGTCGGACGCCGCGGACCGGCGGCGGACGTGGCCAGGACGGAGCCCGCCAGGATCAGGGTGAAGGCGACGCCGACGGTGAGGGTCAGGGTCTCGCCCAGGAAGAGAGCGCCCGCGGCGACGGCCACCGCCGGGTTGACGTAGGTGATGACGCCGGCCCGGGTCGGGCCCACCTCCTTGATCAGTTCCAGGAAGGCCACGAACGCGACCGCCGTGCAGACCACGCCGAGGCCGGCCAAGGCGACCAGGGCCTCGGTCGAGGGGAGGGCGGCGGGGCGGGTCAGGAAGGCTGCGGGGGCGTACACCACGGCGGCCAGGGTGAGGCAGGGGGTGATCAGCTGGAGGGTGGGGACCTGCTTGAGGTGGCGGGCGGCTATCAGGGGCGCGGTGGCATAGCCGACGACGGTCACCAGGACCTCGGCCAGTGAGCGGGCGTCGCCGCCGGTGAGGTGCGGCACGGTGAGGACCGCGACGCCCGCGAGGCCGAGGGCGAGTCCGGTCGCGCGGCGGGCGCCGACCCGTTCCTCCGCGCCGAAGAAGCGGGCCAGGAGGACGGCGACGATGGGGACGCCCGCGATGAGCAGGCCCGCCGTGGAGCTGGACAGATGGCGCTCGGCGTCGGTGAGGGTCCACCAGGGGCCGACGATCTCGATGACCGCGAACGCCAGCATGGGCTTCCAGTGCGCCCGGACGGTCCGGGCGAGGCCGCCCTGGCGGAGGGCGAAGGGGAGGAGGAGCGCGGCGCCCAGCGCGCAGCGCGTGAACACCACCACGGACGGGGTCACCTCGTCCACCGCCACCTTGATCATGAGGTAGGGGATGCCCCAGACCACTCCCATCAGGGAGAACAGGAACCAGCCGCGTGCAGTCATGCGGCGAGTCTGCGCGGGCTCAGCGCCCGGCGTCTTGAACGCTGTTGCGGTACGCCGCCGGGGTCACGCCCGTCACCCGGCGGAACCAGCGGGTCAGGTGGGCCTGGTCGGCGAAGCCCACCAGGGCCGCGGCCTCGGCGGGGCGCAGGCCGGCGTCGAGGAGGGCGCGGGCCCTGGTCACGCGGTACTGCGCGAGCCATGCGTACGGGGGGATCCCCATCGTCGTACGGAAGGCGCGCAGGAGCTGGTAGCGGGACAGGCCCAGGTCGGCGGCGAGGGCGGCGAGGGACGGTGGGGCGAGGAGTTCGTCGGCGAGGCGGTCGCGTACGGCGCGCGCGATGCGGTCGGCGCCCAGGACCGTGTCGTCGGACGCGCGGGCCGTGGAGTGGCGGCGGGCCAGTGCCGTGAGCAGCCAGGGGATGCGGGATTCCGCTTCCAGGGGGTCGGGGCAGCGGGCCAGGTCCGTGTGTGCGGCGCGCAGGGCGCGGGCGAGTTCCGGGTCCTGGAGGACCGGCCGGCGGAAGTGCGGGGGGCCGGCGCTGCCGCGGGTCCCGTCCGCGAGCAGGGACGGGGGTGCGTACAGGGCCTGGTAGGCGTAGCCCTCGGGGGCCGCCGGGCCGCCGGTGTGCATCTCGCCGGGTTCGAGGACGACGATCGAGCCGGGGCCGGAGTGGATGTGCCCGCCGCGGTAGGCGATGACCTCCAGACCGCCGACCGTGACGCCGACGGTGAACTCGTCGTGCGCGTGCGGGGCGTAGACGTGGCGGTCGAAGCGGGCGGTGAGGAGGTCGAGGGGCGGGCCGCCGGGGCCGAGGTGGGCTCGGGTCCACCTGGTCTGTTCTCGTACGGCCATGCTTCGCACCCCCTCCCGGCGCCCCTCGCCCCCTCCGGCCAGGGGATCAGATCAGAGGAAGTCCGCGGTGTCCAGCTCGAATCCGAAGGGTTCCGGCAGGGCGAGCGGCTTGCCCAGGGGGCGGGTGCAGTGCTCCCGGTAGTCGTCCTTCTCCGGGGTTCTGAACAGGGTGATCGAGGACTCGTCGCGGTCGACGAGGAGGTAGAGGGGGATGCCACCGCGGGCGTAGCAGCGGCGCTTGGCCTCGCGGTCGGCCCGCGGCTTGGCGGACGTCACCTCCAGGACCATGGCGACGCCGTCGCAGGGCATCCAGGGTTCGGCGCCGCGGTAGAGCCTCAGCTCCATGGGAGCGAACGTGCCGTCCGGGATCACGTGGTTCTTGGGACAGCCGTCTCCGCTCCGCAGCTTCAGCCCCTTGTTCCCTGAGAACTGCATGTCTGTCCGGGAGCGCCTGATCACCTGGTTCACGACCAACCCGATGTAGTCCTCGTGATCCCCGTCCGGTGGCGGCGTCACAACGATCTCCCCCTCGATCAGCTCGGCCCGGAAACCCTCCGGGGTGTCCAGGGCGAGGAAGCCCTCCAGCAGGACCTCTTCCTGCGTGAGCGGCTCGTGGGCCATGGCAGTCATGTCACGCCCCTCCTTCGGTCGCTCGCCAGACTGGGACATCGGCTGATCACCTGTCCGTGGATCGGGAACCGTTCCCTCGATCGTGGCACATGATCCCGGCCGCCGTCGGAAGCCGGAGCCGTCGCGCTTGACCCTGTCGCAACGTCAACGTCTCTACTGAGCGCATGCGGATCGGAGAACTCGCCGACGTCGTCGGCGTCACCACGCGGACCGTGCGGCACTACCACCACCTGGGGCTGCTGCCCGAGCCGGAGCGGCTGGCCAACGGATACCGGTCGTACACCCTGCGGCACGTCGTCGTGCTGGCGAGGATCAGGCGGCTGACCGAGCTGGGGCTCGGGCTCGCCGAGGTGCGGGACGTGCTCGCGGACGAGGCCGGCAAGGACCTCGCCGAGGTGCTGGAGGAGCTGGACGCGGACCTGGCCCGGCAGGAGGCGGCGATCCGGGAGCGCCGGTCGCGGCTGCGGGCTCTGCTGGAGCGCGGGGAGCTGCCCGCCGAGGGGCCGGTGTCGGCGGAGCTGGGCGCGCTGCTCGCCGACCTGGCGCGCGCCTCCGACTCCCCCATGGCCGCCCGGGACCGGGAGATGCTCGCCCTGCTGGAGAGCACGGCCGCCCCGGAGGACCGGGAGCGGTTGCTCGGGGTGCTGCGCGGGGCGCTGGACTCCCCGGAGGCACTGGCCCGCGCCGACCGGGCCTACGCCCTGCTGGACGACCTCGCCGACGCCGACCCCGGCGATCCGCGTGTCGCGGAGGCGGCGCGGGCCCTCGCCGACTGCATCCCGCCGGGGCTGCTCCCCGAGGACGAGGTGGTGCTCGATTCCCGCGACGGCTTCCTGCGGGCCTTCTACGCCGACTTCCCGCCCGCCCAGGCGGAGGCGATCCGGCAGGCCATGCGGATCGCCTCCGGCGGGAGGCGGCCGTGAGGGCGGCGGTCCGGACCGGGTACGTCCTCGTGCGGCACGAGCTGCGGCTGCTGGCGAGCCTCGGGATGTGGGTGGCGCGGCGCACCCACGGGACGGGCGGCGGCGGGCGGGCGTTCGGGTACGCGCGCGGGCAGGGCGCGATGATGTTCGGGTTCGGGTTCGTGTGCGTCGTCGAGGCGGTGATGATGGCGCTGCTGCTGCGGGACTGGCCGGCCGTCCACCACGTCGTCCTCGTCCTGGACGTGTACACGATCGTCATCGTCGTCGGCCTGCACGCGGCCTCCGTGGTGCGTCCGCACGTGCTGGACGCGGACACCGGGGTCCTCCGGGTCCGCCGGGCCGTCCACGTGGACGTACGGATACCGCTGGAGCGGATCGGCTCCGTCCGCCGTGAGCTGCGCCTGAGCCACGAGCGGGCCGACGGCGAGCTGAACGTGGACGTGGGCTCGCGGACCACGCTCACCCTGGAGCTCACCGAGCCCGTCACCCACGTCTCCTTCTTCGGGCGGCGGCGCGAGGTCCGGCTCGTGCGCTGCCACGCCGACGACGCCGACGGCCTGCTGCTCGCCCTCGCCGAGGCGCGGTCCGCCCTGGTCCGGGGCGCTTAGCGCCGTACGGCAGGCCGTACTCTGTCGGGGGGCCTCAGAGCGAAGGAGTACGTGTGCTTGTCCTGTTGCCGCCGTCCGAAGGGAAGGCGCCGTCCGGGCGTGGCGCCCCGCTGAAGCCCGAGGCGCTGTCGCTGCCGGGGCTGGGCGCGGCCCGCGAGGCCGTCCTCGACGAGCTGGTGGAGCTGTGCTCCGCCGACGAGGAGAAGGCGCGCGAGGTGCTCGGGCTGAGCGAGGGGCTGCGCGGCGAGGTCGCCAAGAACGCCGGTCTGCGCACGGCCGGCGCCAGGCCCGCCGGGGAAATCTACACCGGTGTGCTCTACGACGCCCTGGACCTGGCCTCCCTCGACGCGGCCGGCAAGCGGCGGGCCGCCCGGTCGCTGCTGGTGTTCTCGGGGCTGTGGGGCGCGGTCCGGGTGACGGACCGGATCCCCTCCTACCGCTGCTCGATGGGCGTGAAGCTGCCCGGGCTGGGGGCGCTGGCCGGGCACTGGCGGACGCCGATGGCCGAGGTGCTGCCGGAGGCGGCCGGGGAGGGGCTGGTGCTGGACCTGCGGTCGGCCGCGTACGCCGCCGCCTGGAAGCCCAAGGGGGAGGTCGCCTCCCGGACGGCGACCGTACGGGTGCTGCACGCGCCGACCCGGAAGGTGGTCAGCCACTTCAACAAGGCCACCAAGGGACGCATCGTACGGAGCCTGCTGACCTCCGGTTCCGTCCCGAAGGACCCGGCGGAGCTGGTGACGGCGCTGCGGGACCTCGGGTACGAGGTGGAGGCGGAGGCGCCCGCGAAGGCCGGGAAGGCCTGGTCGCTGGATGTGCTGGTGACCGAGGTCCACTGAGCGGCGCGTCCTGCGCGGAGGTGGATGGCGTTGCACGACATGCAATGACCTTTGCGCAGGATGCTTCTCACGGGCACGATGAGGTCATGACGTCACTTCAGCCCTCCTCCCCGCCCGTCTCCGTGCTGGACCTCGCGCCCGTCGTCCCCGTCGTGGTCGTCGAGGACGCCGCCGACGCCGTGCCGCTGGCGCGGGCGCTGGTCGCCGGGGGGCTGCCCGCGATCGAGGTGACGCTGCGGACGCCCGCCGCGCTCGACGCCGTCCGGGCCATCGCCGAGGGGGTGCCGGAGGCGGTGGTCGGCGTCGGCACCGTCGTCACGCCGGGGCAGGTCGCCGAGGCCGTGGCCGCCGGGGCTCGGTTCCTGGTCAGCCCGGGGTGGACGGATGCCCTGCTGGACGCCATGCGGGGGTCCGGGGTGCCGTTCCTGCCGGGGGTGTCGACCACGTCGGAGGTGGTGGCGCTGCTGGAGCGCGGTGTGCGGGAGATGAAGTTCTTCCCGGCCGAGGCCGCGGGCGGCACCGCCTACCTCACGTCGCTCGCCGGTCCGCTGCCGCAGGCCCGCTTCTGCCCGACCGGCGGCATCGGCCCGGCCACCGCGCCCGCGTATCTGGCACTGCCCAACGTCGGCTGTGTGGGCGGCAGTTGGATGCTGCCCCGGGACGCCGTCGCCGGCCGGGACTGGACGCGCGTGGAGGCGCTGGCGCGCGAGGCGGCCCAGCTCGGCACGGGCGGGGCCGGCCGCTAGCACCGCCCTATGGGTGGGTCGACGCCGCCCTATGGGTGGGTCGACACCCCGGTACGGGCGGCCGACCCGCGGTACACGGCGGCGGGCACCGCGCTACGGACGGTCGGCCCGCGGCACGGCGGCCGGTACGGCGATACGGCGGCCGGTACCGCCGTACGTGGCGTCAGCGCAGGTGGGACGTGTCGTTGAACAGGCGGACGCTGGCGTTGCCGTCGGCGTAGTAGGCGATCGCCGAGAGCGAGGCCGCCGAGAGTTCCATGCGGAACAGCGCCTCGGGCGGGGCGCCCAGGGCGAGGCGCACGAAGGTCTTGATCGGCGTCACGTGGGAGACCAGGAGGACGGTGCGGCCCTGGTACGCGGCCACCAGCTTGTCGCGGGCGGCGGCGACGCGGGCCCCGGTCGCCGCGAAGCTCTCCCCGCCGCCGGTGGGCGCGGCGTCCGGCGAGGCGAGCCAGGCGTTCAGGTCGTCCGGGTGGCGCTCGCGGACCTCGGCGAAGGTGAGGCCCTCCCAGGCGCCGAAGTCGGTCTCCCGCAGGCCCTCCTCGATCGCCACGTCGAGACCGAGGCGGTCGGCGACGACGGCGGCGGTCTCGCGGGTGCGGGCCAGCGGTGAGGAGACGATCGCCTGGACGGTGCCGCGCCGGGCGAGCGCCTCGGCGACCCGTTCCGCCTGCTCCCGGCCGACGGCGGACAGGGAGGGGTCGCCGCCGCCGCTCCCGGAGAACCGCTTCTGCGGGGTCAGCGGGGTCTCGCCGTGCCGGAGCAGGACGAAGGTGGCGGGCGCCCCCATGTCCGGCGGCCCCCACCCGGGCGAGGCCACGGCCTTCGCGGCCCGCACGTCGGCCCTCGCCGAACGGCCATCGGCATCGGCATCGACGTCAGCACCGGCATTGGCACCGGCACCGGCGGAACGGGTCGCGCCGCCGGCACCGGCAGCCCGCGCGGCGGCATCGGCCTCGACGTCATCGCCACCGGGAGCCGGAGATTCGGCGGGGGCGGGCTCACCGGCGGCGACGGAGTCCCCACGGGAAACACCTCCCCCGGCGGAGCGGGGCTCCCCACCCGAGGATTCGGCACCCGGCGCGGCCCCTCCCGCGGTTCCGGGCACGCCACCCGGCGCGGCCCCTCCCGCGGAGCCGGGCGCGTCGCCCGGCGCGGACGCCCCGGTGTCCAGTTCCGCCGTCGACGTCGACGGGGACCACGCCTCGCCGCGCGCCCCGGCGTCCATCGCCTCGTTGGCCAGGCGGTCGGCGTGCCTGTTGCTCTCGCGCGGGATCCACTCGTACGTCACCCGCTCCGGCGGGAAGACGCGGGCCGCCTCGGCCGCGAGCGGCTTCATGCCGGGGTGCTTGATCTTCCAGCGGCCCGACATCTGCTCCACGACGAGCTTGGAGTCCATCCGGACGTGCACGGAGGCCGCCGGGTCCAGCTCGCGCGCGGCGCGCAGGCCGGCCAGCAGACCCCGGTACTCGGCGACGTTGTTCGTGGCCACGCCGATGTACTCGGCGGCCTCGACGAGGGTCTGCCCCGTCGCCGCGTCCCGCACCACCGCGCCGTACCCGGCGGGACCCGGGTTGCCCCGCGACCCGCCGTCGGCCTCGACGACGAACTCCCGCACCGCCACCTGCTCCCTACAGACCCGAGTCGGAGGTGCGCACCAGGATGCGGCGGCAGTTCTCGCACCGCACAACGGTGGTCGGGGCCGCGGAGCGGATCTCGTTCAGCTCGGTGATGGCCAGCTCCTGGCGGCAGCCCTGGCAGGTGCGCTGGTACAGCTTGGCCGCGCCGATGCCGCCCTGCTGCTCGCGCAGCTTGTCGTAGAGCTTGAGCAGATCCGCGGGGACCGCCCCGGCGACGACCTCGCGCTCCTTGGTGACCGAGGCGGCCTCGCCGTCGATCTCCTCGAACGCGGCGTCCCGGCGCGCGGTCGCGTCGTCGATCTTCGCCTGCACGGAGGCGACCCGGTCGGTCAGCTCGGCCACCCGCTCCTGCGCGGACTCCCGGCGCTCCATCACCTCCAGGACGACGTCCTCGAGGTCGCCCTGCCGCTTGGCGAGGGAGGCGATCTCCCGCTGGAGGTTCTCCAGGTCCTTCGGCGAGGACACGGCGCCGGAGTCCAGGCGCTTCTGGTCGCGGGCGGCGCGCTGGCGCACCTGGTCCACGTCCTGCTCGGCCTTGGTCTGCTCGCGGGCGCAGTCGCTCTCCTCGGTCTGCGCGGCGACGAGCAGGTCGCGCAGCTGGGCGTGGTCCTTGGTCAGCGACTCCAGCTCGGCGTGCTCGGGCAGGGACCTCCGCCGGTGCGCGAGCTGCTGGAGGCGGACGTCGAGGGCCTGGACGTCGAGGAGTCGGATCTGGTCGGCGGGCTCGGCGTTCAGTTGGGGGCTCCTGCGGTTGATTCGGGGGACGCCGCGTGGGCGGTCCAGGGGTCGGTGACCGTCTTGGAGACGTGGACGCGCAGGTCCCATCCGTGCCGGTCGGAGATCTCGTCGAGCTGGCTCGCGGCCAGCTCGCACCAGGGCCACTCGGTGGCCCAGTGCGCCGCGTCGAGCAGCGCCAGGGGACCGTGCTCGCGGGCCTCCGACGCCGGGTGGTGGCGCAGGTCCGCGGTGAGGAAGGCGTCGACGCCGGCGGCGCGGACCTGGTCGAAGAGGCTGTCGCCGGAGCCGCCGCTGACGGCGACCGTGCGGACCCGCGCCTCCGGGTCACCGGCGACGCGGATGCCCTGCGCGGTGGCGGGCAGCCGCTCGGCGGCCAGGGCGGCCAGCTCGCGGACGGTGAGCGGGTGGTCCAGGGCGCAGATCCGGCCGAGACCGCGGCGGCCCTCGGGGTCGCCCGGGTCCGGCACCAGCGGGCCCTCGATCCGCAGGCCGAGGGCTCCGGCCAGCGCGTCGGAGACGCCCGGGTCGGCGGTGTCGGCGTTGGTGTGCGCGACGTGCAGCGCGATGTCGTTCTTGATCAGCGTGTGCACCACGCGGCCCTTGAAGGTGGACGCCGCGACCGTCGTCGTACCCCGCAGATAGAGCGGGTGGTGGGTGACGAGCAGGTCGGCGCCCAGCTTCACCGCCTCGTCGGCGATCTCCCGCACGGGATCGACGGCGAACAGGACCCGCGTGACCTCCTGGTCGGGGTCGCCCACGACGGTGCCGACCGCGTCCCAGGACTCGGCCCGCTCGGCGGGCCACAGGTTCTCCAGGGCGGCGATGACTTCTGACAGACGGGGCACGGATGCAAGGCTACCTGGCTGTTCTTCGCCGTTGTACCGCCACCGCCGACCCGCCCCCGACCCGCGCCGGAACAGCACATTCAGCGCCGCTTCCTCAGCCGAATCGTTCCTGTGCCACCCGTATGTGTGAAGCGGACGGCCCTCGGTGCCCCGCCCGTGCGTGCGAAAACTAGCTTCGTCGCCGGAGGTGACCGAACGATGACGGCCTGTGCCATCGAACCTTCGGCGGGTCCCGAGGACGGCGGGACGCCGCGCGCGGAGTGCGCCATCACGGCCGACGGCGCCTACGCCGCCCGCCTGGCCCGCAGCGGCGGCTCCTGGTACCCGGAGCGCTGGACCCTGGACGGCCCCGAGCCCTACGCGGTGCCGCTGCCCGGCAACCAGCCGGAGGAGCCGGGCACGGAGGTGCAGCCGATGGGCGACGGGCGGGTCCTCATCCACCGCAGGGCGGCCGGCCGGCACCTCTTCACGCTGCTGTACCCGACCGGCCCCGGCACCGGAGAGCTGCCGCTGGGCGCGGTGGAGTGCCCGGACGACACCACCAGGCTGCGGCTGCTGCCGCCGGCGCCGGGCGGCGAGCGGGCGTACGCGCTGGCCGTCGGGCCGCGTTCGACGGCCGTGTGGCTGGTGGCCGGGGGCGCCTTCGGGCCCGAGCACCTCGCCGAGATCCCCGGCCGCTGTTCGGGTGGGGTGTGGCTGGACCGTACGGCGCGGCTGCTGGCGCTGGACCGGGAGACCGGCGGGCGCACCAAGGCGGTCGTGGTCGATCTGGAGCGGGGCGGCGAGGTGTCGCCGCTGCTCCAGATCGCCGCCGACAGCGAGGACCGGCTGCTGCTGGCCGACCCGGACAGCGGGCTGCTCCTGATCGGCTCCGACGCACCCGCTCCCGGCCGGGAACTCCGGCTGGGCTGGGGGGTGCTGGGCAGTACGCTGCCGGTGCGCTTCCCGGAGTGCCTGCGGCTGCCGGACTGCGTGGTGACGCCGTTCGCCATCCAGCCGGGCCAGGTGCTGACGCCGGAGCGCTGTGCGGTGGCGCTGCGCCTCGACGGGGCGTTCGGCAGCTGGGTCGGGGTGTGGCGGCCGGCCGAGCGGCAGGTGCACCACCTGCCGGCGCCGCCGGGCTGGCTGGCCGGCGGCGGGACGTGGACGGCGGACGGGGTGCTGCACCTGCCGTACGCCACACCGGAGCTGCCGTGCGGGCTGGCCCGGCTGCCCGCCCCGCCCACGGACGGCACCGGCCCGGACGACGCGCAGGCCGCACCCGACCCCTCCTCCACCACCCCCTCCACCACCGCGGCCGCACCGGACTGCTCGGCCCCGGACGCGGCGGGCCCGGGCGGCACGGACGAAGCCGGGCACACGGCTCCCACGGGTCCGGGCGAAGCCGGGCACACGGCCCCCACGGCCCCCACGGGCCCGGACGGACCGGCGGAACCGGTGGAAGCGGACCCCCGGACACCGTCCGCGCCCCGCCCCGTCCCCCTTCAACAGGCGCCGCTGGCACGGCTTGTAACGAAGTAGTGCCGGTTGGCGTGGCCGCCTGGATCCGGTCCGCAGCGTGCCGGTTACACTCACCCGGCTGTAGGAAAGATCAGGTTGACGGGGTGAATTCCTTCCGATGAGCGACGCCAGCACGAACCAGCCGACCCGTGCCGACGGTGCAGACGTTCAGGAGATCGCCGCCGGCCACGGCCGGCACCGCGGTCCGGTCTCCACGCAGGACGCCGAGACGGCTCCCCGGGGCCGTCACCGCAAGCCGGCCCAAGAGGCCGAGACGGCGGCCTGACGGTACGTCACGGGCAACTCGGCGGCCCCGCACGTCACTCGCGACGTGCGGGGCCGTCGCCGTTCGCGGCCGCGGAACCTCCCGGACGGCCTCACCCGTACCGGACCACGGTGTCGACGAGGACCGGGACGTCGCCCCGCTCCACGGCGCTCACGGCGACGCGCACTCCGCCCGCGCCGTCCCCGCCCTCCTGCCACATGCGCACCCGGAGCGTCTCCCCCGGGTAGACGACTCCGGCGAACCGGGCGCGGTAGTCGCGCACCCGGCTCGCGTCGCCGTCGAGCAGCGTGTCGACCACGGCCTTGAGGGTGATGCCGTAGGTGCACAGACCGTGCAGGACGGGCCGGTCGAAGCCGGCGCGGGCGGCGAACTCCGGGTCGGCGTGGAGGGGGTTGAGGTCGCCGGTCAGCCGGTAGAGCAACGCCTGATCCTCCCTCACCACCCGCTCGACGACGGCCACGGGCTCCCCGGCCGGCGACTCGAGCCGCCCCGACGGCCCCCGCTCACCGCCCCAGCCGCCCTCCTGGCGGACGAAGATCTCGGCCTCGTCGGTCCACAACGCCCCGGCCTC
Source organism: Streptomyces sp. NPDC031049 (assembly GCF_055571015.1). Lineage (NCBI taxonomy): Bacteria > Bacillati > Actinomycetota > Actinomycetes > Kitasatosporales > Streptomycetaceae > Streptomyces > Streptomyces sp. NPDC031049. The sequence continues at coordinate 149,746 of NZ_JBVIGC010000003.1, forward strand.
GTCGGCCACGTCGGTGCGCAGGACGAGGACGGCCGCCGTGCCCTTGTCGTACACGGCGGTGATCCGGGACGTGGCGGTGGCGGTGCCGCGCACGGGGACGGGCCGGTGCACCCGCAGCCGTTGCCCGCCGTGCAGGACGCGGGTCAGGTCGACGTCGACGCCGGGCATGGACAGTCCGCCGGTCACCCCGGGCTCGCCGGCGCCGGCGACCGTGGCGAAGCTCGGCAGGACGTGCAGCCGGGTCTCCAGGGTGTAGCGCAGCTCGCGGGGGTCGGTGGCGGGGACTCCGGCGCCGATGCCGAGGTGGTAGAGCTGGACGTCCGCGGGTTCCCAGGCGATCGGGCGGGACCGTGGTCCGGCGGCGAGCGCCACGGCTGGGTCGATGGGCATGCGTCTCCTGTCGGTCGGCGGCGGCCGGGACCCGGGACATGTGTCCCGCGCCAGTCCGTACGAACGGCTCGGCCCGTACCGCACCCGGCCCCCGTAGCGTCGCACCCATGACTGGCAGCTCGGGGACGACCCCCCGACGGCGCCACCGTCGCCGACATCGCCGCCGCCCTGCACCTGTCGGAGTCCACGGTCCGCAGCCACCTCTCCTCGGCGATCGCCAAGACCGGCACCCGCAACCGCACGGAGGCGCTGCGCGAGGCCCGCCACCAGGGCCGGCTCCGACGGCTCAGCCCTTCTCCGCGGCCTCCCGCCGCGCCGCCGGCAGCCACACCCGCATCAGCACCGCCCCGGCGACCAGGACCACCGCCGCGGTCCGGAACACCAGCGCGTACCCCTCCGTCAGCGCCCCGGCCCCGACCGCATCCCCCGACACCCCCGACGCCCCGGACGCCCCCGCGTCCTCCCCCGACCGCGCCGCCGCGATCGTCGCCATCACCGCGAGCCCCAGCGAACCGCCCATCGTCCGCGAGGTGTTGACGAGCCCCGACACCAGTCCCGCGTCCCCGGGCGCCGCCCCTGACGTGGCGAGTGACGCCAGCGGCGTCGCCGACAGCCCGGCGCCCAGCATCATCAGCACCCCGGGGACCAGGATCGCGGTCACATACGCGCCGTCCACGCTCAGCGTCGACTGCCACCCGAACCCGGCGGCCGCCACGCCGGTGCCCAGGACGGCCACCGCCCGCTCCCCCAGCGTCCGCATCAGCCGCGGCGCCAGCTTGGACCCCAGCACCACCGCCAGCGAACTCGGCACCAGCGCCAGCCCGGCCTCGAGCGGCGAGTAGCCCAGCACGTTCTGCGCGTACAGCGTCATGAAGAACCACATGCAGAACATGGCCGACCCGCACACGAACATCGCCACGTTCGCCGACGCCACCGCCCGCACCCGCAGCAGCCGCAGCGGCATCAGCGGCGCCGCCGTCCGCGCCTGAACGACCAGGAACACCGCGATCAGGACCAGTCCCGCGGCCAGCGGCACCACCGTGGACGCCGCCGTCCACCCCGCGACCTCGGTCTGGGAGATGCCGTACGCGAGCACGGCCAGCCCGGCCGTCACCAGCACCGCGCCGGGCAGATCGAGCCGCCGCCGCTCCCCGGCCCGGCTCTCCGTCAGCCACACCAGGGACGCGGCCAGCACCACCACCCCCACCGGCACGTTGATCAGCAGCACCCAGCGCCAGGACAGCCCGTCCACGAGCAGACCGCCCACCAGTCCGCCGGCGGCGCCACCGCCCGCGCCCACGGCCGTCCACGTCGCGATGGCCCGCGCCCGCGCCGCCCCCTCGGGCACGGCGGCGGTGAGGATCGTCAGCGTGGAGGGCGCCAGCACGGCCGCGCCGAGCCCCTGCGCGGCCCGCGCCGCGAGCAGTTCCCAGCCCTCCCGGGCCAGTCCGCCGGCCAGCGAGGCCAGCGTGAACAGCGCCAGCCCGACCAGGAACATCCGCTTGCGCCCGTACAGGTCCCCGGCCCGCCCGCCGAGCAGCATGAACCCGGCGAAGGCGATGGCGTAGGCGTTCACCACCCATTGCAGGCCGTGCGCGTCCAGTCCCAGGTCGGTGCGCATCGAGGGCAGGGCGACGTTCACGACGGACACGTCCAGTACGACCAGGAACTGCCCGGCGCACGCGAGCGCCACGATCAGCCAGGTGGGCGGGGCGGGGCGCCGGGACATGCGGGCGGCGGCGGTGTCGGCGGCTTCGAGCATGCGTGTCATGGTCTCAACCCCTCCACGCTCCTGGCATCGGGATTTCGCCCCTCCGCTTCCGGTCCCTCAGACCTAGGCCCCGACGACCACGCGCCCCACCCCCCTCGACCACCCACCCCACTCCCTTCGACCACCCGCCCCACCCCTCCAGACCACCGCCCCGCCCCCTTGACCGCCCTCACCGCCCCAAGAGAAGGTCAAGAAATCGTTAGTGGCTCAAAGCATCGGAATAGTTGCCCAGGCACACGGAGTTCACCACTCACGTACCGTCCGCCCGACCGCACGCAGGCGGCCGGCGCTCACCGTCCGCTCCCGACCCCCGCCGGAGGCCCCACGCGATGACCCCCACGACGCCCGACGAGTCCACCCCCCGAGCGAGCGCCGCCGTCGTCCCCGTGCTCGCCTTCGCGGGCATCGTCGTCGCCGTGATGCAGACCGTCCTGGTCCCGGTCGTCAAGGATCTCCCGCAACTGCTGGACACGACTCCCGCCAACGCCACCTGGGTGCTGACCTCCACCCTGCTCTCGGGCGCCGTGGCCACGCCCATCATGGGCCGCCTCGGCGACCTGTACGGCAAGCGCCGGATGCTGGTCGCCAGCCTCGCCGTGATGGTCGTCGGCGCACTGATCAGCGCGTTCACCGCGGCCCTGGTCCCGATGATCGTCGGCCGTACGCTCCAGGGCTTCGCGATGGGCGCGATACCGCTCGGCATCGGCCTGATGCGCGACATGCTCCCGCGGGAGCGGCTCGGCTCGGCGATGGCGCTGATGAGTTCCTCCATCGGCGTCGGCGGCGGCCTCGCCCTGCCCGCCGCCGCGCTCGTCGCGCAGCACACCGACTGGCACGTCCTGTTCCACGGCTCCGCGGGCCTGGGCGTCCTCGCCATCGCGCTCACCCTGCTCGTGGTGCCGGAGTCCCCGCTGCGCGCCAAGGGCTCCTTCGACCTGCCGGGCGCCCTCGGTCTCTCCGCCGGGCTGGTCTTCTTCCTCCTGCCGATCACCAAGGGCAGCGACTGGGGCTGGACGTCGCCCGCCACGCTCGGCATGTTCGCCGCGGCGGCCGTGGTCCTCCTGCTGTGGGGCCTGATGGAGCTGCGTGTCGCCGCCCCGCTGGTCGACCTGCGCACCACGGCCCGCCGCGAGGTGCTCCTGACCAACCTGGCCTCCATCATGGTCGGCGTCAGCTTCTACGTGGTCTCCCTGGTCCTGCCGCAGCTCCTCCAGCTCCCCTCCGGCACCGGCCACGGCCTCGGCCGGTCCATGGTGGTCGCGGGCCTGTGCGTGGCGCCGCTGGGCCTGACGATGATGTTCACGGCCCCCGTCTACGCCCGGCTGTCCGCCCGCTACGGCCCCCGGACCACGCTGATCACCGGCATGCTGGTCATCGCCCTCGGCTACACCGGCGGCCTCGGCCTGATGAACGCCGCGTGGCAGACCGTCGTCACCTCGGTGCTGCTCGGCGCCGGCATCGGCCTGGCGTACTCCTCCCTGCCCGCGCTGATCGTCGGCGCGGTCCCGCCCTCGGAGACCGGCGCGGCCAACGGGCTCAACACGCTGATGCGCTCCATCGGCACCTCGGTCTCCAGCGCGGTCATCGGCATGGTGCTCGCCAGCACCTCGGACACCGTCGGCGGCGTGGAGATCCCGACCATGCGGGGCTTCCGCCTCTCCTTCCTGATCGCGACGGCCGCCGTCGCCGCCGGTCTGCTGTTCGCGTTCCTCCTCCCGCGCCGCCGCCCGGCGGCCGGCCCGCGACTGCGCGCGAGCAGCGAGGAGGACGCCCGCCTGGCCCGCGCCGAGCAGGCGCTGCGCGGCTTCCGCGGCCGGGTGCTGGCGGCCGACGGCACCCCGGTCGCCCGCGCCAGGGTCACACTGCTCGACCGGCACGGACGCCGCGCGGGCGCCACCGTCTCCGGCGAGGACGGCGGCTACGCCCTCGCCGTGCCCGCCGAGGGCCCGTACGTGCTGGCCGTCCGCGCCCCGGGGCACGGCCCGCTCGCCCATGCGGCGACCCACCCGGGCGGAGACCACCCGGCCGGCCTGGACCTGTCCCTGCCGGAGGAGTCCGTCCCGGCGTAGCGCCGCCGCCTGCCGTCCGGTACCCCTGCCGCACACCCCGGCGGGGGGTTACGGCACGATGGGTCGCCGTCAGACCCGCACCACCGAGAGGCCCCCATGCCCACGGCCCCCCACCCCGACGCCGGCGTCCGGCCCGGCGCCGATGTCCTGGCCGCGTTCGAGAGCGCGAAGGGCTTCATGCCGAAGGACGAGGGCCTGGCCCTGTACGCGGCGGCCATGACGGCGGGCGCCCTCGGGCTGCCGCTGCTGGAGGTCGGCACGTACTGCGGGCGCTCCACCGTCCTGCTCGCCGACGCGGCCCGCCGCCGCGGCGTCACCGCGCTCACCGTCGACCACCACCGCGGCAGCGAGGAGCAGCAGCCGGGCTGGGAGTACCACGACCCGGAGACGGTCGACCCCGAGGTCGGTCTGATGGACACGCTCCCCGCGTTCCGCCGGACGCTGCACCGGGCGGGCCTGGAGGAGCACGTGGTGGCGTTGGTCGGCCGCTCCCCGCAGGTCGCCCGGCTGTGGGGCACGCCGCTGGGCCTGGTGTTCGTGGACGGCGGCCACACCGACGAACACGCGAGCGCCGACTACGAGGGCTGGGCCCCCCACCTCGCCGAGGACGGTCTGCTGGTGATCCACGACGTCTTCCCGGACCCGGCCGACGAGTTCACGGGGCAGGCCCCGTACCGCGTCTATCTCAGGGCCCTGGAGTCCGGCGCGTTCACCGAGGTCTCGGTGACCGGCTCCCTGCGCGTCCTGCGGCGAACGGGCGCGGCGGGCCGGGTGCGCGGTTAGAGTCGCAGACGTGCTGTAAGGATTCGGAAGACTTCCCAGGTCAGCGGCAGGAAGTGCGGCGATGTGAGACGCCGAATCTCACGAATTCTCACACGGAGGTCTCGGGCGAGCCGTCGGCGACGCCGAGCAGTTCGTTGAGATGGACCACCGCAGCACCCATGTCGGCCGCGGTCGGGTGGACGTACTTCTTCTTCGTGAAGCTGGCGTTCGTGTGGCCGGCCCACGCGGCGAGGATGACATCCGGCACGCCGTTCACCGCCAGGAAGGTCAGGCACGAGTGCCGGGCGTCGTACAGCCGCACCCGGCGCAGCTCCAGCTTCGCCATGAGCCGGTAGGCATGCTCGCGCAGGTACCGAGGCGTAAGCGCCTGGCCCATCTCGTCCACGAACACATAGCCCGACCCGACGTAGTCCCGGCCGAGCGTCAGCTGCTCGGCCTCCTGCAGCACCTTGAAGTTCATCAGCGCCAGCCGCACCGGCTCCGGCAGCGGCAGCGTCCGCTCGCCGGCCAGGCTCTTGGTGTCCTTCTCCAGTACCCGCGCGTTCCGGATCATCGTGCGGGTGTTGGCAACCTCGAGGCGCCCGGAGTCCAGGTCGATGTCCTCCTGCCAGCGCAGGCCGGCGACCTCCGCAGGACGTAGGCCCATGCAGGACAGCAACAGCGGCGCGAACAGCCGGTCGTCGCGGATGCCGACGACGAACTGCTTCACCTCGGCCACCGACCACGGGGCGGGCCGCTCGTTCTCGCGGCGATCCTGCTTCCTCGCCTTGCGCGGCACCGTCACGAACTCGGCGACGTTCTGAGCTACGACCTTCTTCCGGACCGCGTACCGCAGGGCGGCGCGCAGCCGGCCGAGGATGCCGTCGACCGTGGACGGCCTCAGACCGGTGCCCTTTGGGCCGCCGCGGCGCCGGGCCTCCGTCAGCAGCCACGTGACGAACTGCTCGACGTGCTCGTCCGTGACCTCCTGCACCCGCATGTCGCCGAGCCGGGCCCGGATGTGCGTCAGCCGGTTCTCGTAGCCGTCGACCGTCGACTCCTCGAGGTCGTCCTCCTTGGACGCCATGTAGGCGTCGAGCAGCTGGTTGACGGTCATCCGGCTGGGCACGATGAGCTGGCCGGTCCGGCGCTGGTTGATGATGCGGGCCCGCTCGGCGACGGCCTCGGCTCGCGTGTCGCGGGTGATGGTCAGCTGCTTGCGCTTCCCGTCCGCATCCTTGCCCGCGTCGACCATCGTCCGCCAGCGCACGTCGCCGTTCCGCAGCACGATCTTCTTGATGGGGTCAGCCATCGTCGCGCCCCGATTCCAGAGCCGCGGCCTTGCCCGCAGGCGTCGTGATGTTGAAGCTGCGGAGGCCTTGCGGTCGGGCCCAACGCGCGAAATCGAGGCGCGCGGTCCCATCGTCCCCCTCGGGGATCCGCAGCGGGCGCTTCCCGTCCGCCCACTTCCAGGCGTCTTCAGCCGGCACCGGCTGCTGCACACCGGTGATCTCCGCTTCTCCCTTGGTGGTGTCCGGCAGCAGGAGCGTCGACGGGTTAACTCCGAAGACGACAGCGAGAGCAACGAGGTCGTCTACATCGACGCGCCTGATCTGTTTGGTTGTGTCCTTGTCCGCGCCATTCTCGATCTTGTTGATGGCGTCCTGACTCAGCTTGCGACCGACTCCGTCCAGCGCTTCAGACAGAGCCCTGAGGCTCCAGCCGCGGTCCTTGCGCAGCCGCCGCACGTTCGCGGCAACGGCTCGTCCACTGGCACCCAACTCGATACGTCCCGTCGTCATGATCTCGATGCTATCTATCGAGATCTTCTCGAAGATTTTTAGGATCTTGCGGAAGCTCCCTGCACGCCTTATGGTCGTCATCATCACGCGAAAGTTCGTGATGATGCAACACCTTCATCGAGAAAATCTCGAAGGGATGGACTGATGGGCGAAGCGTGGCTCACTCCGCTGCAAGCCGCTCAGCGGCTGGGGGTGCACCCCGGAACCCTCGCCAACTGGCGATGCATGGGCCTCGGACCCACTTACACGAAACTCTCCGACCGCCCGAACGCGCCCGTGCGCTACCGGGAAGCCGACGTGGAAGCGTTCAGGCAGCAGGCGAACCAGGAGGCCGCATGACCGCCCCCGCTCGCCTCAACCCGAAGTCTGCGAAGCAGCCGACCCTCGACGAGGTCAGGCAGTGGCCAGCAACCTGCAGCGTGCGCCAGGCCGCGCTCGCCATCGGCTGCAGCCCGACCCACCTGAGCGCCCTGATCCGGCGCGGCGAATCCCCCGTCAAGACGATCCCGCTCGGCAGCAGCCGACGCCAGCTCGTCATCACCGCATCTCTGGTCAGGCTCCTGTCCGGAGAGGACCAGGGGGCCGCGTGACCCAGAACGCAGAAACGCCCCGGGGGCTGACCGGGGCGTTTCCAGGAGACTCCGCGGCGGGCGGTAAGTCCGCTGCCACCGTAGCGCAGGTTCGGCGTCGGCGCGAAGCCGCCGAACGGTGCGAACCGTTCGACTGTGGCCACCGCGACCCGCTCGACTGCGAAGCCGCCAGCTGCGGCGAGGCGCCCGACCAGGTGCCCGACCCGGAGCCCGCGGACGTCGACCCGGACGTGCTCACCGAACTGTGGGCCAACGCCAAGGCTGCCTGGACCAACCGGGACTTCCCCAAATACGGCAGCCTGGAATGGATCGCCCTCGGCCCCGACGACCCCCGGCGGCTGGCCGGCGCCCTCGAGGCCGCCGAGTGCTGGCGCAAGTACGGCGACGAACAGGAACTCTGCGCCTGGCTCAAGCGGCTGTCCAGCAGCCCCGAGGCCGTCCTGCGGGCCCGCTCGCTCGCCGAACTCGACGCCCTCGCCAAACCCAAGCCGCCCCACCAGCTGCAAGCCACCCCCGGCTGGCCCCCCATCCGCGTACCGGGCGGCAACGGCCGGTACCTCACGTACCGAGAAACCCACCAGGAGGCCGCATGAGCGAGCCCACCGTGCGGCCCGTACCCCAGCCCCCACGGCTTCACGTCGTCCCCGTGCCCCGCAACGCGCACCGCGGCCATCTCGGCATGGCCGAACGGTTCGTCGAGCAGCATGCCGACTCCCTGCGACACGTCCACGGCATCGGCTGGCACCACTGGGACGGGGCCCGCTGGAAGCTCGACGAGGAACGCGTCGACATCGAGGCCGCCATCGCCACGACCAAGCGTGCGCTGCGTGCCGTCCTCGACATGGACAAGGGCGACGAGCGAGACGCCCTATACGCCGACGTCCGAAAAGCCGAAAGCGCGTCCGGCATCGAGGGCATGCTGAAGCTGGCCGGCGCCATGAAGCCGATCTCCGTCCCGTCGCGGGCATTGGACGCCGAGCCCTACCTGTTCAACACCCCGGCCGGGACCGTCGATCTGAGCCAGGGAACTATCCGGGGCAACGACCGCGATGACCTCATCACCAAGGTCTCAGGGGCCGCGATCGGCACAGAGCTGAACGAGGAGTGGGAGACCTTCCTCGAACGCATCCTCCCTGACCAAGAGGTGCGAGCCTTCGTTCAGCGACTGTTCGGCTACGCCATGCTCGGCAAACAGACCGAGCACGTCATGCCGATCTTCACCGGCACGGGTGCCAACGGCAAAGGCACCCTGCGCGACGCCTTGGTCGCCGCGTTCGGCGACTACGCCATCGAGGTCGACCCGTCACTGCTCATGGAGTCCAAGCACGAGAAGCACGGCGCGTTCAAGATGCGACTGCGCGGCGCGCGGCTCGCCTTCTGCTCCGAGACGGAGAAGGGCCGCAAGTTCGCTGAGGCCACCATGAAGCGGCTCGTCGGGGGTGACCCCATCGAAGCCAACTACATGCACAAGAACCCCATCACCTTCGACCCCTCGCACACCCTCGTGATGCTGACCAACCACCTGCCAGCGGTGAGCGGTGACGACCCCGCGGTGTGGCGCCGCATCCTCGTCGTGCCGTTCGACGTCGTCATCCCGCCCGAGGAACGCGACCCCGAACTGCCGGAACGGCTGAAACGGGCGGCGACGGCCGTACTCGCCTGGGCCTATCAGGGCTGGCTCGACTACCAGAAGCAGGGGTTGAATCCGCCGGACGCTGTCCGGGCCAGGACCGAGGAGTACCAGGCCGCCAGCGACGCCCTCGGTCGGTTCCTCGACGACCAGACGATCACCAACCCCCACGGCTATGTGCGCGCTCGCGATCTGTTCAGCGCATGGTCCGACTGGTGCCGGGTGACCGGTGAGCAGGCGGGGAGCGAAGTGTCGTTCGCCGAGTCCATGTCGCATCGGGGCTTCACCAAGAAGCGCAGCAGCAGCGGCCAGGTGTATCGCGGGCTGATGCTCACTGGCGGCGAGGAGGCCGAAAGCCGTTGACCTGCAGAAGTGTAGGGGCGTGCAGGGTTTTCCGGTTTCTCTCCATGCGTGCATGCGTGGAGAGTTTCGGAAAACCCTGCACAACCCTACACACCCCCCTCCCGACGCAAGATCACCGCCCCCCCCACTTCCTCCCGTTGCTGCCTCTCTGGCGGCCACCACAGACCAGGAGTCAGCCCGTGAACTACGTCGACAACCAAGTGCAGGCCGCCATAGCGGCGGCGAGGAACAAGCGGCAGCAGCAGGCGCAGCAGCGGGCCGAGCTCGACGCCAACCGGCAGGCCGGCCTCGCCGCCCGCAAGACCGCCAAGCTGAAGCGGCTCTACTGCGCGACCTGCGCCCGCAGGCAGTGGCGCGGCAGCTACCTTCGCTGCCCCCTCGGCTGCGGCGCGGCCCTCTGCCGCAAGAACCCCCACTGCGGCAACACCCACCTGAGGCAGTGCGACAACCGCTCCGCACCCGAGGCCGCATGATGTTCGCTTTCGATACCTCGCGCGGCTACATCACCTGCGATCGCGGATGCGTCCACTGGGGGCCGCACGGTGCCGCCGGCCTCCTCCTCCGTCACGACGGCCGCTACCTCCTTCAGCAACGGGCGCCATGGGTCCACTACGGCAGCACATGGAGCATCCCCGGAGGCGCCCTACAGCGCGGCGAACACCCCCGCAGCGCCGCACGCCGGGAAGCACGCGAAGAACTCGGCTCCCTGCCCCGGTTCCACCACCACGCTACCCACCGCAACGACCACGGCGGATGGACCTACCACACCGTCATTGCCGACACCCTCGAACCATTCGCTCCCGGCCACGGAGACGGCGAAGGCATCCGCTGCGACTGGCTCACCCTCGACCAGATCAACCGGCTGCCCCTGCACCCTGGCTTCGCCGAAGCCTGGCCCGGCATCCTCCACAAGCTCACGGAGCAGCCCACATGATCCTGCCCGACGCCCTTACCACCGACCACGACCCGCGCATGTGGGCCGACCACCAGCTGCAGAACGACATCACCCGGTACATCACCACCCAAGCCGGCGCCCTCCGCCCCGACGTGTTCGCCGTCATCCTCGACCGCACCCACCCCGACCGGGTGCCCACCATCCTGTGGCACGCCTGGAAACGGCACAGCATCACCGCGGCCGTCGTCGCCCAGCACATCGGCAAGGCCTTCGCACACTGCTCACGGCCCGCCGAACTCCTCTCCCAGGACCGCTGGCTGAGGCTCTTTCAGCGCGCCGGATTCACCGTCGACGGACACCCCGCCAAGCGGCCTACGGAACCTACCCAGCTGTTCAGGGCCGCCCACCCCCAGCACGCCCGCCGCATGTCCTGGACACCATCCCTCGACACGGCCCGCGGCTACGCGGCCGGCGAAGGTCACACCCAGCCTGGAGCAGGCCACATCTTCACCACCGTCGCCCAACCGCACCAGGTGCTCGCCATCAACGACGAGATCCTGTCCAACCCGCTCGAAGTCGAGTGGGTCCTCGACCCGCGGCACCTCGACATCACCAAGCACGACACGGTGGCCGCCGCATGACCCCGGGCCCGTACCGCTATGCGGCCTCCGCCCGCAGCCAGCCGGAGGCCAACCCCAACATTTCGGAGGACGCACCGTGACCGACCAGCCCCCGCCGAAGAGCCCCGGCATGCGGATGAGCGACCTCATCCGCGCCACCCCGCCCCGCCGCGTCCGCCGCCAGGCCCTCGACAACCTCCGCCGCGGCTGGGGCCAGACCACCGACAAGGAGACCGACCGTGGCTAAGGAACTCCCCTGCAAGGCCGTGTACGAGGGCTACGACGCCGGCTACTACACGCTGCCCAGCGACGTCGTCCAGGCCCGCGAGACCTGGCGCAAGCTCGCCGCCATGCCCTACCCCGAGCCTCCGAAGAACGCGTTCGAGGTCATCCTCGACGTCGCCAACGAGACCGTCGACGCCGTCCACAACGGCACCAAGCTCCCCGACGTCAAGCGCGTCGAGAAGGCCCGCGAAGCCCAGCGCATCTACGAGGACGCCTTCAGCCTCATGGAGCACTGCCTCGACACGGCCGTGCAGCGGGGCACCAGCACCCTCGCGCAGCAGGCCATGACGATCCTGACGAAGCACCTGCGGCCCGCCCACGACGAGACCGTGCAGGCCTACCGGGACGCCTGGCACCTCCTGCAGGAGTACGGGGAGCACGAGCCCCGCCGGCTGCTGTCCGCACCCGACGAGGTCCGGCAGGCGTCCGACACCTGTGACCGCATGGTGGAGCGGTACCTCGCCATCCGTGCCGCACGCAGCGACCTGTGGATCAACCGCGGCATCCGATGCGTCGACGACCCCAACGGCAAGTACACGCACCTGCGGAACTACCACGAGCTCCACCCCGTGCGCCTCGCCACCGCGAAGCCCGGATGGCACGGACTCAGTGGCCGCCACTACCTCGACTGGATGATGGCGCACGGCGGCCAGCTGTGGCTGCCCACGCCCGACGAGCAGAGCGAAGCCATCCAGGCCGAAGCCCACATCGGCCGGACGTTCACGCCCCGGGCGGCGTGACCCATGGATCCGGCGTCAACGTCACCCGCTGCGGCCACGCGTTGTAGGCCGACCGCAGACGGGAGCGATGGGCGGCGAGCGAGTCCTCCTTTCCTCGCCGTGACCCGCCCAGCGCCGACCGGAGCGGGCCGGACCACGGTGGCCCGGCCCGCCCGGAGCCCAGACGGCCACCGCGCACGCGCGCACGCGGGTGGGGGCGCACCCCCGCCCGCGCGCCTGCGGGACCGCGGGGGAGGGAAATCCGTGGCGCCGCGAATTGGAGGCTTTTGGCGGAGCGATCTTGGCGGGAAGGGGAGAAAAAATCTCCGGCCAAGATCGCTGGGGGACCGCCGCGGCCAGAGAGGGAGATCCCAGCACAGAATCCGGGATAGGGGGTCTGTGAGTTGAGCGCGCGTGTGCCGTTCTGGCCGCGGCGGTCCCTGTGCCGTTTCCCGTAGTGATTCCGACACCCCTTGGGAGGGGCGATGAACGAAGAGGACGAGCAGGTGGAAGAGCAGGAGCCGGTGGGCGGTCCGGTGGTGACGGTGCCGACGCCGGACGGCCCGGTGACGGCGCCCGCTGAGGCTGCATCGCACTGGGACGTGCGCATCTGGGGGCAGCGATGAGGGTGCGCACGCTGGACGGCACGGAGGCCGCGGGCACGGTGCTGGTCCTGGCGGTCATCGAGCACGCTGAGGACGCCCCGGAGGGCCCGTGGCTGGCGAATCTGGGTGACGCGATGGTGGTGGACGGCTCGGGTACGGCCTGGTTCGCCGGCATGGACAGCGTGAGTCGTCTGCTGGAGTTGCCGTGCACCTGCGAGCACTGGGAGCTGACGACGTACCGGAATGGTGTGGAGATCTCCCGCACGGTGGGTGTAACCAGCTAAAATGGTCGCAGGTTGATCGACGGCCCGTCTATCGGTCCGCGGATTGGCTCACTCCGAAGATGGCCGTGGGAGGCCATCGGCCCGGCTCGCGTCTCTCCTCATTCCGCGCCGGCCAGCCGCCCGTCTCCCTACGGTCTCCGGTTTGGAGCCTCCGCCAGCTGAAGGCCCGCCCCCTCGGCGCCTCCGGCTTCACCGCTGTCGAGTTCCCGCGTTCCGGCCGCCCCTCGGGCCACCGTCGAGCGCTCGTCTCCAGCACGCCGGGAAGACACCCATGACTTCCCAAGGGGACACCCATGCAGAAGGACATCAAGCAGCTCGGCGAGGAGCTGAAGAACCACCTGGAGGCCGCGCAGGCCATCGCCTCGAAGGCGGAAGAGGAGAAGCGCGACTTCACCGCGGCGGAGATGACCGAGGTGAAGTCGCACATGGACGCGGCCCAGGGTCTGAAGGCCGACATGGAGGCGGCCAGGGCGACGCAGACGATGCGCACGGCTCTGCAGGAGCTGGGCGACGGCATCGCCGGTGGCGGCCGGTCGGTCAAGTCGGACGTGCATCCGCGGGTGAAGGCTTCCGGTGGCACGGACTGGGGCGACACGGTGGTGAAGGCCGTAGCCGGCCCGGACGGCTACAAGGGCGTCCTGGCGAACGGCACAGTCGCGGTGAACGTGCCGCTGGACCCCGAGCCGGTGCGTATGGACGTGCCGGTGCTGACGCTGCGGCAGCTGATGCCGAACGTGCGGAACACGTCGGGCCGGTTCGCGTACCTGCGGCAGACGACCCGCACGAACAACGCGGCCCCGGTCGCGCAGGGCACGAAGAAGCCCACCAGCATCTACACGCTGTCGCGGGTCGACGACCGGGTGCGGACGATCGCGCACCTGTCGGAGCCGATCGCGAAGCAGGATCTCGACGACGTCGGCATGCTGCGCCAGTTCATCGACCAGGAGATGCGCCTGGGCCTGGATCTGGCGCTCGAGGAGCAGATCCTCAACGGTGACGGCACGGGCGAGAACATGACGGGCATCGGCAACGTGTCAGGCTCGCAGGTGCAGGCGTTCGACACGAACCTGCTCGTCACCACGCGGAAGGCCGTGACGAAGCTGGAGCGCTACGGCTACCTGGCCGGCGCCGGCTGGGTGATGACGCCGGAGGACTGGGAAGCGATCGAGCTGCTGGCGGACAACGAGGCCCGCTTCTACTACGGAGGCCCGCAGAACATCGTCAACCAGGGTGCGCGCCGTCTGTGGGGTGTCCCGGTGGTGGTGACGGACGCGGCGGCGACGGGCACGGCATTCCTGGCGGACTTCCGGCAGATGAGGCTGCAGGTGCGTCAGGACGGTGTCCTGGACTGGTCGGAGAACGTCTACGACCCGAACGCGCTGGGTGCCGGCTCCGGGGCGAGCGACTTCGAGCGGAACATGCTGCGCTTCCGGTTCGAGGGCCGGTTCGGTCTGGAGATCCTCCGGCCTTCGTCCATCGTCGAAGTCGACCTGACCGCCGTCTGACCCGCTCCCCGCAAACAAAAAGGCCCCCGTCCTCGGTCCTCGAGGACGGGGGCCTTCGTGGTGTCAGGGCGGGTGTCACGGGCCGCTGTCAGGGTGCGTGACACCCGCGTCTGCCTAGGGGAATGGGTGTCACGCGGCCCTGACAGTGTCAGCTGTCAGGCTGGTGTCAGGACGGGGACGATGCGCCACCGGCCGGTCTGTCCGGTCTCCTTCACGCGCCCCTGCTTGTACGCCTCCTTGAGCTGTCCGGACACCCAGGGGCGGGACAGGTTGTGTGTCGCGCACCAATCGTGGAAGTCCTTCGGGCCGACGACCATCTGCCCGTTCCGCTCGAAGTCCTGCAGCGCTTCCTCGAAGAGCCGGCGGGCTTCCTCTCCCTTCGGCTTGCGCCCGGTGTCCTGCCCGAAGATCGGGGTGTCGTCGCCCTGCTGGTCCTCGGGCAGCTCGGCCTCGGGGTCGATGTCGACGTCCTCGGGGTCGACGGCCGGCTCGTGCTGCATGTCGTCGTCCTCCTCGGCCGTCGTCTGGCCGGCGTTGCGGTCGATGTAGGCGCGTCCGGCGACGCTGGCCGCGGCAGCTGCGGTGACGGGGTCGACTCCCGCGCGGATCGGCTCGAACGTGCGGGTCACCCATTCCAGCGACACGGGGTCGTTGCGGAACGTGCGGGCCGGTGTCGACCACAGTTCCTCGTCGATGCCCTTGGCGACCAGGTAGCTGTATCCGGGCCGCTTGTTGCCCCATGCCCCCGGGTTGGCGCCCGCGTCGAGCACCTCGGAGGGTAGGGCGAACTGGGCGTCCTTCTCCTCGACCCCGAAGCACAGCGACGCGGGCAGCGACGCGCGGGTGTCGGTGCTGATCTGGTAGCCGGAGGCGCGCTGCATCGAGATGACCAGCCACACGCCTGCCGATCGGGCTTCCTGGGCGATGCCGGTGAACACGTCGTCGTCGATCGCTCGCAGGGTGTTCGCGGCCTCCTCGAACCAGGCGACCAGATAGGGCACGCCGGGGCAGCCGCAGGCGCGGCCCTTCTGGCAGGAGTGCGCGGGGTCGTCCTGCTGTTCGGCCGCGGCGGCCTCCCAGCTGCGGTACTTGTGGTCACCGAGCCACTTCTGCCGGGCCGGGACGGCCACCTTGAGTGCCTCGATCATCATTTCGGCGCCGGCCGGGGTGTCGACGACCCAGTCGCATGCCGGGAAGGCTTCGCCGAGGTCCTGCCCGCGCTTGGGGTCGGACAGCCAGCCGATGACGTCCCGGCGGGAGAACACCTCGCACAGCACGTCGATGGCGCCCTCGGTCTTTCCCGAGCCGGTCATTCCCATGATGAGCAGGTGGAGTGCCTCGGGGATGGTGAGCTGCAGTTCGCGGCCGTCCTCGTAGACGCCGATGACGATGGGCTCGGCGATGGAGCCGCCGGGGTTGGACGGGCCGGGGTACCAGATGATGTCGCGCAGCATGTCCTTGGGCACGATGGTGAAGGTGCCCCGTGCCGCGGACTCCGGGTCGGGCCGGTTGCGGACCGCGTTGGCGGGGACGTCGAGGGCCGCAGCGAGACCGGGCAGGGCCTTGGTCACGTCCTGGTTGGTGCCCTCCCCGGCAGGGAGGGCGTAGGGGACGGTGACCTTGTTCGGCTCGACCTTGGGCTGCCCGATCTGCGCCTTGGCCAGGCCGACCTTCGCCAGCAGGCCCTTGTCGGAGTCTTCGCCGGCCGCCTCGGGGGTGCGCAGCATCAGACGGACGTTCCACGACAGGGCGAGGGTGGCGCCGCCCATCAGGTACAGGTCGGGCAGGGGTCCGGTGAGCGGTCCGGCCAGGGCCGCCGCGGTGAACCAGGTGGAGCCAGCCGCGACGGTGACGGCCGAGTGGAGGCGCCGCTGGGCGCTGGTTGCCCGGCCCGCCCACCAGGTGACCCCGGTCAGGGCGACGGAGGCGAGGGTAAGTCCGACGCCGGCCGCCGCGGAGCCTTCCCACATCAGGCTCGATGCGCCACCGGTCAGACCGACCCCGCCGACCGTGAGCCACGGCGGCAGATGAGGCTTGGCCCGGTTCAGCAGGTACCCCCGGACGGAGCCACCCGAGCCCGTGCCGCGGTCCATGGTGGTGAGGGCGCCGATGTTTTCGTTTCGGATTTCGTTTCGCTTCATCTTGGCCGCGCCTCCTTACTGCTGAGCCCAGTTGATGACCGGCTGCTGGGGCTTGCGGGCGCGGTGGCGTACCCGGTTGATCTCTTCCTCGTACTCCTGCTGGAAGGTCGAGTAGCAGGCAGCGGCGTTCTTCGCGGCGTTGCGCAGCTCGTCGGCGGCCTTGTTCATCTTCCGGGCGACCTTCTGCGCGCGGATTCGGGAGCCGAACGGCCGGCCTTCCGGGTCGGGCACGGCGGCCAGCACGGCCTTAAGGATCTCGGCGGCCATCGCGACCTCGATGGACAGGGTCACGCCCGCGGCGCGCAGAGTGTTGCAGTAGTTGCGGACCTGCGCGGGGGATGTGAACTCGGGGGCCGGCAGGAGACTGCGGGACTGCTGCCGGCCGCCCTGCGCAGGCGCGCTCCGGTTGATGGTGATGTTGACGGGCGGGACGAAGCCACCGCCCATGGCACCGACGAACCCGCCGGCCGCGGCGCCCGCGTTGGCGAACTTGTTGCCCTTCGGGTCCGCCGCGTTGCGGGGCGGCGGGGTGAACGGCTGGTGCGCCTGGCGACGGGCGAAGTCGTCGACCTGCTGTGCGCTGGTGCGGCGTGTGCCGTTGCTGGAAGCCATGTCAGGTCTCCTCTGGTCAGCGGTTGTTGAGGTAGTCGCGCCACATCGAGCGCAGGACGAGGAAGCAGCCGGTTCCGCAGGTCGCGGCGACGGCGACGGCGATAGCGGCCATGGCGAACGCGAAAGCCAGAGCGCAGGCGACGCACCCGCCGACAACGGCAAGGCCGCCGATGGTCCACCACTTCCGGGCGTCGAACTCCTTGCGCGGCGGGTGGTTGTGCTGGCAGGTGTGCTGCGGCTGCTGCTGGGCGGCCTTCGCCAGCTCCAGCGCGGCCATCGCGACGGCCAGGACGTCGGTGTTGCTCTCGGCTTTGGCGACCGCAGCCTCGGCCTTCTTCAGGGCGTCGCTCACTGCCGCCACCTCCTCGACCGAGAGCGCCGGGCGCGGACGTCGGCGACGACACCGGCACCGAGAGCGAGAACGATCGGTTGCCCGGCCAGGGCAAGCAGCTGGGGGAAGCTGAGCAGCAGGACCGCGGTGAGGGCGAGCAGAGTCCACTTCACGGCTGGCCCCCGCCCGGCTCGGCCAGAGCCTTCTCCCGGTCGTACAGGGCGTCGATGGTCTCCCACGAGGCGGTCAGGCCGCGGGCGTTCATCTCGGCCCGCATCGCCTCCCGGAACTTGCGCTTCGACGGCGGCGGGCTGGTCGCGTACAGCTGCGCGGCGAGCAGCGCGACCGCGTGGTCATTGGCGCGCTTCACCTCCTGTGCCGAGGGCGTGCCGCCACCCGTGCCGGGCGAACCGTCACCCCCCGTGCCAAGTGCAGGAACACCCTCCGGCACGCCCCCCGACAGCAGGGCCTCCAGCTCCTTGTCGGAGACCAGGCCGGGCAGCTCTGCAGGCTCGGGCAGGGGGTGCCGGTCGATGATCTCGACGTACCGCTCGAACGCGTCGTGGGTGACCGTGACGGCCTCCGCTTCCGCCTGCCGGGCCGCCTTCACGATCTCGGCGGCGGCCCTCGTCTCGTCGGCCCGTGCCGCGGCCACGGCGCGGGAGACGGCGATACGGTCACGGGTCGCGGCACGGGTCCGGTCGATGGCGGCCTGCGCCCGCGCACTGATCCGGGTGCGGTCCCGGTCGATGGCCATGACCAGCGTCACCTTCGCCAGCACGGGGATCAGGGCGCCGACCACGGCGGCCAGGACGTCCCCGGCGAGCAGGCCGTGCACGGCCAGGACGGCGACGGTCAGCGGCAGGAACACCCACCCGATCGCCTTCGGCAGGCGAGCGCTGGAACCCTGCCGGCGGTGCGCGGTCTCCTGCGCCAGGGCGTACAGCCAGACGGCGTCGTAGAGGACAGCGACGCTGTACGCGAACGCGGGATGCGCCTGAGCGGTGAGGGTGTCACCGATGGCAGCGACGGCCCACACGACGGCAACAGCGGTCAGGGCGGCGGGCAGCAGCCACGGCGCCGCCTTCTTCAGCTTGCTCATTCGCCCACCTCCGGGGCAGCAGCGCGCACCACACGGTGCGCGGCAAGGCAGACGCCCTCACGGTCCCGGCGCTCGCTAGCGTCGAGCAGCGCGGCCATCAGGGCAGGAACAGACGGGGTCGGCCGGGCCGACCGGCACACCGCGCGCAGGGCGGCATGCTCGGTCGGCCGGCGCACAGGCCACTTCGCGGTCACGAGATCTCGCCCCGCAGCTGAATCGCCTGGGCGGCGACCTGCTCCATGCGCTTGGCCGCGGTGCGCAGGACACCGGCCAGGTGGGTGATCTCCTCGGCCTCGTAGTCGCCCTGCATGTCGACCTCGACCGACACCCTCGGCACCAGCTCGACGAACGGCGCCCACGTCATCCACGTGCGCAGAACCGTCGCGTAGCCGTGCGAGTAGGTGTCCGAGGCGGCCTTCACCCGAATCGAGTTGTGCACGATGTCGTTACGGCCGATCCCGGCGCCCACCTGCCAGCCGTGGCCGATACACCACGACGGGCAGGTGAACTCCACAGGCCCGTGATCGATCGTCTCCAGGACGACCGTGCGGGACTTGGTCACTGCGCCTCCCCAGCCGGGAGGGCGACAGCCTCGGACCAGGACTTGCCGGCGTCGAGCGCGGCCTGCGCCTGGTCGACGGTCACGTAACCGGCGATCGGATGCCTGGCCAGCTGCTCGCGCAGGTACTTCGCCGTCCAGCCGGGCCCCAGGTCGGGTTCGTCGTCGAGCAGGTTCCGCAGGGCGATCCGGGCGTGCACCACACGGGTCGACAGCAGCCGGTCGTGGACCTCGGCACCGCTGGACGTTGCCGGGTGCGGCAGGTCGATGGCCTCCAGCACGGCGGCGAGCAGGTCGCGGACGTCGTCACCCATGGCCGTCACCACCCGCGGACGCGCATCGCGCGGCGACGGGAAGCAGCCTTGCGGGGCAGCGGCGGCAGAGCCGGCGTCTCCTCGACCCGGGTGAGGTCGACGGAATCCACGGTCTGGTAGCGGCTGCGGTCGACGTTGCTGTTACGGCGCGGCATCAGGCGACACCGCCCTCACGGGTGCGCACGCCGGCCGCGTTCACCTGGCGGGCGGTGCGGGCCATGTGCCGCAGCTCCGAGGCGAAGCCGATCAGGTCGTCGGCCAGCTTCTCCGCCATCTCCGGGGTGATGCGGGAGCCCTCGTCGCCCGAGGCGTCCGACACGGCGATGTGCGCGGCCTTGAAACGGGCGTCCTTGGCGATCGGGTCGCATTCGATCCACGCGTGCAGCTGCACCGGGTAGGCGCCGTAGCCGAACGTCGGCACGTGCACGTCGACCGAGTCGCCCACGTGCAGGACGTCCTCGACGTCCCGCACCGCCTCGTCGACGTGGTCCTGGGTGCACCACGTCGGGCACTCGATGTAGACGATGGCCGAGCTGGCGTCCGTGCGGCCCACCTTCGCCGGTACCAGCCGGTACCCCGGCTTCACCGCGGGGAAGGGGTGGACGGTCGCAGCCGACGGCTGCTGGGGGATGGCGGGCAGGGCGCCGGACAGAGCGGCGACGTGCTGGCTGATGGCAGACTGAGCCATAGCGGTCTCCTGTCTAGGCAGGTAGATCCAGGCCCCTTCCGGTCCGCTGCCAGGCTCACCGGTTGGGGCTTTTCCGTGCTCTCAACGTAGAGCGCTATACGTATCGACGTCAAGCGCTCTACCGAGTATGTTGAGAGAGAGGCAGAGCGCTACACCGACCGAAGGGAAGCACCGCATGGAGAAAGCCAGCCCCGGCTACGCGGACATCGCCGCGCACTACCGGAAGCTGATCGAGGACGGCACGCTGCGCCCCGGCGACACGATGCCGCCCATGAGCCAGGTCAAGGACGAGTTCGGCGTCACGATCACGACCGTCAACCGCGCCTACCGGCTACTGAAGGACGAAGGGCTGACCGTCCCCAAGCCCGGAACGGGAACGATGGTGGCCGAGCGACCCCGTGTGGCCGCCACTGGCGCGGCGAGGCTCCAGCGCATTGCCCGCACCGGGAAGGCCTACGCGCCCGGCGAGACCTCCATCAACCACACCGCGGAACTACGAGCTTGCTACGACCCCTACATCGCGGAGCAGCTCGGCATCGACATCGGGGACGAGGTCGTGATCCGCAGCCGGGTGTTCCTCCGCGACGACAAGCCGGCCGTAGCGGCGCTTTCCGTCATCCACCCCCGGGCACTCGAAGCCGTCCCCGAGCTGCTCCAGCCGCGCCCGTTCGACCGCTTCTGGCAGGAGTTCTACAGCGAGCGCACCGGACGGCAGACGACGAAGTCGCCCGAACGCCGGACGGCGCGCCTCGCGTCCGCCAACGAGCTGGACTTGCTCGACGTCCAAGTGCCCGAGAACGCGGCCGTGCCCGTCCTCGTGCTGGTGAACGTGTTCCACGACGACGACGGTCCCCTGGAGGTCTGGGAGGATGTCTACGCGCCGGGGCTGTGGCAGGTCGAGGGCGAAAAGCCGTAGCACTCATCACGACAGAGGGCCCGCTCGTATCGGTGAGCGGGCCCTCTGTCGTTCCTCTGTGCCTGCAGTACGCCGTCTCACATCTGTCTCACAACCTGTGTGCGTGAAGCGGCCAGAATCGCCACTGACCTGGGATTTCGTCTTCTGCGGCAATCCCTGTGCACGCCGTGGACACCCAGTATGGTGGCAGACGTGTCGTACACAGGCCCGGAGTTCGAACCACCCCAGGCGCGCCGTTCCCCGCTGCGCCGCCCGCTGACCGTGGCGCTGGCCGCGCTGGTGCCCGGAGCGCTGCTCGGGTGGGGGGTGTACGCGGCCGTCGGCGGCCCCGGCGACGGTGACGGCACCGGCGCGGACCGGGCGGCGACCGCACGGACGTCGTCCCCGGCGCCGTCCGCCGGTACGGGCGGCTCCGCGGACGACGGCAAGAAGCCGAGCGGAGGCTCGCCCTCCGCCACGGACCCGGCGTCCGGGTCCCCCGCCCCCTCGGACTCCCCGGCCCCCTCCCACCCCGCCTCGAAGCCGGCGCCGGCCTCCGGTCCGCTCAAGGGGAAGGTCGTCGTCATCGACCCGGGGCACAACCCGGGCAACTTCCAGCACCCGTCCGAGATCAACCGCAAGGTGAACATCGGGACGAACTGGAAGGAGTGCGACACGACGGGCACCGCGACCAACGCGGGCTGGCCCGAGGCGAAGTTCACCCTGGACCTGGCGCACCGGCTGCGCGACCTGCTGACCGCGCAGGGCGCCACGGTGAAGCTGACGCAGGACGCCGACCGGCCGTACGGGCCGTGCGTGGACGAGCGGGCCCGGATCGGCAACGAGGCCGGCGCGGACGCGGCGGTGTCCCTCCACGCCGACGGCGCGGGGGCCGGCAACCGCGGCTTCCACGTGATCCTGCCGGGGCCGGTGCACAAGGGCGCCGCCGACACCCGCGCCATCGTGGGGCCCTCCCGGGAGCTGGGAACCCGGATCGCGGGCCGCTTCGTGAGCGTCACGGGCAGCGCGCCGGCCAACTACGTGGGCGGCGGCACCGGACTCGTCACGCGCACGGACCTGGGCGGTCTCAATCTCTCCACGGTTCCCAAGGTGTTCATCGAGTGCGGCAACATGCGCGACAGCCAGGACGCGGCTCTGCTGACCAGTGCGACATGGCGGCAGAAAGCGGCGCAAGGGATCTCTGAGGGAATTGTGGGATTCCTGGGCGGGTAGCTGTCCACACGTTGATCCCGGCGGACAGCCCGATCGTACGGGCGATAGTGTCGTCCCTACGATGAGGGGCCACCCCCGCGCTTCACACCGGGGCCTGACGGCGACATGGTGACAGCGACGCCTCCACCGACGACGAGACGACGACCTACGAAGGACCTGAAGTGAATATCCGCTCCCTCACTAGAGGCGACGGCGTGGTGATCGGAGCAGCGGTGTTGCTGTTCATCGCGTCGTTCCTCGACATCTACTCGATCGATGGTGCCTCGGACGACGCCGAGATCCCCAGCCTGTGGGGCAGCGGGCCGGTCGTGCTCGGTGTCGTGCTGGCGGGCATCATCGGCGCCGCGCTCGTCGTCGTGGCCCGGGGGCAGGCCCAGCCGCGCAAGGTCGCGGGTGTGGACCTCGGCCAGTTCGGCGTCGCCTTCACGGTCTTCGCCGCCTGGTGCGCGCTCGGCAACATCTTCGACCCGGCCGGCGCGTTCGACAACGACGGGGGCCTGGACAACATCGGCGCCGGCATCGGCCTCATCCTCGCTCTCATCGCCACGCTCGTCATGGCCGGCGCCGCCGTCGCCACCCCGCTCGTCCCCGCCCTGAAGGGCTCCCTGATCCCGGCGTCCCGGCCGGCCCAGCCGCAGCCCTACGGCGGTCAGCCGCAGGGCGGTTACGGCTACCCGGGCGCGCAGCAGCAGCCGTACGGCGGTCAGCCGGGCCAGCCCCAGCAGCAGGGGCAGCCGTACGGCGGCCAGCCGGGCCAGCCCCAGCAGGCGCAGCAGCCGCAGGCGCAGCCGGCCGGGGACTTCTCACCGTTCTGGTTCGCCGTGCCGGTGCCGCGTCCGCTGTTCGCGGAGGACGGCTCGCCGACGCCGATCGCGGAACTGGCGCCGGGCACCTGGTACCTGGCCGTCGAGCAGCGGGGCCCCGGTCTGGTCGCCCAGACGCAGGACGGCCGTCGCGGTGTGCTCCAGGACACCTCGGGCATCCAGCGCGGCTGACGTCCGGCACGTTGCGTGCTCAGCGGCCCCTCGCCCTCGCGGGCGGGGGGCCGTTGCCGTACTGAACCGAGCGCCCCTCGCCTCCGTGTTCCTCGGCATGCCCACCGACCACGCCTGCCGCTCGGCCGCGGAGCGTGCCGCGCACTGTCTCGCCCCGGTGCGGGCCGTCGTCGCGCCGCCCGCCTCCGCGGAGGAGGCGCCACCCGCCGAGGTCATGCCCGTCGTGCTGCGCCACTACCTGGGCGCGAGCGCACCGCCGCCCGTCCGGCGCGGGAGCGGGGCCGGGGCCCCGGCGCCGGTGGACGTCGGGACCGGTGCCGCCGCGCTGCGGCTGTGCCTGGACGGCCTGTACGCGGAGATGTCCGGCGCGCTGGGCGTCTGGCACGCGGAACTCGGCCACCGGCTGCACGAGTTGCTGGCCGGCCCGCATCCCGCCGGGCAGCGCGCCGACTCCTGGCAGGCCCTCGCCGGTCTGCGGCTGCGGGCGCAGGAGGTGCTGACCGCCGTGACCGAACGGGACCGGCGCGGCGCGGCGGGACCGCGGCTGCTCATCGCCCGGTTCGCCCTGCTGGAGGACGCCGTCTCCGGCGTCCTGCGGCGGATGGCCGTACCGGCCGAGCCGGCCGCCGGGTGCGCGGGCGGCCTCGCCGCGGCGGCGGGGTCCCTGTTCGGGCTGGCCGGGGCCCAGGGGGTTTCAGGCGGGGTTGCGGGGCCAGACGGAAGGCATGTCCCCTAGAACACGCACAGGCTCCAACTCCGCCGGGACGGCCATAGCGGTGATCGCGGACATCATGGCCTTCATCCTCGGACTGTGGATCCTCTTGTATCTGCTGGACGCCAACCGGGGCAACGACCTGGTGCAGTTCGTCCACGACGCGGCCAACTGGCTGGCCGCCTGGTCGCGTGACCTGTTCACCTTCGACGAGGCCTGGGCCCGGGTCGTCGCCGGGTACGGGCTGGCCGCGGTGGTCTACCTGTTCGTGGGCCACGCCGTCGCCAACCGTCTCGGCCGGCGCTGAGCCGGGCCCGGCGCGGTCAGGCGCAGCAGTCCGGGTCGAGGCCGCGCGGCAGGTCGTCGCCGCCGAAGACCCGGCACGTGGCCTCGTGGCCGCCGAGGGCGGCGACGGCGAGGAGCAGGGAGCCGGCCGTCCAGGTGGTCAGCTCCCGCGGCCATATGGCGTCGTCGTCGAAGACGTACCCGGTCCAGTACAGGCCGCTGTCCGGGTCCCGCAGGTGCTGGATCGACTTCAGGACGTCCAGGGCCCGGTCGGACTCGCCCATCGCCCACAGCGCGAGGGCGAGTTCGGCGGACTCGCCGCCGGTGACCCACGGGTTGGGCACCACGCAGCGCACGCCGAGGCCGGGCACGACGAAGCGGTCCCAGTCCTCCTCGATGCGTGCCTCGGCCTCGGTGCCGGTCAGCGCGCCGCCGAGCACCGGGTAGTACCAGTCCATCGAGTAGCGGCCCTTGTCCAGGAACCGCTCGGGGTGGCGCCGGATGGCGTGCCGCAGCGCGCCGAGGGCCAGTTCCCAGTCGGGCTGCGGCTCCTCCCGCTGTTCGGCCACGGCCAGCGCGCAGCGCAGCGCGTGGTGGATCGAGGAGCTGCCGGTCAGCAGCGCGTCCGTGGTCGGCGTGCCGTCGTCGTCGCGCCGCCAGCCGATCTGCCCGCCCGGCTGCTGGAGCCCGAGGACGAACTCGACGGCCGCGAACACGGTCGGCCACATGCGGTCCAGGAAGGCGTCGTCACCGGTGGCGAGGTAGTGGTGCCAGACGCCGACGGCGACGTAGGCGACGAAGTTGGTCTCCCGGCCCCGGTCGGTGACGTCGGCGGGGTCCCCGTCGGCGTAGGCGGCGTACCAGGAGCCGTCGGGCTGCTGGTGGCGGGCGAGCCAGGTGTACGCCCGCTCGGCGGCCCGGTGTTCGCCGGCCGTGTCGAGCGCCATCGCCGCCTCGACGTGGTCCCAGGGGTCGAGGTGGTGGCCGCGGAACCAGGGGATGGCGCCGTCCTCCCGCTGGACGCCGAGGATGCCGCGCACGGTCGCGGCGGCCTCGGCGGCGGTGAGCACCCCGGGCAGGACCAGGTGTTCGGTCCGGGGAGTGGTCACGCGGCGTCCACCGGCGGGAGGTGGGGCTTGGTCGCGTAGGCGACGAAGCTCTTGCCGATCAGCGGGTTCAGGGCCTGCTCGGCGACCCTCGTCGCCAGCGGCTTCTTCATGATGTCCCAGACCAGCAGCTTGTGGTACGCGCGCACGGGCAGCGCCTTGTCGTTGTCGACGCCGAAGGCGCACTTCAGCCACCAGTACGGCGAGTGCAGGGCGTGCGCGTGATGGGTGCCGTACGGCTTCAGGCCCGCCTCCCGCATCCGGGCGAGGAGTTCGTCCGCCCGGTAGATGCGGATGTGGCCGCCCTCCACCTCGTGGTAGGCGTCGGACAGCGCCCAGCAGACCTTCTCGGGGCCGTAGCGCGGCACGGTGACCGCGATGCGCCCGCCCGGCTTGAGGACGCGCACCATCTCGGCGAGGACGCCCTTGTCGTCGGGGATGTGCTCCATCACCTCGGAGATGATGACGACGTCGAAGGACTCGTCGGGGAAGGGCAGGGCGAGGGCGTCGCCCTCCATGGCGGTGGCGGTGGCGCCGGCCGGGGCCTCGCCCGCCTCCTTCATCGCCGCGAACCACTTGGCGACCTCGCGGATCTCCTCGGCGTTCCGGTCGAGGGCCACGACCCGGGCGCCGCGCCGGTAGCACTCGAAGGCGTGCCGGCCCGCACCGCAGCCGAGGTCCAGGACGCGGTCGCCCGGGGCGAGCGGGAACCGGGAGAAGTCGACGGTCAGCACGTGGCCCTGCTTTCGCGGTCGGGTACAACGTCAACGGCTTCGGCGGCCGGAGAAGGGCCCTCCTGGGCGGCGGGGCGGGACGCGGCGCCGCCGGCGGAGTCGATGGCCTCGCGGTACCGGGCGACGGTGCCCTCGGCGGCCCTGGCCCAGGTGAACCGGGCCAGCACCCGCTCGCGCCCCGCCCGGCCGAGCCGCTCGCGCAGCCCGGGGTCGCCGAGCAGCCGGCCCAGCCCGGCGGCCAGCGCACCGGCGTCGCCGGGCGGCACCGCCAGGCAGGTCTCCCCGTCGGGCCCGGCGACCTCGGGGATCGCGCCGCCGGTCGTGGCCAGCAGCGGCGTGCCGGTCGCCATCGCCTCGGCGGCCGGCAGCGAGAAGCCCTCGTACAGCGACGGCACGCAGGCGACCTCGGCCGAGCGCACCAGGTCGACCAGTTCGGCGTCGGAGATGCCCTTGACGAAGCGGACGGCGCCCTCGAGGCCGTACCGCTCGACCGCCTGGGCGACCGGGCCCTCGGCGGGCCGCTTGCCGACGACGACGAGGTGGGCGTCGGGCTGCTCGGTGCGCACCTTGGCCAGCGCCTCGACGAGGAAGACCAGGCCCTTGAGCGGCACGTCGGCGCTGGAGGTGGTCACGATCCGGCCCGGCACCTGCGGCACCGACGGGTCGGGCGAGAACAGGTCGGTGTCGGCGCCGATGTGGACGACGTGCACGCGGTCCGGCCGTACGCCGAGGTGGTCGACGATCTCCTGGCGGGAGCTGCCGGAGACGGTCAGCACGGACGGCAGGCGGCGGGCGACGCGCTTCTGCATGCGGGTGAAGGCGTACCAGCGGCGCACCGAGTACCGGCGCTGCCAGGTCCCGGCGGCGTCCAGCTCCAGCTGCCGGTCGACGGTGATCGGGTGGTGGACGGTGGTGACCAGGGGGGCGCCGATGTCGCCCAGCAGTCCGTAGCCCAGCGTCTGGTTGTCGTGGACGACGTCGAAGTCGCCGCGCCGGGCCCGCAGATGGCGGCGGGCGCGCAGGGAGAAGGTCAGCGGCTCAGGGAAGCCGCCGGTCCACATGGTGGCGACTTCCAGGGCGTCGATCCAGTCGCGGTACTCGTCGCGCCCCGGGGTGCGGAACGGGTCGGGCTGGCGGTACAGGTCCAGGCTGGGCAGCTCGGTCAGCCGCGGGCTGCCGGCGCCGCCGTCCCGGTCGCCGTCCAGGACGTCGAGGACGGGGTAGGGCTGGGCGCCGATCACCTCGACGCGGTGGCCGAGGCGGGCCAGTTCGCGGGAGAGGTGCCGGACGTAGACGCCCTGGCCGCCGCAGAACGGGTTGCCCTTGTAGGTGAGGAGTGCGATGCGGAGCGGTCGCAAGCCGTCAGCGGCGAGGTCCGGGCGGGGACCCGCCTGACTGGCCTCAGCGGTCACTCTGGGCCCCCTTCTGCCTGCTTCGTCCCGCGAGAGTACGCCGGGACGCTAATCTAGAACAAGTTCCAGACTTGATCGTTCGGAGGCTCCGAATCTACCGGCCGGTAGGGATGCTGTGACCAGTGGATCAGGTGATTCGCGCCACGGAACCCAGGGTGAACAAGGCGGCCAACGTGACCAAGGTGACCAGGGCGGACAAGGGCACCCGCCCCGTGACCCCGCCCCTGACCGAGCGCCAGGAGGCGCGTCGGCGGCGCATCCTGGCGGCGAGCGCCCGGCTGGCCGGCCGGGGCGGCTTCGACGCGGTGCAGATGCGCGAGGTCGCGGAGTCCTCCCAGGTGGCGCTGGGCACGCTGTACCGCTACTTCCCGTCCAAGATCCATCTGCTGGTCGCCACGATGCAGGACCAGTTGGAGCATCTGCACGGCACGCTGCTCAGGAAGCCCCCGGAGGGTGACGGGGCGGCGGAGCGGGTGGCGCGGACCCTGATGCGCGCCTTCCGCGCGCTCCAGCGCGACCCGCAGCTGGCCGACGCGATGATCAGGGCGCTGACCTTCGCCGACCGCAGCGTCTCGCCCGAGGTCGACCAGGTCTCGCGGCAGACCACGGCCATCATCCTGGACGCGATGGGCAGCGCCGATCCGACCCCCGAGCAGCTCTCGGCGGTCCGCGTCATCGAGCACACCTGGCTCTCGGCCCTGATCACCTGGCTCTCGGGCCGCGCCTCGATCGCGCAGGTGCAGGTCGACATCGAGACGGCGTGCCGGCTGATCGACCTGACGTCGGCGGACGACCGGCGCGGGGACGGGCCCGGGCGGGCGGTGTGAGCGGTGCCCCACGGCGGCGCGCACACCGCCGGGTAAAGTGAGCGGGTCGTCATCACACCCGTACGGGGGGAAGCCGGTGCAATTCCGGCGCTGACCCTCCCCCAGTGCCCTGAGGGCCTGGGAGGTACCCCCACCGTAAGCCGTCACCGAAGGCAGTCGCCGCCTCGGACGGTGAGCCGGATCGCCCCGGGACGGGACCGTGACCGGCTCACGTGCCCGGCGCCCGCCGGTGCACGGGCACCGTCGAGGTATACGGAGCCGAGCCGCCGGGGGTGCCCCCTGCTGCCCGGCTCCTCGCAGCGAAAGGCACCCGCCGCCCATGAACGTCCGCCGCAGCGCCGCGGTCCTGGCCGCCATAGCCGTGATGGGCGCCGCAGCCGCGCCCGCCGCAGCCGCCGACCCCACCCCCTCGCCGTCTCCGTCGGCACCCGCCGGCCTGTACGGCACCGCCGACCCCACGTACGACGGTGTCTGGCGCCAGTCCCTCGCCCTGCTCGCCCAGGACACGGCCGGCGTGCTCCCGGCGCCGCGGGCCGTGGACTGGCTGGCCGGGCAGCAGTGCGACAACGGCGCCTTCGCGCCCTTCCGCGCCGACACCTCCAAGCCGTGCGACGCCAAGACGCCGGTCGACACCAACAGCACCGCCGCCGCCGTGCAGGCACTGGCCGCGCTCGGCGGGCGCGGGGACGTCGTCGAGGACGCCCTGGCCTGGCTGAAGTCCGTGCAGAACGAGGACGGCGGCTGGAGCTACTCCCCCGGCGCCGCCAGCGAACCCAACTCGACCTCCGTCGTCATCGGCGCGCTCACCGCCGCCGGCGAACGACCCGAGCAGGTCACCAAGAAGGGCAAGTCGCCCTACGACGCGCTGATCGGGCTGGCGCTGCCCTGCGGCGGGAAGACGCAGGGCGCGTTCGCCTTCCCCGACCAGGAAGGCAAGCTGCTCCCCAACGCGGACGCCACGGCCGCCGGCGTCCTCGGCGCGCTGGGCCGGGGCATGGTCGTCACGCCCGCCGGCTCCGCCGCACAGCCCTCCTGCACGGACGCGGACGCCCCGACCCGGGAGCAGGTCGCCGCCAACGGCGCCGCCCACCTCGCCGGCGCCGTCGCCGACAAGGGCCACCTGACGTCGGCGCTCGGCGGCGGCGAGGCGCAGCCGGACTACGGCAACACCGCCGACGCGGTGGTCGCGCTGGCCGCGCAGGGCGGCGCCGACGCGGCGGCGAAGCCCCTGGCCTGGCTGAAGGAGAACGCGGCGGACTGGGCGAAGCAGAGCGGCCCCGCCGCCTACGCCCAGCTGGTCTTCGCCGCCCACGCCACGGGCACCGACCCGCGCGACTTCGGCGGCACGGACCTGGTGGAGCGGCTGAACGCGACGGGCCCGGCGCCGCAGGGCGCGAAGGCCGAGGACACGGCCACGGCGAAGGACGCCGAGGCGGACAAGGGCGACAAGGACGAGAACCAGGGCGAGGACGCCTTCGGTGTCTGGTGGTACGTCGGCGTGTTCCTCGTCGTCGGCATCGGCATCGGCTTCCTGCTCAGCGGCCGCAAGCGGAAGCAGCAGCCGTGATCCGCCGCGTCGCCCTCACGGCCCTGGCCGCGCTCGTGCTGCTCGGCGGCGTCGTCGCGGGCGCGGGCGGCGCGCAGGCCGCCGGTTACCGCTACTGGTCCTTCTGGGAGCGCGCCGACGGCAGTTGGGCGTACGCCACCCAGGGGCCGTCCACCGCCCGGCCCTCCGACGGTGACGTCCAGGGCTTCCGCTTCTCGGTGAGCGAGAACTCCGGGGACGGGGCGCAGCCGCGCGGTACGGCGGACTTCGCGGCGATCTGCGCCAAGACGCCGGCGAAGGAGGGCACCAAGCGGGTGGGGCTCGTCCTCGACTTCGGCACCGCGGCCGACGCCCCGTCCGGCGAGACCCCGCCGGCCGGCCGCACGGCCTGCGCCCGTATCTCCCCCGACGCGACGACGGCGGACGCCTTGGCCGCCGTCGCCGGCCCCCTGCGCTACAACACCAACGCCCTGCTGTGCGCGATCGCCGGCTACCCGAAGACGGGGTGCGGCGAACAGGTGGCCACGGACGAGAAGCCGGACCCGACGGCGACCCAGGCGTCGCAGGACCGGCCCGACGAGTCCGAAGGCGGCGGCCCGTCCCTGGGCCTCCTGACCGGCGCCGCGGCGGTGGCGGCCCTGGCCGCGGCAGCCCTGTGGCACTCCAGGCGACACAGGAATGACTGACACCCCCCACCCGACCCCGACGCCACCCACCCAACCGGGCGCCCACCCGCAGCCCACGCAGCCGCCGGCCAGCCATACGCGGCCCACGGCCAGCCGCACGCAGCCCACCCAGCCCGCAGGCAGCCGCCCGCAGCCCGCCCAGCCTGCGCAGCCTGCGGGCAGTCGTGCCGCTGGGGCGGCACGGGTGGGCGCAGGCGGCACCCTGCTCGCGCCGGCAAGCGGACCCACCCCCGGCCACCACCGCACCCGCACCCCCCTCCACCCCGGCGCCTGGTGGCTCTGGGCCCTCGGACTCGGCGTCGCCGCCACCCGCACCACCAACCCCCTCCTCCTCGCCCTCCTCATCACCGTCTCCGCCTACGTCGTCACCACCCGCCGCCCCGACGCCCCCTGGTCCCGCTCCTACTCCGCCTTCGTCAAGCTCGCCCTCCTCGTCCTCACCATCCACCTCGCCTTCTCCGTCGTCTTCGGCTCCGGCATCCCCGGCACCCACGTCCTCGTCACCCTTCCCGAAGTCCCCCTCCCCGACTGGGCCCAGGGCATCCGCCTGGGCGGCAAGGTCACCGCCGAGGGCCTCACCTTCGCGCTGTACAAAGGCCTGAAACTGGCCACCCTCCTCATCTGCGTGGGCGCCGCCAACGCCCTCGCCAACCCCTCCCGCCTCCTGAAGTCCCTCCCCGGCGCCCTCTACGAGACCGGCGTCGCCGTGGTCGTCGCCCTGACCTTCGCCCCCAGCCTCATCGCCGACGTCCAGCGCCTCCGCGCCGCCCGCCGCCTCCGTGGCCGCCCCGACAAGGGCGTCCGGGGGGTGCTCCAGGTCGGACTGCCGGTCCTGGAGGGCGCCTTGGAGCGCTCCGTCGCCCTCGCCGCCGCGATGGACGCCCGCGGCTTCGGCCGCACCGCCCGGGTCCCCGCCGCCGTACGCCGTACGACCGCCGCGCTCACCCTCGCCGGCCTGCTCGGCGTCTGCGCGGGAACGTACGGGATGCTCACCGCCGAGGGCGGCACGTACGGCGTCCCGGTCCTCCTCGCCGGTCTGGCCGCCGCCCTCGCGGGCCTGTGGCTCGGCGGGCGCCGCTCTCCGCGCACCCGCTACCGCCCCGACCGCTTCGACGCCCGCGCCTGGCTGGTCACCGCCTCCGGGACGGCGGTCGCGGCACTGCTGTTCGCCGCCGCGGCCCACGACCCGGCGGCGCTCGACCCCGGCGTCACCCCGCTCACCGCGCCCACCCTCCCCCTGTGGCCCGCCGCGGCCGTGCTGCTCGGCCTGGTCCCCGCCTTCGTCACCCCCGCCCCCGACCGCCGGCCCGTGAAGGAGCAGTCGTCGTGATCCGTTTCGAGGACGTCTCCGTGACGTACGACGGGGCGAGCCACCCCACCGTCGAGGGCGTGGACTTCACCGTCCCCGAGGGCGAACTCGTGCTGCTCGTCGGCCCGTCGGGCGTCGGCAAGTCCACGGTGCTGGGCGCGGTCAGCGGCCTGGTGCCGCACTTCACCGGCGGCACCCTGCGCGGGCGGGTGACGGTGGCCGGCCGCGACACCCGCACCCACAAGCCGCGCGACCTCGCGGACATCGTCGGCACGGTCGGCCAGGACCCGCTGGCCCACTTCGTGACCGACACCGTGGAGGAGGAACTGGCCTACGGCATGGAGTCCCTGGGCCTGCCGCCCGCGGTGATGCGCCGCCGGGTCGAGGAGACCCTCGACCTGCTGGGTCTGGCGGAGCTGCGCGACCGCCCGATCGCCACCCTCTCCGGCGGGCAGCGCCAGCGGGTCGCGATCGGCTCGGTCCTCACCCCGCACCCGGAGGTGCTGGTGCTGGACGAGCCGACGTCCGCGCTGGACCCGGCCGCCGCGGAGGAGGTCCTCGCGGTCCTCCAGCGGCTGGTCCACGACCTGGGCACGACGGTCCTGATGGCGGAACACCGCCTGGAGCGCGTCATCCAGTACGCCGATCAGGCCGTCCTCCTGCCCTCCCCCGGCGCGGCACCGGTCGTCGGTCCGCCGGCCGAGGTGATGGCGGTCTCCCCGGTCCGTCCCCCGGTGGTGGAGCTGGGCCGGCTGGCGGGCTGGTCCCCGCTGCCGCTGACGATCCGCGACGCCCGCCGCCGCGCGGCCCCGCTACGAGAGCGCCTGACCGGCCGCCGTCCCCGACCCGGGGCCCCCACGCCCACGCCCGCAACCGCACAGGCGCCCGCACCCGCACCCACGCCCCCGACGCCCCCATCGGCCCCGGCAGCGGCAGCGGCAGCGGCATCTCCCCCGGCCCCCACCCGCCGCCTGCCCTTCCTCCGCCGCAAGCCACGGCAGGACACCCCCGGCCCCGCTCCCGCCCCCGGCCCGGTCCCCGCCGCCGAGGCCCGGTCCCTCTCCGTCCGTCGAGGCCGGGCCGAGGTGCTGCACGGCGTCGACCTCACCGTCTCCCCCGGCGAGACGGTCGCCCTCATGGGCCGCAACGGCGCGGGCAAGTCCACGCTCCTGTCCGCGTTCGTCGGCCTGGTGGCGCCGTCGGCCGGTGCGGTCCGCGCGGCCGGTGCCGTCCCGCACCGCACGTCCCCGCGCGACCTCGTCCGCCGGGTCGGCCTGGTCCCGCAGGAGCCGCGGGACCTGCTGTACGCGGACACGGTCGCCGCCGAGTGCGCGGCGGCCGACGCGGACGCGGGCGCGGCGCCCGGCACCTGCCGGGCCCTGCTGTCCGAGCTGCTGCCCGGCGTCGCCGACACCACCCACCCGCGCGACCTGTCGGAGGGCCAGCGCCTGACCCTGGCCCTGGCCGTCGTCCTGACCGCCCGCCCGCCGCTGCTGTTGCTGGACGAGCCGACCCGCGGCCTGGACTACGCGGCGAAGGCCCGGCTGACGGAGATCCTGCGCGGCCTGGCGGCTCAGGGCCACGCGATCGTGCTGGCCACGCACGACGTGGAACTGGCCGTCGAGCTGGCCCACCGCGTGGTCCTGCTCGCCCAGGGCGAGGTCATCGCCGACGGTCCGACGGCGGACGTGGCGGTGACGTCCCCGTCCTTCGCCCCGCAGGTCGCCAAGATCCTGGCGCCGCAGAAGTGGCTGACGGTCGCAGAGGTCCGGGAGGCACTGGCATGACCTCACCGAAGCCCACACCGCAACCGACATCACCACGGCCCCCGGCCCCCACCCCGCCACCGCCCCCGCAGCGCCAGGCGCGGGCGATCCGCCTCGGCCCCCGCTCCACGGCCGCGCTGGCGCTGGTCAGCGCGGTGGGGGTGGCCGGCTTCGGCTGGCCGTTCCTGGCTCCGCCCACCTCGCAGGTCAGCGCGCACGCCCAGGACGCGCCGTGGCTGTTCGCGGGGCTGCTGGTGCTGCTGGTGGCCGTGGTGGCGGCGACGATCTCGGAGTCCGGACTGGGCCCGAAGGCGGTCGCCATGCTCGGCGTCCTGGCGGCGACGGGCGCGGCGCTGCGTCCCCTGGGCGCGGGGACGGCCGGGCTGGAGCCGATGTTCTTCCTCATGGTGCTCAGCGGCCGGGTCCTGGGCCCCGGCTTCGGCTTCGTCCTGGGCTCGGTCACGATGTTCGCGTCCGCGCTGCTCACCGGCGGGGTCGGGCCGTGGATGCCGTTCCAGATGCTGGCGATGGGCTGGTTCACCATGGGGGCGGGCCTGCTGCCCTTCCCCGACCGGCTGCGCGGGCGGACGGAGCTGGTGATGCTGGCGGCGTACGGCTTCCTGGCGGCGTTCGCCTACGGCACGGTGATGAACATGGCGGGCTGGCCCTTCATGAGCGGCCTCGTCTCGGGCATCGGCTTCGACCCGGAGGCCTCGGTCCCCGCCAACCTGGCCCGCTTCGTCGCCTACTGCCTGGCCACGTCCCTCGGCTGGGACCTGGGCCGCGCGGCCGTCACCGTCGTGCTCACCCTGACCCTCGGCGCGCCGCTGCTGCGCGCCCTGCGCCGGGCCACCCGGAGGGCGGCGTTCGAGGCGCCGGTCACGTTCGAGGACCCGGCGAAGGTGAAGCACCCCACGTGACCTGCTTCACCTACGACCCGGGGCCGTAGTCGGCGCACCCCCGCCGCTCTCCCCTCGCCACCGCCCTGACCTGCGCAGTGAGACGCGGACCACACGGCGGACCTTTCCCCCACATACGAACACCACTAGCAAACGGGGTGATTGCGGACGGCGGCCCGGCCTGTTTCCGTGGACGGGTCGCCAGGCGCCGACGCCCCCTCGGGGCCGAGGCGCCCACGCATGCCCCCCGCGTGCCGACACCCCCGTCCCCGACGAAAGGCGTCCGCCTTGTCCGCCGTTTCCCTCCTCCGCCGTGCCGCCGCTCCGAAGATGGCCCTCGCCGGTGCCGCCGTGGCCGCCGCCACCTGCGGGACCCTGATCGCCGCCGCGCCCGCCCAGGCCGCGACGCCCGCCTCCTCGGCCCAGGCGACCGCGAAGAAGATGATCGGCGATTCGGCCGAGTACCAGTGCTTCTCGAAGATCGTCGACCACGAGAGCGACTGGAACGTGACCGCCACCAACGCCTCCAGCGGCGCCTACGGCCTGGTGCAGGCCCTGCCGGGCTCGAAGATGGCCTCGGCCGGCTCCGACTGGAAGACCAACGCGGCCACCCAGATCGAGTGGGGTCTGGACTACATGAAGGACCGGTACGGCAGCGCCTGTGACGCCTGGAGCTTCTGGCAGGCCAACGGCTGGTACTGACCCGCCCCACGGCAGAGCCGAAGGCGGCGGCCCCCTGATCCCCGGGGCCGCCGCCTTCGTCGCACCCCGGCCCACTCGCACCCGCGATTTGAGACTTGGTCCCGCACGACAGCAACGAACAGGGCTCTCGCATCTCGCAAAGCCTCAACCCGTTTGTTCAACGATACGATTCATACGCATGGACACCGACATGCGCGCCCCCGCCGGGGTGAGGCTGAGCGAGGAAGACCGCCGGCTCGTGGGGCTCTGGGCCGCCGACTGCGCCGAGCGGGCGCTGCCCCTGTTCGAGACGGGGAACCCCTCCGACACCCGGCCGCGCGAGGCGATCGAGGGCGTCCGCTCCTACGCCCTCGGCGACCGGCCCAAGGGACGGCTGCGCCCGCTCGCCTGGGCGGCGCTCGCGGCGGCCCGCGAGTCCGCCGATCCCATCGCCACGGCCGCCGCCCGCGCCGCGGGATACGCGGCGGCGAGCCCGTACATCCACGCCCTGGCGACCCCGCACCAGATCCGGCACGTCCTCTACCCGGCCATCCACCAGGCGCTGGCCCGCGAGCACGCGGCCGGCGGCGACCCGGCCGTCGGCGACCGGGAGATCCGCTGGGCGATCGAGCACGCCTCACCGGCGGTGCGCGAGGTCGTCCGGCGCTTCCCGGCCGACCACACCGGCCGCACCCGCCTCGGCGCGCTCCACCGCCGCCTGGACACGGGCCTGCGCCACTGACACCCCCCGGAGCGGCCCGCGGCTCGGCCACTGGCGGCTGAGCGCCCGTGACACGCCGGCGGCGACGGTCGTGGCGGAGAGCAACGCCATTCCGACCGGGACCCAGTGGCGTAAGTCACCGCGGGCCCGTCCTGACCGTCGCCCCGACGGCCTTCGCCGCCTTCGTCGGCTGGGCGGGCACGGCGGCCCGCTGACGGTGCACGCCGTCGCCGGTGTCTACGGAGTCGTCGTCCGGTCGGCGGAGGAGATCGCCTGAGGGGGCGCGGACGCCGGTGCGGGCACCGCCCCCTTCGTCGTCAGGGCCCGCGGGCCCTGGAACACGTACGCCAGGCAGAAGCCCGCGACCACCACCAGCGCGCCCCCGACCGCGTCCAGCACCCAGTGATTGCCGGTCGCGACGATCGCCGCGACGGTGAACAGCGGGTGCAGCAGGCCGAGGGCCTTCATCCACGCCTTCGGCGCGATGATCGCGACGACCAGGCCGCACCACAGCGACCAGCCGAAGTGCAGCGAGGGCATCGCCGCGTACTGGTTGGTCAGCGCGGTCAGCGTGCCGTAGTCGGGCTTGGAGAAGTCCTGCACGCCGTGGACGGTGTCGATGATGCCGAGGCCGGGCATCAGACGCGGCGGCGCCAGCGGGTAGAGCCAGAAGCCGAGCAGGGCCAGCAGGGTCGTGAAGCCCAGCGTCGAGCGGGCCCAGCGGTAGTCGGCCGGACGGCGCCAGTACAGGACGCCGAGGACGGCCAGCGGCACCGCGAAGTGGAACGACGTGTAGTAGAAGTCGAAGAACTGCCGCAGCCAGTCGATCTTCACGACGGCATGGTTGATCGCGTGCTCGATGTCGAGGTGCAGTACGCGTTCCAGGCCGAGGATCTGCCGGCCGTGCTCCTCGGCCCGGTCCCGGCCCCCGGTCGCCGCCAGCCGGACCTGGGAGTAGGCGGCGTAGGTGACGCGGAGCAGCAGCAGTTCCAGCAGGAGGTTGGGCCGGGTCAGCACCCGGCGCAGGAACGGCAGCAGCGGGATGTGCCGGAGGCGGGCCGGGACGGCGGGGGCGTACTCGGTCGGGACCGGGGCCTGGAAGTACGGCGAGGTGCGGGTCAGGAACGGCACGGCGACGGCGGCGGCGAGGGCCGCCAACAGCACCATGTTGTCCCGCAGCGGGTGCAGCGCCGCCATGTTCGGCAGCATCATCTTCGCCGGCAGCGTCATCACCAGGACGACGG
Source organism: Streptomyces sp. NPDC031049 (assembly GCF_055571015.1). Classification (NCBI taxonomy): domain Bacteria; kingdom Bacillati; phylum Actinomycetota; class Actinomycetes; order Kitasatosporales; family Streptomycetaceae; genus Streptomyces; species Streptomyces sp. NPDC031049. The sequence goes on from NZ_JBVIGC010000003.1 coordinate 186,834, forward strand.
CGACCGGCCACACGTACCGGTCGGAGGCGCGCTTGCCGACCCGGCCCACGACCGCCGGGAGCACCCACAGCAGCTGGTGCTGCCAGGTGGTCGGCGACACCGCGACGGCCGCGCAGCCGGTGATCGCCACCGCCAGCAGCAACTGGCCGTCGCGCGCGTAGCGGACGGCGCGGCGCAGGGCGAGGACGGCGACCGCGGCGCCGAGCAGGAGGAAGAGGGCGGTCTCCGGCGGGCCGGTCAGGCCGATCCGCAGCAGGGCGCCGTGCAGCGACTGGTTGGCGAGGTCGTCGGCGGGGGCGCCGAGGCCGACGCCCGCCATGTGGTGCACCCAGTACCGGTAGGAGTCCTGCGCCATCGCCGCCCAGGCGAGCGCGGTGCAGGCGGCGAAGGTCACCCCGGTGGTCACGGCCGCCCGCCGGCGCTCGGTGAACCACAGCAGCGGCACGAAGAGCAGGACGGCCGGCTGGAAGGCGGCGGCCACCCCGATCAGCACACCGCCGGACCGCTGGCCGCGCACGGCGAAGCAGCCCAGCAGGACCAGCAGCACCGGGATGATGCTGGTCTGGCCGAGCCAGAACGTGTTGCGCACCGGCAGCGACAGCATCAGCAGGCTGACGGCGACCGGTGCGGCGAGCAGCGAGGTGCGGCGGCCGACCGGCTGGGGCAGGGCGCGGGCGGCGACCAGGCCGAGGGCGACGACCAGCAGCAGCGTGCCGAAGGTCCAGCCCCAGCCGAGCGCCTGTTCGGCGGCGCGGGTGAAGGGCTTGAGGACCAGGCCCGTGAAGGGTGTGCCGGTGAACGCCGTGGAGTCGTACAGGGAGCCCTCGACGTGCAGCACGCCGTCCGGGCCCACCCAGGTCTCCAGGTCCGTCAGCCGCTCGCCGCGCGGAGTGCCGAGGACCACGGCCAGCTGCCGGGCGGCGAGAACGGCGGCGACCAGCCACAGCCCGAGCCGCACCACGCGCAGACGGCCCGCGTCGGCGGCCGTCGCCGCCAGGACACCCGCCGGACGCCCACTGTGCTCCGCATTCGCCACGCCCCGTCGTCCTCCCGCCCCGTCCGTCCCACGCGTCTGCTGCGCGGAGTGTTTCTGCGAAGCCTATGGCCCGCACCACCCCCGGGGAGAGACGCGAGCCACCCATGCTTCACCTGACGGCCGCCCGCCTTTTGTCCGGAATTCTGTCCGGGCGTCGGGAGGTGGTGCGCCGGGCCCGCTGCCTACGCTGGGCGGGGTGCCGGTGTGGCTGCCGACCGTCGGCGGCGGGCCCCGCCCGGTGCACGAGGGTCATCCGGACACACGAAGGGCAGACGCATGAGCGAGTCGCAGGTCTGGGACGACGTCGACGACTACTTCACCTCCCACCTCGCGCCGGACGACGAGGCGCTCCAGGCCGCGCTGCGCGACAGCGAGGCCGCCGGGCTGCCGCCGGTCAACGTCACCGCCACCCAGGGCAAGCTCCTCCACCTCCTGGCCGGCGTGCAGGGCGCCCGCACCATCCTGGAGATCGGCACCCTCGGCGGCTACAGCACCATCTGGCTGGCCCGCGCCCTGCCCGCCGACGGCCGGCTGGTCTCCCTGGAGTACAACCCGCGCCACGCCGAGATCGCCGTCCGCAACATCGCGCGGGCGGGGCTGGACCGGCTGGTCGACGTGCGGGTCGGCGCGGCGCTGACGACGCTGCCGCAGCTCGCCGACGACAACCCGCCGCCCTTCGACCTGGTCTTCATCGACGCCGACAAGGGCAACAACCCGCACTACCTGGAGTGGGCGCTGCGGCTCACCAGCACCGGCAGCCTGATCGTCCTCGACAACGTGGTCCGCGGCGGCCGGGTCGCCGACGCCTCCGCCACCGCCGACGACGTCCGCGGCACCCGGGCCGCGATCGAGATGATCGGCAGCCATCCGCGGCTCAGCGGCACCGCGATCCAGACGGTCGGCACCAAGGGATACGACGGCTTCGCCGTGGCCCGGGTGCTGGCCTGAGGGAGCCCGTCGCCGCCGCGGGCCGTCACGCGCCGCGCGGCCGTCGCCGTCGCGCGTCGTGACCGTCAGGCCTCGTGGTAGAAGCCGACGTTGACGCTGCGCGGGCCGGTGCGGTCCTGGACGACGACCTCGCCGCTGCCGCCGCCCGGCAGCGCCACCGTGCCGCCGTAGACGAGCGGCTGGGTGTACTCGCCGACGACCAGCCGGACCTCCGAGGAAGGGTCGGCCTGCGAGCCCCGCAGCCAGGTCAGCTGCCAGCCGCGGTCGGGGCCGCAGCGGAACTCCAGGTGCACCCGGGAGACGAACAGCCAGTCGTCCGGCGTCACGAGCCGGCACACGGCGCGGTCCCGGCCCACCCGCAGCACGGCGCCCGGCTCACTGGGCGCCTCGGCCATCTGCATGCCGGCCGTGGCGCCCGCGTCCGCCCCGGAGACGGTGGCCATGGTGAGTTCGAGCACGAGCGCTCCTCCTGAGACGGCCCTGCGCGACGGCCCGGTCGGCCTGCCGCCGCCGCATGATAGATCGGCCGGTGGGGCGCTGTCCGGCACAATGGGCGCATGACCGAGCGAAAGCCACCCGGCGTCGACTTCGAGTCCTTCGTCGACAAGCAGATCCGCGAGGCCGAGGCGCGCGGCGAGTTCGACCGGTTGCCGGGGGCGGGCAAGCCGCTGCCGAGCGACGTGGACGCCACCTATGACGAACTGTGGTGGATCAAGCGGAAGATGGCCCGCGAGGGCGTCTCGGTCCTGCCGCCGGCCCTGGCCCTGCGCAAGGAGGCGGAGGACGCGCTGCTGAAGGCGGCCGACGCGCCGTCGGAGCGGATCGTCCGCAAGATCGTCGAGGAACTCAACGTCAAGATCCGCGACATGCTGCTCAAGCCGCCGCCCGGTCCCCCGCTGGGCCTGAAGCCCTACGACGTCGAAGAGATCGTGGCGGACTGGCGCCGGCGCCGGGCGGACGGCTAGTCCCGGCCCGGCGCCGGCGTCGTCGTCGACTTCACGGCTGTACACGGGGCCGCGGTCGTACGCGGGGCCGCGGTCGTGCGCGGCGGGTCACGCTCACAGGTGCAGCATGCGGTCCGCCAGTTCGCGGTAGTCGCGCAGGGCCAGGCGGAGCTGTTCGGTGTCGGTGCCCGTCGTCGCCTTGTCCTCGCCCGCGGACGAGGCCTGCCACGACATGCGCAGGGTGCGGCGGCGCCGGTTCACGGCGTCCGTGAACCGGGAGGCGATCTCCTCCAGCACCCGGTCGGCCTCCTCGACGGAGGCCCGGGGCGCGTCCACGAACCCGGCGACCGCGTGCTGGAGCCGCTGCCCGAACTCGTCGGACTCCTCGTGCGGGAACAGCGGCGCGTCGGGGCCGGCCGAGGGGGCGGCACGCCCGGCGGCCGTTCCTGAACCCGTTCCCGTGGTGCCCGGGGTGGCGGTGGCCGCCGGGGCGGGCTCGGCTCGGGTGCCGGGTGCGCGGTCCGTGTGGGCGCCGGGTGCCGCCTCGGTGGACTCGGGCGGGGCCGTCGCACCGGCGGTGACCGGAGCGCCGGGGGCCGGTGCGGTGGGGCCGGTGGGAACCGGGGCGCCGGCCGCCGGGAACGGCTCGCCGCGGGCGTCGCGCACCGGGGTCGTGCCCGTGGACGTCTCGCCGCGGGCGTCGGGGGCGGGGCGGCGGCCGGGCTCGTCGGGCGGGCCGCCGGACGGACGGGGGGTCACGTCGGACATGTGCCTCAGCTCTCCTTCGGGTGGCGCCGGCCCAGCGCCCACGGCTGGTGGCCGCGGGACCGGGCACGGCCGTCGCCGTCCGCCCCGGCCCGGTGCCGGCCGCCGTCGTGCCGCGACGGGCGCATCAGGTCCTCGAACAGGGCCCGGGCCTCGACCATGGCCTCACGCAGCTCCTCCGTGCCCGCGCCGCCGGTCTGCCCGCCGGTGCCGGTCTGCCCGCCGGTCTCCCCGTCGCGCGCCGCGCGGTGCACGCGACGGTAGCCGTGGACATGGTGGGCGTGGTGCACGGACAGGGCGGCGAGCTGCTCCTCGTACTGCCCGCCGTCGGGGTAGCCGCGGGCGCCGGCCAGCTCCGCGAGCAGCCGGTCGGCCTCGGCGACCGCCTCGCCCGGGGAGTCGACGAAGCGCTCCTGGGCGGCCGTCCAGCGCGCCTCGTACCGCTCGCGCTCGGCCGGTTCCAGGGGCCTGGTCTCCAGCGACCCGTGCCGCTCGACACGCTCGGCCAGTTCCCGCTCCGCGGCCTTGGTGTCCCCGTCGTGCCGGGCCACGGCCCGGTCGTACTCGGGTCCGAAGCGCTGCTTCAGGTTCCCGCCCCGCGGGCCCCGAGCGCGCAGTGTCAGTACGGCCGCGACGACGATCACGGCCGCCACGATCACGATTGCGATGATCACGCCAGTGGACATGGATGCCTTCCGGGTTCTCGGCCCAACCGGCTCTCCTGGCGGGCCGGTTCGCTGTCCGGGTTGCCCCGGGAACCGCCCGTAAACGGCACTCGGGACGCGCGATCCGCGCACCGGTGCGAAAATACGCTTGCGCCGGGCGGCCGTCCCGCTCCCACAATGCCGGTCATGACCTGGACCATCGCCCCGGAACCGTACGACTCCCCCGCCGCCGCAGCGCTGTGGCGGGCGTACTACACCGAGGTCAGCGACCGCTGGTACCTGCTGCACGAGGGGCGCAGGACCGACCCCGAGGAGCTGGAGCGCGAGATCGCCGCGGAGACCGGCGCGGACCTGGCCCCGCCCGGGGGGCGGCTGCTGGTCGCCCGGTACGACGGAGAGCCGGCCGGCACGGCGGGCGTACGCCTGCTCGACTCCGCGACGGCCGAACTGACCCGGGTCTACGTGGCCGAGGAGCTGCGCGGCAAGGGCGGGGCCCCGCTGCTGGTGGCGGCGGCCGAGGACGCGGCGCGGTCGCTCGGGGCGCGGCGGATGGTGCTGGACACCCGCTCCGACCTGGTCGAGGCCCGCGCCCTGTACGCACGGCTCGGCTACGCGGACACCGAGCCGTACCACGACGGCCCGTACGCCGAGGTGTGGTTCGCCAAGGAGCTCAGCTGAACCCGGAGACCGGGCGCTCCAGGGGCCGGGGATCGCCCATGGGGCGCTCCGCGTCCGAGCCGCACAGCTCCCCGTTCAGCTCCCGCACCAGCAGGACAAGGTCCCTCGGGCGGTCCGGGCCCCACCAGTCGCCGAGCAGCTCGGACAGCGACTCCTCGCGGGCCCGCGCCAGCCGCTCGGCGGCTTCGCGGCCCTGCTCGGTCAGCACCAGGTCCAGTCCCCGGCGCACGGCCAGGTGCCGCACCTCGATCTGCCGGGCGGCCTCCAGGACGACGGTCAGCGGGACCGGGCCGCGCTGGGCGAGCAGCGCCGGTTCGACCCGGCCGTGGCGGCGGATGCGCAGCAGCAGCCAGCTCGCCGCGGGCAGCAGGTCGTACCCGGCGCGCTCGGTGATCTTCCGGTAGACCTCGCGGCGCCCCTCCCGGGTGCCGAGCACCGACAGTGCCCGGCACACCTCGTCGTAGGAGGAGCGCTCCACCGGGTTGCTCGCGAAGGTCTCGGTGCCGTCGGGCGCGGTGACCGAGGCCCGCAGCCGGTCCTCCTTGAGGAACCAGGCCAGGACGAAGGCGAGCAGGGCGACCGGCGCGGCGTAGAGGAAGACGTCGGTGATGGCGGTGGCGTAGGCGTGCACCGCGTCGGGGCGCAGCGCGGGCGGGAGCGCGCCGATGCCGCGCGGGTCGGCCTCCAGCGCGTCCGGGGTGATGCCGGGCGGGAGCTGTACGCCGGCGAAGGCCCGTGTCAGTTCGTCGCCGAGGCGGTGGGCGAAGACGGTGCCGAAGACGGCGACGCCGAAGGAGGCGCCGATGGAGCGGAAGAAGGTCGCGCCGGAGGTGGCGACGCCGAGGTCCTCGTAGGCGACCGCGTTCTGCACGATGAGCACCAGGACCTGCATGACCAGGCCGAGCCCGAGGCCGAAGACGAAGAAGAAGGCGCTCATCACGACGGTGGGGCTGGTCTCGTCGAGCTGGTGGAGCAGCAGCAGGCCGAGCGCGGTGACGCCGGTGCCGGCGATCGGGAAGACCTTCCAGCGGCCGGTGCGGCTGACGATCTGCCCGGAGACGGTCGAGGCCAGCAGCAGGCCGATCACCATGGGCAGCATGTGCACGCCGGACATGGTCGGGGTGACGCCCTGGACGACCTGGAGGAAGGTCGGCAGATAGGTCATCGCGCCGAACATCGCGAAGCCGACGACGAAGCTGATCACGGCGGAGAGGACGAAGGTCCGCAGCCGGAACAGCTTCAGCGGCAGCACGGGTTCGGCCGCCCGGCGCTCCACGGCGACGAAGACGCAGGCCAGCAGCACGCCCAGCACGGCGAGGACGATGATCTGCGGCGAGCCCCAGGGCCAGGTGGTGCCGCCGAGGGAGGCGACCAGGACCAGGCAGGTGGCGACCGAGGCGATGAGGAGGGTGCCGAGGTAGTCGATGACGTGCCGGGTGGTGCGGCGCGGGATGTGCAGCACCGCGGCGATCACGGCGAGCGCGACGACGCCGACGGGCAGGTTGACGTAGAAGACCCAGCGCCAGCTCAGATGCTCGGTGAACAGGCCGCCGAGCAGGGGGCCGAGCACGCTGGTCGCGCCGAACACCGCGCCGAACAGTCCCTGGTACCGGCCGCGGTCGCGGGGCGGCACCAGGTCGCCGACGATCGCCATGGACAGCACCATCAGCCCGCCGCCGCCCAGTCCCTGGAGGGCCCGGAAGGCGATCAGCTCGGTCATGCCCTGCGCCATGCCGCACAGCGCCGAGCCGATCAGGAAGATCACGATGGCGGCCTGGAACAGCCGCTTGCGCCCGTACTGGTCGCCCAGCTTGCCCCACAGCGGGGTCGCGGCGGTCGCGGCCAGCAGATACGCCGTGACCACCCAGGACAGATGGTCCATGCCGCCGAGATCACTGACGATGGTGGGCAGCGCGGTCGCCACGATGGTCTGGTCGAGGGCGGCGAGCAGCATGCCGAGCAGCAGGGCACCGATGGAGACGAGGACGTTGCCGGGGACGTGCCCGTCGGCCGACTGCGGGGGGTCGCCGGCGTCCGCGGCGGTCCCGGCGGCCGTGGTGGTCCCGGCGGCCGTGGTGGGGCCGCTTGCCCCGCCTGCCCCGGTGGTCCCGGTGGAGCCGCTCGCCCTGGTGGCCCGAGTGGAGCCGGTGGAGCCGCTCGGCCTGATGGCCCCAGCGGCCCCGGCGGCCCCCTCCCCGGTTTCCCCGGGTTCCGCCCCACCGGCGGCGGTCGTCTCGTGCGCTTCGTCGGCCATACGGCCTCCCGAGGTTCTCGTCACCTGTCCCTCGAGGTCGGTGTGACCCGTTATGGCCGGTTCACTCCTCCCGGGAGGCGGTGCGGAATCGACCGGAGGCCGACGTTCCGGGGGTCGCGGGCGCCGGGTCGTGGAGAAGGTCTGCATAATCTCTGGAGTTCGCGAGGGGACGCGAGCGGGGGGAGGGACGAGATCCATGGAGCATCCGGAAGGGCCCGGTAAGCCTCGGCCGCCGGGCCGTCCGTGCCCGCAGTGCGGGGCAGCCCGGCAGCCCGACAACACCCCTGCCTGCGGCTGCGGCCCCCGCGCGTCGGACGCACTGCGCAAGGCCCGTACGGCCGAGGCGGCAGCGGCGGAGGACTTCGACCCCCTGCGCATCCGGCCGTACGTCGAGCTGGAGGGGGCGCCGGAGGCCGACACGGAGGACGCCCACCCGCAGAACACCACCGCGGGCACCCGGGAGGGCCACGCCATGGACACCCCCGAGGGCCTCGCCGCAGGCGCCCCGGAGGGCCACGCCGTAGGCACCCCCGAGGGTGGCGCCATGGACACCCCGGGGGATTACGCCGCAGGCCCCCCGAACGGCCGCGCCGCAGGCGCCCCGAGGGGCCGCGCCATGGGCACCCCCGAGGGCCGCGCCGACGGCGGCCCCGCACCGGCCTCCGACGCGACGATGCCGCTGCGCGCCGTCGGGGCCGACGCGTCCGGCGACGCCACCGCCCCTTCCCCTTCCCTGCCCACTCCACTGGCCCCGCCGGCCGCCTCGCCCAGCGCGACCGACCTGTCGCTCTTCGACACGGCGCCGCCCCCGCGGACCACCGGCCCGGACGCCGGCCGGCACGGACCGGCCCCCCGCCCCGCACGCCGCCGGCGCGGCGCACTGCTGGGCGTCGCGGGCGCGGTCGTGGCCGTACTCGGCGCGGCCGGGTACGCCGGCGGGCTGTTCTCGTACGAAACGCCGTCCCGCGACGGGGCGTCGGCGAAGGAGGTACGGGCGGAGGTACCGGAACCGTCGGCCGACACGCCCTCGGCCGGCCCGACGCCGAGCACCGCGTCCGCGTCCCCCACGTCGGCGTCGCCGTCCCCGTCCGTCTCCGCCTCTCCGAGCGCGAGCCCGTCGCCGTCGCCGTCCGCGTCGGCGCCGAGCGCCTCGCCGTCGCCGTCCCGGTCGGCGGAGCCGACGCAGAGCGCGACGACCGCCCGCGCGGAGGACCCGGGGCAGGATTCCGGCGACCGGCACGGCCGGGGCGGCGGGGACGACGACCGCGACCACGGAACGGTCCTGCGCCGCGGCGACAGCGGCCCGGAGGTCACCGAGCTACAGCACCGCCTGCGTCAGCTCTACCTCTACGTGGGCGACGTCGACGGCCACTTCGACCGCGAGGTCGAGGACGCCCTGCGCAACTACCAGTGGGCCCGCGGCATCCGCTCCGACGACCTCGGCGAGTACGGCCCGGAGACCCGGAGCCGCCTGGAGTCGGAGACGCGCGAGCCGTGACGCCCCGCGGCTCCGCGATCAGCCGGAGCCGGTGATGTGGAGGCGGATCGTGCCGTCCCCCACCGTCTCGACGCGCACCTGCGTCAGGTCGCGGACCAGCGCGTCCGGTCCGTAGAAGCCGGCGCGGTCGCCGACGCCCACCACCTGCATGCCGGCGGCGCGCGCGGCGGTGATGCCGGCGGCGGAGTCCTCGAAGGCGACGCAGTCGGCCGGGGCGACGCCCAGTTCGGCGGCGCCCTTGAGGAAGCCCTCGGGGTCGGGCTTGCTGGCGCCGACCGACTCGGCGGTGATCCGCACCTCGGGCAGCGCCAGCCCCGCGGCGCCCATCCGGGCGGTGGACAGCGCGACGTCGGCGGAGGTCACCAGGGCGTGCGGGAGCCCCCGCAGCGAGGCGAGGAACTCCGCGGCGCCCGGGATCTCGACGACGCCCTCTGTGTCGGCGGTCTCCTCGGCGAGCATGCGGGCGTTGTCGGCGTGGTTCTGCTCCATGGGCCGGTCGGGCAGCAGCAGCGCCATGGACGCGTAGCCCTGCCGCCCGTGGACCACCTTCATCACCTCGTCGCCGTCCAGGCCGTGCCGGTCGGCCCAGCGCCGCCAGACGCGCTCGACCGAGGCGTCGGAGTTGACGAGGGTGCCGTCCATGTCCAGCAGCAGGGCACGGGCGGTGAGAACGGTGGCGGTGGCCGTCATCGGCAGACTCCAAGACACGGGAGAGGGACACAGGGGCGGTGTCCCCGGGTACAAGGCGGCTCCGCCCGCCGGTCAGGGAGAGCGGGCGGAAGCCACTTTGTTTCTCTACGGTACAAAACAGGTCCGGGGTAGCGCCAGCGGGCGGGGACATCGTTCATCCGGCGTTCGGCTCCCACCGGGCCGCGGGCCCGGCCGCCGGGCGGCCCGGCCGCCGGGCGGCCCGGCCGCCGGGTCACCCGGCCACCGCCTCCCACAGGCTCCACACGCCCAGCCCGAGCATGAGCAACGCCGCGATCTGCGTGATCAGCTTCAGCGGCACCCGCTTCATCAGCGCCTTCCCGCCGACGATGCCGAGCCCGGCCACCGCCCACAGGGCGAGTACCGCACCCAGGCCGACGGAGAGCGGATCGTCGTAGCGGGCCGCCAGGTTGGCCGTCATGATCTGCGTGAGATCGCCGAACTCGGCGACCAGGATGAGCATGAAGCCCGCCCCGGAGACCTTCCAGAAGGACTGGTTCTCCGGCTTGCGGACCTCCTCCTCGTCCTCGTCCTTCTTCATCAGCAGCACCGCCGCGCCACCGAGGAACAGCACCCCGGTGATGGCGTGCACGATCTGCTGCGGCAGCAGCGTCAGCACGCTGCCGGCCGCGACGGCGAGCGCGACGTGCAGCGCGAAGGCGGCGGCGACACCGGCGAAGACGTAGCTCGCCCGGTAGCGGGTGCCGAGGACGAGTCCGGCCAGGGCGGTCTTGTCCGGCAGTTCGGCGAGGAAGACGACGCCGAACACGAGCGCCGTCACGGTCAAGCTGATCAACGGGTCCTCAATCGGTCGGGGCCGCCCCACCGAGAGTGCTGGATCCTGCGACGCGACACCTCGGCACGGCAGCACACGGGCACCCGCGCCACGGGCACGGGTGTGCACTGCTTGCCGAAGGTCTCGCTGGCCGGCCTCGCGCACGAGACCCGCCTCCGGGCGCCGGCTCAGCGAGCTGAGCAGTATGTCGACGGTCCGGCGAAGAGCTACTCCCCTTCTGCGCCGTCCATCGTACGCGACGCCCCGGACGACCGTGCAGGGGCCGAAAGTCCCGGTCCGCCCCCTCGTCACCGCGCCGAAACGATTTCCCGTCGACCCATAGACGCGACATGTACGCGTCACTAGCTTCTTACCGACCGCACACCCGTGCGCAACGCGGCGTCGCGAGCATTCCCCTGCTCGCGCCCGAAAACCCCACCCCCACGAGGGAGTTCACATGCCCAAGTTCTACGCGCGTCGACGGTTCGGCATCGTCGCGGCGCTCACCGGAACCCTGGCCTCCGTGGCGCTCGCGGGCGCCCCGTCCGCCTCCGCCGCGCTCCCCACCCCGATCAGCGGGGCCACCGCCCGCAGCTATCTCGCCTCCCTCACCGTGAAGACGGAGAATCGTTCCGGCTACGACCGCGACCTCTTCCCGCACTGGTCCACCGTCAGCGGCGCCTGCAACACCCGCGAGACGATCCTCAAGCGCGACGGCGTGAACGTCGTCACCAACTCCTCGTGCGCCGCCGTCAGCGGCAGTTGGTACTCCCCCTACGACGGTGCCACCTGGTACGCCGCCTCCGACGTCGACATCGACCACCTCGTGCCGCTCGCCGAGGCCTGGGACTCCGGCGCCGGCAGCTGGTCGACCTCCCGGCGCGAGGCCTTCGCCAACGACCGGACCCGCCCGCAGCTCCTCGCGGTCACCGACAACGTCAACCAGGCCAAGGGCGACCAGGACCCGGCCACCTGGATGCCCGCCCGGTCCGCCTACCGCTGCACCTACGTCCGCGCCTGGGTGCAGGTGAAGCACTACTACGGCCTCTCCGTCGACTCCGCCGAGAAGTCCGCGCTCCAGAACCACCTGGCGAGCTGCTGACCGACGCCGCCGAGCGAGCCCCGGGCACACACCGATCGGCGCGGAACCTCCCCGTCGGCCTCCGTCGTTCCGTACGGTACGGGGCGACGGAGAAGGGGAGGATCATGCCGGACCTGCGCCTGGGACCACTGCTGAGATACGCCGACGGGTCGTCCGCGACCGTCTGGGTCGAGGCGAGCCGCCCGTGCGCGGCCGAGGTGCGCTGCGCCGACGGCGGCGCCGGCACGGCCCGCACCTTCCAGGTCGCGGGCCACCACTACGCCCTGGTCGAGGTGGCCGGCCTGACCCCGGGCACCTCCACGGCGTACGAGGTGTTCCTGGACGGCACGCGCGTGTGGCCGCTGCCCGACTCTCCCTTCCCGCCCTCCGTGATCAGCACCCCGGACGAGACCGGCGGCCTGCGCGTCGCCTTCGGCTCCTGCCGCTGGGCCGCACCGCCGCCCGGCGACGACGACCCGGTCGGCCCGGACGCGCTGGACACGCTGGCCGCCCGCATGGCCGCCGACCCCGCGGGCGAGCGGCCCGACCTGCTGCTGCTCCTCGGGGACCAGGTCTACGCGGACGAGATCTCCGACGCCACCCGCCGCTGGCTCGCCGCCCGCCGCGACCTGAGCGAGCCGCCGGGCGCCGAGGTCGCGGACTACGAGGAGTACACCCGGCTCTACTACGAGTCCTGGCTCGACCCCGAGGTGCGCTGGCTGCTGTCCACGGTGCCGAGCTGCATGATCTTCGACGATCACGACGTCGTCGACGACTGGAACACCTCCGCCGCCTGGCTCGCCGACATGCGGGCCACGAACTGGTGGCGCGAGCGGCTGCTGAGCGGCCTGATGTCCTACTGGGTCTACCAGCAGCTCGGCAACCTCTCCCCGGCCGAGCTGGCCGCCGACCCGCTGTACGCCGCCGTCCGGGCCACGCCCGACGGCACCGACGCGCTGCGCACCTTCGCCGCGCGGGCCGACGCCGACGCCGCCTCCGTCCGCTGGAGCTACCGGCGCGACTTCGGCCGGGTCCGGCTGCTGATGGTGGACACCCGCGCGGCGCGCGTCCTGGCCGAGGACCGCCGCGCGATGCTCGACCCCGGCGAGGCCCTGTGGCTGCGCGACCAGTTGCTCGACGGCCGCGGCGACGACGGGTCCGCCGCCTACGACCACCTCCTGATCGGCTCCTCGCTGCCCTGGCTGCTCCCCCACCTCGTGCACGACGTCGAGGGGTGGAACGCCGCCCTGTGCGCGGGCGAGCGCGGGCCCCGCTGGGCGCGGTTCGGCGAGAAGCTGCGGCGCGCCGCCGACCTGGAGCACTGGGCCGCCTTCCCGTCCTCCTTCGACGCCCTGGCGGACATGATCGCCGAGGTGGCCGCGGGGCCGGGGGCGCCCGCGACGGTGTGCGTGCTCTCCGGGGACGTGCACCACGCGTACGTGGCCGAGCCCACCTGGGCCGACGGCACGACCCCGGCGGCGCGGGTGGTGCAGCTGACCTGCTCGCCCGTCCACAACTCCGTGCCGGCCTCCATCCGCCTCGGCTTCCGCTTCGGCTGGAGCGCCCCGGCGCGCGCCCTGGGCCGGTTCTTCGCCCGGCACGGACGGCTGCGACGGCCGACGGTGCGCTGGCGCAAGAGAGGCGGCCCCTGGTTCGGCAACCAGCTCATGACCCTGACCCTGCGCGGGCGTTCGGCCCGGCTGCGCCTGGAGCGGGCCCGGACCGGGCGCGGCGGGCCGGCCCTGCGGCAGGTGGGAGAGACGGAGCTGTCGCCGCCGTCGCCGCCGTCCCGCTGAGAACCCCGAATCCTCGCCCCCGGCACCGGTCGCCCGGGGCGAAGCCCGACCAAGATGTTGAAGTTGCAAGTATTGGTTAGGTTCCCCTAACGTGAGCTCCCTCGGTTCCGTCCTCCCCAGCGACCGGTCCCCACGGCCGGTCCGACCGAAGGAGCACCCCCACATGACCGGACGCCTGGACAGCGCCCAGCCCTACGCCGTCGGCCTGTTCCGCATCGTCGTCGGCCTGCTCTTCACCTGCCACGGCGCCATGAGCCTGTTCGGCGTGCTCGGCGGCGCGGACGGCAGCGGCGGCACCGTCGGCACGGGCACCTGGCCGTACTGGTACGCGGCCGTGATCGAACTCGTCTGCGGCAGCCTCGTCGTGCTCGGCCTGGGCACGCGGGCCGCCGCCTTCCTCGCCTCGGGCTCGATGGCGTACGCCTACTTCACGGTCCACCAGCCCGAGGCGCTGTGGCCGATACAGAACAGCGGTGAGGGCGCCGCCCTGTTCAGCTGGGCCTTCCTGCTGCTGGTCTTCACCGGCTCCGGCGCCTTCGGCCTGGACCGCCTCCTCGCCCGGCGCGACTCCGGGCGCAAGGGCGCGACCGGGGAGCAGACGCCGGTCACCGCCTGAGCCGACCGCGAAGGTGCCCTCCCGCGCGTTCCGTCGTCCGGTACGCGCGGGAGGGCGCCGCCGCCTCCGGCCGGGTCAGCGGACCGACCGGAACGGCACGGTGAAGCACGCGATCCGGGCCCCGAAGTTGCCCGGCTCGTCGTGGATGACGACGGAGTTGGCCTGCCCCGGCCGGAAGCCCCAGTCGTGGTGGGCGCGGGCCCGGCCCTCACCGTCGGGGCCGGGGGTGAAGTCGAGCCAGACCTCGTTGCGCGGGTTGGCCGCGCGGGGGTCGTCGGACGGCTTGTGCTGGTAGTGCCCGCCCGCGGCGGACGGGTCGTCACCGCAGGGCCTGCGGTGCACGTGCACGCCGTACGCGTGTCCGGGCTTCAGGCCCTTCACCCGCAGTTTGACCGTGGTGCTGCCGCTGTCGGCGGTGCGCTGGCGCACCTCGATCCACGCGCCGGCGGGGACCAGTCCCTCGTCGTACGTCACCGCGAGCGGCGTGCCGTGCGTGCCGGCCCGCTCGAAGCGGGCGTCCGAGCGCAGCGAGACGCCGTCGGTGCCGCCGCTCGCCAGCACGGCCGCGGCGACCACGCCCGCGCATATTCCTGCCACCATGATGTGTTCCGTTCCTCGTCGGCAGTGTTGCCGGTGTGTCGGTGTGTCGGTCGGCTCCGGGCGCGGTGACGCCCCCGTCGCGCTCCCCCACCGTCGTTGCTACGGGACACCGGCCCCCGCCGCCCTCCGGGGAGCGGCAGCCGGGTGAACACTCCGTGGCGGTCGTCCGAGCCCCCTGTGAACCCTCTGTCACAGCCCGGGCGTACGCTGTATGGCTGTCATGGCCGCCCCAGCCGCTCCCCGCGCGTCGCGGCCGGCCGGCCGACGGGGGAGTCACGGGGAGTCGCGGTGTTGGAGAGTGTGGGGTCGCTGGTCAGCAGCCCGTGGATCTATGCCTTGGTGGCCCTCTCGGTCCTCCTCGACGTGTTCCTGCCGATGCTGCCGAGCGGGGTTCTGGTGATCACCGCGGCCACGGCGGCGGCAGCGGGCACGGCCGCCGGCACCGGCGCGGCCACGGCCCCGGTCCCCGAGGACGTCCCCGACATCCTGGCCCTGACGCTCTGCGCCGCCACCGCCTCCGTCCTCGGCGATCTGGTGGCCTACCGCCTCGCCTGGCGGGGCGGGCCCCGGCTGGACCGCGCGATCGCCCGGTCCCGCCGGCTGACCACGGCGCAGGAACGTCTCGGCGGTGCCCTGGCCCGCGGCGGCGGCGCACTCGTCGTGCTGGCCCGCTTCGCCCCGGCCGGCCGCTCCGTCGTCTCCCTCGTCGCCGGCACCGCTCGCCGCCGGGCCCGCGACTTCCTCCCCTGGTCCGCGCTGGCCGGCCTGTCCTGGGCCGGCTACAGCGTCGCCCTCGGCTACTTCGGCGGCCAGTGGCTGGGCGCGACCTGGCTGGCGACCGGGGTGTCCCTGGCCGCGCTGTTCGCGGCGGGGGCGGGCGCGGCGTACGTGATGCGCCGGCAGCCACCGGCGGCCGAGGCCCCGTAGCGCGGGCAGGCACGCCCGGGGCCGGGGACGCGGAGGCCACGGCCCCCCGGGGGCTCCCGGGGACGCGGAGGCGCGCCGCTCCCGGGGACGCGGAGGCGCGCCGGGGCGTCTCCGGCAGGCGTCAGCCCGCCCGGCGCGCCCCGGCGCCGCGGACCTCCAGGCCGGCCAGCAGTTCGGCCGTGGCCTCGGCGATCGCGTCCACCGCCTGTTCGAACACCTCGCGGTTGTGCGCGGCCGGGGCCCGGAAGCCGGAGACCTTGCGCACGTACTGGAGGGCGGCGGCCCGGATCTCCTCCTCGGTGGCCTCGTCGGCCAGCACGGGCGGGCGAAGGGTCTTGATGCTGCGGCACATGACCCCAGTCTCACCCCGGCCCGGGCCGCGCGGCACCCGTTCGGGTGAACCCCGGAAAGGAGCCCGCGGAACGCGCACCTCAAAATCGAACAGGAGTATCATTGGGCCGTGGCTACGACCTATGACTTTCCGAGTGACCTCCTCGCCGGTCAGGAGGAACTGCATCAGGTCCGGGCCGAGCTGTCGGCCCTGCTGAAACGGCTCCCCTGGTCCGTCGAACCCGTGGACGGCTTCACCGACGACACCGGCTGGCGCAAGGTCGAGCGCCCCGCCTCGCCGGGCTGGTCGGAGGACGAACAGGCCGAGGTGGAGAAGCTGCGGCGGCGGGAGCGCGAGCTGGCGGTCTTCGTCAGCACCCACCGGTACTGGTCGGAGTTCACCGGTCCGGACGCGGTGGACGCCCGCAGCCGGCTCAAGCACGCCCACGAGGCCCCGCCCGAGGAGGGTTCCGGGCGGGGCTCGTGAACCCGTGCGAGGGTGACCGTCCGGACGGCGGACAGGTCCGGACGGTCACTCATGCCGGTCGGTCACGGCGCTCGCGCCGGCCGGCTGGTGCGGGTGGCTCTCAGTTCGCGCCGAGGAGGTCGTTCATCTCCTCGATCTCGGCCTGCTGGGCGCGGACGATGTCCTCGGCCATGGCCTTGGCGGGTCCGTAGCGGCCCTTGTCCCGCTGGGTCGTGGCCATCTCGACGGCGCCCTCGTGGTGCTCGACCATCAGGGCCAGGAACAGCCGGTCGAAGGCCTCGCCCTCGGCCTTGCCCAGTTCCTCCATGTCCTCGGCGTCCATCATCCCGGGCATCCCGCCGTGACCCCCGTGTCCCGACGCGTGCGCGCCGGACGCCGGGTCCGTGGCCTCCGGCACGTCCTCGCCCCAGGACTTCAGCCAGCCGCTCATGGTCCGGATCTCCGGGTCCTGCGCCTTCTCGATGCGGGAGGCGAGGTCCTTCACCTCCGGCGAGGCGGAGCGGCCGGCGGCGAGCCGCGCCATCTCCAGGGCCTGCCGGTGGTGCGGGATCATGCCCTGCGCGAAGGTGACGTCCTGGGCGTTGTGCGCGCCGTCCTCGGCGCCGGTGCCCGCCGAGGCCGTGGCGGTCGCGCTCGCGGACGCCGAGCCGTGGCCGGCGTGCCCGTCGCCGGCGCCCGTGCCGCCGCCGCTGCCGCCGCAGGCGGCGAGGAGCAGGGCGGTGCCGGCCGCCGCGACCGCGAGGGCGGCGCGGCGGGCCCGGGTACGGGCGATGTGCACGTGAGTGTGGGTGTGCGTCATGCGTGAACTCCTGCTGAGGGAAGGGATTTTCGACAGGTGGCAGCATCGCGCCCGCCGGGGCGCGGTGCGGCGGCGGTGTCTAGATCCGCAGGAGTTGGAGTTCCGCCAGGGAGGGCGGGGCGCGGGCGCCGTCGGGCGCCTCGGCAGCGTACGGCCGTACGGTCTCGGTGCCCGCCACGGCCGGGACCGGGTCGGGGACCAGCGCGGGAAGCGCCGGCCCGCCGCTCACCGCCCCGGAGGCACAGGTGCCGTCCGCGTGCCGGACGTGCCCGCCGCCGCCGTGGCCGTCGTCGGCACAGGCGCGGTGGTCCGCGGCGCCGGCCGCGGGACCGGAGCCGTCGTGAACGGAACCGGAACCGTCGTGCGGACGGGGAGCGCCGTGGGCGTGGGCCCCGGTGGGGGCGTGGGCGCCGGTGTGCGGGCCGGAGGGGCCGGGCAGGGCGCCGCCGGGGGCGAGTCCGTGCATGGCCAGCAGTCCCGCCAGCAGCCCGAGCACGGACACGGCCCGCCACCACCGCGTCGGCGGCCGGCGGTCGCGCTGCCCGGGACTGATCACGGGCCCATCCTACGGATGGCACGAGAAGAGGCCCCCGGGAGGTCACCCGGAGGCCTCTGCACCGACGTCCGGCCTAACGTCCGGCGTCGGTCCTGGTGGGCGCGGACGGTTTCGAACCGCCGACATCCTGCTTGTAAGGCAGGCGCTCTACCCCTGAGCTACGCACCCAGGACGAGTCGACAGCCTACATTGCCCGGGGCACTGCCCCGCAAACCCCGCGGGCGGCCGGCACCGGCTCCGCCTGGGGTTAACCCCACCCCCGATCCGGTAGCGTCCCGGATCCCCCGCGGCGTCCCCGCTCCGTACGGTCGAGGAGTCCGGTCGCACCGCGTTCCGCGTGGGCACGGCCGGGCTCGCCGTCCGTCAGCAGGGGGAAAACCGCCATGACCGCCACGCCCGCCCGTACCCGCACCGTTCCCGCCCGCGCGCTCGCCGTCACGGGCGCCGTCGCCGTACTCGTCGCGGGTCTGGGCGCCTGTGCCTCCCCCTCGGACGACACCGACCCCGAGCACCGGTCCTTCGCGCTCCAGGGCCGCACCCTCACCGTCGACGCCGACGACTCGGCGCTGGAGATCGTCGCCGCGGACGGCAACGAGGCGGGCCGGGTCTCGGTCACCCGGTGGTGGCAGGGCTCGGTCGCGATCGGTGACGAGCCCGAGGTGACCTGGAAGATGGACGGCGACCGGCTGGTGCTGCGGATGCACTGCTCCGGCGTGGTCGCCGACTGCGCCGCCCGGCACCGCGTCGAGGTGCCCCGCGGCGTCGCCGTCGAGGTGGACAGCGACGACGGCAGCGTACGGGCGCGGGGGCTGCGGGACGCCCTGGCCGTCCGCACCAAGGACGGCTCCGTGCACGTCACCGACTCCACCGGACCGCTTCGGCTGCGCAGCGACGACGGCTCCATCCGCGCGGAGGTCTCCGCACGCACCGTCAGGGCCCACACCCAGGACGGCTCCGTCCGCCTCGAACTCGGTGCCGTGCCCGACCTCGTGGAGACCCGCAGCGCCGACGGCTCGGTCACCGTCGAGCTGCCCCGCGCCACCTACCGGGTGTCGGCCGACACCGACGACGGCGCGGTGGACGTGTCCGTGCCCAGGGACGACACCGCCTCCCACGTGGTGAACGCCCGTAGCGGCGACGGGAAAGTCACGGTGCGTACGGCGAACTGACCGGGCCGTGTGTTCGTCCCTAACGGGTGGGAGAATGAACCCGGGCAGGGCGGACGACACGGGAGAGGGATGTGACGGCGACACCATCGCAGCCGGAACCGCCGCCGATGATGCCGTGCGCGCCTTCCCCACGGTCGGGGCCACGCGCCGCGGGCCGTGAGCCCGGGCCGCTCAGGTCGCCCCGGCCGCTCAGGTCGCTCCCGTCGCCCCACGCGGCGCCGCCCTCGCGCGAGCCGCAGCCACCGATCCCACGGTCGGCCCCGTCACCGGTCCCGCGGTCGGCCTCACCGTCGGAGTCAGAGGCGGCGTCGGCGTCGGCAGCGGGAGGACCGTCGGTGCGGCGGGGAGCGTCGGGCGGCGCGTTCGGGGCCCGGCGTCGTCGGCGGCGGAGCGGTGCGCCGGGTGGCACGCTGGCGCTCATGGGCCTGCCGCTGGTCGCCGTCCTCCTGCTGCCCGCCGCGTTCGCCGGCGGCGGCACCCGGCGCTGGTTCGGCGGCCGGGCGGAGAGCCAGCGGGCGGAGGCCCAGGCCGCCAAGGACGCCGCCGCCGCGGCCTTCTACGAGCTGGACACCGCCCAGCGCGACCTGCGGATCTCCATCGAGACCATCACGGCCGTCGACGACTCCCCCGCCGCCCGGCGCGCGGTCGAGGACTTCGCCGCCCTCGGCCGGCGCATCGACGAGGTCAGCCACCGCTACATCACCGCCGTCGACGCCCACGACCTGGACCGGGACGACCTGGAGGCCTCCGCCGCCTCCCGCGCCCGTACCGAGCTGACCGCCGCCAGGGACGAGCTGGCCCGGGTCAAGCAGGAACTCGACCGCTTCGCCGAGGGGCTCGGCCCGCTGATCGGCAAGGCCGAGACCCAGCTGGCCCGGCTCGCCCCCGCCGTCGAACGCGCCCGGCAGTCCCTGCTCGCCGCCTCCAACGCCCTGGACTCCGCCCGCGGCGCGGGCCTCAAGGCGGACGACCTCGCCGCCCGGCTCGCCCGGCTGGGCCCGGAGCTGACCAAGCTGAACCAGGGCGCGGGCCGGCACGGCGTACCGCAGACCCTGGAGCGGGCCGAACGGGTCACCCGGGAGGCCGAGGCGGTCCGTGCCGAGGCGGAGCGGCTGCCGGAGCGCGCCGCGGAGATCAGCACCCGGCTGGTCTCGCTGCGCACCCGCGCCCAGGCCCTCACCACCCGGGCCGAGCAGGTCGAACCGGTCCTCAGCGAGCTGCGGCGGCGTTTCACCGTCGCCTGCTGGCAGGACCTCCAGCACGTGCCGGAGCAGGCCGCCGAGAGCGTCCGGCAGGCCGAGCGCAAGCTGGCCGAGGCGCAGACGGCCCGCGACGACCAGCGCTGGCCCGACGCGACCGCGCTGCTGTCGACCGTCCGCGCCCTGCTGAACTCCACCGACGAGGCGGTGTCGGCCGCCGGCGACCGGCTGCGGCAGCTGAACGCCGTGCAGAAGGACCCGCAGCAGGAGATCGAGCGGACCCGGTTCGCGATCCGCGACGCCCAGCGGCTGGCCATGGCCGGCCGCAACACCCCCGACCCGCGGCACGCGCGCCCGCTCGACGAGTCGGTGGCCCGGCTGGAACGCGCCGTCGCCACGCTGGAAGGGCGGCACCCCGACTACTGGCACTTCCTGACGGAGACCGAGGCGGTCCGGCGGACGGTGGCCCGCGTGGTCACCCAGATCCGCGAGGAACGCGGCGCCGGACACTGACCCGGGACCGGCCCCGTCCCGCGCGGACCGGCCCCGTCCCGGGCGAGGACGGGCGCCGGCCTGGGCGGGGACGGGCCCCGGCCCGGTTGCGGGCCCGGCCGCGCCCGGAGCGGGCGGTTTCCGGTCTGGGGCGAGCCCGGCGGGGGCGGTTAACCTGTGCGCATGCCTCGCTACGAGTACCGCTGCCGCAGCTGCGGCGACACCTTCGAACTGAGCCGTCCCATGGCGGAGTCCTCCGCCCCCGCCCCCTGCCCGGCGGGGCACGACGACACGGTGAAGCTCCTGTCGACGGTCGCGGTCGGCGGCTCGTCCACCGCGTCCGCCCCGGCACCCCCGTCGGGCGGCGGAGGCGGCTGCTGCGGGGGCGGCTGCTGCGGCTGACGGCCGGGACCCGCCGGCCGGCGGACGTGCTCCGCCGGAATCCCCTCCTCAGGTTCCCTTCAGGTCCGGTTTCCTAGCCTGGCCGTATGACGGCCGCACCCCAGTGGATCAACGACCTGATGGACACGCTCGGCGCACCGGGCGCCGGCATCGCCATCGCGCTGGAGAACCTGTTCCCGCCCCTGCCGAGCGAGGTGATCCTGCCGCTCGCCGGATTCGCGGCGAGCTCGGGACGGATGGACCTGCTCGCGGTCCTGCTGTGGACGACGGCGGGATCGGTGATCGGCGCGCTCGCCCTGTAC
Source organism: Streptomyces sp. NPDC031049 (assembly GCF_055571015.1). Taxonomy (NCBI): domain Bacteria; kingdom Bacillati; phylum Actinomycetota; class Actinomycetes; order Kitasatosporales; family Streptomycetaceae; genus Streptomyces; species Streptomyces sp. NPDC031049. The sequence goes on from NZ_JBVIGC010000003.1 coordinate 207,861, forward strand.
GGGGTGGGGGCGCTGCTCGGCCGGGACCGCACCCTGGCGATCGCGGCCCGGCTGCCGTTGGTGAAGGTGGCCGACATCGAGAAGACGGAGGCCTGGTTCCAGCGGCACGGCACCAAAGCCGTGTTCTTCGGCCGGATGATCCCGATCTTCCGCAGCCTGATCTCCGTGCCGGCCGGCGTCGAGCGGATGCGGCTGCCGGTGTTCCTCGGCCTGACCACGCTGGGCAGCGCCATCTGGAACACCGCGTTCGTGCTCGCCGGCTACGCCCTCGGCGACAACTGGTCCCAGGTCACCAGCGTCGCCTCCGCCTACTCCAAGGTGGTCCTGGGCTGCGCCGCCCTGGCCCTGCTGGCGTTCGTCGCGGTGCGGCTGCTGCGGCCGGGCGCCGGCCGGCGCAGGCGGGGCGGACGCGACCCCCGCGAGGACCGGCCGGCCACCCACGCCGACACCACCGGCACCCACGCCACCGGCGCCCACGCCGACACCACCCGGTACGCCGGCGCCGGCGCCCGGCGCCGCCACTGAGCCGCCGCCGTCACCCGGACGAGCGGGCCGTCCTCAGGAACTCCCGCAGAATCCGCTCACCGGCGAGCACCCCGCGCTCGGGCAGGGCGCTGATCGCCGGTGCCGTCCAGCCGGCGTCCGCCAGCTCCCCGTGGCCCGGGCGCCAGCCCCGGTCCGCCGCGAGCAGCAGATCGGCGTCGAGGAGGGAGTCCCCGGCGGCGAGGGTGAGCCCCGCGCCCGTGCGGCGGGCGACCTCGCGGACGGCCGCGCTCTTGGTCAGCGGCTGGGGAACGGCGTAGAGCTTGCGGCCCTGGAGGGAGACCGTCCAGCCGCGGTTCTCGGCCCACACGGCGAGTTCCTTCACCCAGTCCTCGGGCAGCAGCTCGCGTTCGACGACGAGGTAGGCGAAGAGGTCCTCGGCGGTGCGGTGCTTGCGCACCCACACCGGATCGGCGGTCCGCATCAGGTGTTCCTGCACCTCGTGCAGCGAGGCGCACTCGTCGGCCAGCCGGGCGGTCACCCGGGCGTGCCAGTCCCGGTCGGTCTCCCCGTCCACCAGCAGATGGCCGCCGTTGGCGCAGATCGCGTACGCGGGCGGCGGGCCCGGCAGGTTGATGCGCTGGTACTGCTTGCGGGTCCGGGTCGTGGCCGGCACGAACACGGCGGCGCCGCCCAGCTCGGTGAGCAGCCGGGCGGCCGTCTCGGTCAGGTAGGACAGCGGCCTGCTCTCGTGGACCTCCACGCACAGCAGCCGGGGGGCGCGGGCGTCGGGCATGGTCAGCGCCAGCGCGGCGGCGGAGTAGATGAGCGTCCGGTCGAGGTCGCTCGCGACGAGCACGGTCATCAGGCCGTCACCGCCTTGCCGTCGGCGCCGGTCGCCCCGCGCGTGTACTGCGGGTGGATCAGCCCGACGCAGGTGTAGGGCAGGCCGTCGACCTCCTCCACGGGCACCCCGCGCTGCTCGGCCAGCAACCGGACGTGGTCCAGGTCGCGGCCGGCGCCGGTGCGGGCCAGCACCTTCCACGGCACCCGGCGCAGCAGCACGCGCGTGGTCTCGCCGACGCCGGGCTTGACGAGGTTGACGTTGTCGATGCCGTACTCGGCGCTGATGCGTTCGACCGCCGCCCAGCCCTCCCAGGTGGGGGTGCGGTCGGTGGCGAGGAGTTCCTTGGCGTGGGCCTCGGCGGCGTCCACGACGTCGCCGAAGCGGGCGGAGACGGTGTCGAGGAAGACCGGCGACAGGTCGGCGGCGGCGAGTTCGCGGTAGAACTTCGCGCCGTGGAAGTCGTGCGGGCCGACCAGGTCGGCGCGGAGCACGGTGCGCGAGATCAGTCCCGAGACGGTGGAGTTGAGGCAGGCGGAGGGGATGAGGAAGTCGTCGCGGGTGCCGTAGGTCCGCACGCAGGAGCCGGGGTCGGCCAGCACGGCGATCTCCGGGTCGAAGCCGGTGACGCCGTCGGAGGCCTCGAACGCGCGCAGGGCGTCGGCGAGTTCGCGGGTGATGGCGCCCTTGCCGGTCCAGCCGTCCACGAAGACGACGTCGGCGGGGTCGTGGTGGCGGGCCAGCCAGCGCAGCGCGTTGGCGTCGATGCCGCGCCCGCGGACGATGGACACGGCGTAGTGCGGCAGGTCCAGGCCGTGCCGGTACTGCGCCCAGCGGCGCATCAGGATGCCGACGGGCGTGCCCGCGCGGGCGAGGGAGACCAGCACGGGCCGCGGTGACCTCTCGGCGAGCACCAGTTCGGTGACGGTGCCGACGGCCCGCGCCAGCCGGGCGGCGGACGCCTGGAGCGCGGAGTGGAACAGCCGCTGGTACTCCTCGCTGGGCTGGTACTCCACGGGCAGCGACTCGGCGTAGTGCGCGCCGCCGCTCTGGATGGCCTCCTCGCGTTCCTCGGTCGGCGCCTCCAGCGTCACGTCCGAGAGGTCCTGGAGCAGCCAGCCGACCTCCTCGCGCGCGTACGAGGAGAAGGCGGGGCCGCGGAGGGGCTCGGGCAGCATGGCGGGCCTTTCGGGGGCGGACGGCCGTCCGGGTGCGGACGGTGCTCCGGGGGCGGGTGCGCCCGGGACGTACGACGGGACGACCGCGAGCAGGACGTGCGGGACGTGGGCGGCGAGCCGGGCCAGCAGGCCGTCCGGCGCGTGCAGCGCGGGGGTGTCGGCGTGGCCGTCCACGACGGCGACGACGGTGTCGAAGCCGCCTCCGGCGACGTTGTAGGCGTAGCGGTCGCCGGGTCCGTCGGCGGGGTCGTCGTGGGCGGGGAAGACCAGCCGGGTGCGGATCGCGTAGCCGGGGTCGTCCACGGCGAGGACGGGTGAGCGGGTGGTGGTGGAGTAGCGCACCTCGGCGCCGGCCGTGCGCTCCAGCTCGCAGGCCAGGCGCAGCGGGGCGTACATCAGCTCCTCGCAGCCGAGGACGAGGACGCGGCGCGCGCCGGCGGGCAGGGCCCGTGCCAGGCGGGCGGCCATCGCGGGCAGGGCGGCGTCGAGGCGGGCGCGGTGGGAGGGCGTGAAGCCGTGCCGTCCGCCGTCGGGGAGGCCCGGGGGCCAGTGCAGATCGACGCGCCGGACCTCGCCGCGGGGGCCGGGGGCGACGTCCGGGCGGGGGTCCTCCGCGGCCGGTCGTGACGGCACGGCGTTCGCCGCGGTCGCCGCGGGTCCGGCACCGCCCGGGGTGCCCGTGGCGGCCCGCTCGTACCGCGCCACCAGCTCCTGCCCCTTCTCCAGCACGCCCTCCGGCAGCCGTACCGTCCCGGATGCGGCCGTGACCAGGTCCACGCGGGCGCCGATCTCGCGGGCGAACTCCTCGAGCCGTCCGGCGTCGGCGGGCGAGCGCGTGTCGACGAGGGCGACGACGACGTACCGCTCGCGGGGGTAGCGCTCGTGCAGGGCGCGGACGGTGTTGAGGACGGTGTTGCCGGTGGAGAACTCGTCGTCGACCAGGACCAGCGGCCCGGAGCCGGCCAGCAGGCCGGGGTCCTCGGGCAGCAGCAGGTGGGAGGTGGCGTGGGAGTGGGACTCCTCGAAGCCGCCCGCCCGCGCCACGCCGGGCACCGGGCGGCGGGTGGAGTGCAGGCAGACGGCGGTGCCGAGGCCGTCGGCGACGCAGTGGCCGAGGCCGGTGGCGGTCTCCGCGTAGCCGAGGACGACGGCGCGGGCGGCCTCCCCGGCGCCGAGCAGCTCGCGGACCCGCCGGCCCAGCTCGAGGCCGTGGCCGCGGACCACGGCGGGTGACTGGGGGACGTGCTTGCCCAGCACCTGGGAGACGAGCAGGTGCGCCCGCTTGGGGTTGCGGCGCAGGGCGAGCCCGAGCAGGCCGCGGAGCCGCTCGTCACCGGTCAGCTCGACGCCGAGGCGTTCGGCGACCCAGCTGCCGGACCAGACCTCGGCCGGCCCGCCCGCGGGTGCGCCCTCTTCGCCCATGTGCTCGTGCCTCCCGGTGTCGCCCTCGTGCCCGGCGCCGTCCGCCGCCACGTGCTCCGCCTCGTCCCTCGCGTCGTCCAGTGCGTCGTTCATGTGTCCCTTGCGGTCGCTGTGAATGATCGTTACGGCAGTCCGGCGGCGAGCAGCTCCACGAAGCCGATGTCCTCGTTCGCCACCCCGAAGGCCTCGGCGCGCAGCAGCGTCCGCTCGGCCCAGGCGCGGTGCGGCTTCACCTCGTTCATCTTGTTGGTGTACGCCGACCTGAGGACACCCCCGCCGCCGCGTTCCGGCCGGAGGATGTCCTGGGCGTCGCTGAACTCCTCCCGCGTGACCACGGACAGTGCGTGGACCGGCAGCACGTGGGAGGGGTGGATGCAGGTCTTGCCGAGCAGGCCGTTGGCGTGGTCGAGGGAGATCTCGCGCAGCAGGCCGTCCATGGCGTGTGCGATCAGCCTCTCGCGCAGCTCGGCGGCCTGCACCTGGAGGAACGGGCTCTGCCGCAGCTGCGGCTTGAACATGCGCTCCTGCACCCGGAAGTACTCCCACACGGGCCCGGTGACGGTGAAGCCGGTGCCGTCGGCCCGGCCGAGCATGTTCACCACGTCGGCGATCACGGACGCCACGACCTGGATGTCGTAGGCGGTCATGTCGGGCGACCGGCGCAGCCCGTAGGAGGAGCAGAAGTCGGTCACGCCCAGGCGCAGGGCGAGGACCCGGTCGCGGTACTTGTCGACCGCGCGGAAGATGCCCTCCAGGGTCTCCACCCGGGACTCCCGGTACAGCAGCTCGGGCGATTCCAGGACGGGCATGGCGAACAGCCGGCGCCCGCTCGCCGCCTCCGCCTCGGAGAGCGCCTCCAGGAAGGGCACGCCGCGTTCCTCGGTGAACTTGGGCAGTACGAATCCGGACAGCAGCCCCACGGCGGGGCCGAGGCGGTGGACGAGGTCGGGGATCTGCTCGGGGGCGCGGACCCGGACGAACAGCAGGGGCACGTCCGTCCCGGGGCGCGCGGCGAGGTCGGTGAGCTGACGCACCACGTTCTCCTCGCCGGCCGGCACGTCGGCGTCACCGATGGAGTCCTCCAGGCACAGCACCATCGACACCACGCCGCGTCCGCCCTGCTTGACGACGTCGTCGGCGAGGTGCGGGCGGGTGGCCGGGCTGTACAGCGTGGCGCCCAGCGCGGCGGACAGCAACCGGGGCGGGGAGTCCGCGGTGAAGACGCGGGGCTCTTTGTGGAAGAGACGCTTCCGCACCTCAGGCGCAACATGCCCGAAATGACGCATATGAACTCCCCCGTGGTGTGTGGGCGACCTGTGAACCGTCCAAAGGTGGCCGGTAATAGTACGTAGGGACCCGTGTCCGGGGTTCCCACCGGGCATGAATTTCAGGTAACCCACCCGTGGAACCGGCAACCGCCGAGGCCGCCCCGCGTTGTCGTGACCAGGACCGAGAGGGCAGGATGACGGGCATGACGCACGCGATGCTGAAGGGGTCCAACGTCCCGCTGGAAGCCACCACGGTACGCGCCGTACTGCGCTGGGCGCCCCGGCAGGGGGTGCCCGAGGTCGACGCCTCCGCGCTGCTGCTGGGCCCGGACGACCGCGTGCGCTCCGACGACGACTTCGTCTTCTACAACCAGCCGCGCCACCCCTCCGGGAAGGTCTGGCGGCTCGGCAAGAAGCGCGGCGTCGACGGCCTGACCGACACGATCCAGACGGATCTCTCCGGCGTCGAGCCGTCGGTCGGCCGCATCCTGCTGGTCGCCTCCGCGGACGGCGTCGCCTTCGACCAGGTGCCCGACCTGCGCATCCTGCTCTACGACGCGGCGGCCCCCGACGGCGAGCCGCTGGCGTACTTCGACATCCGGCCGGAGACGGGCGAGGAGACCGCCCTGATCTGCGGGGAGCTGTACCGGCGCGGGGAGGGCTGGAAGTTCCGCGCGCTGGGGGAGGGCTACTCGGACGGCCTTCAGGGCCTGGCGACCGACTTCGGGATCTCGGTGGACGAGTCGGAGGCGGAGGAGGGCGGACAGCCGGCGCCGGCGCCCGCGGCCCCCGTGGCGCCCGAGGCGCCGACGGTGAGCCCGGCCGTGCCGCTGCCGCCGGAGCAGCCTCCGGCGGCAGGCGTGCCGTCCCAGCCGGCGTACGGGTATCCGCAGCAGCCTTCCGCGCAGCCCGCCTACGGCTATCCGCAGCCGGCCGGCGGGCCCGCCTACGGCTATCCGCCGGCCGCCGCCGTGATCCCGGACCCGGAGTTCCGGATGCCGCCGCAGGGTCCGCAGTTCATCGGGCGGTAGGCGCCCCGCGCCGTCGGGCCGCGGCCCCTACCGCTCGGCCTTGGCCTTGTACCCCCTGCCCCACTGGAGGCCCCACCCGTACAGCCGGTCCAGCTCCCCCTGGAAGCCGTAGACGAACTTCACCTCGCGGCGGACGAGGATCTCGCCCTTGACGTTCTCGATCATCACCACGGCGCACGAGCGGGCCTGCGGATGGCGCTCGTCCAGGCTGATCTCGATGCGCGGGCCGTTGCTGGGGTACAGCGTGACGATGGCCTGGGTGCGGTCGAAGGCGGGCGTCTGGTCGTAGATGTACGCGAAGACCAGGAGCCGCTTGATGGCGTCCCGGTTGTCGAGGTTGACGTACATCGTCTCGCCGGAACCGGAGCCGAACCGGTCGTCGCCGCTGAGCTTGACGTACGGCGGGGCGTTGACGTCGCCGAGGAAGCCGCCGAGCGGCTGCACGACGCCCTTGGTGCCGTCCTGGAGCTCGTACAGGCAGCCGAGGTCGAGGTCGACGTTGACCATGCTCTGGCTGTGGCCCATGACCTCCGGGGGTTTCAGGGCCTTGAGGGGGTGCCGCAGCAGGCTCTCCCGCTGCGGGCCCGAGAGGTCGGAGGTGCGCATCCGCCAGGACAGGTTGATGCGCAGATGGCCGGTGGCCGCGCCCTGTTTGGTCAGGGAGACCTGTCCGTGCCGTTTGGTCAGCTCGATGGCGTTGGTCGCCGCGTTGCCCGAGTCGAAGTCGGTCGCTCGGCCGCGCCACAGTCCGTCCAGGAAACCCATTCCCGCCCCCACGTCCGTCCGTATCCGTGCGTCGAAAAACGGGGCGGCCGTCGAGGAGTCGTCCTCGACGGCCGCCCCGCAAGAGCGTTCCTCACGGCGGGCGGGTTCACACCGGCGATGCGGGCGCACCGGGGGCGAACCGGCCCGGGCCGGGAGGGTGTTTCACACCCCGGAGGAGACCTCCGTCTTGGGAGGCGAGCCCTCGACCGCGGCGATCGCGCGGTTGCGGCGGACGGAGGACCAGAAGGAGGCACCGATCAGGACGACACCGACGAGGCCGGTGACGATCTCGTTGATCTCGTACTGGATGGTGATCAGCAGGATCATGGCGAGCGCGCCGATCGCGTAGTGCGCGCCGTGCTCCAGGTAGACGTACTCGTCGAGGGTGCCCTGGCGGACCAGGTAGACCGTGAGCGAACGGACGTACATGGCGCCGATGCCGAGGCCGAGGGCCATCAGGACGATGTCGTTGGTGATGGCGAAGGCGCCGATCACCCCGTCGAAGGAGAACGACGCGTCCAGGACCTCGAGGTAGAGGAACATGAAGAACGCGGCCTTGCCGGCGAGCAGAACCGCCGACTTGGGCTTGCCCTCGCGTGCGGCCTGCTCCTCGGCCTCGTGCTCGCGCTCCTCCTCCTCTTCCAGCTTCTCCTCGAAGAAGCCGGACAGACCGCCGACGATCATGTACGTGATCAGACCGGCGACACCGGAGAGCAGCACCGTCTCCGCCTTGTCGGCGTGCGTGCCTCCGTGCTGGTGGGCATGGGCGCCGAAGGTCATCGCAGAGATCAGCAGCACGATCAGGGCGATGCAGGGCGAGAGCATGTCGACCTTGCCGAGCTTGCCCAGCGGCCGCTCCAGCCACCCCAGCCACTTGATGTCCCGGTCCTCGAAGATGAAGTCCAGGAAGATCATCAGCAGGAACATGCCACCGAAGGCCGCGATCGACGGGTGCGCGTCGGTCACCAGTTCCTGGTAGCGGTCCTTGTCGGTGAGCGCGAGGTCGACGGCCTCGATCGGCCCGAGCTGGGCGCTGACGGCGACGATGACGACCGGGAAGACCAGCCGCATACCGAAGACGGCGATCAGAATGCCGATGGTGAGGAAGATCTTCTGCCAGAAGGCATTCATCTTCTTCAGGATGCCGGCGTTGACCACCGCGTTGTCGAAGGACAGCGAGATCTCGAGGACGGAGAGGATCGCCACGATGCCGAAGGCGGTCCACCCCCCGAAGAGAAACGCCGCGACCAGGCCGAGCGCGGTGACCGCGAACGACCAGCCGAAGGTTTTCAGAACCACTGGCTACCCAATCCTTGATGAGGGTCCCGCCCCAAGCGCGGCTTGAGGCAGGCCTCCCCCGTCGCCGTACTCGGCTTTACGAAACATTGACTCCGAAGTCTAGAGCGATGCCGCGCAGCCCCGACGCGTACCCCTGTCCCACTGCACGGAATTTCCACTCGCCCTGGTAGCGGTAGACCTCGCCGAAGATCATCGCGGTCTCCGTGGAAGCGTCCTCGCTGAGGTCGTACCGGGCCAGTTCCTGGCCGTCGGCCTGGTTGACGACGCGGATGAAGGCGTTGCTGACCTGGCCGAAGGTCTGCCCGCGTTCGTCGGCCATGTGGATGGAGACCGGGAAGACGATCTTGTCGCACCGGACGGGGACCTTGGAGAGGTCGATCAGCAGCGACTCGTCGTCGCCGTCCCCCTCACCGGTGAGGTTGTCGCCGGTGTGCTGCACCGATCCGTCGGGGCTGGAGAGCTGGTTGTAGAAGACGAACCACTCGTCCCCCATCACCCGCCCGTCGCTGCACACCAGCGCGCTGGCGTCGAGGTCGAAGGGCGCTCCGGTGGTGGAGCGCGCGTCCCAGCCGAGCCCGATCATCACCTGAGTGAGGTTCGGTGCGGCCTTGGACAGGGAGACATTGCCCCCCTTGGCAAGCGTGACGCCCATCTTGCTGATCCCTCCCCGGGTGGTCCTGCCTGGTGGTTCTGCACGTCCGGCGCCGCACGCGAACCGTGCGGCGCCGGACGGACGAGGTGCTCGCTCAGACGTTCACGCCGAAGTCCTGCGCGATGCCGCGCAGGCCGGAGGCGTACCCCTGGCCGATGGCCCGGAACTTCCACTCCGCGCCGTGCCGGTACAGCTCGCCGAAGACCATCGCGGTCTCCGTGGAGGCGTCCTCGCTGAGGTCGTAGCGGGCGATCTCCGCGCCGCCGGCCTGGTTCACCACGCGGATGAAGGCGTTGCGGACCTGGCCGAAGGACTGCTGGCGGTTCTCGGCGTCGTAGATCGAGACCGGGAAGACGATCTTCTCGACGTCGGCCGGGACGTTCGCCAGGTCGACCTTGATCTGCTCGTCGTCGCCCTCGCCCTCACCGGTGAGGTTGTCGCCGGTGTGCTCGACGGAGCCGTCGGGGCTCTTGAGGTTGTTGAAGAAGATGAAGTGCTGGTCGCTGGCGACCTTGCCCGCGTTGTTCAGCAGCAGCGCGCTGGCGTCGAGGTCGAAGTCGGTGCCGGTCGTGGTGCGGACGTCCCACCCCAGACCGACGATGACCGCGGTCAGGCCGGGGGCCTCCTTGGTCAGCGATACGTTGCCGCCCTTGCTGAGGCTGACTCCCACGAGTCCTCCATTGGTGTCCAGGGGCGCCCTCGCCCCGTCGTGCGTCGGATGTCGTGCGGTGAAGTGCGGTGGATACCGGATCAACGATTCGATCCTAGTGACGGGTTCCCGCCGCTCGCAGGCCCTGCGGCCGAGAAATCACCGGTGTCGGGTCACAGCGTGTCGAGCGCCTTCACGTACGCGCCGAGGTCGCGGGCGTCCGGCAGACCGTTGACGACGGTCCAGCGCACGACGCCCTCCTTGTCGACGATGAAGGTCCCGCGCACCGCGCACCCCTTGTCCTCGTCGAAGACGCCGTAGGCGCGCGAGACGTTGCCGTGCGGCCAGAAGTCGGAGAGCAGCGGGTACTCCAGGCCCTCCTGCTCGGCGAAGACCCGCAGGGTGTGGATGGAGTCGTTGGAGACGGCGAGCACCTGGGTGTCGCGGTCGGAGAACTGCGGCAGGTTGTCGCGGACCTCGCACAGCTCGCCGGTGCACACGCCGGTGAAGGCGAACGGGTAGAACAGCAGCACCACGTTCTTGCGGCCGCGGAAGTCGGACAGCCGCACGGTGGCGCCGTGGTTGTCCTTGAGCTCGAAGTCGGGGGCCTTGTCGCCGACCTGGATCGCCATCGTCGTGTTCGTCCCTTCGGAGGGGTTGTTCGCTGGGAACACCCTACGCAGGGGGTACGACGGCAGGGCGGACGGGCCGACGACCGGCGTCGGCCCGTCCGCCCTCGTGTCACGGGGACGGAGCCGGGACTACCGCTTGGACTTGGCGGCCTTCGGCGTCGCCAGCCGGCTGCCGCTCCAGTCCTTGCCGACGCTGACGCTCTTGGAGGCGGTCAGCCCCGCCGTCGTCGCGGCTTCCGAGATGTCGCTGGGCTCGACGTATCCGGAACGTCCGGTCTTCGGCGTGAGGAGAAGAATCGCGCCGCCCTCTTCGATGTACGTGGTGGCATCCACCAGCGCATCCGTCAGGTCGCCGTCGTCGTCACGGAACCACAGCACAACGGCGTCGGCCACGTCGTCGTAGTCCTCGTCCACCAGGTCGCTCTCGACGGCGGTCTCGATGGCCTTGCGGAGCTCCTGGTCCACGTCGTCGTCGTAGCCGATCTCCTGGACCACCTGCCCGGGCTGGAACCCCAGCCTGGCGGCAGGGTTCGTCCGCTCCTCCGCGTGGTCCGCGGTCGCGCTCACGGGTTGCCTCCTGATCATGTCTTGGTGAATAACTCAGCCACGCGCGTGCGCGAAGCATTGGCCGTAGTCCACACGGGCGGGGCGGATCGCGCAAGTACCCGGCGGCTGGGACCGCCGAAACGGTGACGATCCCGGCCGTGTCGCCGCAACTCCCGCCATGCCATCCCGGCCGAAGGTGACGTACACCACACCCTTCTGCCCCGTTTGCGTATTTGGGAACCATCCATGGGTACGAGTCTCGAATGAACTTGCCCCGGATCCCCGCGGGAGAACCGGTTACCTCACGGTAGAGATGACGTTTCCCCTCGCTGGGTACACGATGGGGTCCGGCGCAGGCTCCCGGCGCACACCCGGGCAGGCCCGGACAACCGGGAGAAACCGGTAATCGGCCCTCTGACAGCGAAGGAACAGCGTGGCTTCCGCATCCGATCGCAACCCGATCATCATTGGCGGCCTTCCGAGTCAGGTTCCTGACTTCGACCCCGAGGAAACGCAGGAGTGGCTCGACTCCCTCGACGCCGCCGTGGACGAGCGCGGCCGGGAGCGGGCCCGCTATCTGATGCTGCGGCTGATCGAGCGGGCCCGCGAGAAGCGCGTGGCCGTGCCCGAGATGCGCAGCACGGACTACGTCAACACCATCCCGACCAAGAGCGAGCCGTTCTTCCCCGGCAACGAGGAGATCGAGCGGAAGATCCTCAACGCCACCCGCTGGAACGCGGCCGTGATGGTCTCGCGCGCCCAGCGCCCCGGCATCGGCGTCGGCGGCCACATCGCCACCTTCGCCTCCTCGGCCTCCCTCTACGACGTCGGCTTCAACCACTTCTTCCGGGGCAAGGACGAGGGCGACGGCGGTGACCAGGTCTTCTTCCAGGGCCACGCCTCACCGGGCATCTACGCGCGCGCGTACCTGCTGGACCGCCTGACCGAGGAGCACCTGGACGGCTTCCGCCAGGAGAAGTCCAAGGCGCCGCACATGCTGTCGTCGTACCCGCATCCGCGCTCGATGCCGGACTTCTGGGAGTTCCCGACCGTCTCGATGGGCCTCGGCCCCATCGGCGCGATCTACCAGGCGCGGATGAACCGCTACATGCACGCGCGCGGGATCGCCGACACCTCGAAGTCGCACGTGTGGGCGTTCCTCGGGGACGGCGAGATGGACGAGCCGGAGTCGCTCGGCCAGCTCAGCATCGCCGCGCGCGAGGGCCTGGACAACCTGACCTTCGTCGTCAACTGCAACCTCCAGCGGCTCGACGGCCCGGTGCGCGGCAACGGCAAGATCATCCAGGAGCTGGAGTCGGTCTTCCGGGGCGCCGGCTGGAACGTGATCAAGCTGGTGTGGGACCGCACCTGGGACCCGCTGCTCGCGCAGGACCGCGACGGCGTGCTGGTCAACCGCATGAACACCACCCCGGACGGCCAGTTCCAGACGTACGCCACCGAGTCCGGGGCCTACATCCGCGACCACTTCTTCGGCGACGACCACCGGCTGCGCGCAATGGTCGAGAACATGACCGACGACCAGATCCTGCACCTGGGACGCGGCGGTCACGACCACCGGAAGATCTACGCGGCGTACAAGGCGGCCCTGGAGCACAAGGGGCAGCCGACGGTCATCCTCGCCAAGACGATCAAGGGCTGGACGCTGGGCCCGAACTTCGAGGGCCGCAACGCCACGCACCAGATGAAGAAGCTGACGGTCGACGATCTCAAGCGCTTCCGCGACCGCCTGCACCTGCCGATCCCCGACAAGGACCTGGAGTCCGGCGCCCCGCCCTACTACCACCCCGGCCGGGACACCGAGGAGATCCAGTACATGCACGACCGCCGGCGCTCGCTCGGCGGCTACGTCCCGACCCGCGTCGTGCGCTCCGAGCCGCTCCCGCTGCCCGGTGACGCGACGTACGCGACGGTGAAGAAGGGCTCGGGTCAGCAGTCCATCGCGACGACCATGGCCTTCGTCCGTCTCCTGAAGGACCTCATGCGGGACAAGGAGATCGGCAGGCGCTTCGTGCTGATCGCGCCGGACGAGTACCGCACGTTCGGCATGGACTCGTTCTTCCCGAGCGCGAAGATCTACAACCCGCTCGGCCAGCAGTACGAGTCCGTCGACCGCGACCTGCTCCTCGCCTACAAGGAGGCCCCGAACGGCCAGATGCTGCACGACGGGATCTCGGAGGCCGGCTGCACGGCGTCGCTGATCGCGGCGGGCTCGGCGTACGCGACGCACGGCGAGCCGCTGATCCCGGTGTACGTCTTCTACTCGATGTTCGGCTTCCAGCGCACCGGCGACCAGTTCTGGCAGATGGCCGACCAGCTGGCCCGCGGCTTCGTGCTGGGCGCCACCGCCGGCCGCACGACCCTGACCGGAGAGGGCCTCCAGCACGCGGACGGCCACTCGCAGCTGCTGGCCTCGACGAACCCGGCCTGCGTGGCGTACGACCCGGCCTTCGGCTACGAGATCGCGCACATCGTGAAGGACGGCCTGCGCCGCATGTACGGCGGCTCCGAGGAGCACCCGCACGGCGAGGACGTCTTCTACTACCTCACCGTCTACAACGAGCCGATCCAGCACCCGGCCGAGCCGGAGAACGTGGACGTCGAGGGCATCCTCAAGGGCGTCTACCGCTTCAGCGAGGGCACGGGCGGCTCGATCCCGGCGCAGATCATGGCGTCGGGCGTCGCGGTGCCCTGGGCGGTCGAGGCGCAGAGGATCCTCGCCGAGGAATGGGACGTGAAGGCCGACGTGTGGTCGGCGACCTCGTGGAACGAGCTGCGCCGCGAGGCGGTGGCGTGCGAGGAGCACAACCTGCTGCACCCGGAGGAGGAGCAGCAGGTGCCGTACGTGACCAGGAAGCTGGCCGGGGCCCAGGGCCCGTTCGTCGCGGTGTCCGACTGGATGCGCTCGGTCCCGGACCAGATCGCGCGCTGGGTGCCGGGCACGTACCAGTCCCTGGGCGCGGACGGCTTCGGCTTCGCGGACACCCGGGGCGCGGCCCGGCGGTTCTTCCACATCGACGCGCAGTCCATCGTCGTCGGGGTCCTCACCGAGCTGGCACGTGAGGGCAAGGTCGACCGGTCGGTGCTCAAGCAGGCCGTCGACCGCTACCGGCTGCTCGACGTGACGGCGGCGGACCCGGGCGTGGCGGGCGGCGACGCGTAGCACGCCGTACGGCTACGAGGGCGGTGGGGCCGCGGCTCCGCCGCCCTCGTCCGTTTCCCTACGATGCGGGCATGAACGTGGGCACCGAGGAACCGACGGCACGGGAGCGCTGGGAGCGCCGCACGCAACGGCCGCTCCTGTGGCTGGCGGTCCTGTTCGCCGTCGCCTACGCCGTACCCATCGTGTACAGCTCGGCCGGCGAGTCGCTGATCTTCGCCTGCATGGCGACCGAGTGGGTGGTGTGGGCCGCGTTCGCGGTGGACTACGTGGTGCGGCTCTGGCTGGCCGAGCGGCGCTGGAGGTTCGTGCGGACCCACTGGCTGGACCTGTGCGCGGTGGCACTGCCGCTGCTCCAGCCGCTCAGGCTGCTGCGGCTGGTGTCGACGCTGCTGCTGGTGGGGCGGCGGGCCCGGATGGCCTCGCAGGTCCGGCTGACGACGTACGTCGTCGGGTCGGTGACGGGGCTGATGATGTTCGGCTCCCTGGCGGTGCTGTCGGTGGAGCGGGACGCGCCGGGCGGGAACATCAGGACGCTGGGTGACGCGGTGTGGTGGTCGTTCACGACGATGACGACCGTGGGGTACGGGGACCTGGCGCCGACGACCGGGCTGGGGCGGCTGCTGGCGGTCGGGCTGATGCTGTCCGGGATCGCGCTGCTGGGTGTCGTCACGGCGAACATCGCGGCGTGGTTCATCTCGCGGTTCGAGAAGGAGGACGTGGAGGGACGCCGGCAGACGGAGGCGATCCGGGAGCTGACGGAGGAGGTGCGGGCCCTGCGGGCGGAGGTGACGACGCTCCGGGAGCGACGAGCGGCCGAGTGATCCGGCGCCGGGGCCGGGGTGGGGGCCGGTGTGGTGGGGGGCGTTCGCGCGGCCCGGCGGAGCGCCGGTGCAGGCCGCGGCGCCGCGGGCATCCCCCACGGCGCCGCGGCCCGTCGGCCGGGCCGGGTCAGAGCAGGCCGTTGTTCAGCGGGCCCGCCCCGGTCAGCCAGGTCAGGGCCAGCAGGGTGTCGACGGCGCCCAGGACCACGGCGACCAGGGCCGGGAGATTGCGAGAGCCCGCCCAGGTGCGGCCCATGGACAGCCAGCCGCAGACGATCGCCACGGGACCCAGCAGGATCCCCAGTACGAAGAAGCCGGCGACCGCACAGACGACTCCGACGACTCCGAGCGTCGCGCGATCCGGCCCGGTCCGTGACCCCGTCCGGCCACGTGAGCGGGGGTACCTGCGCGTTCCTCGTCCGAAGCTCGCCATCATCAACTCCCCGATGGTTTCCCCGATTCGGGCTCGATGTGCGAGTACCCCCGAAAACGAGGACAAGGCTGCCTGCGCGCTGCCCCCCTCCAGCAGCGCGCCGCAGCCTCCTCCGCCCCCCATGCCCTGCGGAGGACTTGACCCACTGTGACCTGAAACGGCGTAAGAGGGGGAGGGCCGACCGGTCTTGTCACCCTGATAGGGGAACCGTCAGATGTGCCCCACGCCCGCACCGGCCTCCGCGTTCGCCCCCCGCTTGGTGAGGAACGCGACCAGCACGGCGACCGCCGCCACCCCGGCCGCGACCAGCGACGCCAGGCTCATCCCGGACAGGAACGTGTCGTGGGCGACGTCCGTGATCTTCGCGGCGACCTCCCCGGGCACGCCCTCGGGCACCGGCGCCACACCGACCTGCACCGCCTCGGAGGCCTGCGCCGACTGCTCCGGCGTCAGCGGCGGAAGCTCCGCGTCCGCCCAGTTGCCCGCAAGGTCGCTGTCGACCTTGGAGGCCATCACGGCTCCCAGCACCGCCGTACCGAGGCTGCCGCCGATCTGCATGGCCGACTGCTGGAGGCCGCCCGCCACGCCCGACAGCTCCAGCGGCGCGTTGCCGACGATGACCTCCGTGGCGCCGACCATGACCGGCGCCAGACCGAGGCCGAGCACGGCGAACCACAGCGACATCAGGCCGCTGCCCGTGCCCTTCTCCAGCGTGGACATCCCGAACATGGCGACGGCGGTCAGCACCATGCCGCCCGCCAGCGGAATCCGCGGTCCCACCTTCGTGATCATCACGCCCGCCAGCGGAGAGCCGACGATCATCATGCCGGTGAGCGGCAGCAGGTGCAGGCCGGCGTCGATCGGGCTCATCCCGTGCACGTTCTGCAAGTAGAAGGTGACGAAGAACAGGCCGCCCATGAACGCGATGGCCATCAGCACCATCAGGACGACACCCGCCGACAGCGGCACCGAGCGGAACAGCGCCATCGGGATCAGCGGCTCCTTCACCCGCTGCTCCCAGAGCGCGAACACCACGAAGCCGACCACCGACGCGCCGATGAACCCCCACGTCCTGCCGTCGCCCCAGCCCCACTCCGGCGCCTTGATCAGGGCCCAGACCAGGCAGAACATGGCGGCGGACAGCAGCGCGATGCCGGGCAGGTCGAAGGAGCGCGGCGCGTTCTCCGCGCGGTGGTCCAGCAGGATCCAGACGCCGAGGACGACGGCGAGGACACCGACCGGCACGTTGATGAAGAACACCGACTGCCAGTTGACGTGCTCGACCAGCACACCGCCGAGGATCGGGCCGCCCGCGGTGGAGGCACCGATGACCATGCCCCAGATGCCGATGGCCATGTTGAGCTTCTCGGCCGGGAAGGTGGCCCGCAGCAGGCCCAGCGCGGCCGGCATCAGCAGCGCGCCGAACAGGCCCTGGAGGACGCGGAAGGTGACGACCATCGCGATGCTGTCCGACAGGCCGATGGCGCCGGACGCCGCGGCGAAGCCGACGACGCCGATCAGGAAGGTCTGCCGGTGCCCGAAGCGGTCACCGAGCTTGCCCGCGGTGATCAGCGAGACCGCCAGGGCGAGGAAGTAGGCGTTGGTGATCCACTGGAGATCGGAGATGTTCGCGCCCAGGTCCTTGCCGATGGCCGGGTTGGCGATGGCCACGATGGTGCCGTCGAGGGCCACCATCATGACCCCGACCGCGACGGTTATGAGCGTGAACCAAGGGTGCCCGCGCAGCCCCTTGGCCGGTGCCGCGTCCGACGGGGTGGGCGCCTTGTCCCCCGGTCCCGCCGGCTCGATGGTGGTCTGACTAGTCATGTGTTCGACAGTAATGACAGCCACTGACAATTGACAAACGAATTCACTAGTCGGTAACTGACACGACATTCCCCTATAGCCTGAACTGGGGAAACCACCCAAGCAACGACGAGGAGAGCCCGTTTGAGCGCCCATGTGAGCGCCCCGTCGAGCAGAACCGGCAGCGGCGGCGCGCCGGCACCCGGCACCGCCGGCGGCGGCCCCGGCCTGCGCGAGCGCAAGAAGCAGCGCACCCGGGACGCGCTGCTGCGGGCCTCCCTGGAGCTGTTCACCGAGCGCGGCTACGAGGAGACGACCGTCGACGACATCGCGGCGGCCGTGGACGTCTCGCAGCGCACCTTCTTCCGCTACTTCGCCGGCAAGGAGGAAGCGGCGTTCTTCGTCGCCCGGCTCGCCGAGGGGCGTTTCGTGGAGGCCGTGCGGGGGCGCCCGCCCGGCGAGGCGCCGTTCGAGGCGCTGTGCCGGGCGCTGACGGAGAGCTGGGACGGCATCGGCGCGGCCATCGAACAGCTGGTCCCGCTCGACCTGCACATGCGCTTCTACCGGGTGGTCGAGTCCACGCCCGCGCTGCTCGCCGCGCACCTGCGGCGCGCGACGGAGCTGGAGGAGGAGGTCGCGCGCATCGTCGCCGACCGCGAGGGGCTCGATGTCGACACGGACCCGCGCCCCCGGGTGCTGGTGGCCGTCTTCGGCGCGGTGATGAGGGTGACGGAGCGGATCTGGTCGGCGGGCGAGGACGCGGGCCTGACCGCGCTGCGTGAACTGACCGCCACGTATCTCGACCAGGTGGGACCGGCGCTGACCGGCACTTGGCGGACCACCTGATCCCCATATCACATGAACGAAACGTGATCCGCGTCACTCGGTTCACGCGAGACCCTCTCGTTCTCCTAGTGTGTCCTCCCAGTGACTTCCTTCGACACCTCCCCGCACCTGTTCGAGACGTCCCCGCAGCTGAACGTCTGGCGCGCACTGCTCGCCCTGGCCGTGGTGTTCGTGATGCTGGCCACCACCGGCTGGACGGCCCTGCGCCAGCAGCGCGCGACACCGGCCCTCGAGGCCTCCGTCGCCGCCTGGGAGGACGGCCGGATCGGCGGCAGGGCCCTGCCCGACGCGCAGGCGGCCCCGGCCCGGCTGGCCCGGTTCTTCGCCTCGCTCACCGAGGCGCAGCGGGCCCGGCTGGCCCAGCGCTACCCCCTCGCGGTCGGCAACATGAACGGCGCTCCCGTTCAGCTGCGCTACGAGGCCAACCGGGTGGCGCTGCGCAAGGCGCGCTCGGAAGAGCGAAAACGCCTGCACGACAGCCGTCTGACGCCCGCCGGGCAGCAGGAGGCGGGCCGCCGGCTGCACCGCTACGAGTCACTGCTGCGCCCGGACCGGAACATCCTGGCCTTCGACCCGGCGGGCTCGGGGCGTGTCGCGGAGGTCTTCGGGGACCTGGACCGCGCCGAGCGCGTCTCCGTCGTCGTCCCCGGCTCCGACACCGAGCTGCTCACCTTCCAGCGCACCCACCGCAGCCATGCGGCGCCGGTCGGCATGGCGAAGGCGCTGTACAAGGCGGAGCGCGAGATCAGCCCGGACACGCGGACGGCCGTGATCGCCTGGGCCGACTACACCGCGCCCAGCGGGGTCGGCATGGACGCGGCCACCGCCACGCGCGCCGCCGGCGGGGCCGTCCGGCTGAACGCGCTGGTGCGGGCGCTGCCCGGGCAGGGGCCGGTCTCGCTGTTCTGCCACAGCTACGGCTCCGTGGTGTGCGGGCTGGCCGCACAGAAGCTGCCCGCGCGGGTGGCCGACATAGCGGTGGCGGGGAGCCCCGGGATGCGCGCCGAGACGGTCTCCCAGCTGCGCACCTCGGCGCGGGTGTGGGCGATGCGGGACGCCGACGACTGGATCCAGGACGTGCCCTACCTGGAGCTGGGCGGGCTCGGCCACGGCGCCGACCCGGTCTCGGCCGCGTTCGGGGCGCGGGTGCTGTCGGCGCGGGGCGCCAAGGGGCACAGCGGCTACTTCGTGCCGGGCACGGAGAGCCTGACGAACTTCGCGGAGATCGGCGTCGGCGCATACCGCGCGGTCGACTGCGCGCACGGAAGCGAGGCCTGCCGGGCCGGTTTGTCCGGTACGGCGACGGCCGGACGCGCGTAGAGGCGGAAGAACCGCGGTCTGCGCGGGGAGGGGACGAAGAAGCTCGTGCCGCATACGATGAGCCGCATGGGTGACGTACTGGCCGGATTTCATGCCGCCTGGGAGTTCGAGTCCGACTCCGTGCTCATCCGTTACGAACGGGGGATTCGGACACCGAAGCTCTTCCAGGCGCTCGGGGAGCGCCGGGTGCCGCTGGAGGCGATCGCCGGGGTGACGCTGACACCCGGCAGGCGCGGCACCGTCGTGCTCCGCGCCGAGCTGCGGCCCGGCGCGGACCCGCTGCTGGAGGCGGCGGCGGGACAGCTGAAGGAGAGCGCCGACCCCTACCGGCTGGTGCTGCCGGCGGAACGGGACACGCTCGCCGAGTACTACGCCGACGAGCTGCGCGCCCGGCTCACCGCGCAGGGACCGGCCGACGCGTTCATGGTGGCGGCGCCCGAGGCACCGCTGCACTTCAAGGCGTACGACGGCAAGGCGTCCTTCGACGGGACGTCGGTGTCGTTCCGGTGGTTCTGGACCGGCGCGTCCTCGGCGAAGTGGAAGGCCGGGGACCAGACGTTCGCGGTCGCCGACCTCAGCGGCGTGGAGTGGCGGTCCCCGGAGGTGTTCGAGGGCTATCTGCGGCTCCAGAGCCGGGACGGGGCGGGGACGGCGTCCGCGCAGGCCGACCAGGACCCGGCGTCCGTCGTGTTCGGGCTCGGGTACGGGGCGGTGCACGAGTCGCTGCCGTTCGCGGCGGCGGTGCTGGCGGCCGTCCGCACGGCGGGCCCCGTCGCGGTGCCGGCCACCGCGGGGCCCCGCCGCGACCCGGCGGACATCGCCGAACGCATCCGCCACCTCGGCGAACTGCACCAGGCGGGCCTGGTGACCGACGAGGAGTTCTCCTCGAAGAAGGCGGAACTGCTGGCGGAGCTGTAGCGCCTACTCCCGCCCCTTCGACGTGAACGTCATGTCCGCGTACCGGTCCCCCGCCACCTTCTCCGCGATCGGGTCCAGCAGGGAGAGCTGGTCGTCGGTCAGGACGATGCGGGTCGCAGCCGTGTTCTCCTCCACCCGGCCGGGCTTGCGGGTGCCCGGGATGGGGACGACGGGCAGGCCGTGCACCCGCGCCCGCTGCTGCGCCCAGGCCAGGGCGATCTGACCGGGGGTGGCGCCGTGTGCCGCGGCGACCGTGCGCACGGGTTCCAGCAGGGCCGCGTTGGCCCGCGCGTTCTCGCCCGTGAAACGGGGCTGCCGGTGGCGGAAGTCGTCGTCGGCGAGGCCGTCGGTGCCGGTGACGGAGCCGGTGAGGAAGCCCCGGCCGAGCGGGGAGTACGCCACGAGGGCGGTGCCCAGCTCCCGGGCCGCGGGGACGACCCGCGCCTCGATGTCCCGGCTGAACAGCGACCACTCCGACTGCACGGCGGCGATCGGATGCACGGCGTGCGCGGCGCGCAGCTCACCGGCCGTGACCTCGCTCAGCCCCAGGTGCTTGACCTTGCCCTCGCGCACCAGCTCGGCCATGGTGCCGACGCTCTCCTCGATCGGCACGTTCACGTCCCGCCGGTGCATGTAGTACAGGTCGATCACGTCGACGCCGAGGCGCCGCAGGCTGGCCTCGACGGCCTGCCGGATGTACGCCGGTTCGTTGCGGATCACCCGCTTCCACGGTTCGTCCGGCGGGATCGTCAGGGCGAACTTGGTGGCGACGACGACCTCGTCGCGGTGCGCCCGGAAGAACGGCGCCAGGAACCGCTCGTTGTCCCCGTCGCCGTAGGCGTCCGCCGTGTCGTAGAGCGTGACCCCCAGTTCCAGCGCCCGCTCCAGGGTCGCCCGGGACGCGTCGGCGTCCGCCGGGCCGTAGGCGAAGCTCATGCCCATGCAGCCCAGGCCCTGGACGCCCACCTCGGGGCCGTCCGTGCCCAGCCCTGCCGTCGCGATCCTGCCGTCCGTCATCGGGACCTCTCCGACGCCAGGGCGCGCCCGGCGTCCGCGTAGAAGGTGAGCTTGCGGTCGAGCACGGCAAGCGTGCCCTGGAGTTCGGTGATCCTGGCCAGCACGTCCTCCCGGGTCGCCTTCAGCAGTTCGAACCGCTCGGGGTAGGTGTGGTCGCCCTCGCGGACGAGTCCGGCGTAGCGCACCATGTCCGCGACCGGCATGCCGGTGAGCCGGAGCTTGCCGACGAGGTCGAGCCAGTCGAGGTCGCGGTTGCGGTAGCGCCGCTGCCCGGTGTGGGACCGGTCGATGTGCGGCATCAGGCCGATCCGCTCGTACCAGCGCAGGGTGTGCGCCGTGAGGCCGGTGAGGGCGGCGACCTCACTGATCGTGTACTTGTCCTCGCCGTCCGGCCGGCGGTCCCGCCGGGGCGGTCCGGCACAGCTGTCGCTCTGGGGGGCCGTGCTCTCCGTCACCGTCATGGCCTCAACGCTAGGACCTTGGAGTGCGCTCCAAGCAAGCGGATTCGCCGGGAAGCGACGGGCACGAGCGCCGGACGCCGGCCGGCGCGCCCCGCCCGCGAGCCCGACCCCTCCATGCGGCCGCCCCGGGGCGGCGCTTAGGCTCGCAGGCATGTCCTTGAAGAGCCTCGCGTCGATCGAGAACTGGCCGGTCCCCACCGCCGCCGCGGGTGTCGTACGGGCCGACGGCACGGTCCTGGGAACCCACGGCCCCGTCGGGCAGCGCTTCCCGCTGGCCTCGGTCACCAAGCCGCTCGCGGCCTACGCGGCGCTGGTCGCCTACGAGGAGGGCGCCGTCGAGCTGGACGAGCCCGCCGGGCCGGCCGGGTCGACGGTCCGGCATCTGCTCGCCCACACCTCCGGGCTCGCCTTCGACGAGCACAGGGCGACCGCCCCGCCCGGTGACCGCCGCCTGTACTCCAACGCCGGTTTCGAGCAGCTCGGCGACCACATCGCCAAGGCCACGGACATCCCGTTCGCCGAGTACCTGCGGCAGGCGGTGCTGGAGCCGCTCGGCATGACGGCCACCTCGCTCGAGGGCTCCCCGGCCAAGGACGGCGTCTCGACGGTTCAGGACCTGCTGCGGTTCGCGGCCGAGGTGCAGGCGCCGCGGCTGCTGGACCCGCGGACGGTCGCCGCCGCGATGACCGTGCAGTACCCGGGCACCAAGGGCGTCCTGCCGGGCTACGGCCACCAGAACCCCAACGACTGGGGCCTCGGCTTCGAGATCCGCGACGGCAAGTCCCCGCACTGGACGGGCTCCGCCTCCTCCCCGCGCACCTTCGGGCACTTCGGCCAGTCCGGCACGTTCCTGTGGACCGACCCCGACGCCGGCCTGTCCTGCGTCGCCCTGACCGACCGCGCCTTCGGCCCGTGGGCGATCGAGGCCTGGCCGGCGTTCACGGACGCGGTGCTGGCGGAGGCCCGCTAGCCGGCCATCTCCCACACGAGCAGCTCGGTGCCCGTCGTCCCCACCGCATCCAGCCCCCGGGCGCCGGTGATCCGTGCCGCGTCCCCGGGGCCCAGCTCGGTGCCGTCCAGCGCGGCCCGGCCGCGCACCACGTGCACGTACACGTACGCGGCGTCCGGCAGCGCCGTCCGCTCCCCCGCCGCCAGCCGGCGTACGTGGAGTATCGCGCCGGCCT
Source organism: Streptomyces sp. NPDC031049 (assembly GCF_055571015.1). Classification (NCBI taxonomy): domain Bacteria; kingdom Bacillati; phylum Actinomycetota; class Actinomycetes; order Kitasatosporales; family Streptomycetaceae; genus Streptomyces; species Streptomyces sp. NPDC031049. The sequence goes on from NZ_JBVIGC010000003.1 coordinate 230,617, forward strand.
CGGGGACGGCGTACGGCGTGGCGTCGGCGATGCCGTGGACGGTCTCGTAGGCGGGCTCGCCGCCGGGCTCGCGCGGAGCCAGCCACATCTGGACGAAGGTGAGCGGGGCCGCGCCGTCGTTGCGTTCGACGTGGCGGACGCCGGACGCCGCGCTGAGGCGCTGGACGTCCCCGGCGCGGACGACCGTCTCGTGGCCGGTGGTGTCCCGGTGGGTCAGCTCGCCCTCGGCCACCCACGTGACGATCTCGGTGTGGCTGTGCGGGTGCTCGTCGAAGCCGGCGCCGGGTGCGAGCCGCTCCTCGTTGCAGGCGATGAGCGCGCCGAAGCGCAGGTTGCCGGGGTCGTAGTGGGGTCCGAAGGAGAAGGCGTGCCACGACTCGATCCCGGCCGCCGGGTCGCCCCCTGGGTAGCGCTCGTCGGCGCGCCGTACGTCCATCACGAGGTCCACCGTAGACCCGGGGGAACACCGTGCCGTCCCGATAAGGCAGTCTTGTCCCCGTGCCCGAACCCGAATCCAGCAAGAACCCGCCCGCCCCGCGCGACCTCCACCCGCACTCGGCGACGCTGAAGCGGCTCGAGAAGTCGTCCGGCTCGCTCGCCGCGCAGGCGATCGCGCGGATGGACGAGACGCTGCCGTGGTACCGGGCCATGCCACCGGAGAACCGTTCCTGGATCGGGCTCGTCGCCCAGGCCGGTATCGCCGCCTTCACCGAGTGGTTCCGGCGTCCCGACGCCCCGCAGGCCATCTCCACGGACGTCTTCGGCACCGCCCCGCGCGAGCTGACCCGGGCGATCACGCTGCGGCAGACCGTGGAGATGGTGCGCACCACCATCGAGGTGATGGAGTCCGCGATCGACGAGGTCGCGGCGCCCGGCGACGAGTCGGTGCTGCGCGAGGCGCTGCTGGTGTACGCCCGGGAGATCGCCTTCGCCACCGCCCAGGTCTACGCCCAGGCCGCCGAGGCACGCGGTGCCTGGGACGCGCGTCTGGAGTCGCTGGTGGTGAACGCGGTGCTCAGCGGCGAGGCCGACGAGGGGGCCGTCTCGCGGGCCGCCGCCCTGGGGTGGAACTCGCCGGAGCACGTGTGCGTGGTGCTCGGCACGGCGCCCGACGGGGACTCCGAACTGACCGTGGAGGCCATCCGGCGGGCGGCCCGGCACGCCAAGCTCCAGGTGCTGACCGGGGTGCTCGGCGACCGGCTGGTCGTCATCGCGGGCGGCAGCGACAATCCGCTGGCCGTCGCCAAGTCGTTGATCGGGCCGTTCGCGCAGGGGCCGGTGGTGGCCGGGCCCGTCGTGCCGGATCTGCTGGCCGCGACCCGGTCGGCACAGGCCGCGGCGGCCGGGCTCAAGGCGTGTTCGGCCTGGCAGGACGCCCCGCGGCCGGTGCTGGCGGACGATCTGCTGCCGGAGCGCGCCATCGCCGGGGATCCGAGTGCGCGCGAGCAGTTGGTGGAGGAGATCTACAGACCGCTGGAGGAGGCCGGGGCCGCGCTGCTGGAGACGCTCAGCGTCTATCTGGAACAGGCCAGCAGCCTGGAGGGCGCCGCGCGGATGCTGTTCGTTCACCCCAACACCGTGCGCTACCGGCTCCGACGTGTGACTGACGTCACCGGATGGTCGCCGTCTGATGTACGGTCTGCGTTCACCCTGCGAATCGCGCTGATCCTGGGGCGTCTGGCCGATGGAGATCCGCAACTCTAGTCTTTTGTCGGGGGCCCACAAATCCCCCTCGTGTTCTTCGTCCCTGTCCCCACGGGCGGCCGTGGCCGTCCCCAAGAGAGAGTGTGAGAGTGCTCGTACTCGTCGCTCCCGGCCAGGGCGCCCAGACGCCCGGCTTCCTGACTGACTGGCTCGACTTCCCCGGTGTCCGCGGTGCCTTCGAGGCATGGTCCGAGGCCGCAGGGCTCGACCTGATCCGCTACGGCACCGAGGCGGACGCGGAGGAGATCCGCGACACGGCGGTCGCCCAGCCGCTGCTGGTCGCCGCCTCGCTGGCCTCCGCCTACCTGCTCTTCGACGACCCGGCAGAGCTGCCGCGCAAGGTCGGCGCCGTCGCCGGACACAGCGTCGGCGAACTGGCCGCCGCGGGTCTCGCCGGGGTGCTGTCCGACGAGGAGGCCGTCCGGCTGGTGCGGGCCCGGGGCCTGGCCATGGCCGAGGCCACCGCCGCCGCCGAGACCGGCATGTCGGCGCTGCTCGGCGGCGACCCCGAGGTGAGCGTCGCGCACCTGGAGAAGCTCGGCCTGACCCCGGCGAACATGAACGGCGCGGGCCAGATCGTCGCGGCCGGCACGATGGAGCAGCTCGCCGCGCTGAACGAGGACAAGCCCGAGGGCGTGCGCAAGGTCGTGCCGCTGAAGGTGGCCGGCGCCTTCCACACCCACCACATGGCGCCCGCGGTGGAGAAGCTGGCCGCCGCCGCCGGGGAGCTGACGCCCGCCGACCCGAAGGTCGCCTACGTCTCCAACAAGGACGGCCGGACCGTCGCCACCGGCGCCGAGGTGCTGGACAGGCTGGTCGGCCAGGTCGCCAACCCGGTCCGCTGGGACCTGTGCATGGAGACGTTCAAGGAGCTGGGCGTCACCGCGCTGATCGAGGTGTGCCCGGGCGGCACGCTCACCGGGCTGGCCAAGCGCGCCCTGCCGGGCGTGAAGACGCTGGCCCTGAAGTCCCCCGCCGACCTCGACGCCGCGCGCGAGCTGATCGCAGAGCACGGCTGAAGGAGCCCGAGAGCATGCCGAAGATCAAGCCCAGCAAGGGCGCCCCGTACGCGCGCATCCTCGGCGTCGGCGGCTACCGCCCGACCCGTGTGGTGCCGAACGAGGTGATCCTCGAGCGGATCGACTCCTCCGACGAGTGGATCCGCTCCCGCTCCGGCATCGAGACCCGGCACTGGGCCTCGCCGGACGAGACCGTCGCGGCGATGTCCCTGGAGGCGGCCGGCAAGGCGATCGCGGACGCCGGGATCGGCGCCGAGCAGATCGGCGCGGTGGTCGTCTCGACCGTGTCGCACTTCAGCCAGACGCCGGCCGTCGCCACCGAGATCGCCGACAAGCTGGGCACCGACAAGGCCGCCGCCTTCGACATCTCCGCGGGCTGCGCCGGCTTCGGCTACGGCCTCACCCTGGCCAAGGGCATGATCGTCGAGGGCTCGGCGGAGCACGTCCTGGTCATCGGCGTCGAGCGGCTGTCCGACCTGACCGACCTGGAGGACCGGGCCACCGCCTTCCTGTTCGGCGACGGTGCGGGCGCGGTCGTCGTCGGCCCGTCCCAGGAACCGGCGATCGGCCCGACCGTGTGGGGCTCCGAGGGCGACAAGGCCGAAACGATCAAGCAGACCGTCCCCTGGGACAAGTTCCGCATCGGGGACGTCTCCCAGCTGCCCCTCGACGGCGAGGGCAACGTGAAGTTTCCTGCGATCACGCAGGAGGGCCAGGCGGTCTTCCGCTGGGCCGTGTTCGAGATGGCGAAGGTCGCCCAGCAGGCGCTGGACGCGGCCGGAATCAGCCCGGACGACCTGGACGTCTTCATTCCGCACCAGGCCAACGTGCGGATCATCGACTCGATGGTGAAGACGCTGAAGCTGCCGGAGCACGTCACGGTCGCCCGTGACATCCGCACCACCGGCAACACCTCGGCCGCCTCGATCCCGCTCGCGATGGAGCGGCTGCTGGCGACCGGCGAGGCGAAGAGCGGCGACACCGCGCTCGTCATCGGCTTCGGGGCGGGTCTCGTCTACGCCGCGACGGTCGTTACCCTCCCCTAGGCACTCCGTGCCGGATCATGTGGTCCGGTGCGGGAGAAGCACACACCTGCCGCCGACGCGGCGGGCCGCCACACCCTCTGAATATCTACGAAGGAGCGCCACCATGGCCGCCACTCAGGAAGAGATCGTCGCCGGTCTCGCGGAGATCGTGAACGAGATCGCCGGGATCCCCACCGAGGACGTCCAGCTGGACAAGTCCTTCACCGACGACCTGGACGTCGACTCGCTGTCCATGGTCGAGGTCGTCGTCGCCGCCGAAGAGCGCTTCGACGTGAAGATCCCGGACGAGGACGTCAAGAACCTCAAGACGGTCGGCGACGCGACCGACTACATCCTCAAGCACCAGAGCTGATCGACCGATCACTCGGGCGTGGTCCGGGCCGCCCGGCCCGGACCCACTGCCCCGCCACCCGGCGGTGGCGCCGTACGAATCCTCGTTTCTTGGAGAAAGATTTCCGTGAGCTCGACCAATCGCACCGTGGTCGTCACCGGTATCGGCGCAACCACACCGTTGGGTGGCGACGCGGCATCGACCTGGGAGGGTCTGGTCGCCGGGCGCTCCGGCGTCGGCCCCCTGGAGCAGGACTGGGCCGCCGAGCAGGCGGTCCGCATCGCCGCGCAGATCGCCGTGGAGCCCACCGAGGTCATCCCGCGGCCGCAGGCCCGCCGGCTGGACCGCTCGGCGCAGTTCGCGCTGATCGCGGCCCAGGAGGCGTGGCAGGACGCCGGTTTCACCGCGAAGGCCGGTGAGGGCGCGGAGGTCGACCCCGACCGGCTGGGCGCGGTCATCGCCTCCGGCATCGGCGGTGTGACGACGCTGCTCGACCAGTACGACGTGCTGAAGGAGAAGGGCGTCCGCCGGGTCTCCCCGCACACCGTGCCGATGCTGATGCCGAACAGCCCGTCCGCCAACGTGGGGCTGGCCGTGGGTGCCCGCGCGGGCGTGCACACGCCGGTCTCCGCCTGTGCGTCCGGCGCCGAGGCCATCGGCTACGCCATCGAGATGATCCGCACCGGCCGCGCCGACGTCGTCGTCGCCGGCGGTACGGAGGCGGCGATCCACCCGCTGCCCATCGCCGCGTTCGGCAACATGATGGCGATGTCCAAGAACAACGACGACCCGCAGGGCGCGTCCCGTCCCTACGACGTGGCCCGCGACGGTTTCGTCCTCGGCGAGGGCGCCGGTGTGATCGTCCTGGAGTCCGCCGAGCACGCCGCGGCCCGCGGCGCGCGGGTGTACGCCGAGGCGGTCGGCCAGGGCATCTCCGCCGACAGCCACGACATCGTGCAGCCGGAGCCGGAGGGGCGCGGCATCTCGCACGCGTTGCAGAACCTGCTGGACCGCACCGACCTGGAGCCGGCGGAGATCGTGCACGTCAACGCGCACGCCACGTCGACGCCGGCCGGTGACATCGCGGAGCTGAAGGCGCTGCGGAAGGTGTTCGGCGACGACGCCGACCACATCGCGGTGTCCGGTACGAAGTCGATGACCGGGCATCTGCTCGGCGGTGCCGGTGGTGTCGAGTCGGTCGCGACCGTGCTCGCGCTGTACCACCGGGTGGCGCCGCCGACCATCAACGTCGAGAACCTCGACCCCGAGGCCGAGGCCAACGCGGACGTCGTGCGCGGTGAGGCGCGGAAGCTGCCGGTCGAGGGCCGTATCGCCGCCCTGAACGACTCGTTCGGGTTCGGTGGGCACAACGTGGTGCTGGCGTTCCGGACGGTGTGACTCCGGCTGACCTGAACGGCGATGGCCCGGACCCCGAGAGTGGGTCCGGGCCATCGCCGTCCGGGTGACCGTGATGTTCCGGGTGCGGGCCGAATGCGGCTGGTCGCGCAGTTCCCCGCGCCCCTGACGGCACTGCCCTTGCCGGCGTGCTAAACGACCTGGTGCAGCCATCTCACCGGGGCGCCCTCGCCCGCGTAGCGGAAGGGTTCCAGTTCGTCGTCCCAGGGCTTGCCCAGGAGTCTGGCGATCTCCAGTTCCAGGTCCGTCTCCTCGCGCTGGGCGCGGGTCAGGGCGGCGCGCAGGCGGTCCTCGGGGATGAGGATGTCGCCGTGGATGCCGGTGACGGCGTGGAAGATGCCGAGGTCGGGGGTGCAGCTGTAGCGCTCGCCCTCGGCGGTGGCGCAGGGCTCGGCGGTGACCTCGAAGCGCAGCAGGTGCCAGCCGCGCAGCGCGGAGGCGAGCTTGGAGGCGGTGCCCGCCTCGCCCTGCCAGGAGAACTCCGAGCGCCAGGTGCCGGGCGCGGCGGGCTGCCGGATCCAGTCGAGGCTCACGCGCGTGCCGAGCACCCCGGCGACGGCCCACTCGACGTGCGGGCAGAGCGCGCGCGGAGCGGAGTGCACGTACAGAACTCCACGTGTCGTCACCGGAACCTCCGGGCTGAGCGGGACATCTCTGATGGGGCAGAACGGGCGGAACGGCCGCGGCCGGGCGGGCCGTGCTGATGGCGAGGCTACCGTGCGGCGGCGCAAGGAGTGTGACGTACCGTCGGTCCCGGTGCCGGGAAACCTCCGCCTTTCACCCGGCAGGACGCTTGTACGGGTGTGAGCCGTCGCATCGGGGGCCTCGGGGAACCCTGGCGCGGTGTCATGGGTTGAGGAGCATGAGGGGCCGGCGCGGACGCGTGGCGGACGAGTGAGGGGCGGTAGCGGCATGGAGCAGGCCAGGGGCGGTCGCCGTCGGCGGGCTGTCCTCGCGGTGCTGAGCGCGGCCGTGCTGGGGCTCGCGGGCTGCGACGCCGTCGGCGGTGACGCCTCCGCCCCCGCCGAGCGGAGCGCCAGGCCCTCCCCCGCGCCGGTGTGGGACACCAGCCCGGAGTCGGTCGCCGCCGTGGGCGACTCCATCACCACCGGCTTCGACGCCTGCGCGGTGCTGTCGGACTGCCCCGAGGTGTCGTGGGCGACCGGCACGCGCCCGGAGGTCGACAGTCTGGCGGTGCGGCTGCTGGGGAAGGCGGACGCGGCGGAGCGGAGCTGGAACCACGCGGTGAGCGGGGCCCGGATGGCCGATCTGGCCGGGCAGCTGACCCGGGCGGCGGCGCACCGGCCGGAGCTGGTCACGGTGCTGGTCGGAGCCAACGACGCCTGCCGTGCGTCGACGTCGGCGATGACGTCGGTGGCCGACTTCCGGGCCCAGTTCGAGAGCGCGATGAGGTCGCTGCGCAAGGCTCTGCCCAAGACCCAGGTGTATGTGGCGAGCATCCCCGATCTGAAGCGGCTGTGGTCGCAGGGGCGGACCAGCGCGATGGGCAAGCAGGTGTGGAAGCTGGGCATCTGCCCGACGATGCTGGGCGACGCGGACTCCGTGGACGCCGCCGCGGTGGAGCGCCGGGAGACGGTCGACCGGCGGGTGCGGGACTACAACGAGGTGCTGCGCGAGGTCTGCGCCGAGGACCGCCGGTGCCGCACGGACGGCGGGGCGGTGCACGAGTACCGCTTCGGTGCGGCGCAGTTGAGCCGGTGGGACTGGTTCCATCCCAGTGTGGACGGCCAGGCGCGGCTGGCGGAGATCGCCTACCGCGCGGTCACGGCCGAGCGGGAGTGAGGGCGCCGAGCCCCGGCCCGGCCGTCAGGTCCCGGACCGGGGCTGCTCGCGGGGGACGGTCGTCCCGCCTCAGACGGTAACCGTCGTGGTGAGCCGGCAGTCCGCGAACGAGCGTCCGATCCGGAGTTCGTACGAACCCTTCACAAGGGTCCACGAGCCGGTCGTCTCGTCCCAGACCTCGAAGGCGCGGCGCGGGATCTCGACGGTCGCCTCCGCCGTCTCGCCGGGGCCCGCCTCGACGGCCGCGAAACCGGCCAGCCGGCGCGCGGGGCGGGCGGGGTCGGGTGCGGGCGGGGCGAGGTAGAGCTGCACGACCTCGCGGCCGGGCCGGTCGCCGGTGTTGCGCAGACGGACCCGGACCGTGGCGCCGTCGGCCTCGGCCCGCTCGTAGGCCCAGTCGGTGTAGCCGAGGCCGTGCCCGAAGGGGTAGGCGGGGGTGCGGCCGGCCTTCTCCCAGGCGGCGTAGCCGAGGAACAGGTCCTCGTCGTAGGGCAGTTCGCCGTCGACCGGGGTGACCCGGGTGACCGGGGCGTCCTGGAGGGAACCCCAGGTGGTGGGGAGCCGCCCGCCGGGCTCGTGGGTGCCGGTCAGCACGTCCGCGAGGGCGGCTCCGCCCTCCTGGCCGGGGAACCAGCTCAGCAGCACGGCGGCGACGTCCTCGCGCCAGGGCAGCTCCACCGGGGAGCCGGAGTTGACCACCACGACCGTGTCCGGGTTGGCGGCGGCGACCGCCCGGACCAGGTCGTCCTGGCGGCCGGGGAGGGTGAGGTCGGTGCGGTCGAAGCCCTCGGACTCGACGCGGTCGGTGGTGGCGACGACCACCACGGCGGTGTCGGCGTTCCGCGCGGTCTCGACGGCCTCGGCGATCAGTTCGTCGGGGTCGCGCCGGGGGTCCTGGTGGGCGAGGGCGAAGATGACCGCCCGCATGCCGATGCCCTCGGGGAGTTCGACGATGTAAGTGAGGGAGACGTCGACCGGCCGGCCGGCGGTGAGTTCCACCTCCGCCCGGGGCACGGGTGCACCGAAGAAGGTGGTGAAGGGGTCGCCCTCGGCGGGGCGCTGGACGCCGTCGAAGTACGACGTGCCGGCGACGGTGAGCCGGAACGCGCCGACGCCCTGGACGCCGAAGGTGTGCGTGCCGCTCTCGCGCGGGGTGAAGGTGCCGGTCAGCTCCACGCTGTGCAGCCGGTCGTGGGTGACGCCGTCGGGCAGGGCCGGACCCATCCACTTGATCTGGCCGCCCGGTGCGGAGGCGGAGCCGAGCACCGTCCCGTCGGCGTCCCGGCACACGGCGCGCAGCTCGAAGCCCTGGTCGAAGACGGAGAGTTCGGTGTTCGGGTCGGCGCCCAGGGCGTAGGTCAGCGTGCCCTCCGGCAGGGCGGCGGTCAGGCCGTCGAGCGGGGAGACGACACGGGACGGGAAGACGGTGGCGGAGCCGCCGCCGAGGATCCGGGCGTCGCGGGCGGCGGCGCCGATCAGCGCCACCGTGCGACCGGGTCGCAGGGGCAGGGCACGGTCGTCGTTGCGCAGGAGGACGAAGGAGCGGCGGGCGATCTCGCGGGCCAGGGCCTCGCCGTCGACGGTGGCGGGCGGCTCGGTGACGACCGGTTCGGCGCCCTGGAGGACGCCGACGCGGGCGGCGAGCCGCAGGACGTTGCGGACGGCGGCGTCGACGGTGGCCTCGGCGACCTCGCCGTCCCGTACGGCCCGCGCGAGCGCCTCCCCGTACACGGTGTCCGGGCCCGGCATGGCGATGTCGAGCCCGCCTTCGATCGCGCCCACGGTCGACCGGGCGGCCGTCCAGTCGGAGACGTTGCAGCCGTCGAAGCCCCACTCACCGCGCAGGACCTCGTTGACCAGGTGGTGGTGCTCGGTCATCGTCGTGCCGTTGACCTGGTTGTAGGCGGTCATGACGCCCCAGGGGCGGGCGCTCGCGACGATCGCCTCGAAGGGCGCCAGGTACAGCTCGCGCAGGGCCCGCTCGGAGACCCGGTTGTCCACCGTGAAGCGGTCGGTCTCGGCGTCGTTGGCCACGAAGTGCTTGACGGTGGTGCCGACGCCGCCGGACTGGACGCCGGTGACGTAGCCGGTGCCGATGCGGCCGGTCAGGTACGGGTCCTCGCTGTAGGCCTCGAAGTGCCGGCCGCCGAGCGGGGAGCGGTGCAGGTTGACCGTGGGGGCGAGCAGGACGTGGACGCCCTTGCGGCGGGCCTCCTGGGCGAGCAGCACGCCCGCCCGGTGGGCCAGGCCGGGGTCCCAGCAGGCGGCCAGCGCGGTCGGTGAGGGCAGCGCCACGGACGGGTCGTCGGCGCTCCAGCGCACGCCCCGGACGCCGATCGGGCCGTCGGACATCACCAGGGACCGCAGGCCGATCTCCGGCAGGGCGGGCAAAGACCACATGTCCTGCCCGGCCAGCAACCGGGTCTTGGCGTCCAGGTCGAGCTTGCCGAGTGCCGCCTCCACGGCCGCCTCGCGGGCCGCCTCCGCATCCGCCTGTGCCTGTGTCCGCGCCATCGCGGCACCTCCTCGCCGAAGCCGTCGGGTTGCCGCCATCCTGCCCCGCAACCTGGCGATCGGTAGGTTTCGTTACTCTAGCGTTATGAAGCACTGCCCGGGGTGCCGTACGGTGACGTCATGACGACCAGGGCCAGGAGCGGGGAACGGCGCGCGGAGATCGTGCAGGCCGCCCTGGAGGTGATCGCCGAGCGCGGCTACCGGGGAGCCAGCCTCGCCGCGGTCGCCGAGCGGGTCGGCCTCACCCAGCAGGGGCTGCTGCACCACTTCCCGACGAAGGAGGCCCTGCTGGTGGCGGTGCTCAAGGAGCGGGACCGCTGGGACGCGGTGCCGGCCGAGCGGCTCCGGCTGGACCTGCTGGTCTCCCTGGTCGAGTACAACGCGATGCGGCCGGCCATCATCCAGACCTTCTCCGCGCTGCTCGGCGAGAGCGTCACGGAGGGCCATCCGGCCCGGGAGTACTTCACCGAGCGCTACCAGCGGGTGCGCGCCTCCATGGCGGACCTGCTGCGCGCCGAGTACGGCGACCGGCTGCCGGGCGGACTGACCCCCGAGCGGGCGGCCCCGCTGATCGTGGCGGTCCTCGACGGGTTGCAGTACCAGTGGCTGCTGGACCCGGAGTCGGTGGACATGCCGGCCGCCTTCCGCGACCTCCTGACCCTGCTCGGCGAGGACTGAACGGCCCGGCCGCCCCGTAGCGCACATCACTTCCGTCACGCGATACTGCGCCCGTCCAGCGGACGCACCCCACGGCGACGGAAGGACCCGAACTCCCTTGAATCCCCTGCGTATGCGCGTCGGCGCACTCGGACTGGCCCTGGTGGCGGGGCTCGCGACGCCGGCGACGGCGGCGCCCTCGCCCGGCCCGGTGTCCTCCCCCACCGTGGAGGAGCGGCGGCTGGAGAAGGAGGTGCCGCGGGAGATCCTGCGGCGGTCCGGATTCGACGCGGTGGCACCGGCGTTCGTCCGGAAGCTGGGCCGCGCGGGCTCCTACGCGGACGCCCGCCGCATGGTCGTCCGCGAGGGCGAGGCCCTGTGGCGGCGGGCCGTGGACCGGGTGCGGGGACGCGGCCCGGCGGGCGGGGACCTCAGCCGGGACGACGACCGGCCGCTGTACTGGGCGCGGCTGGCGCTGACCCGGGAACTGCGCGCCTGGCAGCCGGGCTTCGCCCTGTCCGACGGGCAGCGGCAGGCGCTCCTCGGCGAGTTGGAGCGGACCTCCCGGGGGCAGACCGCCATCCGCTATCCGCGCGGCAAGGGGCTCAAGCGGGTCCTGGTCACCGGCTTCGACCCGTTCACCCTCGACCGCGACATCCGCATCTCCAACCCGTCCGGTGCCGTCGCGCTCGCCCTGGACGGCACGGTGATCGAGACGGCCGAGGGCCCGGCCCGGGTGGAGGCGGCCGTGTTCCCGGTGCGGTGGGCGGACTTCACCGCCGGGGCGGTGGAGCGGGCGCTCGGGCCCCGGCTGCCCGAGGTGGACCTGTTCGCGACCGTGAGCCAGGGACGCGTGGGCCGGTTCGACATCGAGCGGACCAACGGGGCCTGGCGGGGCGGGTTCCCGGACAACGACACCATCGGCCGGACGGGGACGATCCCGGTCGCCGACCCCGCCTCGCAACCGCAGTGGACGACGACGACCCTGCCGTACGCCCGCATCGTGGCGGCGGACACCGGTCGGTTCCCCGTCCTCGACAACACGTCCGTGACCGAGATACCGGCGGGAGGCACCGAGCCCGTCGTACGGCCGGACGGGCCCACGCCCGGGTCGACGGCACGGGCGGGCGGCGGCGGGGACTACCTGTCCAACGAGATCGCCTACCGGGCGACGCTGCTGCGCGACCGGCTGGGGCTGCGGGGGCGGCTGCCGGGCGGCCATGTGCACACGCCGGTGCTCCGGTTCGGCGCCGGCAACACCACCGAGGTCACCGACCCGGAGTTCGTCCGCAACCGGCTGGACATCGTCGCGCAGACACGGGCGATCGTGGCCGTCGCGGTCGGGGCCGGGACGGGTGCCGGTACGGCGGAGCGGGCGGGTGCCGGTACGGCGGAGCGGACGGGGGGCTGACAGGGCTCGCGGACTGGACGGCGAGGCCCCCGGTCAGCCGGTGACCTGCTCGCCCTCGGGGGCCTCCTCGCCGCCCCGGGTCTCCTCGCCGTCGCGGGTCTCCTCGCCCAGCAGTTCGCGGGCGAGCAGCGTCGCGCCGGCCACCGCGCCCGGCATCAGGAACACCGCGACGAACGGCACCAGGAAGGCCAGGCCCAGCGGGGTGCCGAAGCCCCAGACCAGCGTCTTGCGGGAGCGCAGCAGAGCGAGGCGGTCCCGCAGCTGGACACCGCGGCGCTGGAGGGCGACGGAGGTCAGCTCCTCGGTGAGGAAGAATCCGGTCACGAAGAAACCGGCCACCGGTACGGCCGTCTGCCCGACGACCGGGATGAATCCGCACGCGAAGAGCAGCACGCCCCACAGTGCGGCGCGGACCAGGATGCGCAGGCTGTCGCGGCCGGAGATCCACAGCTCGCGCAGGAGCGGCAGGTCCGACCCGGGGGCGGTGCCGTCCGGGGAGACGTCCCGGTCGACCCGCTCGGAGAGGTTCTCGTAGAAGGGCTGGCCGACCAGGAGCGTGACCGCCGTGAAGGTGAGGACGGCCAGCAGCAGCGCCAGGGCGAACAGGACGGCGGTCAGAAAGCCGCGGAACAGCCCCGGCCAGGGGCTCGACCAGTCGTCGGCGAACGGGGTCGCCCAGGCGACGGCGTCCGAGCCCCACAGCGACAGCGCGATCAGCGCCGCCGCGTACAGGACCAGGGTGATCAGGCCGGGGACGAGCCCGAGACCGTAGCTCTTGCCGTGCCGGGCCACCCAGCGCTGGCCCTTCAGGAGATGGCCGAATCCCGCCCCAAGATCGCGCATGCCCGCACTCTATCGGGCCGTGCGGCGTCGCCGTCGCCGGCCGCGGGGGAACGACGGGAAGGCCGCACCCCCTGTTCGAGGGTGCGGCCTTCCCGTCGCGCGCGGCGGACCGCGTCAGGCCAGCGTCACGGTGATGTTGCCACGGGTCGCCTTGGAGTACGGGCAGACCTGGTGGGCCTTCTCGACCAGCGAGCGGGCGGTGGCGGCGTCCACCGTCGGGATCTCGGCCGCGATCTCGACGATGATCCCGAAGCCGTCGTCGTTCTTGCCGATCCCGACCTTCGCGGTGACGGTCGAGCCGGTCACGTCGACGTTCTCCTGGCGGGCGACGACGCCGAGGGCGCCCTGGAAGCAGGCGCTGTAGCCGGCGGCGAACAGCTGCTCGGGGTTGGTGCCCTCGCCGCTGCCGCCCATCTCCTTGGGCGGGTTCACGACGACGTCGAGCTTGCCGTCGTCGGTGGCGACCCGGCCGTCACGGCCGTTCTCGGCGGTGGCGACGGCGGTGTACAGGACCTCGGACTGCTGAATGGGCATGCGGTTGTCTTCCTCCTCGGTCCGCCGCGACTCGCGCCCACGATCGCGACGGATTTCGGAAAGAAGCTACCGCATACCGGAAAATCGGTGAACCCCTGGCCGGCCGGGTCGCCGGGGGCCGGGCGCCGGATGCCGGTTCAGAGCTTGACGATCATCTTGCCGATGTTGTCGCCGCGCAGGACGCCCAGGAAGGCGTCCAGGTTGTTCTCGATGCCCTCGACGACGGTCTCGCGGTACTTCAGCGAGCCGTCCCGCACCCACGGGCCGACCTCCTGCACGAACTGCGGCTGGAGGTCGTAGTGGTCGCCGACGAGGAAGCCCTCGATGCGGCCGCGGGTCTGGATGAGGCGGGCGAGGTTGCGCGGGCCGGGGGCGGGCTCGGTGTTGTTGTACACCGAGATCATCCCGCAGACCGCGATGCGGCCGTCCCGGTTGAGGGAGCCGATCGCGGCCTCCAGGTGATCGCCGCCGACGTTGTCGAAGTAGACGTCGATGCCGTCCGGGGCGGCCTCGCGCAGCTGGCGGCCGACGGGGCCGTTCTTGTAGTTGAACGCGGCGTCGAAGCCGTACTCCTCGACCAGCAGCTTGACCTTCTCGTCGGAACCGGCCGAGCCGATGACCCGGGAGGCGCCCTTGAGCCTGGCGATCTGCCCGACCTGGCTGCCGACGGCGCCCGCGGCACCGGAGACGAACACCGCGTCGCCCTCCTTGAAGGCGGCGGTGCGCAGCAGGCCGGCGTAGGCGGTGAGGCCGGTCATGCCGAGGACACCGAGGTACGTCGACAGCGGCGCGGCCTCGGGGTCGACCTTGACGGCGTTCTTCGCGTCCACGGCGGCGTACTCGCGCCAGCCGAAGAAGTGCAGGACGTGGTCGCCGACGGCGATGCCCTCGGCGCGGGAGGCGACGACCTCGCCGACGGCGCCGCCCTGCATGACCTTGCCCAGCTCGAAGGGGGCGACGTAGGACTTGGCGTCGCTCATCCGGCCCCGCATGTACGGGTCGACGGAGACGTACCGGTTGCGGACCAGCACCTGCCCCTCGCCCGGCACCGGCATCGGGGCCTCGACCAGGGCGAAGTTCTCCGGCTCGGGCCAGCCGACCGGGCGGCTGAGCAGGTGCCATTCGCGGTTGACGGCGGGGAGGGAGGGGGAGTCGGTCATGGCGGCGCCTTTCAGCGAGTCGACAAGTACTTCAGTACCTGAAACAACGATGCTCCCGAACATTTCAGGTTGTCAAACATCGGTACCCTGGAGCCATGGCTCCCTCACCACACTCCCGGCCCGGCCGTCCGGACGCGCTGACCCTGGAAGTCGTCGAGCTCATCGGCGAGGTCGTGGCCCGCTTCTCCGCGGATTACGAGGAGGCTGCCGCGGAGAAGGCGCTGACCGGGGCGCAGGCGAAGCTGCTGAGTCTGCTGTCGCTGGAGCCGCTGCCGATGCGGAAGCTGGCGAACAAGCTGAAGTGTGAGCCGTCGAACGTCACGGGGATCGTGGACCGGCTGGAGGCGCGGGGGCTGGTCGAGCGGCGGCTCGACCCCGGCGACCGGCGGGTGAAGGTGGCGGCGGCGACGGAGGACGGGCGGCGGATGGCCCGTGAGCTGCGGGAGTCACTGCGTTTCGCCCGTGAGCCGCTGGCCGGGTTGTCGGGGGCGGAGCGGGAGGCCCTGCGGGGGCTGCTGCGGCGGATGCTGGGGGTGGCCGGAGGCGAGGGGGAGGGCCGGGGCGTCTAGGGCCTGCCTGTTGCGAAAGTGGAGTTGTCGGACCGTATGCACCCTGCGGCAGGTACCGGTTGTTTCAGGCTCTTGAGGACTGCCGCCCCTCGGGACCGTCAGCTGCGATCGGGAGGCTGCCCAGTGTCAGTGCAGCCGGCGGGGGCAACGGTGAGTTGGCCGCGTCGGTGCGGAACGACTGGAGCAGATAGGCCACCAGGCGCCGGGACGCTGCACCGTCAGCCGGCAGGGCGGTCACCAGACCGCAGTGTGCCAACAGGACCACGGCGAGGTCGGAAGGGTGAAAATCAGCCCGCAGCGCGCCCGACGCCTGGGCCCTGCGTACCAGGATCGTGAAGTCCCGCTCGGCTCGTTGCCGGGACCGCGCGTGTTCCGACGTGCTTTCCGGGAAGGCCGCGACGAACGCGGCCGGGAACCCGCGTTCCTCCCGTTGCAGAGCGCAGACCGTCTCGACCAGCTGCTGAAAGCCTTGCCACGGGTCAGGGGCGGCCAGAGCCTCGGTGAGCGCCCGCGCGCAGGTCTCCATCTGCTGCGCGAACGCGCCTCTCACCAGGGCGTCGCGGGTCGGGAAATGCCGGTACAGCGTCGCCACGCCGACCCCGGCCCGTCGGGCCACGGTCGCCATCGGGGCGTCGATTCCGTGCTCCGCAAAGACCGCACGGGCGGCGACGAGGAGGCGCTCCCGGTTGCGCCGGGCGTCCGCCCGTAGCTCGTCCCGGGCCGTGATACGAGAGGATTCCGTCATCACTGTCTCTCACTTCCGGTCCAAGCGGACGATTGCGTCCGTTTAAGAGCTTACGGTCGATGCCAGATCCCTGTACGGGCCCCGGCGCCAAAGGCAGAACGATGACAGACCGCATGATGAAGGCAGTGCTCTACGACCGCTATGGCAGCCCCGATGTGCTCTACACGGGCCGCGTGCCACTCCCCGAGCCAGGCCCCGGCGAGATCCTTGTGAAGGTGCGCGCGTTCAGCGTCAACGGCGGCGAACTGGCAGCCCGTGCCGGCCGTCTCCGCCTGCTGAGCGGCCGGAAATTCCCCAAGCGCGTCGGCTTGGATTTCACCGGCGAGGTCGCCGCACTGGGTGCCGGGGACGCACGGTTCGCGGCCGGCGACCGCGTATGGGGGGTCTTGGGACGCACCGCCGCGTTCGGCAGCGCCGCCGAGTACGTGACCGTTCCCGCCGAGCGGGTCGGCCGGCTCCCCGATGGCCTTGACCTGGTGGACGCCGCCGCACTGCCGGTGGCCACCACAGCCATCACCGCGCTGCGGGACAAAGCCGGGCTGCGCCCCGGCGAACGACTCCTCGTCCGGGGCGCGGCGGGCGGTGTCGGCAACGCCGCCGTCCAGCTCGGACGGGCGTACGGCGCCGAGGTCACGGCCCTGGCCCGTGCAGCCAACCTCGACTTCGTCCGCGGGCTCGGCGCGCACAAGGCCGTCGACCACCGGACCGTGCTGCCGGCGGAGCTGGGTCGCTTCGACGTGGTCCTGGACACCGCGGGGACCGACCTGCGGGCCTTCCGGCGCCTACTGAATCCGGGCGGGCGCATGGTCACCATCGCCTTCGACCTGAAACGGCCCGCGGCGTCGCTCGGCTACCTCGCGGCCAGCACGGTCCACGGGCACGGCCGGGTGCGCTTCTTCAGCGGCAACCCCACGCGGGCGGACTTCGACGACCTCGCCCGCCATGTGGTCGAGGGCAAGCTGAGCCCTGCGGTGGACACGGTCTTCCCCCTGGAGGAGACAGCAGCGGCACACCGGGCGCTGGAGGCGGGCGGCGTCCAGGGCAAGTACGTGGTCAGGGTCGCGTAGGGCGTCTGGAAATGCTGATCACAGCCACTCCTCGATGGCAGCGACGAGGACGGTGCGTGCCCCGGCACCGTGCTGAGGGGCACGGTGAGTGTCCGGTGCCAGGTGCCGTTCCGCTGCCATCGGCGGAACAGGTCGTAGACGCGGTTCCATGGTCCGTGTCTGAGGGGGACGTCCCGCCATGGAACTCCCGTCCGGACACGAAACCGTATGCCGTCGATCAGCCACCGCCGAGGCCAGGCGGGTGGCCGCCCCGTCCTGGCACCCTCCGGCGGGCGCGCCCGCAGGGGCGGGCGGGTGTTAGGCGTCCGTAGGGGGCACGGCCCTCGGGGCGGGTCAGGTGCACCACCACAGGAAGCGCTCGCAGGTTTCCGTGGGGGTGGGCTCCGGGGGTGGGGACTCCGTCGTCGGGTCGGCGGGCTCCGGCGTGGGGTCGGCCGGTGGCGGCGCGGTCGGGGGGCGGGTGGGCGGGGGGCCGGAGGTCGGGTCGGCGGCCGGAGGGCTGGTCGTGCCCTCCGCGGGGGCGGTCTCCGACTCCTTCTCCTCCGGGGACTCCGACGCCGACGCCGACGCCGACGGAGAGGCCGACGTGTCACCCGGGGACGGTGACGCCGTCGGTGTCCCGGTGCGGGTGGTTCCGCCCCCCGGTGCGGCCGGGTCCTGGCCGGCCTCCGGTGACGACCCTCCGTCCGGCGAGGCGTTGCCTGCGGCGGCGGGCTGGGTCGGGTCGGCCGGTGCGTCCATGCCGAGTTCGGCCAGGCTCAGGCCGCCGGCCGCGAGCACGAAGCCGGCCGTGATCAGGAGGGTACGGCGCCTGCGCCGGCGGTGGGCCGCGGCCTTGCGGTCGCGACGGCTCGCCCCGGCCCCGCTCCGGCCGTTACGGCTCCTGCCGTTGCCGCTCCGGCCGGCGTCACTGCGCCCGGCGCCTTCCCGGCCGGTGCCACTCCGGCCGGCGTCGCTGGGGCCGGCGTCACCGAGGCCGGCGTCACTGGAGCCGGCGTCGCTGGGGCCGGTGCCGCCGGGGAAGGCTGCGGTGTGGACGTCGGGTCCGGGGTCGGGCTCCCGGCCGTCCTCCCCGATGTGGTGGAGCTGGTCGGCTGGGAGGCCGCACCCCGGGCAGGCGAGGGCGCCGTTGAGGTGCCGTCGGCACGGGTGGCAGTAGTCCATGACGCGGGAAGGGTAGATTCCGCGCGGGTGACGCCACCAGACTCCCCTGTGAAGGTTGTGTGGGAAACCCTCCGGGTCCGGCCGGCCCCGGCCGGACCCGCGAGGCCGAAACTCCCGAAACCGTTATGTGTCCACCCCATTGACACCCCCGCCACGCCGTCTTTACTGTCACGCCAGCATTTCGAACGAGTGCCGAAATATCGAACAGAGCGAAGGGCAACTGCCGTGCGCATCACCGGAATCAGCACGCACGTGGTCGGGACGCCGTGGCGCAACCTGACGTACGTTCAGGTGCACACCGACGAGGGGATCACGGGAGTCGGGGAGACCCGGATGCTCGGGCACACCGACGCTCTCCTGGGCTACTTGAAGGAGGCGGAGGCCAACCACATTCTCGGCTCGGACCCGTTCGCTGTCGAGGACCTGGTGCGGCGGATGAAGTACGGCGACTACGGGCGCGCGGGCGAGATCGTGATGTCCGGCATCGCCGTCGTCGAGATGGCCTGCTGGGACATCAAGGGCAAGGCCCTCGGCGTCCCCGTCTGGCAGCTGCTGGGCGGCAAGGTCACCGACAAGGTGAAGGCGTACGCCAACGGCTGGTACACCACCGAGCGGACCCCGGAGGCGTACCACAAGGCCGCGCAGGGCGTCATGGAGCGCGGGTACCGGGCGCTGAAGATCGACCCGTTCGGCACCGGGCACTTCGAACTCGACCACGAGCAGACCCTGTACGCCGTCTCGCTGATCGAGGCCGTACGGGACGCCATCGGTCCCGACGCCGAGCTGATGCTGGAGATGCACGGCCGCTTCTCCCCCGCGACCGCCGTCCGGCTCGCCAAGGAGATGGCACCGTTCAAGCCGGCGTGGCTGGAGGAGCCGGTGCCGCCGGAGAACCTCCGGGCGCTGAAGAAGGTCGCCGAGAAGGTGGACCTGCCGGTGGCCACGGGTGAGCGCATCCACGACCGGATCGAGTTCCGGGAGCTGTTCGAGGACCAGTCGGTGGACATCATCCAGCCGGACGTCGGCCACCTCGGCGGCATCTGGGAGACCCGCAAGCTGGCCGCCACCGCCGAGACGCACTACATGCTCGTCGCCCCGCACAACGTCGGCGGGTCCGTGCTCACCGCCGCCTCGCTCCAGGTCGGCTTCACCTCCCCGAACTTCAAGATCCTGGAGCACTTCAACGACTTCGCCGACGCGGAGATCAAGAAGGTCGTCAAGGGTGCTCCCCAGGTGGTCGACGGGTACTTCCACCTCTCCGACGCCCCCGGCCTCGGCGTCGAGCTGGACACGGACGCGGCGGCCGAGTTCCCGCAGCAGCAGGCCCGGTTCGACCTGTGGGCCGAGGGGTGGGAGCAGCGCAAGCCGAAGGGCACGCAGCGGTGAGCGCCGCGGTCGTCATCGAGGCGCCGGGCTCGCACCGGCTGGCCGCGCACGAGCCGCGCGACCCCGGTCCCGGCGAGGCCCTGGTCCGGGTGCACGCCGCCGGCATCTGCGGCAGCGACCGCGAGGTGTACCAGGGCAACCGGCCCGAGGGGTACGTGCGCTACCCGCTCACCCCGGGCCACGAGTGGTCCGGAACGGTGGAGGCGGCCGGCACCGGGGTGCCCGCCTCGCTCGTCGGCCGCAAGGTCGTCGGGGAGGGCTTCCGCAACTGCCAGGTCTGCGACCGCTGTCACGCGGGCGAGACGACGCTGTGCACCGCCGGGTACGCGGAGACCGGGTTCACCGAGCCGGGCGCCATGGCCCCGACCCTGACGCTCCCGGCGCGGCTGCTGCACGTGCTGCCGGACGCCGCCGACCTGACGGCCGCCGCCCTGCTGGAGCCGGCCGCCTGCATCGCCGCCGCCGCGCTGAAGGCGAACGCCCGCCCGGGTGAGCGGGTCGCGGTCGTCGGCACCGGCACCCTCGGGATGTTCGCCGTGCAGTTCCTGGCGGCCGGGTCCCCGGCCGAGCTGCTGGTCGTCGGCACGCGCGACGACCGCGAGGCGCTGTCCCGGCGGTACGGGGCCACCGGCTTCCGCACCAAGGACCGGCCGCTGCCCGGCGACTTCGACGTCGTCGTCGAGACGGCCGGGTCCGCCGACGCGGCCCGCACCGCCGCCGCCCTGCTCCGGCGCGGCGGGCGGCTGGTGCTGACCGGGATCCCGGCACCGGGCGCCGACGGCCTGGACCCGACCGATCTGGTGGTGCGCCAGCTTGAGGTGCACACCGTCTTCGGGGCACCGCCGGACGCCTGGGCGCACACGGTGCGGATGTTCGCGGCCGGACTGCTCGATCCGCAGCCGCTGGTCACCCACGAACTGCCGCTGGACGATTTCGCGCACGCCATCGAGCTGGTCGGCTCCGGCGATCCGAAGGTCGGCAAGGTGCTGCTGCGCCCCGGGCACCGGTAGCCGCCCCCGAGCCGTACGCCGGTACGGGGGCGACCTGACGGCCTCCGTACCGGCGTACCTCCAAGCCCTTCACACCCTGTGCCGCGAACCTTGTCCGGCATATCGAACACTAAGGACAGCCTGTGACCGACCCCTCCGCCACGGCCGCTGCCCGCAGGCCCGGTGAGCGGCTGCTCACCAGCCTCGGCCTGGGCGCCCCCGACCCCGACCCCGCCGACGCCTCGCCGCACTCCTTCCCCGGCGGCGGACGCTGGCGCACCGAGATCCCCTCGTGCGAGGGCCCGGAGGCGCTGGCGGTCGTCCTGAAGGAGGCCTCGCGGCTGGACGTGCCGATCCACCGGATCAGCCAGGGCAGCGGTGTGTGGATGCTGACCGACGCCGAGATCACCGAGATGGTCGACGCCTGTGCCGCACGGGACATCGAGCTGTGCCTGTTCACTGGGCCGCGCGGCACCTGGGACATCGGCGGCTCGACCCGGACCGACTCCGGCGGCGCGGGCCTGCGGGCGCGCGGCCACGACGCGGTCGCCGGGTGCGTGGAGGACGCCGTACGCGCCACCGAACTGGGCGTCACGTGTCTGCTGGTCGCCGACGAGGGAGTGCTGTGGACCCTGCACCGGGCGCGGGCGGCCGGCCTGCTCCCGGCCGACACCACGCTGAAGGTGTCGGCGCTGATCGGCCCGGTCAACCCGGCGTCGTTCGCGGTCTACGAGCGGCTCGGCGCGGACTCGGTCAACGTGCCCAGCGATCTGACGCTGGATCACCTGACCGAGATCCGACGGGTTTCGGCCGCCCCGATGGACATGTACATCGAGGCGCCGGACGACCTGGGCGGCTATGTGCGGATGTACGAGGTGGCCGAGCTGATCCGGCGCGGGGCCCCGCTGTATCTGAAGTTCGGCCTCGCCAAGGCGCCCGGGATCTATCCGTACGGCCACCACCTGCGGGAAGTGGCCCTGGCCGGCGCCAAGGAGCGGGTGCGCCGCGGACGGCTCGCCCTGGATCTGCTCGCCCGGCACGGCGCGGACGCGGACATGGCGCCGCTCGGATCCCGGCTGCCCGGCACGCTCCACCGGTTCGAGATCTCGTCATAACGTTCCGGAAACTCCCTTCTCAAAAGACGACACGACCGCGCACAATCCCACACACCTCGTCTCGGTCCCATCAGGCACACATCAAGGATGATGACCATGCCCCACCGCAGAGCCGCACTCGCCGCCCTGGCCGCCGCGACCTCCCTCGCCCTGACCCTGACCGCCTGCGGTCAGAACAGCGAGGGCGGCAGCGAGGAGGACAAGGGCGGCGCCGAAGGCGCCACCATCGGCATCGCGATGCCGACCAAGTCCTCCGAGCGCTGGATCGCCGACGGCGACAACGTCAAGAAGGACCTGGAGTCCAAGGGCTACAAGACCAAGCTGGTCTTCGGGGAGGACGACCCCGACCAGCAGGTCTCGCAGATCGAGAACCTGATCACGCAGGGCGTGCGGGCGCTGATCGTCGCGGCCATCGACAACAAGTCGCTGAACAACGTCCTCCAGCAGGCCAAGGACGCCGACATCCCGGTGATCTCCTACGACCGGCTGATCCTCGGCACCGAGAACGTCGACTACTACGCCTCGTTCGACAACGAGAAGGTCGGCGAGCTCCAGGGCACCTACATCGTCGAGAAGCTCGGCCTGAAGGACGGCGGCGAGAAGGGCCCGTTCAACATCGAGCTGTTCGCCGGCTCCAACGACGACAACAACACCCGCTACTTCTTCCAGGGCGCCATGAACGTCCTGCAGCCCTACATCGACAAGAAGCAGCTGGTCGTCAAGTCCGGCCAGACCGAGCTGAACCAGGTCACCACGCTGCGCTGGGACGGCGGCACCGCGCAGAAGCGCATGGACGACATCCTGACCTCCGCCTACCGCAGCGACCGGGTCGACGCGGTGCTCTCGCCGTACGACGGCATCTCCATCGGCATCCTGTCCTCGCTGAAGTCCGACGGCTACGGCACCAAGGACAAGCCGCTGCCGGTCGTCACCGGCCAGGACGCCGAGGTCGCGTCGGTCAAGTCGATCATCGCCGACCAGCAGTCGATGACCGTGTACAAGGACACCCGCGAACTCGCCAAGGTGGCCTCCAACATGGTCGACGCCCTGCTCAACGACAAGAAGCCCGAGGTCAACGACACCAAGACCTACGACAACGGCGCGAAGGTCGTGCCCGCGTACCTGCTGGAGCCGGTGGCGGTCGACAAGTCCAACTACCAGAAGGTCGTCGTGGACTCCGGCTACATCAAGGAAAGCGACCTCAACTGACCGCCGGACCCTAGTGATTGGAAGGCACGACCATGGCGGGACCCGTCCTGGAGATGCGCTCGATCGTCAAGACCTTTCCCGGCGTCAAGGCGCTGTCGGACGTCTCCCTGACCGTCCGGCAGGGCGAGGTCCACGCCATCTGCGGGGAGAACGGCGCCGGCAAGTCCACCCTGATGAAGGTGCTCTCCGGCGTCCATCCGCACGGCAGCTACGAGGGCGAGATCCTCTTCGAGGGAGAGGTGTGCGCCTTCAGGGACATCCGGGCCAGTGAGCAGCACGGCATCGTGATCATCCACCAGGAACTGGCCCTGGTGCCCTACCTCTCCATCGCGGAGAACATCTTCCTCGGCAACGAGCACGCCCGGCGCGGCATCATCAGCTGGACCGAGACCCTCAAGCACGCGACCGAACTGCTGCGGCGGGTCGGTCTCACCGACCACCCCGACACCCGCGTCGCCGACATCGGCGTCGGCAAGCAGCAGCTGGTGGAGATCGCCAAGGCGCTGTCGAAGAAGGTGAAGCTGCTCATCCTCGACGAGCCGACGGCGGCGCTCAACGACGAGGACAGCGGCAAGCTCCTGGACCTGATCCTGGAGCTGAAGAAGCAGGGCATCACCTCGATCATCATCTCCCACAAGCTGAACGAGATCCGCAAGGTCGCCGACTCGGTGACGATCCTGCGCGACGGCCGCACCATCGAGACGCTGGACGTCAAGGCGCCGGAGACCACCGAGGACCGGATCATCAGCGGGATGGTCGGCCGTGACCTGGAGCACCGCTTCCCGGAGCGCACCCCGCACCAGCCGGAGGAGGGCGCGGCCCCCGCCCTGGAGATCCGCGACTGGACCGTGCACCACCCCATCGACCAGCAGCGCAAGGTCGTCGACGACGTGTCGCTGTCGGTGCGGCGCGGGGAGATCGTCGGCATCGCCGGGCTGATGGGCGCCGGCCGCACGGAACTCGCGATGAGCGTCTTCGGCCGCACCTACGGCCGGTACGCGGGCGGCACGGTCCTCAAGGACGGCCGGGAGATCCGTACGAAGACCGTCCCGGAGGCGGTGAAGCACGGCATCGCCTACGTCACCGAGGACCGCAAGCACTACGGCCTGAACCTCATCGACACCATCAACCGCAACATCTCGCTCAGCGCACTGGGCAAGGTCGCCAGGCGGGGCGTGGTGGACGAGCACGAGGAGCGGCAGGTCGCCGAGGACTTCCGCACGTCCATGAACATCAAGGCGCCGACCGTCTTCGAACCGGTGGGCAAGCTGTCCGGCGGCAACCAGCAGAAGGTCGTCCTCAGCAAGTGGATCTTCGCGGGTCCGGACGTGCTGATCCTCGACGAGCCGACCCGCGGCATCGACGTCGGCGCCAAGTACGAGATCTACACGGTCATCGACCGACTGGCCGCCGAGGGCAAGGCGGTCGTCTTCATCTCCTCCGAGCTGCCCGAGCTGCTCGGCATGTGCGACCGCATCTACACGATGGCCGCGGGGCGGCTGACCGGCGAGTTCTCCCGGGCCGAGGCCTCCCAGGAAGCGCTGATGCGTCAGATGACGAAGGACAAAGAGGTAACCCGATGAGCACGGACGTGACCGCCAGGACACCGGCCCCCGCGCCGCCCGGCAAGTCAGGGGCGGGCACCGGCGACGGCCTGCTCCGGCTGCTGCTGGACGGCATGCGCCGCAACATGCGGCAGTACGGCATGCTGATCGCCCTCGGCCTGATCGTGGCGCTGTTCGCCGTGTGGACCGACGGCGACCTGCTGCTGCCGCGCAACGTCTCCAACCTGGTGCTCCAGAACAGCTACATCCTGATCCTGGCGATCGGGATGATGCTGGTCATCATCTCCGGCCACATCGACCTGTCGGTGGGCTCGCTGACGGCGTTCGTCGGGTCCATGGCCGCGGTGTTCATGGTCAGGAACGACATACCCTGGCCGCTCGCCGTGGTGCTGTGCCTGGCGGTGGGCGCACTGGCGGGCGCGGTACAAGGGTTCTTCATCGCCTACGGCGGGATACCGTCGTTCATCGTGACCCTGGCGGGCATGCTGCTCTTCCGCGGCCTGACCGAGATCTTCCTGGAGGGCCAGACGCTCGGCCCGTTCCCGAGGGGGCTGCAGAAGGTCGCCAACGGCTTCCTGCCCGAGGTCGGTCCGGAGACGAACTACCACAACCTCACCCTGTTGCTGGGCTTCGCGCTGATCGCGTTCGTCGTCTTCCAGGAGGTCCGCGACCGCCGCCGGCAGCAGGAGTTCTCCCTCGACGTGCCGCCCGCCAAGCTGTTCCTGCTCAAGCTGGTCGCGCTGGTCTCCGCGATCCTGGCCGCCACGCTGCTGCTCGCCAGCTACAAGGGCACGCCGATCGTGCTGCTGATCCTCGCCGCGCTGGTCGTCGGCTTCGGCTACGTGATGCGCAACGCGGTGATCGGGCGTCACATCTACGCCATCGGCGGCAACCTGCCCGCGGCCAAGCTGTCGGGCGTGAAGGACAAGAAGGTCACCTTCCTGGTCTTCCTGAACATGGGCATGCTGGCGGCCCTGGCGGGTCTGGTCTTCGCCGCCCGCTTCAACGCCGCCTCGCCCAAGGCCGGCCTCAACTTCGAGCTGGAGGCCATCGCGGCCGCCTTCATCGGCGGCGCGTCGATGAGCGGCGGCGTCGGCACGGTCCTCGGCGCCATCATCGGCGGCCTGGTCCTGGGCGTGCTCAACAACGGCATGAACCTCGTCGGCATCGGCACCGACTGGCAGCAGGTCATCAAGGGCCTGGTGCTGCTGGCGGCGGTCGGGTTCGACGTGTGGAACAAGCGCAGGGTCGGTTCGTAACGGACCTGGGCCCCGCCGGCCGGCGGGGCCCGCTTCTTTTCACGGGAGTACAGGAGCCGCACATGGAACTGAGCAGACGCACGGTCATCGCAGGGGCCGCCGCGGCCGGCATCGCCGCCACCGCGGCGGGCACCGGCACGGCACACGCCACGGGAGGCAGGAAGCCGGTGAAGGAGCAGTTCGGCACGCTCGCCGACGGCACGAAGGTGCACCGCTGGTCGCTGGAGAACGGCGGCACGCGGATGAAGGTCCTGTCCTACGGCGGGATCGTCCAGTCCCTGGAGATCCCCGACCGCCGGGGCCGCTACGAGAACGTCTCGCTGGGCTTCGACAACCTCGACGACTACGTGGCCTCCAGCCCGTACTTCGGCGCCCTGATCGGCCGTTACGGCAACCGGATCGACTCCGGCCGCTTCACCCTGGACGGCACCGAGCACCAGCTCTCCGTCAACGACGGGGACAACAGCCTGCACGGCGGCGCGCAGGGCTTCGACAAGCGGGTGTGGGACGTCGAGCCGTTCCGGGAGGGCTCCGACGTGGGCCTGCGGCTGTCCTACACCAGCGCCGACGGCGAGATGGGCTACCCCGGCACGCTGCGGACGACGGTGACGTACACCCTCACCCGGCGCGGCGACTGGCGGATCGACTACGCGGCGACCACCGACAAGCCCACGGTCGTCAACCTCACCAGCCACGTCTACTGGAACCTGGCCGGGGAGGGCAGCGGCACCGTCGAGGACCACGAGCTGTCGATCGCCGCGTCCCGCTACACGCCCACCGACGCGGGTCTGATCCCCACCGGCGAGCTGGCGAAGGTCGCGGGCACGCCCTTCGACTTCCGCCGGGCCAAGCCGATCGGCCGGGACATCAGGGCCGGGCACCCGCAGCTGGTCACGGCCCAGGGCTTCGACCACAACTGGGTGCTGGACAAGGGCGTCACCGACCGCCCCGAGCACATCGCCACCCTGCGCGACCCCCGCTCCGGCCGCACCGTGCGCATCGCCACCGACCAGCCGGGCGTGCAGTTCTACTCGGGCAACTTCCTCGACGGCACCCTGACCGGCACCGGCGGCTCCGTGTACCGGCAGGGCGACGGGCTGTGCCTGGAGACCCAGCACTTCCCGGACTCGCCGAACCAGCCGGCGTTCCCCTCGACGGTGCTGCGGCCCGGGCAGACGTACCGGACGACGACGGTGCACTCGTTCGACGCGTGACGCCGCGGGGACGGCCGCTCGCGCCTCGGCCGTCACATTCTCCTCACATGAGCTGAACGGCGCTACGCCCCGCTCCGTACTCATGGGCGGCCCGTGCTCCCCCGCGCGGGCCGTCCAGAGACGGAGGTTCCCTTGACCGGCAACGTCACCTCGCTGTTCCGCAGCACCGCGGCGCACAGCCCGTCGATGGCGGCGCTGACGCGAGAGGGCGACGTGGCCGGTCCGGTGGACTTCTGCATCCCCTGCAACCCGTACTTCCCCACGCCGGCGATGTTCGACGAGCTGGCGGCCCGGCTGCGGGAGATCGTCACGTACTACCCGAGCGGCGCGGACACCATCACGGCGGAGCTGTGCGACCTGCTGCGACTGCCGCCGCAGTGCGTGGCCATGGGCAACGGCTCCACGGAGCTGATCACCTGGCTCGACCATCTGCTGGTCCGCGAGTCCCTCGCCGTCCCCGTCCCCACCTTCGGCCGCTGGACCGACCAGCCGATGGAGACCGGCAAGCGGGTCGACATGTTCCCGCTCCAGGAGTCCGGTGGCTTCGCCCTCGACCTCGCGCAGTACGCCGACTTCGTCCGGACGCGCGGCACCCGGGCCGTCGTCGTCTGCAACCCCAACAATCCCGACGGCGGCTATCTGCACAAGCACTCGCTGGTGCAGTTCATGGACGCGATGGCCGACCGGGACCTGGTGGTGGTCGACGAGTCCTTCCTGGAGTTCGCCGACGCCGAGGCCGAGCCGTCCGTCGTCCAGGAGGCGATGCTGCGGCCCAACGTCGTCGTCCTGCGCAGCCTCGGCAAGAACTTCGGCCTGCACGGCATCCGGTTCGGCTACCTGGTCGCCAACCCGGCGCTGGCCGGCCGGGTGCGGGCGGCGCTCCCCAAGTGGAACCTCAACTCCTTCGCGGAGCACGTGGTGTTCATGCTGCGGGACCACGGCGCCGAGTACGCGCAGAGCCTCGATCAGGTCCGCCGCGACCGCCTGGAGATGTCCAGCCGGCTGTCGGCGCTGCCCGGCCTGACGGTCTACCCCTCGCAGGGCAACTTCCTCTTCGTGCGCCTCCCCCTCGGCGCCGAGGGCACCGTGGTCCGGGACCGGCTGCTCACCGAGCACCGCGTCCTGGTCCGCGAGTGCGGCAACAAGATCGGTTCGTCCAGTCGCTTCCTGCGTCTCGTGGTGCGCCCCCAGGTGGACGTGCGTCGCCTGGTGTCCGGCCTGGAAGAGGTGCTCTACGGGACGTCCAGGAGGGGAGCCGCCGTGCCCGGGCCGGCCACAGGGACCGGCTACAGCTCGGGCACGGCGGCGGTGGACCGCCTGGTGAGCGAGACCAACGGGGGCGGTGTGCGGGGGCTCGCCGCGCAGGCCGCCGGCATCGGTGCCCCGGGCCTCACCGCCGCCCCCGCTCCGGCCGCCGGCACCGGCATGCCGCTCCCCGCCGCCGTTCCGGCCGATGAGCCGGCCCCCGGCGCCGGGATGCCGCTGCCGGCGGCGCCCCGACCGGCATCCCCGCCGGCTCCGTACCCTGCCCCGCCCGCCCAGCCGTCCCCCGCCCCGCAACCGGCCCCGGCCCCGGCCGCCCAGCCGACGCCGACCGCGCAGCCGGCCCCGGCCGCCCACCCGACGCCCGCCCCGTATCCCGCGCCGGTCCCCCAGCCCGCGCCCGCTCCGCAGCCCCTGCCGCTGCCCGCGGCGGCCCAGCCCCTGGCCCCCGCCGCCCAGATGCCGGTGCCGGGACCGGCACCCGCACCGGTCCCGGCACCGACGCCCGTCCAGACCGGCCCCACACCCCCCGGCGTCCCCGCCCGCGGCGGCCTCACCGCGGCGCAGGTGCGCGGCACCAACGGCCTGGAGGCGGTCCCGGCCACCGGCCGACCGGCCACCGCCCCGGCCTGGCCGGACCCGGCGGGGATGGGCCGGACCGGCTAGTGCTCGCGTCAGAGCCTCGCCCCGCTCCGGGCTGCACGGCAACCACTGAGCGGCCCCACGCCTCAGCGGGATCCGACCAGCGTCCTACCCGAGTGCTTCAGCCTTCACGGCGGCTGATTGTGGTGACGGTGGCGCCGAAGTGGTCGGCGAGCCGGGCGAAGTCCTTGCCGGAAATCTCCAGCGTGGCATCGTTGACGCCCGGTGAGATCAGGATCCTCTCCTGCGTGAGCACCGCCGTGTCCACCAGGGCCACTACGCCCTCGGCATAGCCGACGGGAGCCACGCCACCCTGCTCCACACCGAACTGGGAACCGAGCTCGGCGGCCGAAGCCATGCGCGGCCGGCGCAGGTTGAGTGCCGCGCGGACGGCTTCCAGGTCCAGGCGGCTGGTGCCGCAGACCGTGGCGACCACGCGTGCTCCGTCCTTGTCCCGTAGGGCCAGGCACTTGGTGTTGCCCGTCAGCTCGCTGGCCTCGAACCGTGCCGCCTGCTCCGTGGTGAAGGCCGCGTCGTGAAAGCGAACGTGGAAGTCACATGACAGTTCCACCAGAGCGTGCAGCAGTCGTTTCAGGACAGGATTCATAACCCCTCGACCCGCGCAGATCACATCAAAGCGAGAGCAGGCTGTCACGCCCGGCAACCCCGGGCGCCGGCGCCCGCGGAGACACAACCGACCATACTCCGAGCGCTGTGCAGGAAGCGGTCAGAGACATAGGCAGCAGCAGAGAGGCCAAAAAGCGCCATCATGGGCTTCGGCGGCCGCTGTCAGTCGGGCAGTAGGTAGTCCTACCGATGCCGCACGGCCCGTACGAAGGTAGAAATCTCTCTGCAACTGCTCACGGATCAGAGAGGTCATCGGAATGCCTCAGCCCGGGCACTCGATTCATCACGCTCTCGCTTCTTGCCTTGCCCCGTCGCCCCGGTGGCACGTGGCGGATCTGGGATGCGGTGAGGGAGGGACTCTGGCAGCGATTGCCGAGGTTTCTCCGGAATCTCGGCTGCATGGGTACGACGTGAACCCCGAGGCCGTCGAATCCGCTCATACATTACTTGCAAACCTCGGAGCCGAGGGTGAACTCACGGTCCACGACCTGTCCAAGCCGACTCCTCTTCCGGCAGGAAGCATGGACGGCATCGTCTGCCACGATGTGTTGGAGTTCTTACCCAACCCACCGTCGCTGATAGCAGAAGCGGTGCGGGTGCTTCGCCCCGGCGGCACAGCTGTGTTCTCGCATACCGATTACGACGCACTGATCATCCGAGCCGGCAATAAGGAACTGACCCGGGCAGTGTGCCACGGCTGGGCTGAGTTTCCCGAGGAATGGATGGAGTTCTCTGACGCCTGGATGGGCCGCAAAGTAGCTTCCCTGGTTCGGAGCAGTCCGCTGCGTCTGGAAAAGGTGGAAACCCATGTGACCACCGCAACGGATTTAGAAGGCTTTGCTCATCACCGGGTCCGCCAGATGGCGGGAGCGCTGCGTGAGCGGGGCTGCAACAACACCGGACCGCTGTCGGTCGCGGAGGTCGACGAGTGGGTGCGGTCCGTTGAGGACGCCGCGCGTAGCGGCGAATTCTTCTTCGCCGAGACAGCCTTCCTCGTGCGAGCGACCAAGGTGCCGGACTGAGATGCCACCCAACACGCTACCGGCGGGCCGCGGGACACTGCCGGCGGCAGCGGCGGCGTTGACGGCCATGGTCAGTGTGCAAAGCGGCGCCGCCGTGGCCGTCATGATCTTCGATGAGGTGACTCCTGCGGGCGGAGCCTGGCTGCGGCTGGGCTTCGGCGCTGTGTTGTTGTTGCTGTGGGCCCGTCCGGCCGTCCGTCGATTGTCGCGGGGGGACGCCGGGGCGGCGGTGGCGTTGGGCGGTGCGACTGCGGTCATGACGCTCTGCTCCTTCGAGGCGATCAGCCGACTTCCTCTGGGTACTGTGAGCGCCCTGGAGTTCACGGGTCCGTTGGTGATCGCGGTAGCGGGATCGCGGAAGGCGACAGATGCGGTATGGCCTGTCATCGCGTTGGCCGGCGTGCTGCTCCTGACCCAGCCGTGGCATGCATCCGCGGATTGGACCGGAATTGCCTTCGCCCTGGGAGCTGCGGGGGGACTGGCCGGATACATTCTGCTCACACAGCGGGTGGCGGACCGCTTCACAGGGGTCCAGGGAATCGCCCTGTCCACGGGGGTCGCCGCGGTGCTGATGACGATTCCCAGCGCTGGCCAGATCACCTCCGCCTGGTGGAGCCCGAGGATCCTGATCATCTCGGCGCTCGCAGCCGTCCTGCTGCCGATCCTTCCCCATGTGCTGGAGACATTTGCGCTGCGTAATCTCACCGCTTCCGCTTTCGGCACGCTCGTGAGTCTGGAGCCCGCGGTGGGGACAGTCGTAGGGTTCGTGATGCTTTCACAGAGAATGAGTCCGTGGCAGGCGACAGGCGTGGCGCTTGTGTGTCTTGCGGGCATCGCTGCATGTCGGCGTGGTCGCAGGCATGGCCAGACGGAGCCCGCTGCGGAGCAGGATCAGTTACCTGTGGCGTCGGCGAGGTCCGACTGGTAGAACCACGCAACTGCCTCAGCGCGATTGCGCACACCCAGACGAGTCAGGATGTGGGCCACGTGGGCGTTGGCAGTTCTGAGGCTGATCCCGAGCAAATCAGCGATCTCTCGGTCTGTGTGCCCTAGGGCCAAGAGGGAGATCACTTCACGCTGGCGGGGAGACAGCAGGGAGGACACCTGTGAGGAGGGCGGTGCAACGGATGACGCGGCGACCTCTTCCGCTTCGTCGCGGCGGAGTAGTCGGGTGATCTCTGCAAGCCATGGCTGCGCGCCCATGCGCGAAGCGATCTGATATGCCTCGATGAGCAAGGCATGGGCAGGAGTGTCCTCGCCTCGTGCGATGGCTGCCTCTCCGTGACGCAGAAGCGCGTACGTCAGACGGGCGCGGGCGTGGGTGCGCCGGAACACCGACACGGCGCCTTCCCAGTGGCCGGCCTGCGGCCCTTCGGACGCCCGGACGACTTCGGCCTTGGCGATTTCTACGACACCGTCGGTGAGTTCACAGCTGGCAGCCACGTGCCGTCTCACAGACGGGTAGAGGGACGTGATCGTCTCAAGGAGTCGTGCAGGGGCCATCTCGGCAGGGAGGACGACTCGCGGCTGACCGGTCTGAGCCTGGATCGCCGAGGTCAGCGCGTCGACCACGTAGAGGCCGCTGCTGGGCGGCGCCAGGTGTTCCCGGGCAAGATGCAGCGTCCGTGCCGTCAGCTCCTCCACGGCAGCGAAGTCCTGGAGCCGGGTAGCCGAGGCGAGCCCCAAGCTGAGGAAGTAGGCCGCGTGCAGAGGGCTGCTCGTCGACACCAACGCGCCCAGCGGTGGGGCGCTTTCCGTGCGCGTGTCGCTGAGACTCGCCAGCCAGCAGCGTACGAGCACCTCCTCGACCTCGTTCAAGGACCGGGCCTCGTGGGGAGCGCGACTGAGGAGTCCCCTTGCCTCCTCCCAGTACCCGCCCTCGATCAGGTCCTCGACCAGGGAGATGCGCAGGGTGTTGCCCTCCTCGCTGCTCGCCTGGCCTACGTTTTCCGCGTACGACATCCCCGCGCGCCTGATGCGCAACGAGTCGATGATCCTTCCGCTGAGCAGGTATGTTGCGCGGGCCTCGTTGAAGAAGGACCGGATAACCAGGCCGGTCTGGCCGGAGCGGATGGCGAAGCGCCGACCGTTGCGCGTGTGGCTGATGGAGGCGTGCAGTTCACCCAGTGCCAGGCACACCTCGGATGCGGTGGCGTACGCGGCTGCCCGCAGAGCGGGGTCGTCGTCGCGTTGGGCCAGAGCGAGCGCTTCCCTGAGCTTGTCTCTCCCCTCGTTGAAGCGATTGCGCTGCACGAGTGCGAGGCTTCCAGAACACAGCACGCGTACTCGGGTGGCGAGCGGCTCGGAGTCCCGTAACTCCGCCAGCGACTGCTCGTAGTAGTCGTGCTCCCAACTCAGGCTGCTCGCATCGATGTAACGACCTATGTTCTCCAGGATCAGCGCACGCGATGCCGTCGGATCAGTGTCGGCCGTAGAAAGCGCCTCGATGGCCAGCCGGTGGGCCTCGTCCGCATCGGCGGCCGCGAATGCGGTCTCGGCCGCCCTACGAAGCCGCTCCGACGGACCGGGTGTGCCAGGCGGCTCCTGACCTTGCGATGCCATGCTTCTCCTTGGTGAGCCGTCGCCATGACCCTCGTGACCAACAAGCTCGACCGACCTGATCATTCCAGAATTGCCCGGCCGACCAGGTGCACCCTGCATCGGGCACCCAGGGACAACGGCTGATCGCCACCGTCGGTGTGTGGGACCTGCCCGCGTCTTGGCGGGATCAGCCGGCCCGTCGGTGGCCGCCTGGTGCCTCCGCTGCGCTGGAGCGGCCTGACTCGCAGCACCGCCTTCGTCCGCGAGATTCTCACCGGAACTGCGGCCGCCGTTGTCCTGGGCTTCACCGCGAAGGCCATGGCCCGCCTCCTCGGCGTCGGCACGGTGACCGAACGCCTGCGCGGCGCCCTCCCCGCCCTCACGGTGGCCACGGCCGCGGCAGCCGTCAGCCGGGCCAGCGGTGTCCTCGCTTCCTAGGAGGGGCGACCGCGGCGAGCATGGTCGTCGATGTGCTCCGCGCAACGAGTGACGCCGGACGCTCCACACCACCCGACCGTCAACCCGCCGCCGGCCGGGCTCGCCGCCCCGGTCGTGTCAGGCCGGTGTCAGGCGCCACTGCTGGCAGGTGTTGTTCAGCCAGGTCCACTGGCGTACGTCGGCGGTGTCGGCGGTGGAGCAGTTCTCGACGTCGGCGACCTTGCCGGTGGCCTGGTTGACGATGCGGACGTGGCCGCCGTCCGTGGCCAGGAACCGGAACCGCTGGCAGGTGTTGTCCAGCCAGGACCACTGGCGCAGCCCGGCCCCGTCGGCCGCGGAGCAGTCGGCCGTGTCGAGCACCTTGCCGGAGGCCACGTTGACCAGCCGGTGGGTGTCGTCACCGAGGTCCTCCAGACGCCAGCGCTGGTTGGTGCCGCCGTGGCAGGTGTACTGGGCCACGTTCGCGCCGTCGGCGGCCGAACCGCCGGCGACGTCCAGGCACTTGCCGCTGTTGCGGTTGACGACCGTGTACGTCGTCGAGGCCGAGGACGGCTCGCCCGACGGCCCGGCGAGGGAGGCGCCCAGCCGCACCGGGGTGCCCAGGTTCGGCGTCCCGTCGGCGTTCCAGGTGAACTTCTGCGCCCGTGCCGTCCGGCCGTTGTCGCAGCCGTCCGAGGCGGAGTCGTTGGCGTGGTAGACGATCCAGCTCTCCCGGCCGTCCGGCGAGGTGAAGAAGCCGTTGTGCCCCGGCCCGTAGACGCCGTTGGCGTCACTGCGCTGGAAGAGGGGGACGGGCCTCTTCGTCCAGGAGGAGGCGGACGTGGGACTGGCGCCGGTCAGTTCCAGCTGCCCGAGTTTGTAGTCGGGCGTCCAGCAGCCGCTCGCCGAGTAGACCAGGAAGGTCCGGCCGTTCCGCTGGAGGATCTCCGGCCCCTCGTTGACCGGGGCGCCCGAGCGCTCCCAGTCGTGCGTGGGCCGGGAGACGGTGGAGAACGAGGAGCTGACCGTGTACGGGTTCGACATCCGTGCCGCGACGATGTTCTGCGTCCCGTCGTGCGTGCTGCCGAAGAGGTACAGCTGCCCGCCGATGGTGGCCACCGTCGGGTCCAGCATCCAGGCGGGGTTGAGCTGTCCGCGGTAGGCGTAGGGCCCCATGGGGTCGGAGCCGGCGCTCTGGAGGACGTGGCTGCGCTGGGTGGGGTTGTAGTCGGCGACGTTCTGCCCGGCCACGTAGTACAGGTACCAGCGGCCGTCGACGAAGTGCAGCTCGGGCGCCCAGATGTTGCAGCACCGGGAGGCGGCGTCGCCCTGCCACACCTGCACGCTGGGCGCGGTGGCGAGCCCGGCGAGGGTGGGCGCCTTGCGGATGGTGATGACGTCGGTCCAGCTCGTCGACACCAGGTAGTAGTGGCCGTCGTGGTGGACGATCCAGGGGTCGGCCCCCTTGACCGCCTTGACGGGGTTGGCGAACGAGGCCGCGCTCGCCGACGGCTGCCCGAGCGAGAGGGCGAGCAGCAGCGCGGCCAGCAGGGTCAGTAGGCGACGGGCCATCCGCTGCTCCAGTCCAGGAGGTTGATGCCGAGCTTGGGCGTGCCGTTGTCGTTGCCGTCGTAGTAGTGGTAGACGATCAGGTCGCCGTCGGTGTCCTTCATGATCGACTGCCCGCCGGGGCCGATGACGCTGCCGTGCGACTCCAGGACGGGCGTGCCGCCGTTGTTCATCATCGAGACGCCGTTGCGGTCGCGGTAGGGCCCGGTGACGCTGGTGGCGCGGCCCACCTTCACCTTGTAGGTGGAGCTGGTGCCCGCGCAGCAGGTGTCGTAGGAGGCGAAGAGGTAGTAGTAGCCGCCTCGCTTGACGACGAACGGGGCCTCCACGGCCTTGGTGCCGGTCGGGCGGGAGGCGAGGGAGTGGCGGGTGCGGTCGGAGGCGTGCTGCTTGCCGGTGGCCGGGTCGATGCGGATCATCTTGATGCCGGTCCACCAGCTGCCGAACGACAGCCACCACTTGCCGTCGTCGTCGACGAAGAGGTTGGGGTCGATGGCGTTGTAGTCGCTGGAGGAGCTGGACGTGTACACGATGCCGTAGTCGGTCCAGCTGCCGGGCTGCCCGGTGGTGGAACCGGCGAGGCCGATGGCCGACGTGTTCGAGCCGAACGAGGAGACGGAGTAGTACATCAGGTACTTGCCGCCGTGGTACGAGATGTCGGGTGCCCAGGCCTCCGGGACCGAGGAGTAGCGCGACCACCAGCTCGGCCGCGAGGCGAACGCGTCGGCGCCGGCCCGGAAGGCGATGCGGTCGGACGAGGTCTTGTGGGAGATGCCGCCGCCGGTGGCGTAGAGCAGGTACTGCCCCGACGCGGTGCGGATCATCGACGGGTCGTGCGTGACGACGGAGCCGGTGACCCGGCCGGGGTTCGGGTACGCCGAGGCCGTGGAGGGGATGAGCGCCAGCAGGGCGGCGGTGGGGAGGGCGATCAGGGCGGTGCGCTTGCGGAGAGTGCGGGAGGTGCGGCTCACGCGGATCCTCCTTGCGGATGGGGTTCGAAACTGTCCGACATCTCGGACAGCGCTCGCAAGTTCGAACGGACCGTAGAATCGAACCCCTTGCGCGTCAACGGTTCGCGCAACAGCGGCGGTCAGCGGACGGGGCCGAAGAGGGGCAGCCATCCCGGTACGTCGACCTCCGCGCGGACGGTCTTGCCCGGCTGCGGGTCGCGGTCCAGCACTTCCCAGCGGTCGGCGAGCGCTTCGACCAGGACCAGTCCGCGGCCGTGCTCGTCCAGGAGGCGGGGCGGCGTACGTCTCCGGGCTCGGGGGGTCGCGCGTCGGTGCGGGTGTCGCTGACCTCGATGCGGATGCTGCCCGTGGGGAGTGACAGCCGCAGTTCGAAGTCCCGCCCCGGCACGCGGCCGTGGGTCACCGCGTTCGCGGCCAGCTCGGCGACGATCACGGCGACGGCCTCCGAGGTGCCACTGCCGTGCGGGACGCCCCAGGCGTGGAGCTGGGCCAGGGCGAGGCGCCGGGCCAGGCGGGCGCCTCGCGGGGTGGCGCTGAGGCGCTGGGTGAACACACGTACGGTGACCGGCGGTTGGGGGGTGTGCGGTGGGGTCATGCGGCCAATGTGGCCGCGCCCGGGGGCGGTTCACCAGGTAGGCGGCGCGTACGCTGCGCGAGCGTACGCGGTCACGGACTGGACAGTACTCGTCACCGGCCGTGACCATGGCCGCGGGAGGTGACCGACGGTGGTCGATGGTGTGGCGGGTACGGGCGGTGCCGGGACGGGTGGCGAGCCGGAGTCCTCGGACAGTCTGCGGACGTTCGGGGCGGTCGTCCAGGCCCTGCGGGAGCATGCCGGGTTGAGCCGGGAGGAATTCGGGGGTCTGGTGGGGCTGTCCAAGCACACCGTGGCTTCGGTGGAGCTGGGGCGACGTATGCCGGATCCGCAGTTCGCGGAGCGGGCGGAGGGAGTGCTGGGGAACACGGGGGCCTTGCAGCGGGCGGCGCAGCATCTGGCCCGGCAGCCGGGGCTGGCGGCGTGGTTTCGGCGGTGGGCGCAGTTGGAGGTCGCGGCGATCACGCTGTACACGTACGAATGCCGGTTGATTCCGGGGTTGTTGCAGACGGAGGCATACGCGCGGCAGTTGTTCGCCGACCAGTGGCCCTTGCTGGACGAGGCCCAGACCGAGACACAGTGGCAAGCACGGGCCGAGCGGCAGCGACTGCTGCGGGAAAGGCCAAACACGACGTTCGGCTTCATCCTCGAGGAGCAGCTGTTCCTACGGCGTACGGGCGGTGTGGAGGTCACAGGGGATCTCATCGATCACGTGCTGGAGATCGCCGAACTACGCAACGTCGAGATCCAGATCGTGCCGTTGGTGCAAGAGTCCCACGCAGGGCTGGCAGGTCCCATGCAGTTGCTGGAGACTCCGGACAACAAGTGGTTCGCCTACTGCGAGGGGCAACGCGGGGGCATGCTCGTCACTGACCCGAAGGAGATCAGCGTGCTCCAGAAGCGGTATGCCAGGATGCGTTCGCAGGCTCTCACCCTCCAGGACTCCGTGAGCCTGTTGGAGCGGATGCGAGGAGACCTATGAGCACCAGCGAACTGACCTGGTTCAAGTCGAGCTACAGCAGCAGCGGCGACGGCGACTGCGTAGAGGTCGCCGCCTGCCCCCGCACCGTTCACGTCCGCGACTCCAAGGACAAGCAGGGGCCTCAGCTCGCCCTCTCCCCCACGGCCTGGGGTGACTTCCTCACGCACGTCGTGAAGTGACCGTCGGGCCGCCCGCCCGGCGGGCGGCCCCCGGGCTCACTTGCGCGAGCACTCCTTCCACGCCAAGTGGTAGATCGTGCTGATGTCGCCGTCCGTCGAGTCCATGGTCATGAAGCTGACCTCGTCGGGGTTGGTCGAGCCCGCGCTCACCCGCAGCTCGGTGTTGATGTTGAAGTTGCGTTGGACCCCGCAGGGCGCCCAGACCAGTTGGGCCCAGTCGGTGCTGTCGGTCGCCTGCCAGTTGTCGTCGTACGGGCCGGCGAAGGGATGCGTCCGGTACTCCGTGTTCGGGGAGCCCTGGAAGTAGTACGAGGCGCGCTGGGTGCCGCGGGCGCCCGGCTGGAGGGAGGCGAAGCCCCGGTAGTCGGCGCTGGCGACGGCGTAGGTGAAGCCCTGCGGGACGTGGACGATCAGGCTGAGCTGGCAGTTCTTGCGGAACGCCGTGGGGTCGGAGTTCCCGCCGGCCTGGGCGAGGTAGTCGCTGTAGGTCACCGTGAACGCGGTGTTGTCCTGGGAGACGGCGACGGCGGCGGTGCCCTGCGGGCAGCCGGAGCCGTTCACCGTGGCGACCTTGATGACGATTCTGTCCGGGGGCGGGTCGTCGAACCCGTCGGCGGGGTGCTGCGCGGGCAGCACGGAGGTGAGCAGCGCGGCGAGCGCGCCGCCGAGGAGCAGGCCGGTGGCCATGGCTCTCCCTTCCTGTGCGCGAGGGGGGTGTGCACACGAGGTGTGCATCCTGTGCGCGTCATGCGCATGCCAGAAAGTACGCCGCTCCCCTCCCCTCGGACAGAGGCGTCCCCGGCCGTTCACACCCGCACAACCGGGCGTGAAACGCACGGGTGTCCGGCGCCGCACCGCGCCGGGATTCGGCCGTCGCCGCGCGGACGTACACAATGGCCCGGTGATGAACGGCGCGTGAACCCGCGCCGACGCACCGGGCACGCCGCACAGCACAGGCAACAGGAGGCGCTCCCTTGGAGCTGACCAGACGTACGTTCAGCGCCCTTGCCGGCACCACCGTCCTCGGTCTCACGCTCGGCGGCGGCAGCATCGGCGCGGCGCACCCCTCCGCCGGCGGCCCCGAGGTGCTCACCGGCCCCCCGCCCGCGCCGCCCACCGCCGACGGGCACGCGCACCAGGTCGCCTTCGACCGCGACTCGCTGCTGGTGGACGGCCGTCGGCTGGTGCTGTGGCCGGGCGAACTGCACGCCTTCCGGCTGCCCAGCCCGTCGCTGTGGCGGGACGTGCTCCAGCGGATGCGGGCGCACGGGTACAACACGGTCTGCCTCCCCGTCCCCTGGAACCACCACTGCCCCGCACCCGGCCGCCACGACTTCACCGGTGTCCGGGACCTGGACCTGCTGCTGCGCACCGCGGCCGAGGAGCGCCTGTACGTCGTCCTGCGGCCGGGGCCGTACCTGGGCGGGGCCGGCGTCGACGCCGGCGGCCTGCCCGGCTGGCTGACCGCGACCGGCGGACGGGCCCGGACCACCGACCCGGCGTATCTGCGGCACGCCGAGGC
Organism: Streptomyces sp. NPDC031049; assembly: GCF_055571015.1. Taxonomy (NCBI): domain Bacteria; kingdom Bacillati; phylum Actinomycetota; class Actinomycetes; order Kitasatosporales; family Streptomycetaceae; genus Streptomyces; species Streptomyces sp. NPDC031049. The sequence continues at coordinate 269,667 of NZ_JBVIGC010000003.1, forward strand.
CTGGTTGGGCGCCGTCGACGCCGTCGCCGCCCGGCACCTGTACACGCACGGCCGCGGCACGGTCCTGCTCTACGAGCTGGAGGACGCCCCCGACAGCCGCTACCTGGCCCGGCTGCGGCGCAGGGTGCGCGCCGACGGCATCGACGTGCCGCTGGTGCGCGGGTACGCCGAGGGGCGGCCCAGCCACGGCGCGGGCGAGGAGCGGCAGCGGCGGCTGGAGCGGCTCGCCGGGGGCGGCGCGCGTCCCGGCACCTCACTGGCCTTCGGCGGCACCTCCTGGGGCTGGCTGGCCGCGGCCGGCGCGCCCGTGGTGCACGGCGCCGGGGCCGCCCTCGACGCGGGACGGCAGCCGACGGACGAACTGGCCGTCACCCACCAGCTCGGCCATCTCCTGCGCCATCTGCCGGACCTGGCCCGGCTGGACCGGGCCCCCGCGGTGCGGGCGTCGGACGACCGGCTGGCCGTCACCCACCTGGCCAATCCCGACACCGACGCCCAGGTGTACGTGCTGCGCAACGACTCCGACGCGCCCGTCTCCGCGACGCTGCCCGGCACCGCCGTCGGGACGCCGGTCACCGTGCCGGCCGGCGACGCCCGGCTGCTGGTCACCGGAGTGCCGCTGGGCGGGGAGCGGAAGCTGGTGTACAGCACCGCCCAGCCCATGGCGTTCCTGACCGCCGGACGGTGGGACATCGCGGTGTTCACCGGCCGGCGCGGGGAGACCGCCCACGTGGTGCTGGACTGCCCGAGCGATCCGCAGCCCACACGGCTGGACCGGGAGGCGGCCTGGGCCTACCAGCGGGGCCGGCTCCATGTGACCGCGCCGCTCGGCGAGGGCGGCCTGACCCGGGTGCGGGTCGAGGGCGGCGGATCGGACCGGACGCTGCTGCTGCTCTTCGCCGACGACGAGACCTCGCTGCGCCTGTGGCCGTGCACGGTCCCCTCGGGCACGTTCCTCGTCTACGGCCCGGCGCTGCTGCGCTCCGCCGCCGTGCGCGAGGGCACCGTGGTGCTCACCGGCGACGTCGTCGACGACCTCGGGGTGGAGGTGTGGGGCCCGCACGGCGCCACCCGGGTCAGCTGGAACGGCACCGTCCTGCGCAACAAGCGCGGCCTTGACGGGAGCATGACCGCCGAACGCCGCCCGCAGGGCCCGCCGTCCATGGTGCTGCCCGCGCTCGACGGCTGGCGGCGGCGGACGGAGAACCCGGAGTCCGCGCCGGGCTTCGACGACCGGGACTGGACGGTCGCCGGCAAGCGCGGGTCGGCGAGTCCGACGCCCGTGCCGCGTCACCAGCCGGTGCTGTTCGCCGACGACTACGGCTTCCACTACGGCGACGTCTGGTACCGGGGGCGGCTGACGGACGCCGCCGGGCTGGAGGCGGTCGCGCTCACCTGGGGCGCGGGCAGCGACGGTGTGCTGATGGCCTGGCTGGACGGCGAGCCGCTGGGCAGCCGGCGGATGCCCGAGGCCGCCGACGCCGACGCCGCGCGGCGCACCCGGACGGCGACGGCCCGCTTCCCGGTGCCGGCGCGGCTGCGTGAGCGGTTGCGCGGGGGCGGTGCCACCGGGGCGCCGGTGCTGTCCGTCCTCGTCCGCCCCATGGGGCACAGCGCCGACGTCGACGCCCACGGCACCCACAAGGCGGCGCGCGGGCTGATCGGCGCGAGCTTCGAGGGCGCCGTGCCGGAGGTGCGGTGGCGGCTGCGGGGGGCCGGCGCGCCCGACCCGGTGCGCGGTCCGCTCAACAACGGCGGGCTGTACGGGGAACGGCACGGCTGGCACCTGCCGGGCCACGACGACGGCGACTGGGAGCCGGCCACGCTCCCCCGGGCCGACCGGCGGCAGGGCGTCACCTGGTACCGGACCTCCTTCCGGCTGGACGTCGCCCCGGACGTGGACGCCTCGATCGGGCTCGCCCTCGCCGACGACCCGGACCGCGCCTACCTGGTCCAGGTCTTCCTCAACGGCTGGAACCTCGGGCAGTACGTGAACGGGGGCGGACCGCCGCACACCTTCGCCCTGCCGGGCGGCGTGCTGCGCACCCGCGGCGCCGCCAACACGCTCGCGCTGGCGGTCCTGGCCGACGGCGGCACGCCCGCCGGGCCGGGTGAGGTGCGCCTGAAGCTGCTGGGCGCGGCGGCCGGAGGAGTGCCGGTGACGCCGGTGGACTCCCCCGGCCGGTGAGCGCGGGGCCGGTGACCGCGGGGGCGGTGCCGGCTACGCCAGCCGGATCACGTTCCAGGACAGCGGCTCCAGGACGGCGTGCAGCACGCCGTCGCGCAGCTCGGTGCCCTCGACCGGGTGCGGGGTGACCCGCTCCGGCTCGGCGAGCGTGTTGCGGGCGTCCGGGTCGGCGTCGGCGAGGGCGCTGTGCTCCACGACCCGGCCGAGGTCCAGGCCGTTCAGGGCCACCTGGAGGGGCAGCGGTTCGGTCCGGCTCCGGTTGACGGCGAAGACGGTCACCGTGCCGTCCTCGGCGCGGACGGCGGTGGCGTGCAGCAGGTCGGCCTCGCCGTACTTCTTCGTCTCGTACGTCGGTGAGTCGACGCGGACGTCGAGGACCTCGCCGCGGCCGTACTTCGAGGCCTGGGCGAAGGGGAAGAACGTCGTCTGCCGCCACGCCGGGCCGCCCGGTTCGGTCATGATCGGGGCGATGACGTTGACGAGCTGGGCGAGGCAGGCGACGGTGACCCGGTCGGCGTGCCGGAGCAGGGCGATGAGCAGGGAGCCGAAGACCACCGCGTCGGTGACGCTGTAGTTGTCCTCCAGGAGCCGGGGCGCCTCGGGCCAGTCCAGGGCGGCGACCTGGGCGTCGGTGCGCGACAGGTACCAGACGTTCCACTCGTCGAAGGAGAGGTTGATCTTCTTCTTGGACTTCAGCCGGGCGCCGACGTGGTCGCAGGTGGCGACGACGTTCTCGATGAACGACTCCATGTCGACGGCGGAGGCGAGGAAGGAGTCGACGTCGCCGTCGAGGGGCTCGTAGTAGGCGTGCAGGGAGATGTAGTCGACGAGGTCGTAGGTCTCCTTCAGGACCGTCGCCTCCCACTCGGCGAAGGTGGGCATCGACTGGCCCGAGCTGCCGCAGGCGACGAGTTCGACGGACGGGTCGATCTGGCGCATGGCGCGGGCGGTCTCGGCGGCGATGCGGCCGTACTCCTCGGCGGTCTTGTGGCCGGTCTGCCAGGGGCCGTCCATCTCGTTGCCCAGGCACCAGAGCTTGATGCCGAAGGGGTCCTTGTCGCCGTGGGCGATGCGGCGCTCGGAGAGTTCGGTGCCGGCGGGGTGATTGGCGTACTCCTGGAGTTCGATGGCCTCCGCGACGCCCCGGGTGCCGAGGTTGACGGCCATCATCGGTTCCGCCTGCGGGCCGATCTTCTTCAGGAAGGCGATGTACTCGGACAGGCCGAAGCGGTTGGACTCCGTCGTGCGCCAGGCCAGGTCGAGGCGGCGAGGCCTTTCGTCCACGGGGCCGACGGAGTCCTCCCACTTGTAGCCCGACACGAAATTGCCGCCGGGGTAGCGGATGGCGGTGACGCCCAGTTCGCGGACCAGGTCCAGGACGTCCCGGCGCAGGCCCGCCTCGTCGGCGGTGGGGTGGTCCGGTTCGTAGATGCCGGTGTAGACGCAGCGGCCGAGGTGTTCGACGAAGGAGCCGAAGAGGCGGGGGTCGACCTCGGCGACGGTGAAGGCGGGGTCGAGGGTGAAGTGGGCGGTTCGCATGGGGTCCTTTCGGTACGTGTTCCGGTGCGGGTTCGTCGTGGTCACTCGCGCAGTTCCCCGCGCCCCTGGCGGACGGCGGGCCAGCCGTCCTTCTTCCAGTCCAAGAGGTTCAGCCCCAGCTTGGGCGTGCCCTCGTCCTCGGCGTCGTAGTAGTGGTACGCCAGCCAGTCCTCGCCGCGGTCGGTGAAGACCGACTGGCCGCCGGTGCCGATGTAGCGGCCGTGGCCCTGAAGGAGCAGGTCGCCGCCGCCCTCCAGCATCGGCTTGCCGGTGCTGTCGACGTACGGACCGGTCACCGACGTGGAGCGGCCGACGCGGATCTTGTACGTGGAGTCCACGCCCGAGCAGCAGGTGTCGTAGGAGGCGAAGAGGTAGTAGTACCGGCCGTGCTTGACGATCTCCGGGCCCTCGACGGCGTACGGCTCGTCGGGGCGGGTGGCCAGGTGGTGGACCTCGGCGTTCTCGATCGCCTTGCCGGTCGACGGGTCCAGTTCGACCATGCGGATGCCGGTCCAGTACGAGCCGAAGGCCATCCACAGCCTGCCGTCGGCCCGGACGACCGCCGGGTCGATGGCGTTGTACGGGTCGGTCGTCTCCGAGGCGAAGACCTTGCCGTGGTCGGTCCAGGTGCCGGGCAGGCCGGACGGCGAGGTGGCCACGCCGATCGCGGAGTGGTTGCTGCCCCAGGAGGAGACGGCGTAGTAGAGCCAGTAGCGGCCGTCGCGCCAGGAGAGGTCGGGGGCCCAGGGGTCGGCGGTGTCGTTGTACTCGTACCACCAGGCCGGGGGTGTGGTGAAGGCGTTGCCCGCGTCGGCCCAGTGGCGGCCGTCCTCGGATAGGCGGGCGCCGATGACGCCGCCGGTGGAGTAGGCGACGTAGCCGCCGGACTTCAGGCGGGAGACGGTGGGGTCGTGGATGATCTGCTGGCCGGTGATCGGACGGGGGTCGGGGTAGGGGTCGGCGGCCTGCGCCGTGTGCGGCAGCAGGGCGAGGAGGGTCGCCGTCGCCACGGCGGTGAGGGTTCTGCGCACGGTCACTGTCCTGCCAATCCCGTGTGGGCGACGCCCGCCACGATCTGCCGCTGGAAGAAGACGAAGACGACGATCAGGGGCAGGCCGGCCATCAGACCGCCGGCCATGAGCTGGGCCCACTGGATGCCGTAGGAGTTCATGACGGTCGCGATGCCGTTCGGCATGGTCATCAGGTCGGGGTTGTTGGTCACCATGTAGGGCCACAGGAAGTTGTTCCAGGAGCTGATGAAGGTGAAGATGCCGACCGCCGCGAGGGAGGGGCGGGAGAGGGGGAGGATGATGGTGAAGAAGACCCGCCAGCGGCCCGCGCCGTCGATGAAGGCGGCCTCCTCCAACTCGCGCGGGACGCCCTGGAAGAACTTGTAGAGGATGTAGACCATCGCGGCGGGCGCGCACTGGGGCAGGATCATGCCCCAGTAGGTGTCGACCATGCCCAGCTGCTGCACGGTGGTGAACAGCGGGACGCCGAGCACCGCCGGGGAGATCATCAGCCCCGCCATCACCACGCCCATCAGCACGGCCTTGCCGCGGAACTCGGTGCGGGCGAAGCCGTATCCGGCCAGCGCGCTCACCAGCAGCACGACCGCCGTCACGCAGACGGAGACGACCAGGGAGTTGATGAACCAGTTGGTGATGTTGCCGGTCTCGAACAGGGCCGTCCAGGCCTGGCCCGTCCAGTCCCGGGGCAGCCAGTGGGTCGGCACCTCGACGGCCTCGGTCTCCGACTTCAGCGAGGTGAACAGCGCCCAGGCGAGGGGGGCGAGGAACACCGCGGAGACGGCGGCGCCGAGGAGGGTGAGCACGATCTGGCTGGGCGTCCACGCCCTGCGCGGCCGGGTCCGTACCTGTGCTGCGGCGGTGGTCATCGGCCGCCCTCCTCACGGTTGCGCAGCAGCCACATCCGGGCGAGGGCGACGGCCGCGATGAGCACGAAGAAGATGATGGAGACCGCCGAGGCGTAGCCCACGCGGTAGCTGGTGAAGCCCTGTTCGAGGGTGTACTGCACGAACGTGCGGGTCGACTCCTCGGGGCCCGGCCCGAAGTCCTGCATCACCACGGCCTGGTCGAAGACCTGGAGGGAGGCCAGGATCTGGAGGGCGACGACGAGTCCGGTGATGTTGCGCAGCATCGGCAGGGTGATGTGGACCATGCGGTGCCAGGCGTTCGCGCCGTCCAGCTTGGCGGCCTCGTAGAGGTGCGCGGGGATGCCCTGGAGGGCGGCGAGGTAGAGCAGGAAGCTGAAGCCGACCGTCCACCACAGGGTGCAGACGACGACGGCGAGCAGCGCGTAGGACTTGTCGGTCAGCCACGGCGTGTCCAGGCCGAAGACGTGGTTGACCATGCCGGTGCCCGGGTTGAACAGCCACTGCCACAGGTTGGCCGCGACCGTGGACGGCAGCAGGAACGGCATGAAGAAGCACAGCCGCCACAGCCACTTGCCGCGTTCGATGTGGTGGGCCAGCATCGCCAGGAGGAAGGCGAGGACGGTGATGCAGGGCACGACGAGCAGGGTGAAGAAGGTGCTGTGGCCGAGCGCGTCCCACATCAGCGGGTCGTTCAGGGCCTCGCGGTAGTTGTCCAGGCCGACGAAGCTCGCGCCCTCGCCGGAGATGTTGGCGTCCGTGACGCTGAGGTAGAGGCCGCGCAGCAGCGGCCAGATCACGAACAGCGCGAACAGGGCGAGGAAGGGGGCGACGAACCAGCCGCCGTGCTGGAAGCCCTGCTTGCGGCGGACGGTGGCGTCGGCGGCGACGGCCCTGGCGCGCACCGGCCGGACGACGGTCTCTGCACCGGTCGTGGTCATGCGGCTGCACCTCCCTGCGCGGCGGTCCTGCCATCCATGGGGTTCTTCGCGGCGAGGAGCTGGGCGAGGGCGCTCTTCATCCGGCGGGCGACGGCGTCCGGCCGGGCGGAGCCGGTCGTGGCGGAGACCACGAGCGGACCGACGCGCTGGGCGAGGATGCCGGTGGAGCCGGCGAACCACACCTTCGGCTCGGTGGCCTGGTGGTCCATCGCCGAGACGTACTCGCTCTGCGGCTTCAGCTGCTGGTACGCGGCCGAGGACAGGGTCGGCGTGTAGGCGGGGATGTGCCCGCCGGCCGCCCACTGCCGGGCGTGGGTGACGACGTAGGCGGCGAGCCGGTGGGCGGCGTCGTTGGTGGCGCCGCCGCGGCCGGCCTGGTGCGGCAGCACGAAGGCGTGGGACTCGGCGTGGGTGGCGGCCCTGCCGAAGACGGGCGGCAGCGGGACGGCGCCGTAGTCGAGCTTCGCGCTGTCGAAGACCGGCACCGACCAGTTGCCCTCCCAGCAGAACGGGGCGCCGTTGACGAACTGCTCGGCGCCCGCGCCGCCGCCGTAGCCCGGGTCGGCGTAGCCGTCGGCGATGTGCCGGCGCAGGAACTCCAGCACCTGAGTGGCCTTGTCGGTGTCGAAGGTGACCCCGGTGCGGGCGTCGTCGAACCAGGTGCCGCCGAGCTGGGTGTAGAAAGCGACGAAGAACCACCACTGGAAGTTCTGGTCGTTGTGCCACAGGCCGATGGTCTGAAGGCCCTTCCCGGTGGCCTTCCTGGCCTCCTTCAGCACCTCGAACCACGCGTCGGTGGAGGTGACCGGCACCATCCGGCCGTCGTCGCCGAGCAGTCCCGCCTTCTTCAGCACGTCCCTGCGGTAGAAGCAGAGCTGGACGTGGATGTCGAGCGGGAGGGCGTAGAGCTTGCCGTCGACGACGGCCCGCCGCCACAGCTCGGGGTTGAAGTCCGCCTCCCGCACGCCGTACCGGGCGAGCAGCTCGGTGTCCCAGGGGTCCAGGAGGCGGCCCGGCGAGAAACCGGGGACCCGGCCCAGGTGCATGACGCCGAGGTCCGGGGCGCGGTTGCCGGCCGCCGCCATGGCGAGCTTGGTGTAGAAGGGGCTGCCCCACTGGAGGGTGGAGTCCTTCACCTCGATGCCGGGGTGCCGGGCGCGGAAGGCGTCCAGCATCGCGATCATGTTGTAGCCGTCGCCGCCGCTGAAGAGGTTCCAGTAGCGCACCCGGGTGTCCGCGCCGGAGGCGAGTGCGTCGGCCCCGGTGCCGAGTGCCGCGAAGCCGAAGCTCCCGGCGACCGTCAACCCGCCGGCTGCGGCGAGCAGTTGCCTGCGATTCAGGCCAGGTCGTCCCATGCCCTGCCCATCTGTTGCGAGATTCCGTGTCCGTCGGCATCCACCACGGACGTTCGATATTTCGTATGCCGCTCGTAACTTCGAACGGGACCGTAGATTCGCGGGCCCGGCCCGTCAATGGGTTGCGCAGGACTTTCCAGCGCGTACGCTCGACAGCGCCGCGGGGCGGGGGCGAGAAGGGGGCGCGATGGGCGGATTCCTCAGCGGGTTCTACACCGAGTTCTGGTGGGTCCCGGCCACCGTCCTGGCCGCCGCCCTCGCCATCAAACTGCCCACCATCATCCGGTTCTGGAACGACCCGCTGCTGCGCGCCGTCGGCGGGCTGCTGCTCCTGGCCTGCGCCGTGTTCGTCTTCGTCGCGCCCTCCACGATCGCCCGGGTCAACCGCGTCACCGGCGTGCCGAACATCTCGGCGCCCTGGGTGTACTCCCTGCTGACCGCCTTCTGCGGGTCCTGTCTGCTGCTGATCATCGCCTGGCGCAACGGCCTGTCCGACCGGTCCTCGGCCACCCGCCGCGCCCGGCGCTGGGTCGTCTCCGTCTACGGCGGCGTCATCGTCGCCCTGTGGGTGCTGTTCGCCCTCGCCGACGCGTCCGAGGAACGGCTCCAGGACCTGGACACGTACTACGCCACCACGCCGTACATGCGCGAGCTGATCCTGCTGTACCTGCTCGCGCACACCACGGCCGCGCTCGTGACGTCCAAGCTGATCTGGAACTGGATCCGCACCGACGGCCTCGACGCCTGGCTGCGCTGGGGCCTGAAGTTCCTCGGCCTCGGCTACGCGATGAACCTGGTCTTCGACGCCGCCAAGCTCACCGCCGTCGCCGCCCGCTGGACGGGCGGCGACCTGGACCGGCTGAACACCGACGTCGCACCGCCGGTGGCCTGTCTGTCGGCCATTCTCATCGCGGTCGGCTTCATCCTCCCGCACGCCGGCCAGTACCTCCACGAACGCTGGCGGTTGCGGCTCGCCCACCACGAACTGCGCCCGCTGTACGCCCTGATGCGCACCGTGCACGGCGGCGGCGTGCCCTTCGAGCTGCGCTCCAGCCCCGAACTGCGCCTGACCCGACGTGAGACGTTCATCCGCGACACCCTGTTGCCGCTGGCCCGCGCCATGGACGAGGAGCTGCGCCACCGCTGCTACGCCGCCGCCCGCGGCCTCGGCTTCCCGCCGGAACGGGCGAGGGCGCTGGCCGCGGCGGTCGCCGTGCTGGACGCCGTGGACGCCCGTCCCCGCCCGGCACAGGCCGGTGACGACCGCGACACCACCGAACTGCTGCGGGAGATCGGCGCGGTGTCGCGGGCCCTGCGCCGCCCCGACGACCTCCGGGCCGTGCGCGCCCGTGCGGCCGCTCAGGAAGGCAACGTTCCGGTCGCCGACTGACCGGTAGCTGGCTGGGAGCACGTATGTCTTGGCATATTGCACAGGTGACCGCGCAACCAGGCGAGCAAGGGGTGAACGGTGCGGACGAGCAGGCAGATGCGTCGCCTCGCTGACGCTCTCATCGACCCCATCCGGGTCCCGATCCCCGCCGACCCCGAGGTCCTGTTCGAGGCGCTGGTGGAATCCGTCGCCGCCTGGCGGGGCCGGGACCTGGTGGTGCGCCGCGAGACCTTCCCGCCGCACACCGCCAGCGGGCTCTGGCTGGAGGGCGAGCACCAGGACGTGGTCGTGGTCGACCGGCGGGCCGCGGTCTGGCACCAGATCGTGATCCTGTGCCACGAGGTGTGGCACATGAGCCGCCGTCAGGACGACGCCCGGCCCGGCGGAGCCCCGGCCGGCGCCCCGCAGGCGGTCGCCGCCCGCACCGACTTCAGCCTCGCCGAGGAACAGGAGGCCGACCGTTTCGGCATGCTGATGGGGCGTCGGCTGCGCACCTGGCTGGAGGCGTCGGAGGACTCGGTGTACGCCGCGCGGGGCAGCGACACCCAGGGCCTGGCCGGCCGCATCGGGGCCGCGCTCAACTACCGCGGGACGCGCGGATGAGCGGCCTGGTGAACTACATCAGCTGCGCCGTGCTGTGGCTCGGCCTGCTGGTGAAGGCACCGGACCTGATACGGCACCGCTCCGACCCCTATCTGCGGGCCATCTGCGCCGTGCTGGGCCTGGCCGGGCTGTGCTTCTTCCTCGGCGCCCCGCCGACCGTCGGCGCCGTCAACCGCCTCGGCGGCGCCCCCAACCTGGCGGCACCGGTGACGTACGCCTCGATCACCGCCTACAGCGCCGCCAGCCAGGTGCTCATCGTCTACTGGAGGGGCGGGCCGCACGTGCGCCGGACCGCCCGCCGCTGGATCGCCGCCTACGCCTGCGTGGTCCTCGGCATCGCCACCGCCTTCGCCCTCGGCGACGCCCCCGAGGAGCGGCGCACCGACTTCGACACCTACTACGCGACCACGCCCTACATCGGCCACATGATCGTGCTGTACCTGACCGGCCATCTCGCGGCCGTCGGCGTCACCACCGTCTCGGCGCTGCGCTGGGCCCGGCAGGTGAGCGGCCCGCTGCGGGTCGGCCTGACCGTCCTCGGCGTCGGCACGCTGTGCAACGCCGGGTACAGCGTCGCCAAGTTCGTCGCCGTCGCCGCCCACTGGAGCGGCCGGGACTGGTCGGTGCTGGCCACCGGCGTCTCCCCGGCCGCCGCCGGGCTGGGCGCCCTGGTGACCGTCACCGGCGTGCTCATCCCGCTGGTGGGGCCGCAGCTGGCGGACTGGCGGCGGGCCCGGCGGATGTACACGCGCCTGGAACCGCTGGAGCGGGAGCTGTCCGGGGTCCTCGCGGCCCGGTCGCTGCAACTGCCCCGGCCCCGGTTCGCCTCCCCCACCACCCGGCTGATGTGGCGTCAGACCAGCATCCACAACGCCCTCAGCCACCTGGACGTCCGTCTGGACCGCTCCCTGTACGAGCGGACCCGGCAGACGGTGCTCGACAAGGCCGGCGACCCGGAGCGGGCCGAGGCCGCCGCCTGGGCGGCGGTCGTCGCCACCGCCGTCCGGGAACCGGCGGACCCGGACCCGGCCGCCCTCCCGCCGCCGCACGGGACGGACGAGCGGCCGGCGCTGCCGGTGCCCGGACCCGGGGTGCTCGCCATGGTCGCCGACGCGCTGACCGGCGCGGAGCGCCCCGCCGCCCGGCAGGACGCCGCCACCGCCACGGGCACCGTATGAACCGGGCGCGGACCGGACGGAGGTCACGGGCATGAGCCTCGTCGTGTATCTGGCGGCCCTGGTCTTCGCCCTGTCCTCGGTGGTGCTGCTGCGCCGGCCGAGCGTGGCGCTCCGCGATCCGCTGACCGTGTCCACCTGCGCGGCGATCCTGCTGGGCGCCCTCGTCTTCGTCTGCTCGGCACCGCTCACCCTGGCCGCCGTCAACGATGTCACCGGCGTACCGAACTTCGGCGCGCCGCTGACCTACGGGATGCTCTCGGCGTACAGCTGCTCGCTGGTGGTGCTGCTGATCAACTGGCGTGGCGGGCCCCGGGAGCGGGTCCGCCGCCGGGTGCTGCGCACCATGGCCGCCTACGCGCTGCTGATCGTCGCCCTCGTCGTGCTGTTCGCGCTGGGGGACGCGCACACCGAGCGGCTGACCGACCTCGACACCTACTACGCCGACGCGCCGTTCCTGCGGGAGATGATCCTGCTCTACCTGGCCGGGCACAGCGCGGCCATGCTGATCATGTGCGCGGTGTGCGTCAAGTGGGCCCGGGAGGTCACGGGGCTGCTGCGGACCGGGCTGCACCTGATCACGGCCGGGTGCCTGATGGACCTGGTGGGCTTCCAGCTGGCCAAGTACACGGCGGTCGTGGCCCGACTGGCCGGCCATGACCTGGACTTCCTGTCCACGTCCGTCGCCCCGCCGATGGCCTCGCTCGGCGCGCTCACCTGCTCCGCCGGCTTCGTGCTGCCCCGGCTGCTGCCCGCGGCCCTGGCCCACTGGCGTGGCCTGGACGACTACCGGCGGCTCGGTCCGCTGTGGGCGCTGCTGCGCTTCGTCCAGGCCGCGCCGACACCGCCGGCCGCCTGGTGGCAGCTGCCGCGGGAGCGGTTGCAGTGGCGCGAGGTCTCCATCCACGACGCCCTGCTGGCGCTCGCCCCGTACTTCGACGACCGGGTGCGCGAGCGGGCCCGTCAGGCGGCGCTGCGCGCGGGCCACTCCGACCACCAGGCCCGGCTGGCCGCGGAGGCGGCGATGCTCGCCGACGCCGCGCGCCGCGTCGCCGCCCGGGAGGAGCCGCTGCGCACGCCGAGCACCCACCGGCTGCACGCCACGGAGGTCTCTGGGACCAGCGGGCTGGTGGAGCTGGCGGAGGCGCTGGCCGCATCACCTGCCGCGAGCGCCGTTCGTGAAGGTACGGTGAGGGCCGCCCACGGGTGGAACCACGGCTGACCGCGGGCACCGGCGAACCCCGAGGAGTCCCATGCCCGTCAGAGCTGTCGTCATCGGTGCCGGCCTGGCCGGCCTGCTGGCCGCGGCGGCGCTGTCCAGCGCCGTCGACGAGGTGATCGTGCTCGAGCGCGACGACCTGCCGGACGGCCCCCAGCACCGCCGGGGCGTGCCGCAGGGCCGCCACGCGCACCTGCTGATGGCCGGCGGCATGGACGCCATGGAGGAACTCCTGCCGGGAGTGAGCCTGCGCAAGCGGCTGCTGGCCGCCGGCGCCCATGAAGTCTCCCTCGGCCAGGGGATGGTGGTGCTCACCCCGGACGGCTGGTTCCGGCGCTGGCGGCATCCGGGGCCCGCCATGGTGACGTGCAGCCGGGCGCTGCTGGACTGGGTGGTGCGGGAGGCCGTCGAGGCCCTTCCCGGGGTCCGCATACGCCGGGCCGGCGCCGTGGGGCTGGCCGGCGGGGCGGACCGGGTCACCGGGGTCAGGACCGCCGTCGGCGCCGGGGCCGGAACCGGCTCGGGAACCGGAACCGGAACCGGCTCGGGCTCGCGCTCCGGCTCCGGCTCCGGCTCCGGCGAGGAGGTGCTCGGCGCCGCGCTCGTCGTGGACGCGAGCGGGCGCGGCTCCCGCTTCCTCGGCTGGCTCGGGGAGCTGGGGGTGTCCGGCATCCGGGAGCGCGGCGTGGACTCCGGTCTGGTCAACGCCACCCGCATCTACCGCGTGCCCGAGGGTGCTGAAAGCTTTCCGCTGACGGTCGTCCAGCCCGATCCGTACGCGGGCCGGCCGGGTCGCAGCGGCATGGTGCTGCCGATCGAGGACGGCCGCTGGATGGTGAGCCTGGCCGGCACCCGGGGCGCGGAGCCGCCGGCCGACCCCGACGGCTTCCTGCGCTACACGCTGCGGCTGCCGCACCCGATCGTGGGCCGGCTGATCTTGGGTGCGGAGCCGCTCACCGACGTCCACGTCAGCCGCAGCACGAGCAATGTGCGGCGGTACGCGGAGAGGGCCCGGCAGTGGCCCGAGGGGTTCGTCGTGCTCGGGGACGCGCTGGCCACCTTCAACCCGGCCTACGGGCAGGGCATGTCGGTGGCCGCGCTCGGCGCGCGGGTCCTCGCCCGGGAGGTGCGCCGCGCCGGTCCGGCCGCGCCCGGTCTCGCGCGCCGGGTGCAGCGCGGGGCCGCCCGGTCGGTGGACGGGGCCTGGGCGACGGCCGTCGGCCAGGACGTGCTGTACCCGCGGGTGCGGGGCGGCCGGCCCGGTCCGGCGGACCGTCTCGCCGCCGCGTTCACCCGCCGGCTGACGAAGGCGGCGACCGGCTCCTACCCGGCCGCCGCCGCGCTGTGGGACGTCACCAGCATCCTCTCGGGCCCGGCGCGGGTGCTGCGCCCGGACGCCCTGCTGGCCACGCTGACCGGCCCCGCCCTGCCCCCGGCCGCCGAACCGCCCCTGACCCGCGGGGAACGGCAGATCCTGCACACACTGGAACGGGCCGGGGCCCGTCCCGGCCACTGAGGCCCGCCCCTGCCGCGGGCCCGGCGGCCCGGCAGCGGCGGGGCCCGTCCGTGGCGGAGGGGCCGCCGGCCGCCACGGCTCACCGACCGGTCGACACCCGGCGCCCCGGACGCCGCCCCCGGGCTCACCCACTGGACAACGCCCGTCGCCCCCCGGACGCCCGCCCGCCCGGGACCGCCGGGACCCGGGATCTCCGGGCCGCGTTCCCCGGAGGGCCGGGGTCAGCCCCTGAAGGCGGGCTGTGGCAGGCCCTTGCCGGCGTCCGGTACCACCAGCAGGCTGCCCGCCACCGGGTGCGGGGCGGTCAGGCCCGTGCGGGCGGTGGTGACGTACAGGTCGGTCAGGTCCGCGCCGCCGAAGGCGCAGGCCGTGACCCGGGGGACCGGCAGTTCGATCACCCGGTCGAGCCGCCCGTCGGGGGTGTAGCGGCGGACCGCCGCGCCGTCCCACAGGGCGACCCACACACAGCCGTCGGCGTCCACGGTGAGGCCGTCCGGGAATCCCGCGCCCTCCTCGATCGCGGCCAGGGGGCGGCGCCCGGTGACCCGGCCGTCGTCGGCGTCGTGGTCGAAGACGTCGACGCGGCGCGTCGGCGAGTCGATGTAGTACATCAGCCGGCCGTCGGGGCTCCAGCCGGTGCCGTTGCTGACCGCCACGTCGTCCAGCATCACGCGGGCGGTGCCGTCGCCGGTGACCCGGCTGAGCGTGCCGCCGCCGGGCGCCTCGTCGTAGCGCATGGTCCCCGCCCACAGGCTGCCGTCGGGCGCGACGGCGGCGTCGTTGCCGCGGCGGCCCGGGACCGGGTCGTGCAGCAGCCGGCGGAAGGTGCCGTCGGGGTCGACCAGGCCGATGCCGTCGCGGAGGTTGAGGACCAGACCGCCGCCGGCGCGCGGTTTGGCGGCGCCCACGTGCTGCTCGGTGGTGCGCAGCGTCCGGCGGCCGGTGGCCGGGTCGTAGGTGTGCACCCGGCAGCCGAGGATGTCCACCCAGATCAGCCGGCCCGTGTCCGGGTCCCAGGTCGGTCCCTCGCCGAGCGCGGCCTCGGCGCGTACCGCCACCTCGTACCCCGTCATGCCGCGCTCCGGTGGCCGAGACGCTCGGACAGGTCGGCGGCGCCCTTGACGGCCAGTTCCTCCAGCTCGGCGCGGCGTTCGTCGCTCCAGCGGATCATCGGCACCGAGATGGACAGGGCGGCGACCACCTGACCGGTGCGGTCGCGGACCGGGGCGGCCACGCAGCTGACGTCCGGGTTGGACTCGCGGCTCTCGACGGCGATGCCCCGCTGCCGGATCTCCGCCAGCGCCTCGCGCAGCAGGGCCGGGTCGGTGATGCTGTTCGGGGTCATCGCGGCCAGCTCCGCGCCGTCGGGGACACGGGCGGCCAGCTCCCGCTCGGGCAGCGAGGCCAGCAGCATCTTGCCGACGGAGGTGCAGTGCGCGGGCAGCCGGCGCCCGGCCGCCGACACCATGCGCACGGCGTGCGTGGAGTCGACCTTGGCGATGTAGATGACGTCGGTGTCCTCGAGGATCGCCACGTGCACGGTCTCGTCGCAGGTCTCGGCGACGGACCGGGCGACCTGCTGGCCCTCGGCGGCGAGGTCCAGGTGCTCGGCGTAGCGGGCGCCGAGCTGGTACGGCCGCACGCCGAGGCGGTAGCGTCCGGGCTGGCCGGGCACCGGGACGATGTACTTGCGCGCGGCGAGCGTGGTGACCAGCTCGTGCACGGTGGTGCGCGGCAGTTGGAGCTTGCGCACGATGTCCGGGGCGGAGAGCGTGCCGTCCCCGTCGAGGAAGAGCTCCAGAATGTCGAGAGCCCGGGTCACGGCAGGTACGAGGCGTCCCACGGTCCGGCCCCCTTCCTGAGTCCCAGCCTGCGTTCGAAATACCAACAGGCGATCGGCATGACGAACAAAGGCTAGTCACGCCTCACCATCGAAGGCAACGGTCCAGCGACGCCGGTATACGGCACGACGACGCCCCTGTCGCTCTCGGGGGGCGGGCGGGCAACGCTGCCAAGGGGCGCCGGGCTGTGCCGATGTGCGGCTCCGCCGCGTGGGCGCGACCAGCCACAGCAAACCCGCACCCGTCCGACGACGGCTACCCCCCGAGTGGAGGCGCCCCCAGCTCCCCCCGCAAGCGCCGCGCCCGCAGCACCAGCTCCAGTTCGAACCGCCGGTCGGGATCGTCGATCTCGTCCCCCCACAGCTCCCGGATCTGCCGCAGCCGGTACCGGACCGTCTGCGGATGGACCCCGAGCCGCGCCGCCACCTCCGGCGCCCCGCCCCGCGTCTCCAGCCAGGCCAGGAGCGTCTGGGCGAGCCGGCGCCCGTGCGTCGGCCCGCAGTGCGCCAGCGGCGCCAGACACCGCACGGCCAGGTCGTCGATCAGCTCCTCGGGCTGGAGCAGCACGAGCGCCTCGGTGTGCTCGGTGCAGTGCAGCACCTCCCCGGCGGGCAGCAGCCGCCGTTCCATCAGGCGTACGGCGGCCTCGGCCCAGCGCAGCGACTTGGCGGCGTCGGCGAGCGCGACGGGCGGGCCGATGGCGCCGGCCCAGCCGGTCAGGGCGCGGCTCAGCAGCTCGGGGCGGCCGGCGGCGTCCGGTTCGGGCACGACCATACGGGGCTGCTCGTACTCCATGTCGAGCAGCACGCCCTGGCCGACGGCGGGCGCGACCGCCTCCCGCGCCGGGCGCAGCAGGACACCGACGGCGACCTTCCTCGGCAGCGGCCAGCCGATCCGGGCGGCCCGTTCGGCCAGCACCTCGGCGGCGTCGCCCCGGTGCTGCTCGGCGAACAGCAGCTCCATCAGGCGGCGCTGGAGGCGCAGCCGCTCCCCGGCCTGCCGGGCGGCGGCCTCGGCGTAGCCGCGCACGGACTGGTCGACCAGGCCGTCGAGGTACTCGTAGCCCGCGTCGACCAGTTCGTACATGGCCGGCGGCGGGATCTCGACGCGCTGGCCGATGTCGGCGAAGCGCCGCCAGGCCAGCCGTACGCCCATGCGGTAGATCGCCTGGAGCGAGTCCAGCGAACGGCCGTTGAGGCCCTCGCCGCGGCCGAACTCCTGGAAGACGTCGGGCGGGACGGTCGGGCGGCCGTCCGAGTCGGCCGCGTGCTCCAGGTGCTTGACGAACGCCTCGATGGCGCGGCGGATCCCGACCAGTGCCATCGGTTCGCCGGAGTCGTCGAGGACGAGGGGCAGATGGGGGTACTCGCGCCGGATCTCGCGCAGGATCTGCTCGGCCAGCGAGGGCGCCTCGGCCAGGGCGACCGCGGCGAACTGGCGGACCTGGTAGCGGGGCACGTCCTGCCAGGCCGATCGGGCGGCGACGGTTCCCGGGCGGGCGGCCGGCACGGGTCAGTCCCCCTGACCGGCGTGCTCGTAGGTGATCATGGGGTTGTTGGGCTGGTCGGGCGTGGCCTGGAGCAGCGCGACGACACCGAGCGCGGCGCCCACGGCGAGGGCGGCGGCGAGCGCGACGGTCAGCGCGGCGGCGAGCAGTCTGGACATCGCAGGGTCAGCCTCTCTGTCCGGATCCGTCCGGATTCGGTGCGCGGTCATGCCCCACCCGGGCGTCCCGCCCCTGCCTGTCGGGGCCAGTGTCGACAAGCATTGACACCGCGTCAAGAGGCGCCTACGGTTCCCGGCCCATACCGAACGCGCACGTTCCCGTCACGTTCCTCCACTTCCTGGAGCGCCCGGATGCGCCGCACTGCTTCCCCGTTTTCCCTGATCATGCTGGGTCTCGGCACGTTCCTGCTGGTCCTGGCCCCGCTGCTCGCCTGGTACGTCAAGCCGCGTGCCGCGGTGAACCCGATCGACATCGACACCACCGCCGTCTACACCGGCACCGGCAGCGTCTTCGACCTGGACCGCGTCGAGACCGTGCCCGACCAGAAGATCACCGTCACCCAGCGGGTCCGCGGCGACGTGGCCGAGAGCGAGCGCAGCGGCGCCGCGGTCTGGGACGTGATCACCTCGGTCGACACCGAGAAGTCGCTGCCCGCCGCCGACCCGCACGACGCGCTGGACTTCACCCCGCACCGCTGGGTCAGCGACCGCGACTCCAACCGGCCGGTGCACTGCTGCGGCGAGAAGCCGTACATCGAGGGCGAGGCGTACCTGAAGTTCCCCTTCGACGTGCAGGAACGTTCCTACCGCTGGTGGGACAACACCCTGGGTTCGACGGTGGTCCTGCACTACGAGGGCCGCAAGAAGATCCGCGGGTACGAGGGCCTCCGCTTCACCGCCGAGGTGCCGGCCACGAAGACCGGCACCCGGCTGGTCCCCGGCAGCCTCGTGGACCAGCCGGAGCGGCCGCAGGTGCTGGCCGAGGAGTGGTACGCCAACCACGGCATCGAGCTGGTCGTCGACCAGGCCACGGGCCGGGTGGTCTACGCGCAGACCGGCCCGCGGCAGACCCTGCGCGCCCCGGGCGCCGACCAGGACGCCGCGGTTCTGCTGGACAGCCGGAAGCTGTCGTTCACCGAGGAGACCCAGAAGTTCGCCGTCGACCAGGCGAAGAAGGACAGCGGTCAGCTGCGCCTGGTGGGCCGGACCCTGCCGATCGGTGCCGCCGCGGTGGGACTCGTCCTCGCGGTCACCGGGGGCGTGCTGGTGGCGCGCGGCCGTCGCCCCCGCACGGAGCCCGAAATGCCCGGATCGGCGGAGCCCGCCCTCACGAAGTGATGTGACATCAGCTCTAACAAAGCCGGAAATTGTCACGCACGTGAGTAGCCGTGGGGAACGGCTCGGCGAAAACTGTCCCATCCCACCCGAGCACGCCCCGTCCACACCCCCTCCCAGGAACGGCTCAGGAACCCCGCAGCACCGCACGCCGGGGCGCGACCGCAGCGGTCCGCGCCCCCTTCTTCCCCACGCCGAGTTCCGCACTCCGAGACGAGTTGGAGCACCGATGCCCCAGCACGTGCCCTCCTCGCTGCGCACCGCGTTCCCCAGCGTGCCGCAGCACCCTCCGGCGCTCCCCCCACATCCGCGCCGGATCACCTTCCTCGCCCACCGAGACCTGGGCAACCCGTCGGCCGGCGGCTCCGAACTGCTGGTCGACCGGCTCGCCGACGGCCTGACCCGGCTCGGCCACCAGGTCACCCTGCTGTGCGGCGGGCCCGCGTCCTACCGCGACTACCGCGTGGTGTCCGCGGGCGGCGCCTACGGCCACTACCTGCGCGCCCGCTCCGCCTTCGCCCGCCAGGTCGGCGAGACCGACCTGCTCGTCGAGGTGTGCAACGGCATGCCCTATCTGGCCCCGCTGTGGCACCGCGGCCCCACGCTGTGCCTGGTCAACCATGTGCACACCGATCTGTGGCGGATGCGGTTCGGCGGCCCGCTGGCCCCGGCCGCACGGCTCGGCCGAAGGCTGGAGCACTGGGCGCTGACCGGTGCCCGGCGGCGCGGACTGCTGGTCGCCGTCTCCCCGTCCACCGCCCACGCCCTGCGCGCCATCGGCGTCGAACGGGACCGCATCCGGGTCGTGCACAACGGCGTCGAGGAACCCGGCCCGAGCGCCGACCGCTCCCCGGACCCCCTGTTCGTGGCGGTGGGCCGGCTGGTCGAGTACAAGCGGATCGACCTGCTGCTGCGGCTGTGGGAACGGGTCCGCCCGGTCACCGGCGGCCGGCTGCTGATCGTCGGCGACGGCCCCGAGCGGGAACGGCTGGAGCAACTCGCCGGTCCCGGCGTGGAGTTCACCGGTCATGTCACCGAGGCGGAGAAGCACCGGCTGCTGTGCGCGGCCTGGCTGCTGCTGCATCCGTCGGCGGTGGAGGGCTGGGGGCTGGTGGTGACCGAGGCCGCGGCCCGCCGGACCCCCGCGGTCGCCTTCGACGTGCCCGGTCTGCGCGACTCCGTGGTGGACGGCGAGACGGGGGTGCTGGCGCACGGCGAGTCTTCCTTCGCGGCGGCCTGGTGCGCGCTGGCGCTGTCCGCGCGACGCCGGGAGCTGATGGGGAAGGCGGCGCAGGAGCGAGCGGCGGGGTATCGCTGGGAGCGGACGGTGCGGCAGTTCCGGGCCGTCGCCGCGGAGGCGGTGAGGGGTGGGGGACGGTGACGCCTGATCGCCGTGTGGGCAAGATCGCCGGGCGGCTGCGGGTTCGTCGTGGCCTGTCGCGCCCACGCGGCGGAGCCGCACCCGACACAGCCCCGCGCCCCTTGCCGGCGTCTCCGTCCCGGCGAGTCGAAGATCCGTCCCTCCGACGGTCGCTCGCCCTCCTCCGGGCCTTTCTTCACGAGCAGGACGACCCCGACGCCTGCTACTCCCTGCTCGCCCGGGACGCCGCCGACCAGCTGGAGCGCTACGACGGTCCGCTCGCCGGGCGCGTCGTCGTCGACGTCGGCGGGGGCCGCGGGCACTTCACCGCCGAGTTCCGGCGCCGCGGGGCCCAGGCCCTGCTGTGCGAGCCCGACGCGCGGGAGCTGGGCGAGAAACCGCCCGAGAACACGGTGATCGCCGACGGCTATCTGCTGCCGCTGCCCGACGGGGCCGCCGACGTCACGTTCTCCTCCAACGTGCTGGAGCACGTGGCGGACCCGCAGACGTTCCTGAGCGAACTGGCGCGGGTGACCCGGCCCGGCGGGCTGATCTACGTGTCCTTCACCAACTGGCTGTCACCGTGGGGCGGGCACGAGTGGGCCCCGTGGCACTACCTCGGTGCCGAGCGGGCCCGCGCCCGCTACCGGCGCCGTACCGGCCGGGACGCCAAGCACACCCTCGGCGAGAACCTCTTCCCGGTGCACATCGGCAGCACCCTGCGGCAGGTGCGCGCCCGCGACGACGTACGGATCGTCGCCGCCCGCTCCCGCTACTGGCCCTTCCTCGCGGAGGCCGTCGTCAAGGCGCCCGGCATCCGCGAGTTCGCCACCTGGAACCTCCTCCTCATCCTCCGGCGGTGTCCTTCATGACGACCACGGTCCAGGCCCCTCCTCCGGCAGCCGTCCCCACCCCCG
Organism: Streptomyces sp. NPDC031049; assembly: GCF_055571015.1. Taxonomy (NCBI): domain Bacteria; kingdom Bacillati; phylum Actinomycetota; class Actinomycetes; order Kitasatosporales; family Streptomycetaceae; genus Streptomyces; species Streptomyces sp. NPDC031049. Next base: position 290,446 of record NZ_JBVIGC010000003.1, read on the forward strand.
CGGCCCACGCGGGCCCGCCGGACGGCCCGCGCTCACGGCGCTGGCTGCTGGGGTTCTGGGCCGTGGCGTTCGTGCTGTTCCTGGCCGTGCGGCCGGGGCGGCAGACCTTCGACACCAAGCTGGGCGTGACGGTCGACCCGGGCCGGTTCCTCGGCGGCCTCGGCCAGCTCTGGCACGACCAGAACTCCTTCGGCGGCATCCAGGACCAGTACGTCGGCTACCTGTGGCCGATGCTCCCCTTCTACTGGGTGGCGGACCTGGTCCAGCTGCCGGTGTGGCTGGCGGAGCGGCTGTGGATGTCGCTGATCGTCTCCGTCGCCTTCTGGGGCGCGCTGCGCCTGGCCGAACGGCTCGGCGTCGGCAGCGGCGCCGGCAGACTGCTCGCGGCGGCGGCGTACGCCCTGTGGCCGGTGTTCACCACCGTCGTCGGCTCCACCTCGGCCGCCGCGCTGCCCGGCGCGTTCCTGCCGTGGGTGCTGCTGCCGCTGGCCGACGAGCGGTACGCCGCCCGCGTGGCGGCGCTGCGCTCGGCGCTGCTGGTGCCGTTCATGGGCGGGGTGAACGCGGCCTCCACGCTGGCCTCCCTGCTGCCGGTCGGCCTGTACCTGCTGTCCCGGCCGCCCGGTCCCCGCAAGTGGCGGCTGATCGCCTGGTGGACGCCGGCGGTGGTCGTGGTGACGGCGTGGTGGTGGATCCCGCTGCTGCTGCTCGGCGCGTACGGGGAGAACTTCCTGCCGTACATCGAGACCGCCGAGACCACCACGTCCACCATGTCGGCGACGGAGGCGCTGCGCGGCGCCGGCAACTGGGTGGCCTATCTGCACTTCGGCGAGGCCTGGCTGCCGGCGGGCTGGACGGTGGCGTCCTCGGTCCTCGTCGTCGTCTGCTCGGCGCTGGCGGCCGGGCTGGGCCTGGCCGGGCTGGCCCGGCGGGACATGCCGGAACGGCGCTGGCTGGTGCTGACGGTGCTGGTCGCGGCGCTGGTGCTGCTCGCCGGATACGGCGGCGCGTTCGGCGCCCCGTTCCACGGGCTGGTGCAGGACTGGCTGGACGGCTGGCTGGCGCCGTTCCGCAACATCTACAAGTTCCAGACCGGCCTGGCGCTGGCGCTGGTGCTGGGCCTGGCCCATGTGACGGCCGTGGCCTCGGCACCGCGCCGGGCCCGGCGGCCCGGGCGCCGGTTCCTGCCGCTGGCGGCGGCCGTCCTGGTCCTGCCCGGGCTGGTGTGGCCGTACCTCAACGGCTCGATCCTCGGCCCGGGTTCGTTCCAGAAGGTCCCCGACTACTGGCAGGCCACGGCCGACTGGCTGGAGAAGTACTCCCCCGACTCCCGCGCCCTGGTCGTCCCGGCGACGGCGCACGGCATCCACACCTGGGGCTCGACCATCGACCAGCCCCTCGACGTGGTCGCGGACTCCCGCTGGGCGCAGCGCGACTACGTCCCGTTCGGCACCCCCGGCAACCGGCGTGCGATGGACGCCGTCGAGCAGGCCCTGATGACCGGCGGGGAGATACCGGGCCTGGCCGACTTCCTGAGCCGCGCCGGGATCCACTACGTCGTCGTCCGCAACGACCTCGACCCGGACCAGATCGGCCAGGTACCCACGACCACGGTCAAGCGGGCGCTGGAGCAGTCCGGGTACGAGCGGGTGACCGGGCTCGGCCCGGTGACGACCGGCGGGGTGATCGCCGAGGACGCGCCGCTCCAGGTCGAGGGGCTGTATCCGCGGCACCGGGCGGTGGAGATCTACCGGCCGACGGACGCGGACGTGCCCCGGCCCGGACAGGCGGGTCTGGCCCCGGTCGCCGGCACGGCCGTGGTCTCCGGCGGCCCGGAGGCGCTGCTGCCGCTGGCGGCCGGACTGCGCGGCCGGCCCACCGTCCTGACCGGCGACCGCCACCCCGGCCTCACCGACCCCCAGGTGCAGGTGACCGGCGACGGGCTGCGCCGCGCCGACACGCGGTTCGGGCTGGTCAACGCCAACACCTCGTACACGTACACCCGCGAGGAGCGCAACGCGCCGGACGCCGTGCAGAACCCGGGCGAGCGGCCGCACCAGATCCTGCCCACCGAGGGCCTGGACCACCAGACCGTGGCCGAACTGCGCGGCGCCCGCTCCGTGACCGCCTCCTCCTACGGCAACTGGCTGTTCCACCTGCCGCAGTACGACCCGGTCAACGCCTTCGACGGCAACCCGGACACCGCCTGGACGGAGGGCGTGCCCGGCTCGCCCGACGGGCAGTGGCTGCGCATCGGCTTCGACGGCGCCTACGACATGCCGGGCTCCTTCGAGGTGACGCCGCTGCCGCAGGACGGGGTGCGGGCGGCGGCCACCCGGGTGCGGGTGGAGACCGAGAAGGGATCGCGGACCAGCTTCCTGCGGGCGGACGGCAGCACCCAGCGCGTCCGGGCGCCCGCGGGGGCCACGGACTGGATGAAGCTGACGATCACCGACTCCACCGCCCGCCGGGCCGGGCTGACCGGTGCGGGCTTCACCGAGATCGGCCTGCCGGACATCCAGGTCACCCGCATGCTGCGGCTGCCCACCGACGCGGCGCGCTCCGACGCCGCCACCGAGATCGTCTCCCTGCACCGCGCGGCCGACCCGACGGGCCTGTCCCCGACCGGCACCGAGGCGGGGCTGCACCGCCGCTTCACCACGGCGGCGGACGGCACCTTCGAGGTGCGGGCGAGCGCGGTGCCGGTGCCGGGGGCGGAACTCGACCGGCTGCTGTACGAGGTGGCGCCTTCGCAGCGGGCGCGGATCACCGCCACCGCCGACTCGACGGCGCGGCTCGGGGCGGGCCTTTCGGCGCGCAACCTCACCGACGGCGATCTGACGACGGCGTGGATCGCGGGCGACCGGCCCACGATCCACCTGCGCTGGGAGGGCAAGGTGGCGGTGGACCGGCTGGTGCTGGCCGCGGCGGGCGGGCTGTCCACCCGGCCCACGCAGGTGCACATCAGCTCCCCGGACGGCGCGGTGATCGCCGGGGTCGACGAGAACGGCTGGGTCCGCTTCGAGCCGATCACCACCGACAGCCTGGACATCACCGTCACCGAGACCGCGCCGCTGACCCTGCACAACCCGGTCGCCGACGAGAAGCTCCAGCTGCCGGTGGGCCTGACCGAGGCCTACGTCCCGGCGCTGGAGCAGCTGCGCACCCCGCGGCCGGACGCCGGCCGGGAGTTCACGCTGCCCTGCGGCAGGGGCCCCGACGTCGCGCTGGACGGCGAGCTGTACCAGACGTCCGTCGAGGGCACGGTGGGCGACCTGGTCGACCGGCGGCCGGTCCAGGTGACGCTGTGTCAGGAGGGGCGGGAGGACGCCGGGGTGGAGCTGTCCGCCGGTGCGCACCGGCTGGAGGGCGGCGACGCGGGCCCCCTGACGCTGACCGGCGTGACCCTGACCCGCGGCTCGCTCGGCGACGCCCCCGCCGCCGGGCGGGAGCTGGAGGTCCGGGACTGGCTGGGCGACCGCCGCGAGCTGACCGTCGGCTCGGGCGCCGCCTCGTACCTGACCATGTACGAGAACTTCAACGACGGCTGGAAGGCCACGCTGAACGGCGAGGAGCTGACGCCGGTGCGGCTGGACGGCTGGCAGCAGGGCTGGCGCGTCCCCGAGGGCACGGGCGGCTCCGTGAAGCTGTCGTACGAGCCGGCGACGACGTACGACGCCGCGCTGATCGGCTCCGGCGTGGGCATCGCCGCGCTGATCGGTCTGGCGCTGTGGCGGCGGCGCGAGCCCGGCCCGGACAGCCCGCAGCCGCCGGCCCCGGCGCCCGGTCTCTGGCTGGGGACGGTGGCGGTGACGCTGGTGGGCGTGGTGATCGCCGGGTGGTGGGCGCTGCTGGTGCCGGCGCTGGCGGTACTGGCGTGGCGGCGTGCGGCGCTGCTGGCGCCGGTGGCGTTCGCGGCCCTCGCGGGGGCGGGGATCGCCGCCGCGTCCGGGGCCGGGGAGCCGCCCGGGGCGGGCGCGGGAGCCTTCGGTCACGTCGCGCAACTGCTGGCGCTGGCCGGGCTGTTCGCGGCACTGGTGAGCTGGGGCCGGCCGGAGCCCGCCGCCGGTTCCGCCGAGCCCGCCGCCGGTCCCCCGGAGCCCGCCGCCGGCTCCCCGGCGCCTTTCGTGAACGACCCGGAGGCGCCCACCCGGCCGCTGCCCGGCGTCGCCGGGGAGAGGGGCGGGCGGCCATGACGACCGCACGGGCCGGCACGGCCACGGCGCCGGTGCGCATCCCGTTCCCGGTGGTGGACGAGGTGGCGCGGCACTGCCTCCAGGAGGAGGAGCCGGAGACCGTCCACATCGAGGTCCACCTGCCCGGCCGCATCGACGTGGCCCGGCTGCGCACGGCCGTCGCCGAGGCCCTGCTGCGCCACCCGCGCATCCTGATGCGGGAGGCGCCGGGGCCGTGGTACCGCCGCCGTTACGAGTGGGAGCTGACCCCGGGGCCCGATCTGGACGTGGTGAGCGCGGCGCCGCCGGGGCGCGGAGCGCTGCGGGACGCGCGCACCCGGGCACTGGCCGAGGCGCCCCCGCTGTCCGCCGCGCCGCCGATCCGGCTGGAGGTGGTGCGGGGCGCGGGCCGGGAGACACCGGGCGGCGGGGAAACGGTCCTGCTGCTCACCGTCAACCACACCGCCCTCGACGGGCCCGCCTGTCTGCGGGTGCTGGCCACCGCCGCGGAGCTGTACGGCGGCCGGGACAACTCCCCCGCGGCACCGCCCGTCCGCACCACGGGCGAGGCACCGCCCGCCGTCGCCGGCCCGTCCCCGTGGTCCCGCCCGGCCCGGGTGGCCCCGGGCTCCCCCGAGCCCTCCCCCGGCAACGGCATGCTGGTCGTCGAACTCGCCCTGCCGCACCGCCCCAAGGGCGCCGCCTACACCGTCAACGACCAGCTGATGGTCGCCACGGCGCGCACCGTCGCCGACTGGAACCGGGAGCACGGTGCCCGCCCGCGCCCGCTGCGCATCACCATGCCGGTCGACGACCGGCCCCGGGACGCGGGCATGCCCATCGGCAACGGCACCCGGCTGGTCGAGGTCCCCTTCTCCCCCGAGGAGCTGGACACCGCCGACCCGGCGGCGCTGCTGCGGCACACGGCCACCCGCACCCGCGCCCTGAAGGCGCTGCCGCGTCCGCAGCTCGGCCACGGCGCCGCCCTGCTGACCTCCCCCTGGGCCCCGGTCGCCGCCCGCGCCGCCCTGACCCGCGCCCTGCGCCGGGCCGCCGCGCCGTGGACGTCGACGACCCTGCTCAGCAACATCGGCCGCATCCCCTACCCGCTGGACTTCGGCGAGGAGGCCGGGCGGGCGCACGCGGTGTGGTTCTCGGCACCGGCCCGGATGCCCCGCGGCCTCACCGTCACCACCGCCTCCACCGCCGGCCGCCTCCACCTCGTCCTGCGCTGGTCGCGGTCCCTGCTCGGGCACGGCGACGGCGCCCGGCTGCGGGACCTGTTCGAGCACCACCTGCACGCCACGGAGGTGACCTCGTGACCTCGGCCCCCGCCCGCCCCCCGCAGCTGCGGGACTTCTACGAGAACCCCGCCGTCCCCGTCGCCTCCGGCACCCCCCGCAGCGTCCGTCAGGCCCGGATGCTGGCGGCGGCGCTGACGGGCGAGGCCCGCCCGCAGACCGTCCTGGACATCGGCTGCGGCGACGGCACCGCCGCCGCGACGGCCGCCCCCCACCTCGCCGGGCACCGCGTCGTCGGCGTCGACTGGTCCCAGGACGCGCTGCGCCGCGCCCGCACCCGGCTGCCGTACGCGGTGCGCGGCGAACTCACCGGCGACGGCCTGCCGTTCGGCGCCGCCACGGCCGACGCCGTGCTGTTCAGCGAGGTCGTCGAGCACCTGGTGGACCCGGACGCCGCCCTGGACGAGATCCGCCGGGTGCTGCGGCCCGGCGGTCATCTGATGCTGTCCACCCCGAATCTGGCCGCCTGGTACAACCGGGCCCTGCTGCTGGCCGGGGTGCAGCCGGTGTTCTCCGAGGTGAGCCTGCGCGCGATCCACGGCCGCCCCGGCTCGGAGGTGGTCGGTCATCTGCGGCTGTACACCGCCCGCGCGCTGCGGGAGTTCGTGACGGCGGCGGGCTTCGACGTCGTACGCCTGGCCGGGGCCCCGTTCCACGGCGTGCCGCGCCCGCTGCGACCGCTGGACCGGCTGGCGTGTGCCCGGCCGGCGCTGGCGTCGATCCTGTTGCTGCACGCGCGCCGGACGTAGGGGGACGTTCTCTCATGTGGTGGGGAGTGGCCGCGGCCTTGCTGGCGAACGTCCTGTACAGCACCGGGTTCGTCCTGGAGAAGCGGGCGCTGGCCGCCCTGCCGGAGGTGAGCGTGCGCCGGCCCGCCCGGCTGCTGCGGCTGGTGCTGGGCAGCCCGCTGTGGATCGGCGGCTCTCTCGCGCTGGCCTCCGGGTTCGCCGCGCAACTGGTCGTCTACCGCACGCTGCCGATCGCCGCCGCGCAGGGCCTGTTCGTCTCCGGCCTGGTGCTGCTGGTGCTGCTGTCGGCCCGGCTGCTGGGCGAGCGGACCAGCGGCCGGGAGCGGTACGCGCTCGCCGCGATCCTCGTGGCGCTGCTGATGGTGGTGCTGTCGCTGCGCGAGGGCGCGGAGACGGTGGGCCGGTCGGCGCCGTACGCGCTGGTGCTGCTGGTGAGCGTGCCCTCGCTGGCCGCCGGGGTGTGGCTGTACCGGTCGGCGGAGCGCCGGGCCGGCCGCCGGCACCGGCTGCCGACGACCGGCGTCGAGTACGGCGTGGCGGTCGGCCTGCTCTACGGCGTCAGCTCGCTGGCGATCAAGGGGGTGTCGGGCCGTCTGTCGGCCGACGGACCCGGCGGCGCCCTGCTGGACCTCCTGCGCTCCCCGTACCCCTACCTGCTGCTGTTCACCGGCGCGTTCGGCCTGGTCATGTCGCAGGCCGCGCTGCAACGCTGCCGGGCCTCCCTGATCGTGCCGGTGTGCACGACCGTGACCTGCCTGTACACGGCGGTGCTCGGCACACTCTCGTTCGGCGAGGCGCTGCCCGAGGACCCCGCCCGGCTGGCGCTGCGCGTCACGGGCACGCTGCTCGCCCTGGCGGTGCTGCTGGGCATGCCCAAGCACGACGCCGCCCCCGCCCCCTCCCTCGGTGCCAAGGAGCTGACCCCCCCCCATGAAGCCCGACGACCCGTTGCTGAAGATCCTGGCCTGCCCGCTCGACAAGGGCCCGCTGCACCTGCTCGCACCGCACGCCGGCTCCGGCCAGGCGGAGTCGCTGTACAACCCCCGGCTGCGCCGCCGCTATCCGATCGTCGACGGCATACCGCAGCTGCTGCCGTCCTCCGGGGAGCAGGTGCCGGAGGACGAGCACGAGGAGCTGCTGAAGCGGATGACGCCGTGACGCGGCCCGCGGACCGGGAGAGCGGCCCACCCGGGGCCCGTCCGCGCACCCTGGCCGCCCGGCTGGCGCCGCTGCTGCCCCGGCGCCTGGTCGCGGCGACGGCCCGGGCGGTCTACCCGCGCTTCGAGCCGGAGCTGGCGCGGCTGGCGGAGATGTGCCCGCCCGGCTGCGGCACGGCCGTCGACGTGGGCGGCTGGTACGGCCCCTGGACCCACCGGCTGGCCCGCCGCGCCCGCGAGGTGGTCGCCGTCGAACCCGTCCCCCACCTGGCCCGTCTGCTGGCCGCCGGCACCCCGGCGAACGTGCGCGTGGTGCGTGCCGCCGCCTCCGACCGCCCCGGCATCGCCCGGCTGTGGCTGCCGCCGGACGACCCCGGCGACCGGGGCGTGTCCTCGCTGGTCCGCAGGGACATCCACGCGCGCGCCCTGGACGTGCCGTGCGTCGCCCTGGACGACCTGGGCCTGACGGACGTCGGTTTCCTGAAGGTCGACGTCGACGGCAGCGAGGCCGCGGTGCTGCGCGGGGCGACGGGACTGCTGGCCCGCGACCGCCCGGCCCTCTTCGTGGAGCTGGAGTCCCGCATCCAGCCGATCGCCCCGGTGGTGACGTACCTGTCCATGCTGGGCTACGACGGCTGGGTGCTGCCCGGCGCCGCCTGGGTGCCGCTGGCCTCCTTCCCGCTCCAGTCCCACCAGGCCGCCGCGTCCTGGGTGGTCGAACGCGGTCTGCTCCCCCGCGTCCTGCCCTTCCGCGCGGGCCCCCGCTACGTCAACTCGGTGCTGTTCCTGCCGGACGGCCGCCGCCCGGGAGCGCGCCCGATGGGCGACGATGGCACCCATGCCGCCCGAGAAACGCCCCGCTGACCCCTTCACCCGGCTCGACTTCCAGCTGGTGCTCCTGCGCCGGATGGCCGACCACAACCCGGACCTGGTGGAGGACGCCCGGCGTGAGCTGGGCGCGTCGGTCGCGCGGATGCGCGAGGCCAACAAGCGCTGGCAGGCGATGCTCCGCTCCCCCCGCGCCCGCTCGGCCGCCTCGCGCTACCGCTCCGTCCTGGGCGAGCCGGAGTCGGTGGCACCCCGCCGCATCGGCGACCTGGACTGCGAGGCCCGCCTGTGGCCCCTGCCCCTCTGGCCGGACCTGCGCTTCGAGGTCCTCGTCGCGGCGAACGGCGCGGTCTTCACGGAGTGGCTGGTCCGCGCCCCGGGAGCCGCGTCCCCACGGCTGCGCACCCTGTCCGACCTCACGCCCTGGTCCTGCACCATCGACGAGGCCGCCCGCGCCTTCTCCCCGGCCCGCCCCCTCCAGGGCTCGGCCCCGACCCGTTGGGGGCTGGCCTTCACGGCGCCGGACGCCGACGGGGTGCGGCGCGAGGTGGTCGCGGAGTTCACCTGGGGGCTGCTGCAACGGACGGCGGTGGGCGAGGAGACGGGGCCGGCGGAGCAACCCCGGGACCGCGCTTGACCTTCCCCTTCGGTGAAGCCCCAGCATCGGTGGCGGAACGGAGGGGATTGTCATGGACGAGGGCATGCTCACGATCGGCGCGTTCGCCAGGGCCTGCCGGCTGTCGCCGAAGGCGCTGCGCCTCTACGACGAGCTGGGGCTGCTGCGCCCGGCCCGGGTGGACCCGGACACCGGCTACCGCTACTACGCGACCGGCCAGCTCGAGCGGGCGCGGCTGGTGGCCTGGCTGCGGCGGCTGGGCATGCCGCTGGCGGAGATACGCCAGGTGTGCGCCCTCGACCGGCCCTCGGCCGCCGCCCGCGAGATCCGCGCCTACTGGGCGCGCGTCGAACGGGAGACGGCGGCCCGGCGGGAACTCGCCGCGTTCCTCATCGACCAGCTGTCGGCCGGACCCGTGGAGGAACCCACCATGCTCGAACTGCGCTACTTCGCCCACTCCGACGCCGGCCGGGTCCGGCCCGTCAACCAGGACACCGCCTACGCGGGCGCCCGGCTGCTGGCCGTGGCCGACGGCTTCGGCCCGGCGGGCGCTCCCGCGAGCAGCGCGGCCGTGGAGGCACTGCGGTTCCTCGACACCGCGGAGGTGCCGGCGGGCGGGGTGCTGAACCTGCTGGAGGACGCCGTGCAGGGCGCCGCCGAGGCGGTGCGGGACGCGGGCGGCGGCGCCGGGGACAACGGCACCACGCTGACCGCCCTGCTGTGGACGGGATCGCGGCTGGCGCTGGTGCACATCGGCGACTCGCGCGCGTATCTGCTGCGCGGCGGCGAGCTGTTCCGGATCACGCACGACCACACCCTGGTCCAGTCGATGGTCGACGCGGGCCGGCTGACGGCGGACGAGGCCGCCTCCCACCCGCAGCGCGCCCTGCTGCTGAAGGCGCTCACCGGCGACGGCTCCGCCGCCTCCCCCGATCTGCGCCTGCACGACGCCCTGCCCGGCGACCGGTATCTGCTGTGCTCCGACGGCCTGTCCGCCGTCCTGGCGGAAGAGCGCCTGCACCGCGTGCTCGCCGACACCACGGCCGCCCCGGACACGGCGGTGCGCCATCTGGTCGACGCGGCGAACGAGGCCGGCGGCCCGGACAACGTCAGCTGCGTGGTGGCGGACGTCGTGGAGGCGGCGGCCTGACGCGGCGGGGCGCCCGGTGGCGGGGCCGGGTGCCCGGCGGCGGGCCGGAGCGCTCGGCGGCGAGCCGGAGCACCCGGGGGCGAGCCGGGGCGCCCTCCAGCGGCGTGACGGGGCGCCCGGCGGCGTGACGGGGATCAACCTCGCCGGCCGCGGATCACCCCGGCTCCCGGGGTAGGAACCGGCAGAGTTGTCCCACACCGGCACGCACGTACGACGAGGAGTCCCTGTGCCCTCCCTCTTCCCCGCCCTGACGGGCACCCCGGGCGAGCAGGCAGCACTGCGGTTCGGCGACCGCTTCCTGACCTACGCGGAACTGGCCGCGGCGGCCGGCGCCACGGCCGGGCGCCTCGGCGGCGCCGGGCGGGTCGCCGTCTGGGCGGCGCCGGCGATGGAGACCGCGGTCGCCGTCGTGGCGGCGCTGCTCGCCGGGGTCCCCGCCGTACCGCTCAACCCCAGGTCCGGGGAGAAGGAGCTGCGGCACATCCTGTCCGACAGCGCGCCGTCGCTCGTCCTCACCGCGCCCGGCGCCGACCTGCCCGCGCCGCTCGCCGGCCTGCCGCGCGTGGACGTCGACGTGCGCGCCACCGGTCCGGTGCCCGACGACCGGGACCTCGACGCGGAGGCTCCCGCACTGGTCGTCTACACCTCCGGCACCACCGGCCCGCCCAAGGGCGCCGTCCTGCCCCGGCGGGCCCTGGCCGCCACGCTGGACGCGCTCGCCGACGCCTGGCGATGGACCGGCGAGGACGTGCTGGTGCACGGGCTGCCGCTGTTCCACGTGCACGGGCTGGTGCTCGGCATCCTGGGCCCGCTCCGGCGCGGCGGGTCCGTCCGGCACCTCGGCCGGTTCGGCACCGAGGGCGTCGCCCGCGAGCTGAACTCCGGCGCCACGATGCTGTTCGGCGTCCCCACGATGTACCACCGCATCGCCGAGGCCCTCCCCGAGGAACCCGGGCTGGCCGGGGCGCTGGCCGGGGCACGGCTGCTGGTGTCCGGCTCCGCCGCGCTGCCCGTGCACGACCACGAGCGGATCGCCGCCGCGACGGGACGGCGGGTCGTCGAGCGGTACGGCATGACGGAGACGCTGATGAACACGAGCGTCCGCGCCGACGGCGAGCCGCGCCCGGGGACGGTGGGCGTGCCCCTGCCGGGGGTGGAGCTGCGGCTGGTCGCCGAGGACGGCACGCCGATCACCGGCCACGACGGGGAGACCGTCGGCGAGATCGAGGTACGCGGCGCCAACCTGTTCACCGAGTACCTCAACCGGCCCGACGCCACCGCCGCCGCGTTCACCGCCGACGGCTTCTTCCGCACCGGCGACATGGCGGTGCGCGACCGGGACGGCTACGTCCGCATCGTCGGCCGCAAGGCCACCGACCTGATCAAGAGCGGCGGGTACAAGATCGGCGCCGGGGAGATCGAGAACGCGCTGCTGGAGCACCCGGGGGTGCGGGAGGCCGCCGTGACCGGGGAGCCGGACGCCGACCTCGGCGAGCGGATCGTGGCGTGGATCGTGCCCGCCGACCCGCAGGCGCCGCCCGCCCTGGACGCACTGGCCGACCACGTCGCGAGCCGCCTGGCACCGCACAAGCGGCCCCGCGTCGTCCACCATCTCGACGCCCTCCCGCGCAACGACATGGGGAAGATCATGAAGCGGGCGCTGACCCATGGCTGACCCGGCACACCCGGCACAGCGGCTCTCCGCCCGGGACGTCCTCGCCCTCGTCACCGACGACTTCGCCGAACTCGCCGCCCCCGAGAGGCACTCCCCGCCCGACGGCCCGCTCGGCTGGAGCGGCTACGACGCCGCCCTGGCCCGCGCCGCCGAGCGCACCGGCGAGAGCGAGTCCGTGGTGTGCGGGACCGGCACCGTGGACGGCACCCGAGCGGTGCTGATCGCCTTCGAGTTCTCCTTCCTCGGCGGCTCGCTCGGGCAGCGCACCGGCGACCGGCTGGAAGCGGCGTACGAGCACGCCCGCGCCCACCGGCTGCCGGTGGTGCCGCTCGTCGCCACCGGCGGCAGCCGGATGCAGGAGGGCATGCTCGCGCTCACCCAGTTGCAGCGGGTGGCCCGGCAGTCGGCGCTGACCCGCCGGGCGGGCCTGGCGCAGATCGCCGTGGTGCGGGACCCGGCGACCGGGGGCGGCTGGGCCACCCTCGGCGCGGGGTCCGACGTGGTGCTGGCGCTGCCCGGCGCCCAGGTCGGCTTCGCCGGCTCGCGGGTCCGGCCGCCGGACGCCGACCCGGCGGCGTACACGGCCGAGGCACAGGTAGCCGCCGGCTCCGCGGACGCCGTCGTGCCGCCCGGTGAGCTGCGCGGCACCCTGGGCCGGTGGCTGCGGCTGCTGACGGCGCCGTCCGGCGCCCCGGCGCCGGTGCCCGAGCCGCTCGGCGCGGTACGGCCGCCCGCCACGGGGTGGGAGGCGGTGCGGCGGGCCCGCGCGCCCGAACGCCCCCGCGCTCGGGCCTACCTGGACGCCTACTTCACCGACCGGGTGGCCCTGTCCGGCGACCGCTGCGGCGGCAGGGACCCCGACGGCATGCTGTGCGGGTTCGGCGAGCACGCCGGGCGGACGATCGCCTACGCCGCCCAGACCGGCGCCCCGACCCGCCCCGCCGGGTACCGCACCGCCGCCCGGCTGATCCGGCTCGCGGACCGGCTCGGCATCCCGGTGCTGACGCTGGTGGACACCCCGGGCGCCGCCAACGACGCGGCGGCGGAGCGGCAGGGGGCGGGGCCCGCGATCGCCGAGCTGTTCGGCGCCGTCGCCGAGGCGCGCACGCCCGTCACCACGCTGGTGATCGGCGAGGGCGGTTCGGGGGGCGCGCTGGCGCTGGCCGCGCCCGGCAGCACCTGGGCCACGCCCGACAGCTACTTCTCCGTCATCGCCCCCGAACTGGCCGCGGCCATCCTCAAGCGCCCCGCGACGGACGTGGAGGAGACGGCCGGCCAACTCCGGCTGGCGCCGGGCGACTTGGCGGAGCTGGGCGTGATCCGGATCCGAACAGGGGATCAGGTGTTCCCTGGAACAGGTGATCCCCGCTCATAAGCACGCCTGCGACTCCTGGGACCAACGAGACTGACGGTGTGCGGGCAACGGGCTGCAGACCGTAGGCGACGCACAGGTCCCACATCACAGGCAACACCGCAAGGAGCGGCACGATCATGAACCTTCTCACCGACATCCTCGCCGGCCTCGTCCACTTCGTCGGCTGGCTGGTCTGACGGTCCGGAAGCCCGGCGGCGCCGCCTCCCCGTCCCAGGGAGGCGGCGCCGTCCGCATGTCCGCCCGCCGTCCGCTCCCCGGCGCCCCAGGGTTTGCGCCAGCCGCCGGGAGGACGGCCGACATATACCGGTACACCGTCAAGCCCCGTCCGTCACAATGGTGTTCACGACTGGAAGCGGAACACCGGACAGCGGAAGACGGGGATCGAGCGGCGCCATGGACAGGCTGGTGGAGTTCAAGACCGAGGACGGCGCCCAGGTGGTGGTGGAGGCCGTCGACGAGGAGACCGGCGCCCGGCTGGTCTCGCGCGGCGACGGCCCGGCGCAGGCGGCCCGCACCTTCGAGGGCGCGCTGGACGGCGTACGGGCGGCGGCCGAGTCCGCGCTGCGGGTCTTCCGGGACGGCTCGCTGCGGCCGGACAGCGTGGAGCTGGAGTTCGGGGTCCGGCTGAGCGCCGAGGCCGGGGCGATCATCGCCAAGGGCACGGCGGAGGGTCATCTGGTGGTGAAGCTGACCTGGTCGCCCGGTGGTGCGCCGGCCGCCCCGGCGGACGGGGAGGCCGCCCGCCGGTCATGAGCGGCACCGCCTGGCACGCCCGGATCGCGTGCGGCAGGGAGGTCGGCGCCGGCTTCCTGGTCTCCGCCCGCCAGGTGCTGACCTGTGCCCACGTGGTGCGCTTCAGCGACCGGGCGGACATCTCCGTGACCTTCCCGGGCCGCGCCGGCCTGGGCGCGCTGACCGCCACCGTCGCCGTCCACGGCGGCTGGCGGGGCGGCGCCACCGACCCCGGCGACCTCGCCGTGCTGGAACTGGACCGCGAGGTGCCCGTCGCCCCGGCCGTGTTCGCCCCGCCCGGCGCGGAACAGGGCGCCGAACTGGTCGCCTACGGGTTCCCCGAGGGCTACGACGAGGGCATGCTCGCCTCCTACCGGGCGCTGCCCGGCCCGCTCATCGCCGACGAGTGGGTCCAGTTGGAGGCGCTCACCGCGCACGGGCAGCCGCTGGCCGCCGGGTTCAGCGGCGCGGCGGTGACCCTGCCCGACGGCGCGGTGGTCGGCATGGTCCTGACCGTCGCGGGCGCCAGGGACGTACGGGTCGGCCGGATGCTGCCGGTCGAGGTGATGGCCCGCTACTGGCGCGGGCTCGGCGAGCTGGTGCCCACCCCGGGCCACCGCGCGGACGCCCTGCGACGGCTGTACGCGCTGGTCCGCCGGGCCGAGGAGGAGGGCCTGGCCTGCGACCCCCACCGGCTGTACGCGTCGGCCGTGGACGCCTTCGCCCCGCCGCCGCCCGAGCGGGGGTTCGCCTCGCTGTGGGCCGCCGCCGCGTACGTGCAGTGGGAGGTGCCGGACCCGGGGGCCGTGGCCCGGTTCGCCGACCGGCTCCAGGAGCTGCTGGACACCCCGCCGCCGCGCCCGGCGGCCTGGTCGCCCATCGTCGTGGAGATCGACCACAGCGGCGCCGGCGCCGACCAGGTCACCGTCGAGGTCTCCGCCTACCGGGACGGGCAGCGCCGGCCCGTGGGCGCCCGCCGGCTGCCGCGCGCCGCGGTGCGGTCGTACGTGCAGCAGCGCATCGACGAGGCGTGCGCCCGGCTCGATCCGGGCGCCGAGGAGCTGCTGACGTTCGTCCTGCCGCGCGACCTGCTCAACTCTGCCGTGGCGCAGTGGGAGTGCGGCCCGGAGGACCGGACGCCGCTCGGCTGCGCCTACCCGCTGGTGGTGACCGACCGTTCCCGGCACCGCGGCGGCCGGCTCCGCCACCAGCTGCGCAAGAAGTGGCGCAAGCTGGACGCCGGTTCCGGTGCGACGCTGCACCGCGTCGACTGCGGCACCCGGGAGCGTCCCGCGGGGCTGCGCGTGCGGCTGCGCGACGACGCCGAGCTGACCGGGTACGCCGCCTCGCCCGACAGGGCGTGGGAGCACTTCGAGATCGGGCTCACCGTGCCCGTGCCGGTCCTGCTGTGGCCGCGCGAGGGCTGCCCCGACGACAGCCACGGCGGCCCGTGCCGGGGCTCGGCGTTCCTCGACGAGCTGGCCGTGTCCGTGGCCGGCGTCCCTCCGTCCGAACTCCCCCGGCTGGTGATGGACCTCCGGCTGGAGGCTGCGGCGGCCGAGGTCCCCGGGCAGCACTGGGCGCACGACGTCCAGCTGCTGTGGGACGACCCCCGCTGCTTCCCCGAGCCCGCCGCCAGCCTCCGTTCGCCCGTCGACTGAAAGCCGTCCGCAGCCGTGCGCTCCCTGAGCGGCACGAGAACCACCCGGAGAGAACACCCATGCCCTTGTGGCCCGTCTACACCGGCGCGAACGAACCGCACGACGGCATCACGCGGCTCCCGCCGCCCCCGCCCTGGCGCGACTTCGACGGCCGGCCCGTGCTCGACCCGCCGGACCCGGGCGAGGACGCGGCCGCCGCCTCCCCCGACCGCACCCACCGGGCCGCGACCTACCGGGCCACCGAGCAGACCGTGCAGCTCGTCAACGCCGCCCTGTACCTGCGCCGCCCGCTGCTGGTCACCGGCCCGCCCGGCACCGGCAAGTCGTCCCTCGCCTACGCAGTCGCCCGCGAACTGCGCCTCGGCCCGGTCCTGAGGTGGAACATCACCAGCCGCAGCACGCTCCACGACGGCCTGTACACCTACGACCCGCTGTCCCGGCTGTACGCGGCGCGCCAGGCGGACGGCGCCGCCACGGGCATCGAGCACCACCTGCGGCTCGGCCCGCTCGGCACCGCGCTCCTGCCGTACTCCCGCCCGCGCGCGCTGCTCGTCGACGAGATCGACAAGAGCGACCTCGACCTGCCCAACGACCTGCTCAACGTCCTGGAGGAGGGCCAGTACGAGATCCCCGAACTGGTCCGGGCCGCCCGGGACAGCGCGGACGGCCGGGCCGAGGTGATGATCGACGGCACCGACCGGCGGGTGCCGGTGGAGCGCGGCAGGGTCCGCTGCCGGGCCTTCCCGTTCGTCGTCCTCACCAGCAACGGCGAGCGCGAGTTCCCGCCCGCCTTCCTGCGCCGCTGCGTCACCCTGCGGCTGCGGCAGCCCGACGACCGGCAGCTCGCCGGGATCGTCCGCGCCCACCTGGGCGAGACCGACGCCTACGCCGAACGGCTCATCTCCCGCTTCCTGTCCCGGATCGACAGCGGTGAACTGGCCACGGACCAGCTGCTGAACGCCATCTACCTCGCCCGCACCTCCGGACTGGACGCCGGCTCCCTGGACGAGCTGGCGGAGCAGCTCATGCCGTACCTGGGCCGGTCCCCGCAGCCCGATGCCTTCTGACCCCCCGGAGGCACGGGAGCCGCTGTCCCGCCTGGCCGACGTCCTGGCCCGGGCGGCCTCCGGCGCGCGCCCGACCCCGCGGGAGCTGGCGGAACTGCTGTGGCTGGCCGGCCACCTGGCCCCCGGCGACCGGGACGCCCCCGCGCCGCCACCGCCCGCGACCGCCCCCGGCACCCCCGCGCCCCCGTCGGGCCGCCCGGCGCCCGACCGGTGCCCCCGGCACGAGGACCCGCCTCCCTCGCCCGCCCCTGACCGCACCCCGCTGCACCTGCCGCCCGCCCCCACCGCCCCCGGCCCCGGCCGAGGCACCGGCACCGGCACCGGCCCACAGCGGTCGTCGGCCGCGCCGTACGCCGCGCTGCTGGCCCCCGCGCCGCCGATGCTGCGTCACCCGCTGGCGCTCCAGCGGTCCCTGCGCCCGCTGAAGCGCCGTACGGAGGCCCCCGCCGGTCAGGAGGTGGACGAGGCGGCGACCGCCGACCGCATCGCCCGGCTCGGCGTGGCCGACCCCGCGTGGTGGCTGCCGGTCATGCGCCCG
This sequence comes from Streptomyces sp. NPDC031049, assembly GCF_055571015.1. Taxonomy (NCBI): domain Bacteria; kingdom Bacillati; phylum Actinomycetota; class Actinomycetes; order Kitasatosporales; family Streptomycetaceae; genus Streptomyces; species Streptomyces sp. NPDC031049. The sequence continues at coordinate 307,470 of NZ_JBVIGC010000003.1, forward strand.
GTGCGCGAGCGCTGGCTGCGGCTGAACCTGGTGTACGACGCCGGGCCCACGATGCCGGTCTGGCGCCCACTGGTCCACGAACTGCACACCGCCCTCGCCCAGTCGGGCGTCTTCCGCACCGTCACCGTGCACCGCGCAGCGGACGACGGCACGGTGAGCGGCGCCGCCGGGTACGCCCCCGCCGACGGCCGGACCGTCACCCTGCTGGTCAGCGACTGCATGGGCCCGCAGTGGCGCGCCGGTCCCGCCGGCACCCGCTGGTTCGCCACCCTGCGCCGCTGGGCCGGCCGGATGCCGCTGGCCGTCGTGCAGCCGCTGCCGGAGCACCTGTGGCGGGACACGGCGCTGCCGCCGGTCGCCGGCCGGCTCTCCGCCCCGCACCGGGCCGCGCCCTGCACGGCGCTCGCCTTCACCCCGTACGACACCGGTGAGGCGCCCGCCCCCGTGGGCGCGGTGCCCGTGCCGGTGCTGGAGCCGGGCCCCGAGTGGCTGGCGAACTGGGCCGCGCTGGTCGCGAGCCCCGGCGGCGGCGCGTATCCCGGCGCGGCGGCGATGCTGGACCGTCCGCTGCCCGCGGACGCCGGCGACCGCACGGACGTGGCGCGGCTGTCCCCCGAGGAGCTGGTGCTGCGGTTCCGTGCGACCGCCTCCGCGGAGGCGTTCCGGCTGGCCGGGCATCTGGCGCTGGGCCGCCCCGACCTGCCGGTGATGCGGCTGGTCCAGGCCGCCGTCGAACCGCGCCCGCGTCCGCAGCACCTGGCCGAGGTGATCCTCAGCGGGATGCTCACCTCCGTCGCCGGGCCGCCCGGCTCGTACGCCTTCCGTCCCGGCGTGCCCGAGGTACTGCTGCGGGGGCTGCCCCGCTCCGCCCGGGCCCGCACCCACGACCTGCTGCTGCGCACCGGCGGACTGATCGACGAACGCGCGGGCCGGGCCCCGGGCGACTTCCGCGCGCTGACCCCGGCCCCGGACGGCACCGAGACCGGCGCGACGGACGATCCGATCGCCGTGATCAGCCCCGAGACCGCGCGTCGGCTGTCCGCCACGGAACCGCCGCCGGCGACGCCCCCACCACCGCCGACCGCGACACCGGCCCCGCCGTCGGCCACGCCACTCCCACCGCCCCCGCAAACACGACCCCGGCCGGCCCCGGCGGCCGACCGCTCGGCCGCGGGGGCACAGCGGTCCGCTCCGGCGGCAGCGCGGCCGGGGTCCGGCAGGACGCCGTTCCCTGCGGGGCTGGGCGGCAGGTACCGGCTGGTGCAGCGGCTGCATCCGACCGGCAGGATGTGGCTGGCGGAGGACCCCGACAGCGACCGGACGGTGGCGGTCCGGCTGTACGACGCGCTCACCGACCGCGCCCGGCGAAGGGCGTTCCTGCGGGACGCGCGGCTGCTCGGCGGCATCGACCACCCCAACGTGGCGGCGGTCCTGGACGCGGGCATCGAGGACGACACCCCGTACGTCGTGATGGAGCACCTCGACGGCATCGCCCTCAACGTCCTCGCCCGGCCCCACGGCCACCGGCTGCCGGCGCCGCTGACGGTGTCGGTCGGGGCGCAGCTGGCCCGTGCGCTCACCGCCCTGCACGAGGCCGGCGTCACGCACGGCGCGCTGGAGACGTCCCGGGTGGTGCTGCTGCCGGACGGGAGGGCCAAGCTCAGCCTCTTCTCGCCGGGCCGGTCCCCCCGCCCCGGGGGCCGGTCCGAGGATCTGCGGGCGCTGTGCGAGGTGCTGCTGCACCTGACGTCGGGCACCTCGCACCTGACGGTGCCGATCGACTCCCGGCGGCTCACGCATCTGCCCGAGGACCTGCGGGTCCCGTACGCACACGCCCTCGACCTGCTGATGTCCCCGGCTCTGGACGCCCAGACCCGGGGCCGGGACCTGCTGACCGACCCCGACTTCGTCGGGCGTGCGCGCGCGGCGTACGACCGGCGCGTCTACCGGGTGCTGAGTCCCCTGCTCCTGGTGGAACCGCCGGACTCCGCCGAGCACCTCCGGCCGCGCGAGCGGGCACTGCTCGCCATGCTCCTGCTCAAGCACGGCCGCACCGTCAGCCACGAGGAGCTGCGGTGGGGCCTGTGGGACCCCGGCGACGAACCGCGCGATGCGCGGGCCGAGCTGCGCGCCATGGCGACCCGGCTGGCCCAGGCGCTGGGCCCCGGCGTGCTGGCGACGCCGTCCCACGGCTACGCGCTGCACACCAGCGCCGACCGGGTGGACGTGGTGGACTGCGAGGAACTGGTGCGACGCGCCGACGCGGCCGTGGCGGCGGGCGCGTACGCCGACGCCCGCCGGCACGTCGACGAGGCGCTGGCGCTGTGGCTCCCGGGCGACCCCCTCGCCGACGTGCCGGGCCCGGCGGCCCGCACCGCCCGCAACCGCCTGGTGCAGTTGCGCCTCGCCCTGCACACCAGACGCGCCGGACTCGACCTCGCGCTGGGCGACGCCGACCGCGCGGCCACGGATCTGTCCGCTCTGCTCGGCGCGCACCCGTTCCGCAACGACTTCCGCCGCCTGTACCTGATCGCGCTGCGCCGCCTGGGGCGCGTGGAGGAGGCCCTGGAGGTGTACGAGGAGTACGAGCTGTCCGGCGGGCGCAGCCCGGAGCTGCTGGCCTTCGGACGGGAGCTGCGCGCGGACCACCGCGACCCGGTGGACGACCCCGGCGACGGCGGCACCCCCGCCGAGCCGCTCCACCCGGACCTCCTGTCCGCCCCGGACGAGCTGCCGGAGGGCCCGTTCCCGACGGAGGACGAGCTGTGGACGCCGCTGTTGGCGGACGAGGAGGAGACACCGGAGGAGGGTCCGGCGTACGCGGCCGCGTGGGGCTACCCACCGGGCGGCGACGAGGGCGGCCCGCTGCGCGTCCCCGACGACGAACCGGAGGACCCGGAGGACCCGGAGGACTGGGAGGACCCGGAGGACTGGGAAGACCTGGAGGAGAGGGAGGAGCCGGAGGGCCTGGACGACCTGGCGGAGTTCGGGGACCTCGACGACGTCGAGGGGGAGCCCGACACCGACTACCGCACCGTCGCCCGCTTCACCCTCCTCGACGGTCCGCACGGCGACGAGCCGCGGGCGGCGCTGCGCGCACTGGTCGGCGAACTGCTGACGGACGGCCGGCCGTGGGGCGAGGACGAACTGCTGGCGGACGACACCGGCGTCCTGGTCGCCCTGGAGCCGCGGGTGCCGGCTGCCGGACTGCTCCGGGCGACCGTGGAGGGGCTGCCCGAGCGGCTCGCGCGGCTGGACGGCCGACGGCTGCTGGCGGAGTTCTGGCAGGTGGAGTTCTGGCCGGACGGAAGCGAGGAGCAGATCCTCCGGGCCGGCGCCGAGGCGGTCGACGCCGCCGTGCGGGCCACGCGGGCACCGGCGGTCGTCGTCGTGTCGGACGCCGTCTACTACGACGAGGTCGAGGACGCCGGCGCCTGCCCGCGGGGGCAGTTCCGGCCCCTGGCCGACGAGTCGGGCTGGTACCACCGGGTGCAGCCGGCCGGGGACGGGTCCGGAGCCGGCCGGGCCGCTCCGGCGGGGCAGGGCCGGGGGCGCACGGCGCAGGAGGTGCTGCGGGACGCCCGCTGTGTCCTCCTCGGCTTCGACGACGTGGTGGCGCGACTGTACCTGCCCGGAGCGGAGCGGGAGGTGCTGCGGGACGTCATGCGGTTCCTGGCCGAGGAGCGCAGCCCCGAGGAGGCGCTGTCGGGGGTGCCGGTGCCACGGGTCACCCCGGACGCGGGCACCGGCACGCTGGACCTGGCCCGGGCGCTGACCGGGCACCGGCTCGCCGGTGAGGTGGGCCGGCTGCTCGACCGGCACGAGGAGCGGGCGGCGCGCACGGCACGGCCCGTTCCCCTCGTCCGCCGGCTGATGCGCGGCCTGCACGGGCACGGGGTGCCCCTCGCCGTGGTGACCGACCGGGCGGCGGTGCCGGTGGAGACCTGCCTGTGGCGGCAGGAGCTGCTGGCCTATGTGACGGGCGGCGTCCACGGCCGGGACGCCGGCCTCGCGCACCTCATGCCCGAACCGCACGTGCTGCGCCGGGCCCTGGACCGGCTCGGCGCCGACGCGGGCGAGTGCGTGCTGATCGGTTCCTCCGTAGCCGAGCTGTCCGCCGCCCGTGCCGCGGGGATGCCGTTCATCGGCCACGGGCAGGGGGAGGGCACCCTGCGCCGGCTGCGCGCCGCCGACGCCGACGTGCTGCTCGTACCGGACCTGGGTCCGCTGGTCACCGCCGCCGAGAACCGCTGACCGCCCGGCACCCCCCATTCAGCGGCCCCCCTCCCGGCCCCCTCCAGCGGGCGCCGGGCCCCCGGCCGCCCGCACGATGCGAGGGAGGCCGGCCACCCGGCGGCCCGCTCGGTCCGCGCTCTCGGGAGGATCTGCATGACCGCCAGTCTGGAACAGCTGCGGCGCTGCCATTTCGCCGTCGACCTGGGGGCGGCACGCACCCGTGTGTACGTCAAGGGCGCCGGTCTCGTCGTCGACCAGCCGTCCGCCGCCGCCGTCAACACCCGTACCGGCGCGCTCATCGCGGTCGGCGAGTTCGCGGAGAAGATGACCGGCCGCACCCCCGGCTACATCCGCGTCGTCCGGCCGGTGCACGGCGGCACGGTCGTCGACATCGAGATGGCGCAGCGGATGCTGCGGCACCTGCTCGGCGACAAGATCCGCCGGGCGCTGCGCCGCAAGCCCCGGCTGCGCGCCGCCGCCTGCACCCCGCACGACGCCGATCCGCTGGCCCAGCGCGCGGCGATCGAGACGCTCGTCGGGCTCGGGGCGCGCCGCGTCGAGCTGGTCGACACCCTCATCGCCGCCGCGGTGGGCTGCGGGCTTCCCGTGGAGCAGCCCGAGGCCACCATGATCATGGTGTGCGGTGCGCACGCCACGCAGGTCGCGGTGCTCTCGCTCGGCTCGATCGTCACCGCCGAGCGGATCCCGGTGGGCGGCGAGGCCGTGGACCACGCGATCGTGCAGCACCTGCGCCACCAGCACGAGCTGGTCCTGCCCAGCCAGTCGGTACGGCCGCTCCAGCTCGCCCTGTCCGGCAACGGGCTCACCCCGCAGGGACCGGCGTCCACGGAGATCCACGGGCGGGACGTGGCCACCGGACTGGCCCGCAGCGTGCAGGTGGACACCGCCGCCGTGCGGGACGCGATCCAGACGCCGCTGACGGCCGTGCTGGACGGGATCGGCAAGGTGCTGCGGGACTGCCCGCCGGACCTGGTCGCCGACCTCGCCGACCGCGGGATCATGATGGTCGGCGGCAGTGCGCTGCTGCCCGGCTTCGACCAGATGCTGCGGGAGGCCACCGGCATGCCGGTGCACATCGCCGAACGGCCCGACATCTGCGCCGTCCAGGGCCTGGGCACGATGCTGGAGGGCAAGGTCGAGCCGCTGGCGCTGAACCCGACGTCGGCCGACTGACCCGGCGCCGGTGCGCCCCGACGGCATGACCGGCCCTCCGCCCGGCAACGCCCGCCGGCTGACCCGGCTGCTCGAGGCGGTCCTCGGCGTCTCCGCCGACCTGGACCTGCGCAGCACGCTGCGGCACCTGGTGGACGGCGCCGTGGAACTGACCGGCGCGGCCCACGCCGTCCTGACCACGGCCGCGCCCGGCCCGGACGGCCTCACCGAGATCCGCGCCACCGCCGCGCCGGTGACCGGGACCGGCGCCGGGCCGTCGTCCGGGCCGGGGCCGACGGCCCACCGGTTGCGGGTGCCGGTCCTGGTGGGGGACGAGGAGTTCGGCGAGCTGCGGCTCACCGGCCGGCCCGGCGGCGGCCCGTTCGGTGCCGAGGACGAGCAGCTGGTGCGGGTCCTGGCCGCCCAGGCCGGCATCGCGATCGGCAACGCCCGGCTGTACGAGACGGCCCGGCAGCGCGAGCGCTGGATCGAGGGCGCCGCCGCCGTCACCACCGCGCTGCTGACCGGGCGCGCCGCCGGTGACGCGCTGCTGACGGTCGCCGAACGGGCCCGGCTGCTGGCCGGCGCCTCGGCGGGCGTCGTCCTGGAACCCACCGCCGAGGGCGGCATGGCGATCGTGGCCGCGTCGGCACCCGGCGAACCCGGCGGCCTGGTCGGCGCCACGATCGCGCCGGGCAGCCCGGTCCTCGAGCACCTGCTCGGCGGCGAGCCGGTGTTCGTCGACGACTCGGCGACCGATCCGCGGATGACCACCGAGGTGCGCCACCGGTTCGGGCCGAGCATGATGCTGCCGCTTCAGGCGAGCGGCCGGCTGATCGGCACCCTGGCCCTGCCGCGCCGCCGCGGCGACCGCGCGTACACCGACGTCGAGCGGCTGCTGGCGGCGCAGTTCGCCTCCCAGGCGGCACTCGCCCTGGTCCTCGCCGACGCGCAGCGCCGCCGCGGGCGGCTGGCGGTCTACGAGGACCGCGACCGGATCGCCCGGGACCTGCACGACCTGGTGGTGCAGCGGCTGTTCGCCACCGGGATGACGCTGGAGTCCACGCGGCGCCGCCCCGGCGCGGACGACGTCCGCGAGATCCTCGGGCAGGCGGTGGACGAACTCCGGTCGACGGTGCAGGACGTCCGCACGGCGATCATCGCGCTCCAGCAGCCGCCGGCGGAGCGGCCGGCCGGGCTACGCGGCAGGGTGCTGCGGGAGACGGCGACGGCCGCCGCGCGGCTGGGGTCCCCGCCGGCGGTGCACTTCACGGGCGCCGTCGACAGCCGCGTACCGGAGCGGGTCGCGGACCGGCTGCTCACGGCGCTGCGCCGGGCGCTGGCCGGGGCGGCCCGCCGCCCCGCCGTGTCCCGCGTCGAGGTCGGGGTCGACGTGACGGCGACCCTGCCGGACGGGCGGGCCGCGGTGCGGCTGACGGTGACCGACGACGGCGGCCCGGACACGACGGTGACGTGGCAGTCGCCTCTGTGAGGGGTACGGCCGCCGCGCCGTGCGCGCCGGTGCGGGTGCGGTGACCGGCCGTAAGAGGGCCGGCCGGCGGTGACCCGGCGTCAGAGGGCGAGCCAGCAGCGTACGGTCGTGCCGTTCGCCGAGGTGTGGATCCTCACCAGGTCGCAGACCAGGTTGACCAGCAGCAGCCCGCGTCCGCCGCGCCGGTCGCGGGGGGCGGGCCGGCGTCCGGCCAGCGGGTCGGTGAGCCGCCCGCCGTCGTGGACCTCGCAGACCACGCTGCCGTCCTCGTCCCACACCCGCAGCACGCCGCTGCCGCTGCCGTGCACGACGCTGTTGGTGGCCAGTTCGGCGGTGACCAGCGCCAGGTCGTCCAGCCGGACCCCGCTCAGACCGAGCCGCGCGCCCTCGGCGGTGGCGGCGTGCCGGGCGTCGGAGAGCGACGTCCGGTCGAAGGCGAGGACGAGCCCGCCCGGCGCGGGCGGCAGCGGCTCGTTGTAGCGGGCGACGACGCCGGACGGGTCGTAGGCGGCGCTGTCCCGCGCGGTCGCGGAGCCGTCGGTGATGACCGTGGGGTGGGTGGCGTGCGCGTCGGCGAGGACCCGCTCGTCCAGGCGCACTGCGTCGTACGGGCACAGGATGGTCGCCGTGCGCCCCGCGAAGGCCGCGTTGATCAGCGCCTCGTGCTGGGCGCAGGCCGGGTACTCGGTGTCGGTGCGCCCGGCCCAGATGGGCTCGCCGATGATCCGCACCCGCCGGCCGGGGTCCTGGGCGTCGGCGAAGGCCCGCAGCACGCCGGGGATGATCCGCCCGGGGTTGCGCCCGGCCTCCCGCATGTCGAGCAGCCGCACCGCACGGGCGTCGTCCCCGAGGGCGTCCCGCAGCAGCTCCAGCCGCTCCCCCGGCACGGCCACGGCGACCGGTTCGCCGCCCGCCAGTCCGTCCCGGACGAAGGGCACGGTACCGGCGAGGTACTCGTCGTCGTCCCGGTAGAACAGCGCGGGATGGACGAAGGGATCGGCGGCCTCGGGGGGCGGTGCGCCCACGGTCCTCATGACATCGACACCTCGATCGCCGGCAGGTCGGGCCAGAGCATTTCCAGGGCCCGGCACAGCGTGGCCGGCGGCCGGTTCAGCACGAGCCGGCGGCCGTCCGGCAGCCGCTGGGCGGCGACCGCCAGCTCCCCGGCCCCGGCGACGTCGACGAACGTCACCGCTGACAGCTCAAGGTAGTACACGTCCTCACCCTCGTCGCCCTTCCCGTCGTCCCCGTGCGCGTTCACCGCCTGTTCCAGGACGCGCTGCCAGGTCTCGCGCGTGGCCAGTCCCACTTCCCCCGCCGCCCTGACGCCCCTGCGCCCGGCCAGCGGCGACACCGTCAGCGCCGGTGCTCCACCGGCCGCTGTGCCCGGCACCTCGCCCCGAGTGCCCACGATTCGTCTCCCATGCTCCCGGACGAGGGGTCTCTACCCCGACCGGCCCCCCTCACTCCCGGACGCCGGGTGTACTCCGCATGCCGGCGGGCAGGCGCATGTGCGGCGCGGCCCGACGGGCGGCGACGGGGGTACGGCATCGACGGAGTCCGCCGGGGGACGGCGGACGTGAGGCGACTGGGCGGTGACATGACCTCAGCGGCACCACCACGGCCGGGCGGGAGGCCGGCCGCGCTGGTCATCGAGGGCCGGGTGGAAGGGAACCGGGCGCTGCTCCTTCCCCGGGGGGAACTGGTCCACGGGTGCGTGGACGTCCTGGCCGAGACCCTGGCCGGGCTGCCGGCCGGGCTCACCCGCGTCGACGTGGACATGAGAGACGTCGCCTTCATGGACACGGCGGGGCTGCGGTTCCTGGACCTGCTGGGCGACTACGGGCTGCGGCACGGGGTGCCGGTCGCCGTGACGAACTTCACCGTCCAGCCGCACCGGGCCCTTCGGCTGGCGGACCTGGACGCCGCCGACCCGCTGCGCCGCGCCGCCGACCCGCCGGCGCCGGAGCGCTCCCGGGATCTGACGGACCTCAGGGAGGAGGTGCGCCAGCTCCGGCAGGCGATCGACTCCCGCCCCGTGATCGACCAGGCGCGCGGTGTCCTGATGGCCGTCCACGCCTGTACGTCCGAGGAGGCGTGGCACATCCTGCGGGAGGCCTCGCAGCTGTCCAACACCAAGCTGCGCACCGTCGCCGCGGTGGTCACCGCCGGCGCCGTGGACGACGGGCCCGCCCCGCCCGAGGACGTACGCAAGGCGCTGCGCACCGCCCTGGACCGCTTCAGCCGGCGCCGGGCGTGACGGGCACGCCGAACAGCTCCAGGAAGGCGGTGGCCGCGGGCGTACGGGTGTCGCGGCTCCAGATGACGTACTCCACGCGGGCCGGCGCGTCGGTGACCTCGATGGTGGTCACGCCGGTGAGCTGGGGCACGTAGGCGGAGGGCAGCAGGGCGACGCCGAGCCCCTCCCCCACCAGGCGTGCCAGGTAGTCGGCGTTGGTCACCTCGAAGGCGACGTTCCGGGTGAGGCCGGCGGCGCCGAAGGCGAGGTCGGACTGGGCCCGCCCGGCCGTCCTGGCCGGCAGGTCGACGAACACCTCCGAGGAGAGCCGCCGCAGGCTGACCTCGGTCTCTCCGGCGAGGGGATGGCCGGGCGAGACCACGGCGACCAGCCGGTCCCGGGCGAGTTCCCGGGCGTGGACGCCCTGGGGCCGCGCCGTGGTCGGAAAGCCGAGGAAGGCGACCTCGATGGCGCCCTGCCTGACCTGTTCCACGAGTTCGTCGCTCGCGCCGACGCTCAGACCGATCCGCACCGACGGGTACCGCCGGTGGAAGTCGCGCAGCGCGCCCGGGATGTCGACCGCGGCGACGCTGGGGATCAGTCCCACGGCGAGCCGCCCCCGCACCTCGCCGACGGCCGCCGCCACCTCGTTGACGGCGCGCTCGGCCGCCTCCAGACACTGGCGGGCGGCCGGGAGGAACGCCTCGCCGGCCTGGGTGAGCCGGACCCGGCGGCTGGTGCGCTCGAAGAGCCGCGCGCCCAGTTCGCGTTCCAGGCGAGCGATCTGGTGGCTGAGGGCGGACTGGACGACCAGGCAGCGCTCGGCGGCCCGCGTGAAGCTGTTCGTCTCCGCCACGGCGACGACGTAGCGCATCTGCTGGAGCTCCATGCATCCATCGTGAATCGCGATGGATGAAGTGACAAGCATGTGTTGGACTCATGGCTGAGGGCCCGCCGAGACTGAGCGTGCGCCGATTCCCTCGATGCCGGGCCTTCCGGCCGGCGCGGAGCGGACGGAGGCGGTACGGCATGAGGAACAACGACCGGCCCTTTCTCACGGCGGGCGTGACGGCACTGGCGCCGGCGATCTGGGGGAGCACCTACCTGGTGGCGACGGAGCTGCTGCCGCCCGACCGCCCCCTGCTGGCCACGACCGCGCGCACGCTGCCCGCGGGCCTGATCCTCCTGGCGTTCACCCGCACGCTGCCGGCCGGGATCTGGCTGTGGCGGTCCCTGGTGCTCGGAACGCTCAACCTCGGTGCGTTCAACTACCTGTTGTTCGTCGCGGCCTACCGCCTCCCGGGCGGCACAGCCGCGGTGATCATGTCGGCGCAGCCGATGCTCGTCCTGGTCCTGGCGGCCCTGTTCCTCGGGGACCGGATCCGGTGGACGCAGGGGCTGGCCTGCGCCCTCGGCACGGCCGGTGTGCTGCTGCTCGTGACGGAGGGGCCGCGGGAGCTGGACGCCGTGGGCCTGTCGGCCGCGCTGGGCGGCGCGGCCTGCATGGCCGCCGGCATCACCCTGACCAAGCGGTGGGGCCGTCCCGCGGGAGTGGGGCTGCTGCCCTTCACCGGCTGGCAGCTCACGGCGGGCGGACTGGTGCTGCTGCCCTTCACACCGGCCGTCGAAGGACTGCCGAGCACCCTCACCGCGGCGAACGCCGCCGGGTTCGCCCATCTGATCTGCCTGGGCGCCATCGTGAGCTACGCCGTGTGGTTCCGCGGCATCGAACGCCTGCCGGCCCCGGCGGTCTCGTTCCTCGCCCTGGGAAGCCCGGCGGTCGCGACGCTCCTCGGATACGTGTTCAGAGACGAGACCCTGTCGCTTCCGCAGCTGACCGGCGTCCTGGTGATCCTCGTCGCGGTACTGCTGGCACAGCCGCGTCCGCGCGGAGGAGGGACATCCGGTGGCACCGGTGAGCGGCAGGAGACTCCGGGCGACCGGTCCGCGGACCGAGTCCGCGGACCGTGACCGGGCCCGCGTCCGGCTCACCGCTCCGGATACGCGGGCGGGGCGCCGCGGACGGCTCCGTCCGCGGCGCCCTCCGGCCTCGACAGGCGAGGGACCGGGCGCGCACGCGCGTTCCCGGCCCTCGCGCTACCGGCCCTCGCCTTCCCGGCCCTCGCACTACCGCTGCGAGCGCCGGTCGAGCGCATCGAGCTTCCGTTCTGGCCGCCTGCCGGGCAGCGGCGGCGCTCGGCGGCATCGCCGTGTGGCAGCACGACCGCGCCGAGAACGCCACCGCCCAGGCCCGGCAGGCCCGCGGGCAGTTGGACGAGCCCATCGCCGTGCTCGGCGCTCCGGACGCCGGCACCCGCACGGTTCGCCTGGAGGACGGCTCACGCGCCACGGTCGTCGTCTCCGACCGCCGTGACCAGGCGGTGTTGCCGGTGGACCTGCCCGCTCCCCCGCCGGGCAAGGCCTACCCGGCGTGGTACCAGGTCGACGGCGGTATGCGGCCGGCGGGTCTGCTGGACGCGTACCGCACCGGCCAGGCCCTCGCCGTGGAGGGCTCGGCGAACGCCGCCTCGGCCGTGGGCATCACCGTCGAACCGGCCGGCGGGTCCCCCCGCCCCACCTCCACGACCACCGCCGCCCTCACGGGCCGGACCGCACCACGTCACCGCGTCCTCCGCGCCGGTCCCCCGCGACGCCGAGGGCCCGGCCTGTCAGCGCACCGCAACCGCAAGGAGCCCTCAAGTTAAAGGTCAAGAGAGGGTTTCGTATTGGCAATGAGCAAGTTGTGGCCCTGATGACCTTGCTTTCCAGGGTGTCTAAACCCTGTTAAGTTTCCTTCTGCCGATAACTCCGAGGAGGGGGAAGTGGCCACAACCATGGGCACTGCCATGCCCGCACCCGCGTCCGCTCCGGATGATCTCCGGTCCGTGATGCGCCTGTTCCCGACCGGCGTCACCGTGCTGTCGTCGGGGCAGGGCGAGGAAGCCGCGGCGATGACCGCCAACTCGTTCGTCTCCGTCTCTCTGGATCCGCCCCGGGTTCTGGTCTCCGTGATGCGGTCCTCCCGCACCTATCCGGTGATCGACGCCACGGGCCGGTTCCAGGTGCACCTGCTCTCCGACCGCCAGGGCGACCTGGCACGGCTCTTCGCCTCGCGTGACAAACCGTTCGGGCACGGGCTGCGCGAGCACTTCGCCACCGACGACGACGCCGCGTACCCGTTCCTGCCCGGTGCGCTCGCCACCCTCTGCTGCCGGACCGAGGAGCGGTTCCCCGGCGGCGACCACACGCTCTTCCTGGGCCGCGTCGAACACGTCCGGGCCGGGGACGACGCCGGCGGAGCGCTGCTGTTCCACCGGGGCCGGCTCACCCCCGCGCCGGCGGCCGCCGAATGAGCGGTACCGCCGGGCGTGCGCACGGGCCGGCCTCCCGCGTGGCGGCACCCCCGGCCGCCACCCGAGCCGCCACCCCCCGCGTGTCGGCGGTTCGCGGCGCCACGACGGTCACCGAGGACACCCCGGCGCACATCGCCGCCGCCACCCGGCACCTCGTCGGGGAGCTGCTCGGCCGCAACGCGCTGACCCGCGACGACGTGGTGAGCCTGTTCTTCACCAGCAGCCCGGACCTCGTCGGCGACACCCCCGCCCTCGCCCTGCGCGAGGACGGCTGGGACGTACCCGCGCTGTGCGCGGCCGACGCCGCCTGGGCCGGCGCGCCCGCCCGGACCGTACGCGTCCTGGCCCACGTCGTGGCGCGCGGCCCGCTCTCACCCGTCTACCTCGGGGACGCCGCACCCGACCGCCCCGCTTCAAACGCCTGAGGCACCCGAGCACCCGAGCACCCGAGCACCCGAGGCACTGAAGCGCCCCACCACCCACCTCTTCGCACACCCACGTCTCCTTCGAGGTCGAGGCATGCCCGAGAACAGTCACTTCCCGGATCTCAAGCCCGTACTGGACGAACTCCAGGCGGCCCTGGGACCCGACGCCGTACACCACGACTCCGCCGCTCCCCTGCCGCCGTCGCGCAACGTCTCCGCCTTCGCGCCGCGCGCCACCCACGCCGTCGTGCGCCCCGGCTCGGTGGCGGACGTCCGCCAGGTCGTGGACGCCTTCCGCACCGCCGCCGCGTCCGGCGCCGAACTGCCCGGCCTGCACCCCGTCTCCACCGGCCGCAACTGGGGGCTCGGCTCCAAGGAACCGGCCGCCGGCCCCGTCGTACGCCTCGAACTCGACCGCCTCGACGCGGTGCGCGCCCTGGACACCGACGCCGGCTACGCCGTCGTCGAGCCCGGCGTCACGCAGAAGGAGCTGTCCGAGCGGCTGGCCGGCACGGGACGGCTGCTGAACGTCACCGCGTCCTCCGGCCACACCAGCGTCCTCGGCAACGCCGTGGACCGCGGCGTGGGCCTGCGCCGCCAGCGCACCGACGACCTGCTCGGCCTGGAGGTCGTGCTGCCGGACGGCGAGATCGCGCACGTCGGCTGGTGGCCGGACGACGCCGCGCACGGCAAGGGCGAGGCGTTCAACCCGCTCGGCCTCGGGCCCTCGCTGCTCCACCTGTTCACCCAGTCAGACCTGGGCGTCGTCACCGCCGCCGTGGTCCGGCTGGTGCCCCGTCCCCAGCGGCAGGTGACCGTACGCGCCGGGTTCCACCGCGAGGTGCTCGCGCCGGCGGTCGACGCGCTGCGCGGCTGGAAGGCCAACGGCCTCGTCGCCGGCGTGATCAAGGTGTACGACACCGCCTCCACCGCCACCTACGGAGGCGGCGACACCGCCGGTACGTACGTCGCCCATCTGTGCGTGGAGGGCACCGAGCGTTCCGCCGCCGCCCTGAAGGAGGTCCTGCTGGCCGAGATGGCCGAGTCGGGCCTGTTCACCTCGGTCGCCTCCAGCGACGAGGCACCCCCGGCCGACGAGGACGTCGTCGCCCACGTGGTGCACGCCGCCTACAACGGCTCCGTGGCGCACAACGAGCGGATGCTCGCCTCGGCCACCGGCACGACGGCGGACCGCGTGGACGGCGAAGGCGACGGCTGGCTGTTCTTCCTGCCGTTCCTGCCGTTCGACGGCGCCTGCGTCGTCCGCGCGCTCGACATCCTCGACCGCATCCACCGGGCGACCGGCATCCGCCCCGGCTCCACGGTGAACGCCCTCGACGCCGACGTGATCGACCTCGTCGTCTCCTTCCCCTTCGATCACGGCGCCCAGGCCCCCGCCGCCCACCGGGCCCTGGACCTCGCCCACGCCTGGTTCGGCGAGGCGGGGTTCCGCCCGTACCGCCTCGACGCGGACCACGCCCGCGCCCGTGCCCGTACCGGTGCCGGGGCCGCGGACAGCGCTGAAACCGCCCTCCAGCGCGCGCTGCGCGACGCCACCGACCCGCACCGGGTCATCGCCGCCGGCCGCTACGCATGACCACCACCCCGTCCCGCCCTTCCGCACCCGCCTCCCGCACCCCTGGTGAGAACGTGATGACCCAGCACACACCCGACACGCCCGCGGCGATCCTGGACCGCGCGCGTGAACTCGTCCCCGTCCTGCGGCAGAACGCGCCCCGGATCGAGGCCGAGCGCCGCCTGCCCGACGACATCGTCGAACTCCTGCGCTCCGCCGGCGTGTTCCGCGCGGCCATGCCCAAGACCTGGGGCGGTCCGGAGATGACCTCGATGGAGCAGGCCGAGCTGATCGAGATCCTCTCCACCGGCGACGCCTCCGTGGGCTGGTGCGCCATGATCGGCATGGACTCGGGCATCTACTCCGGCTACCTCGACGACCAGGTCGCCCGGGAGATGTGGCCCTCGCTCGACATGGCCAACTCCGGCTGGATCTACCCGCAGGGCAAGGCCGTCCGGGTGCCCGGCGGCTTCCGGGTGACCGGCCGCTGGAAGTTCGGCTCCGGCTCCTCGCACTGCGACTGGCTGGGCGCGGGCGTCCACGTGTACGGACCGGACGGCGAGGTCGAGACCGACCCGGTCACCGGCAGCGGCCCGCACTGGCGCGTGATGATCGCCGAACCCGCCGCGTACGAGTTCCACGACACCTGGCACACCACCGGCCTGGCCGGCTCGGGCTCGCGCGACTACTCCTGCACCGACCTCTTCGTGCCCGAGGAGCGCTCCTTCTCCTTCTCCGAGCCCAAGCGGCCCGGCCCCCTGCACGCGGCCCCGGACGCGATCCTGCGCAAGATGCCCGGCATCCCGCTCGGCATGGCACGCGCCGCCCTGGACCACGTACGCGAACTCGCCGCCGTACGCACCGATCGCGAGACCGGCACGCCGTGGCGGGAGGACTACCGCGTCCAGTCCGCCATCGCCCGCCTGGAAGGCGAGCTCATCGCCGCCCGGGCCGGGGTCTACAGCACGCTCCGGGTGCAGTGGGACGCCCTGGTCTCCGGCGACGAGCTGAGTGACGACGCCCGGGTGGCCACGGCCATCGCCCGCCGCCACGCCTTCCGTACCGCACGCTCGATCGTCCACGAGCTGTTCGACCTGGTCGGCGGCTCGTCCGTCTACAAGCCGCACCCGCTGGACCGCTGGCTGCGCGACGCCAACACGATGTGCCAGCACGCCGTGGCGCAGGACTCCGTGCTCCAGCTGACCGGCAACGTCCTGCTCGGCGGTCGCTCCACGTCACCGTTCTTCTAGACCGCGGACCGCGACCGGTTCACCGCAGAGCATCGCAGAGAGAAGAAGCGTCCAACCGTCATGGATTCCATACGTGTCGTGCTGTTCACGGAAGTCAACTCCAAGCTGGGTTCTCCCTTCCTGAGCATCCTGCACGGCCACCCGAACGTGGAACTGGCCGCCGTGGTCACCTCCCCGCACGGGAAGCTGTGCTCCTACTTCACCGGCGACGAGGAGAGCGTCGACGTCGCCGAGCAGGCCCACGCCCTGGGTGTGCGCGTGCTGCGGCCCCGGTCGGTCAACGACGCCGACCACGTCGAGGCGCTGGCCGCCCTGGAGGCCGACTACTTCCTCGTCGGCAACTTCCAGCAACTGCTCAGGCCGCCGCTGCTGGCCCTGCCGCGCCGTACCTCCGTCAACTTCCACCCCTCCCCGCTCCCGGAGTTCGCGGGCCTGGCCCCGTTCTACTGGATGGTCCGCGAGGGGGCGCCCGTCAGTGCCGTGTCCGCCATCGAGATGGGCCACGAACTCGACGACGGCGACCTGCTGATGCAGCACCAGATCCCGCTCTCCGGACACGAGACCGGCCTGGAACTGCGCACCATGCAGGAGCGCGCCAACGTCCTGATGCTGCTGGAGCTGATCCCGCACCTGGTCGAGGGCACGCTGGTGCGCACCCCGCAGGACATGACCCGCCGCTCCTACTACGGGCGGCCCCGGGACGAGGACTACCGGCTCGACTTCGCCCTGCCGGCGGCCGTCGTGGAGCGCCACGTCCGCGCCGCCTACCGCAGCCCCGGAGCCTGGTTCACCGCCCCCGGGGGCGGGCGGGTGCGGGTGCTGTCGGCGGCCCTCGGGGACGGCGGGCGCCCGGAGGCGGGCGAGGCACCGCCCGGCACGCTGGTGCGCCGCGGTACGCGGCTGTACGTGGCCTGCGGGGACGGCGACTGGCTGCGGCTGGTCACGGTGGAGTGCGGCGGACGCGAGGTGCCGGTCGAGGACCCGGCCTTCGCGCTCATGGGCGAAACGATCGCGGTGAGGTGAGCGATGTCCCTCTACGAAGCCACCCGGCAGGCCGAGGTGCCCACCGAGGTACGACGGGTCCTGCACGTCCCGGCCGGCGGCGGCAAGGCGACCTGGCTGTCCGGTGACGTCTACAGCGTCAAGGCGGGCGCGGCCGAGACCGGCGGCTCCATCGCCGTGCTGGAGGCGTCCGTCCCGCCCGGGGGCGGCCCGCCGCCGCACCGGCACGCCAACGAGGACGAGGCGTTCTACGTCCTCGACGGACAGCTGACGATCCGCGTCGGCGACAGCACGTACGAAGCGGCCACGGGCGACTTCGTCTTCGTACCCCGCGGCGTCGCGCACCACTTCCGCAATCACTCGCTGCACGCCGCGAAGCTGCTGCTCATCTTCACGCCGGGCGGCGTGGAGGACTTCTTCCTGGAGGCCGGCGTGGCTCCCACCCCGGGCGTGCCGGTGCCGGTGGAGGACCCGCCGGGGGTCGCGGAGGTGGGCACGCGGTACGGCGTGTCCCCGGCGAGTTTCGAAGAAGAAGGCTGAGCGCGCGCCGGCCGGCCCGGCCACAGCCCCGGCCGACCCACCGCCGGAGCACTGCGCCCGGGGCCGGAGCGCCGGCCGCCCCCGCCCTGTCGCCCCGCCCGCTCCGAGGGCCGCGTGCGCCCTCCGTTCCGGAGCGATCCCCCCTATAGAAAGGTTGTGACGGCCGTGCCCAAGGCCGTGTACGTCCTGGCCCTCGGCATCTTCGCCATGGTCACCAGCGAGTTCGTGGTGGCCGGTCTGATGCCCCAGATCTCCGAGGGCCTGGGCGCCACCATTCCCCAGGTCGGCTACCTGATCACCGCGTTCGCCGTGGCCATGGCCCTCGGCGGGCCGTTCCTGGCCACCGCCGTGCTCAAGCTGCCCCACAAGAGCGCCCTCATGGTCCTCTTCGCCGTCTTCCTGTCCGGCAACGTCCTCGCGGCGCTGTCGACCGACTACTGGACGATGGCCCTCGGACGGGTCATCACCGGTGTGGCCTCCTCCGCCTTCTTCGGCGTCTCGCTCTCGGTCGTCGCCGAGATCGCCAAGCCGGAGGTGCGCGGCAAGGCCATCGGCGCCGCCATGAACGGCTTGATGCTCGGCACCCTGCTCGGCCTGCCGATCTCCACCTTCGTCGGCGGCCAGTTCGGCTGGCGGGCCGCCTTCTGGGCGATCTCCGCGCTGACCGTGGTCGCGGCCCTCACGACGGTCGTCGGCGTCCCCTCCGTCCGGGCGGCCGAGGGTCATGCGGGCCCCTCCGTCAAGGAGGAGATGCGCGTCTTCAAGAACCCGCGCCTGTGGCTGGTGTTCTCCACCTCCACGCTGATCATCGGCGCCACCTTCTCCGCCTTCAGCTACTTCACGCCGATCCTCACCGAGCTCACCGGCTTCAGCGAGGGTGCCGTGCCGTGGCTGCTGGTCGCCTACGGCGCCGCGACCGTCGTCGGCAACTCCGTCGTGGGCCGGCTCGCCGACAAGCACACCATCGTCACCCAGCTCGCCGGGCTCGGCCTCAACGTCCTCTTCCTGGCCGGCTTCGCCCTCTTCGCCGAGGTCACCGTGCCCGCGCTGATCTTCATGATGGGCATCGGCCTCGTCGGCGTCACCATGAACCCCTGCATGATCACCCGCGTCCAGCGCACCGCCAACGCCCGCCCCCTGGTGAACACCGTGCACTCCTCGTTCATCACCTTCGGCATCGTCATCGGCTCCTGGCTCGGCGGCGTCGGCATCAACGCGTACGGACTGCGCGCCCCGCTGATCCTCGGCGTGGTGATGGCCTTCCTCGGCATCTTCACCCTCCTCCCCGACCTGCGGGCCGGAAAGGACAGCACCCCCGCCGCCGCCCCCGGTCAGCAGCACGCCGCGGTATGAGCGCGCCCCTCGCCCACCCCCCGCACAGAACAGGAAACAGTGTGACGACCACTCTCCACGGCCCGGCCCTGGTCACCGGCGGCTCGCGCGGCATCGGCGCCGAGATCGCCCGGACCCTCGCGGCCCACGGCGCCGACGTCGCCATCACCTACCGCTCCCGCAAGGACGAGGCCGAGGCGGTGGCCGAGCAGGTCCGGTCCCACGGCCGGCGCGCGCTGACCGTCGAGGCCGACGCCGCCGACGCGGACGCCATCCGCGCGGCCGTCGAGCAGGTCGTACGCCGGCTGGGCCCGATCCGGATCCTCGTCAACAACGCCGGTTACGCGGACATGAGCTGCCCGCCGCTGGCCGACGTGCCCCTGGACACCCTCGACCGCACGCTGGACATCAACGTGCGCGGCGCCTTCCTCACCGCCCAGGCCGCCACCGCGGCCATGCCCGAAGGCGGACGCGTCATCAACGTCGGCTCCTGCCTGGCCAGCCAGGTCCCGGCGCCCGGCTTCACCCCGTACGCCATGTCGAAGGCGGCGATCCACGGCCTGACCGTCGGCCTCGCCCGCGACCTGGGGCCGCGCTCCATCACCGTCAACCAGGTGGCGCCCGGCTCGATCGACACCGAGATGAACCCGGCCGACGGCCCGTCCGCCGACTTCCAGCGCGGCCAGAACATCTTCGGCCGCTACGGCACCGCTCCCGAGATCGCGAGTGCGGTGCTGTACCTCGCGAGCGAGGAGGCGTCCTTCGTCACCGGCACCACGCTGACCGTCGACGGCGGCGCCAACGCCTGACGCCGGCCCGCCCCTGACCGCCGGGGACGCCCCGGCCACCGGACCCCGCGTACGGCGTACCGCACACCCCACCCCGCGTACGGGCGCACGGGCGCACGAGCGCACCGCACCCCGCACCCCGCACCCCGCACCCCGCACCCCGCAAGGGAGGACGACATGTCCGCACCGCACCAGGACCGCCGGGGCCTCCGGACGGTTCCCACCGCCACCGCGGCGACCGGGATCGCCCGACCGGGCCGGGCCCTCCGGGACGGGCGCCACCCGGGGCCGCGCCCGCTCCACCCCGGCGGGTACGCCGAGGCCGGCCGCGTCCCGGCGGCCCTCCACACCACCACCGACGGCCGCCACGCGCCGATCGCTCACGCCCTGACGGGAGGACGGGAATGCAGGCGCTCCAGAGCCGCCACCTGACCATGATGGCGATGGGCGGAGCGGTCGGCACCGGCCTGTTCGTCGGTTCGGCGCAGACCATCCGGGCAGCCGGTCCGGCGGCGCTGATCAGCTACGCCCTGGCCGGCGCGCTGGTACTGCTCCTCATGCGCATGCTCGGCGAGATGGTCGCGGCCCGGCCGATGGCCGGGTCCTTCGCCGACTACGCCCGGCTCGCGCTCGGCGACTGGGCGGGTTTCACGGTCGGCTGGCTGTACTGGTACGCCTTCGTCGCGATCGTCGCCATCGAGGCGATCGCCGGCGGGCAGATCCTGCACGGCCTGCTGCCCCAGGCGCCCGCCTGGCTGTTCAGCCTGGTGCTGCTCGCCGCCCTGACGGCCGTGAACCTGCACTCCTCCCGGTGCTTCGGCGACGCGGAGTTCTGGTTCGCCCTCGTCAAGATCGCGGCGATCGTCGCCTTCCTCGCGCTGGGAACGGCGTACCTGCTGGGCGGTGGCGGCGCGCCCGGGCCGGACCGGTCGGGCCCGGCGAACCTCACCGCGTACGGCGGCTTCGCGCCCCACGGCTTCGGAGCCGTCCTCACCGCCACCGTCGGGGTGATCTTCGCCTTCGGCGGCACCGAGATCGTCGCCGTCGCCGCCGCCGAGTGCCCCGACCCGGCACGCGCCGTGGCCCGGGCGACCCGGCAGATCGTCTGGCGCATCCTCGTGTTCTTCCTCGGCTCGGTGCTGCTGGTGCTGATGATCGTGCCGTGGCCGGCGGTCTCCGGCGCCGAGAGCCCGTACGTGACCGCCCTGACCCGGATCGGGGTTCCCTTCGCCGGTACCGCGATGAGCGTGGTGATCCTCACCGCCCTGCTGTCGGTGCTCAACTCCACGCTGTACGCCTCCTCACGGATGCTCGCCACCCTGGCCGCGCACGGTGACGCGCCCCGCCGGGCCGCCCGCCCCCGGCCGGCCGTCCTGCTCGGCACGGTGGCCGGCTGCGCCGCCGTGGCCGCGCAGGCGGCCGTCCCCGAGCGGGTCTTCCCCTTCCTGCTCAACTCGACCGGCGCGGTGCTGATCCTCATGTACCTCGGGATCGCCGTCTCCCAACTGGTCCTGCGCCTCCGCGCCGAGCGCACCGGGCCCGAACGGCTGACGTTCCGGATGTGGGGATTCCCGTACGTGACCTGGTCCGTCATCCTCGCGCTGACGGCGGTCCTGCTGTCGATGCTGTTCACCGCGGACACCCGGCCGCAGTTGCTGATGAGCCTGGGCAGCCTGGGCGTGGTCCTGGCGGCGTGCGCGCTGAAGCACGGCAGAAGGGCGGCGGCCGCGACGACCGGGATACCCAACACGGTAAGGTAAGTGAACGGTGTTTCCGCGGGGGAAAACGACCACTCGCCGTGTGCTGGAGGAGGAGCCCCCGAATGCCGACCATGTCGCGCCGCGAACGCCTGCGGATGGAGACCACCGCCCAGATCAAGCAGGTGGCCCTCGAACTCCTCGCCGCCGGCGACGTCGCCGGGATCACCCTGCGCGGCATCGCCCGCGAGATGGGCATGACGGCCGCCGCCCTGTACGGCTACTTCGACACCCGGGACGACCTGCTCGCCACACTCGCGGCCGACACCTACAACCGTCTCGCCGACCAGCAGGAGGCCGCCCGCGACGCGCTCCCCGAGGACGCCACCGCCGCCCGGCTCCTCGCCGTCGCCGACACCTTCCGCGAGTGGGCCCGCACACACCCGGCGGAGTTCCGCCTCACCTACGGCGACAGCTCCCCGGGCTACGCCCCCACCGCCGACATCGTCGTCGCTGCCGCCCGCCGGTGCTGCATGATCCTCCTCGGCCTGGTCGACGCCGCGTGGCCGACCGCGCCCGACAGGCTCAAGCGGGCCGGGGCCGAGTGGGGCGACTTCGTCCCCTCCCTCGCCGACCTCGCCCGCGAGTGCTTCCCGCACCTGCCTCCGCAGGCACTGCTGGCCTCACTGCGCGTCTGGAGCCGCATGTACGGGCCGGTGGCACTGGAGGTCTACGGCCAGTTCGGCCCGCAGGCCAACGCCCGGCTCCTGTTCGAGGCGGAGATGGACTCGGCCCTCGACATGCTGGGCTTGGAAAAACCGGCGGAACGCTAGCCGCGAAGGTTCCTGACGGCCCGTCGGCTGCGACGTCCTCGTCCCGGCGCCCTCCGGTCGCGCGGAAGAGGAGATGCATGGCCCCCGCGGCCCGGTGCCGTCGCGGAGCCGGCCGCGGCGCTCGTCCCCCGGCTCGGAAGACTCCGTCCGAGCGATCTTCCGGCGCGCGTGAGCACCTGTGACCACCCCGCGGGAAGGATCGGCCCCGGGCACGGTGCCGATCCCGACGCCGATCACCCCGACGCAGGTCAGATCGATTCTGCCCGTAAGAACGAGAGTGGGGCGGGTGGGACTCGAACCCACGGCCGACGGATTATGAGTCCGCTGCTCTAACCGGCTGAGCTACCGCCCCATAGCGGCGTGTCGCGTACATGTGTGCGCGCCGTCTGCCGCAGCATAGCCGCTCATACGATCTCCTGCCTCGGATGGTCGGCTTCCACGGCACCTTCCTGACCTTGAGGACTCCGCCGCGGTCCGTCCGGTTCCCGCAGGTCGGGCCGGACATGAAAAAGGACCCCGGAGGGTCCTCGTTCAGCATGCTCCCCCGACTGGACTCGAACCAGTAACCTGCCGGTTAACAGCCGGCTGCTCTGCCAATTGAGCTACGGAGGACCGAGCTCCCCGGACTGGACTCGAACCAGTAACCTGCCGGTTAACAGCCGGCTGCTCTGCCAATTGAGCTACCGAGGAATGTCTCGATGCATCGGACGTACCTCCCTGGGTATCCGCCAGGGGGCGCGCGCTCGCTGCGACACATACATTAGCGCAAGCAGGGGGGTGCTCCGCCAATCGGTACCTCCCCGGCACCGTAGACAGGCAAGGGAAGGGTGGCTGCCATGCGTTACCGGCTCACGTTCGTCGTCGGACTCGCCGTGGGATACGTCCTGGGCACCAGGGCCGGGCGCGAGCGCTACGAGCAGCTGCGGAAGGCCGCCCGTCAGGTGGCGCAGAACCCGGCCGTCCGCAACACCGCCGAGTCCGCCGCCCAGCAGGGCCGCCACTACGCGGACAAGGCCTACCACGTGGTCAGCGACAAGGTCGGCGACCGCATGCCCGACTCGGTCGCCCAGCGCGTCCGCACCCTGCGCGAGCGTTCCGCCAACGGCAGCGGAAGCGACGACTGGGGCACCAGCAACACCTGACCGCACCCCCGCGGCGCCCACGGGCCGAGCCGGGCGCCGCGATACGGCAGAATTTTCGCCATGGGGATAGTCGCCGGGCTGGACAGCTCACCCGATTTCACTCGCATCGTCGTCTGTGACTCGGACACGGGCGCCGTATTGCGGCAGGGCTACGCGCCGCACCCTTCGCACCCCCCGGAGGGAACCGGCGCTCGCCCCTCCGACGTCGACCCGCAGGCGTGGCTGCTGTCGCTGGGCGAGGCGGCCGGCGGCGGGCTGCTGGAGGGCGTGCAGGCCATCGGCGTGTCGGCGCAGTCCGGCGCGGTCGTGCCGCTGGACACCCAGGGCGGCACCGTGCGGCCCGCCATGGTGGGCGCCGACAAGCGGGCCCAGGTCGCCGCCGCCGATCTGATCGACGCGCTCGGCGGGCGCGAGGCCTGGGCGCAGGCCGTGGGCTGTGTGCCGCAGGCCGCGCAGCCGGTGACCAAGCTGCGCTGGCTCGCGCGGACCGAACCGGAGGCCGCCGCGCGCACGGCCGTTCTGCTCCAGGCCCACGACTGGCTGGTGTGGCAGCTGCTCGGGCGGCCGGTCAGGCGGACCACGGACCGGGGCGGGGCCTCCGGGACCGGGTACTGGTCGGCGGCGACCGGCGGCTACCGGCCCGATCTGGTGGAGCTGGCCCTCGGCCACCAGGCGATGCTGCCGGAGGTGATCGGCCCGGCCGACGCGGCGGGCACCACACCGGAGGGGCTGCTGATCTCCGCCGGGACCGGCGAGACCCAGGCCGCGGCGTTCGGGCTGGGCATCGGGCTGGGCGACGCGGTGGTGTCGCTCGGCGCCTCGGGTTCGGTCATGGCCGTGCATCCCGAGGCCCTCGTCGACCACACCGGCATGATCACCTCCCTCGCCGACGCCACCGGCATGCACCTGCCCGTCGTCACCACCCTGAACGCCGTACGGGCCCTGCGCGGGACCGCCGAGCTGCTCGGGGTGCCGGATCTGGAGAGCCTGTCCGAGCTGGCGATGAAGTCGACGCCGGGGGCGCACGGGCTGGTGCTGCTCCCCTATCTGGAGGGCGAGCGGACCCCGCACCTTCCGCACACCGCCGGGACACTGGCGGGTCTGCGGCGGGAGTCGATGAAGCCGGAGCACCTGGCGCGGGCGGCGTTCGAGGG
Organism: Streptomyces sp. NPDC031049; assembly: GCF_055571015.1. Lineage (NCBI taxonomy): Bacteria > Bacillati > Actinomycetota > Actinomycetes > Kitasatosporales > Streptomycetaceae > Streptomyces > Streptomyces sp. NPDC031049. The sequence goes on from NZ_JBVIGC010000003.1 coordinate 331,702, forward strand.
CATGCTGTGCGGGCTCGCCGACGCCCTGGACGTGCTGCGCGGCCGGGGCGTGGAGGTGCGGCGGATCTTCCTGCTGGGCCCGGCGGCCGAACTGCCGGCCGTGCAGGCGGCGGCCCCCTCGCTGTTCGGGGTGCAGGTGGTCGTACCGCAGCCCGCGGACTACGCGGCGGTCGGTGCCGCCCGGCAGGCGGCGTGGGCGCTCGGGGCGTCGCAGGGCACGCTCGACGCGCGGACTCCGCCGGCCTGGCAGGGCGCGGTGGCGCAGGTGCTGGAGCCGGGCGAGGAACTGGCGGTCGGTCAGGCGGTGCGCCAGCAGTTCGTGTCGGTGCGGGAGCAGACCCATCCGGGGGCGTTCCGTCCGTAGGGGCCGGGCGGTGGCCCTGTTGGGTTAATCGGTTGAGGTAACACCGGTGGAGTGCCCGACGATAGGGGCCAGGGGCAACCAACCGTCCCCGCCCCTGTCGCCGATCCCGAGAGACCAGTGTGCTCATACGACTGCTGAGGGCCCATCTCGGGCCCTACAGAAAACCCATCGCCCTGGTGGTGGCGCTTCAGTTCCTCCAGACCTGCGCCACCCTCTACCTGCCGACGCTGAACGCGGACATCATCGACCGGGGTGTCGTGCTCGGCGACACCGGCTACATCCTGGGCCACGGCGCCCTGATGATCGTCATCTCGCTGGCCCAGGTCGTCTGCAACGTCGGGGCCGTGTACTACGGCGCCCGTACGGCGGCGGCGCTCGGCCGGGACGTGCGCGCCGCCGTCTTCGACCGGGTGCAGTCCTTCTCCGCGCGTGAGGTCGGACACTTCGGCGCCCCCTCGCTCATCACGCGGACCACGAACGACGTCCAGCAGGTGCAGATGCTCGCGCTGATGACGTTCACGCTGATGGTGTCGGCGCCCATCATGTGCGTCGGCGGCGTGGTGCTGGCGCTGGGCCTGGACGTGCCGCTGTCCGGGGTGCTGGTCGCGGTCGTGCCCGTGCTGGGCGTGTGCGTGACGCTGATCGTGCGGCGGCTGCGCCCGCTGTTCCGGGCCATGCAGGAGCGCCTGGACACGGTGAACCGGGTGCTGCGCGAGCAGATCACCGGCAACCGCGTCATCCGCGCCTTCGTCCGCGACGAGTACGAGCAGCAGCGGTTCCGCAGGGCCAACGCCGATCTGACCGAGGTGGCGCTGGGCGCCGGGAACCTGCTGGCGCTGATGTTCCCGGTGGTCATGACGGTGGTGAACCTGTCGTCGATCGCGGTGGTGTGGTTCGGCGCCCACCGGATCGCGAGCGGCGGGATGCAGATCGGCGACCTGACCGCGTTCCTCGCCTATCTGATGCAGATCGTCATGTCCGTGATGATGGCCACCTTCATGTTCATGATGGTGCCGCGCGCCGAGGTGTGCGCCGAGCGCATCCAGGAGGTGCTGGACACCGAGAGCAGCGTGGTGCCGCCGGTGGCGCCGGTCACGGAGCTGCGGCGGCACGGGCATCTGGAGATCCGCGGCGCCGGGTTCCGCTACCCCGGCGCCGAGGAGCCGGTGCTCCGGAACATCGACCTGGTGGCACGGCCCGGCGAGACCACCGCCGTGATCGGCTCGACCGGCAGCGGCAAGTCCACGCTGCTCGGGCTGGTCCCCCGGCTGTTCGACGCCACCGACGGCGAGGTGCTGGTCGACGGCACGGACGTACGGACGCTGGACCCGCGGCTGCTGGCGCGCACCGTCGGGCTGGTGCCGCAGAAGCCGTACCTCTTCGCCGGCACCGTCGCCACCAATCTGCGCTACGGCAACCCGGACGCCACGGACGAGGAGCTGTGGCACGCGCTGGAGGTGGCGCAGGCCAAGGACTTCGTACAACGGCTGGACGGCGGTCTCGACGCGCCGGTCGCGCAGGGCGGGACGAACGTCTCCGGCGGCCAGCGGCAGCGACTGGCGATCGCGCGGACGCTGGTGCAGCGCCCCGAGATCTACCTCTTCGACGACTCCTTCTCCGCCCTCGACTACGCCACCGACGCCGCCCTGCGCGCGGCGCTCGCCGCGGAGACCGCCGAGGCGACCGTCGTCATCGTCGCCCAGCGGGTGGCGACCATCCGGGACGCCGACCGGATCGTGGTCCTGGACGAGGGCCGGGTCGTCGGCACCGGCCGGCACCAGGAGCTGATGGCGGGCAACGACACCTACCGGGAGATCGTGCTCTCCCAGCTGACGGAAGCGGAGGCTGCCTGATGGCCGGGCCCGCGGCGCGGATGATGGCCGGGGGCGGCCCGGACCAGCGGTCGATGGACTTCACCGGGTCCGGCAAGCGGCTGATCGCCCAGTTCCGGCCGGAGCGGCTGACGATCGGGCTGCTCCTGCTGTGCGTGGTGATCAGCGTCGGGCTGAACGTGATCGGGCCGAAGATCCTCGGCCACGCCACCGACCTGGTCTTCGCGGGCATCGTCGGACGGGACATGCCCGCCGGTGCGACGAAGGAGCAGGTGCTCCAGTCGATGCGGGAGCGCGGTGACGGGGACGTCGCCGACATGCTGCGCAGCACCGACTTCGTCCCGGGCGAGGGCATCGACTTCGGCGCGGTCGGTCACGTCCTGCTGCTGGCACTGGGCACGTTCGCGGTGGCCGGACTGCTGATGGCGGTGGCCACCCGGCTGGTGAACCGGGCGGTCAACCGGACCATGTTCCGGCTGCGCGAGGGCGTGCAGACGAAGCTGTCGCGGCTGCCGCTGTCGTACTTCGACAAGCGGCAGCGCGGCGAGGTGCTGTCCCGGGCGACGAACGACATCGACAACATCGGGCAGACGCTCCAGCAGTCGATGGGCCAGCTCATCAACTCGGTGCTGACGATCATCGGCGTGCTGGCGATGATGTTCTACGTCTCCTGGATCCTGGCGCTGGTCGCGCTGGTGACCGTGCCGCTGTCGTTCGTCGTCGCCACGCGCGTGGGCAAGCGGTCGCAGCCGCACTTCGTGCAGCAGTGGCGCTCGACCGGCACGCTGAACGCGCACATCGAGGAGATGTACACCGGGCACACGCTGGTGAAGGTGTTCGGCCGGCAGGAGGAGTCGGCGCGGCAGTTCACCGAGCAGAACCGTGCGCTGTACGAGGCCGGGTTCCGCGCGCAGTTCAACAGCGGGATCATGCAGCCGCTGATGATGTTCGTCTCCAACCTGAACTACGTGCTGGTCGCGGTGGTCGGCGGGCTGCGGGTGGCGTCGGGTTCGCTGTCCATCGGTGATGTGCAGGCCTTCATCCAGTACTCCCGGCAGTTCTCCATGCCGCTGACGCAGGTCGCCTCGATGGCGAACCTGGTGCAGTCCGGGGTGGCCTCCGCCGAGCGGATCTTCGAGCTGCTGGACGCCGAGGAGCAGGAGGCCGACCCGGTGCCTTCCGAGCGGCCGGCCGAGCTGCGCGGGCGGGTGGCGCTGGAGCACGTGTCGTTCCGGTACGACCCGGAGAGGCCGCTGATCGAGGATCTGTCGCTGACGGTGGAGCCGGGTCACACGGTCGCCATCGTCGGGCCGACGGGGGCGGGGAAGACCACGCTGGTCAATCTGCTGATGCGGTTCTACGAGGTGTCCGGCGGGCGGATCACGCTGGACGGGGTGGACATCGCGAGGATGTCCCGGGACGAGCTGCGGGCCCAGATCGGCATGGTGCTCCAGGACACCTGGCTGTTCGGCGGCACGATCGCGGAGAACATCGCGTACGGGGCGTCCCGCGAGGTCACGCGGGGCGAGATCGAGGAGGCGGCGCGGGCGGCGCACGCCGACCGGTTCATCCGGACGCTGCCCGAGGGGTACGACACCGTGATCGACGACGAGGGGACGGGGGTCAGCGCCGGTGAGAAGCAGCTCATCACCATCGCGCGGGCGTTCCTGTCCGATCCGGTGATCCTGGTGCTGGACGAGGCGACGAGTTCCGTGGACACGCGGACGGAGGTGCTGATCCAGAAGGCGATGGCGAAGCTGGCGGCCGGGAGGACGTCGTTCGTGATCGCGCACCGGCTGTCGACGATCCGGGACGCGGACACGATCCTGGTGATGGAGAACGGCTCCATCGTCGAGCAGGGGTCGCATCAGGTGCTGCTCGCCTCCGGCGGGGCGTACGCGCGGCTGTACCGGGCGCAGTTCGCGGAGGCGGTGGCCGAGGTCGACTGAGGGTCGTGCCCGGCGTCGGGGTGCCCCCTTCCGGGGGAGGCACCCCGATGTCAGTCCAGGTAGCCCCTCAGCTGGTCCGCGAAGGTGTGGTCCCTCAGCTTGTTGAGGGTCTTGGACTCGATCTGGCGGATGCGTTCACGGGTGACGCCGAAGATGCGGCCTATCTCCTCCAGTGTGCGCGGGCGGCCGTCGACCAGGCCGTAGCGGAGCTGGACGACCTTGCGTTCGCGTTCGCCGAGGGTGGAGAGCACGGCCTCCAGGTGCTCGCGCAGCAGCAGGAACGCCGCCGACTCCACAGGGCTGGCGGCGTCGCCGTCCTCGATGAGGTCGCCGAGCGCGACGTCGTCCTCCTCGCCGACGGGGGCGTGCAGGGAGACGGGCTCCTGGGCGAGGCGCAGCACCTCGCTGACCCGTTCCGGAAGCAGGTCGAGATGGGCGGCGACCTCTTCCGGGGTCGGTTCGTAGCCGCGCTCCTGGAGCATGCGGCGCTGGACGCGGACCACCCGGTTGATCAGCTCGACGACGTGCACGGGGACGCGGATGGTGCGGGCCTGATCGGCGAGCGCACGGGACATGGCCTGGCGGATCCACCAGGTGGCGTACGTGGAGAACTTGAAGCCGCGGGCGTAGTCGAACTTCTCGACCGCCCTGATCAGGCCGAGGTTGCCCTCCTGCACCAGGTCGAGCATGGTCAGCCCGCGCCCGACGTAGCGCTTGGCGACGGAGACGACGAGCCGCAGGTTGGCCTCGATCAGGCGGCGTTTGGCGACCCGGCCCATGACGACGAGCCGGTCGAGGTCATGGGCGAGCCGGCTGTCCAGGTCGGGGGTGCTGCTCAGCTTCTCCTCGGCGAACAGGCCGGCCTCCACCTGCCGGGCGAGTTCGACCTCCTCGGCCGCGGTGAGCAGGGGGATGCGGCCGATCTCGCGGAGGTACTGGCGGAACAGGTCCGAGGAGGGGCCGCCGGTCTCGGCACGGGCGGGCGGCAGCTCGACGGGCTCGGGCTCCAGGGCTTCCACCGGTTCACCGGCGGGTTCGTCCACCCGTCCGTCCGCAGGGTCGTCCGCCGGGTCGCCGGCCGGCCCCTCGGCCGGCCGGAGCGCCTCGGGCGGTTCGAACGTCTCGGGCGGTTCCAGCGCCTCGGCCTGCGGTTCGTCCGGCCGGTGGTGCGGGTGGTGCACGGCCCGGTTCCGCGGGGGCCCGGCGACGAGGACGCCGGCCTCGCCGTCCGGCTCCGGGCCGTCGGTACTGATGTCGGCGTGGGTGAGGGTCTGGGTCTGCACGGGGGCGACCTCCAGGATGATCGCTGCCAGGGCGTACGGCAGCGGTTCTTCGGGGGCGGAGTCGGCGGCCTCGCCGCTGTCCGTCCCATTCGCGATGAGCGGAACCGCGGGAGTGTCGGACCCGTGGGGGACGGGTCGGCCGCGCTCCGAGGACTCAGGCACCGGAACCCAGTGTGGGGTACGACACATCGCCGCCACGAGGGGCGTGCGGTGACTTTTTGCGTCCGGTCCGTGACCGCGCGGTTACCCGGGGCGTCCCCGCCCGCCGGCCGGCCGGGGCGTCCGGCCCGCCGGGCGACGGCTCACAGGGCGGCGGCCCCGTGCTCCCGCAGCGCCTGGTCGTACTGCTGGAGGACCCACAACTCGTTCTGCACGGCGGCCAGTCGGGCGGCGTCGCCGTCGGCGGAGAGGCGGGTCAGCTGGCTCTGGACGTCGCGGACGCGGCGCTCGACGGCGCGGCGGCGGACGGTGACCAGCTGGGCTCCGGCGTAGACCTCGTCGACCTCGCGGCGCAGCATGATCGCCTCGACGGCGAGTTCGGTGACCATGGCGCGGACGGCGTCGTCCGGGGCGGCCTCGCGGACGCGGACCAGGTAGTCCTGCGGGTCGGCGACGCCCGCCTCGGCGCCGCCGGCCTCCAGGATGGCCTGGCGGACGGCCGCGTACGGCGGGGCGGTGAACTCGTCGACGCCGTACGCGTCGAAGGCCGGGGAGACCAGCTCCGGACGCTGGAGGGCGAGCTTGAGCAGCTCGCGTTCGGTGGCGTAGACGGGGTTGCGGAGGTTGAGGGCCGGGCCGCGCGGGGCGGAGGCGGCGGGCGCGGCGGCGTACTGCTGGGGGCCGGTGCGGTGCCGGCGGTCGGGCGCGGGACCCTTGCCGCCGCGTTCGCGGGCCCAGCGGGCGAGCTGGGCGACGCGCTTGACCACGAACTGGGTGTCGAGGATGCCGAGCATGCCCGCGAGCTGCACGGCGACCTCGTGCTGGGCGCCGCTGTTCTTGATCCGGGCGACGACCGGGGCCGCCTCGTCCAGGGCCGCCGCGCGGCCGGCCGGGGTGTCCAGGTCGTAGCGGCCCACGATCTGGCGCAGGGCGAACTCGAACAGCGGGGTGCGCGGCTCGACCAGGTCGGCGACCGCCTCGTCGCCCTTGGCCAGCCGCAGGTCGCAGGGGTCCATGCCGTCGGGGGCGATGGCGATGTAGGTCTCGGCGGCGAACTTCTGGTCGTCCTCGAAGGCGCGCAGGGCGGCCTTCTGGCCGGCGGCGTCCCCGTCGAAGGTGAAGATCACCCGGGCGCTGCCGTTGTCCATCAGCAGCCGGCGCAGGATCTTGATGTGCTCGCCGCCGAATGCGGTGCCGCAGGTGGCGATGGCGGTGGTGACGCCGGCCAGGTGGCAGGCCATCACGTCCGTGTAGCCCTCGACCACCACCGCGCGGCTGGTCTTGGCGATGTCCTTCTTGGCCAGGTCGATGCCGTAGAGGACCTGGGACTTGCGGTAGATGGCGGTCTCGGGGGTGTTCAGGTACTTCGGGCCGTTGTCCGCGTCGTAGAGCTTGCGGGCGCCGAAGCCGACGACGTCGCCGCCGATGTCGCGGACGGGCCACATCAGCCGGCCGCGGAAGCGGTCGATGGGGCCGCGGCGGCCCTCCTGGGAGAGCCCGGAGAGGATCAGCTCCTTGTCGCTGAAGCCCTTGCCGCGCAGGTAGCGGGTGAGGTGGTCCCAGCCCTGGGGGCTGTAGCCGACGCCGAAGTGGACGGCGGCGGCCTGGTCGAAGCCGCGCTCGGCGAGGAAGACCCGGCCGGTCTCCGCCTCGGGGCTGGTGGCGAGCTGTTCCGCGTACCACTCCGCGGCGATCTTGTGGGCCTCGACCAGGCGGATCCGTTCGCCGCGCTGGTGGGCGGGGTTGTACCCGCCCTCCTCGTAGCGCAGGGTGATGCCGGCCTGGCCGGCCAGGCGCTCGACCGCCTCCGAGAAGGTGAGGTGGTCGATCTTCATCACGAACGTGATGGTGTCGCCGCCCTCCTGGCAGCCGAAGCAGTGGAACAGTCCCTTGCCGGGGCTGACCTGGAAGGACGGTGACTTCTCGTCGTGGAACGGGCACAGCCCCTTGAGGTTGCCGCCGCCCGCGTTGCGCAGCTGGAGGTACTCGGACACCACGGCGTCGATCGGGACCGCGTCCCGTACCGCCTTCACGTCCTCGTCGTTGATCCGTCCTGCCACGCGTGAATTCTACGGGGGTCCGCCGACAGCCCCGGCCCCGGTCCGACGCTCAGGGGACGAGGCTTTCGAGCGGAACGTGCGGGTTCGCCAGGGCCTCGGCGTCCACCTGGGCCCCCGCGCGGATGAGCTGCTGGATCGGCTCCGTGACGTCCCACACGTTCACGTTCATCCCGGCGAGCACCCGGCCCTCCTTCACCCAGAAGGCGATGAACTCGCGCTTGGCGGCGTCGCCGCGGATCACCACCTGGTCGTAGGAGCCCGGCGGTGCCCAGCCGGAGTACTCCATGCCCAGGTCGTACTGGTCGGAGAAGAAGTAGGGCACGCGGTCGTAGACCACGTCCCGCCCCAGCATCGCGCGGGCCGCGGCGGGGCCGCCGTTGAGGGCGTTGGCCCAGTGCTCCACGCGCAGCCGGGTCTCGAACAGGGCGTGGTGGAAGGAGGCCGCGTCGCCGGCCGCGTGGATGTCGGGGTCGGAGGTGCGCAGCCGGGCGTCGACGACGACGCCGCCGCCCTGGGCGCGGTCGGCGATCTCCAGGCCGGCGGCCTCGGCGAGCGAGGTGCGCGGGGCGGCGCCGATCGCGGCGAGCACGGCGTGCGCCGGGTGCTCCTCGCCGTCGTCGGTGCGGGCGGCGAGGACGACGCCGTCCTGGCCGACGATCTCGGTGAGCCTCACGCCGAAGTGGAAGCGGACGCCGTGCGCCTGGTGCAGCTCGGCGAAGACGCCGCCCAGTTCGGGTCCGAGGACGCCGTGCAGCGGGGTCGGGGACGGCTCGACGACGGTGACCTCGGCGCCGTACTCGCGGGCCGCCGCCGCGACCTCCAGGCCGATCCAGCCGGCGCCGGCGATCAGCAGGTGGCCGTTGTCCCGGCCCAGGGCGGTCAGGACGCCCTTGAGGCGTTCGGCGTGGGCGAGGCGGCGCAGGTGGTGCACGCCGGCCAGGTCGGTGCCGGGGACGTCGAGGCGGCGGGGCTCGGCGCCGGTGGCCAGCAGCAGCTTGTCGTAGCGGATGCGGGTGCCGTCGTCGCCGTAGTGGACGGTCCTGGCGTCGCGGTCGATCTCGACGACCGTCTGGCCGAGGTGCAGCTCGATGTCGTGGCGCGCGTACCAGGCGGGCTCGTGCACGAAGACGCTGTCCCGCTCCTCCTTGCCGAGGAGGTAGCCCTTGGACAGGGGCGGGCGTTCGTAGGGGTGGTCGCGCTCGTCGCAGACGAGGATCACCCGGCCGGTGAAGCCCTCCGTGCGGAGCGTCTCGGCGGCCTTGGCACCGGCCAGGCCTCCTCCGACGATGACGAATGTCTGATCCGCGTCGACCACGTGTTTGCCTCCTCGTCGGAATGCCGCCACATGCGAGCGTCCCGCACGGAGCGGGCTGCGGGAAGGGGGAGTGGCCCGATCAGGTCAGTCTTCCGGGTGCCCCGTCAGACGGGCGTGAAGCGAGCGGGCGGAGCTGTCGGTGAGGGACGCGATCTGGTCGACGATCACCCGTTTGCGGGCGCGGTCGTCGCCCGCCCGGTCGAACAGGGCGCGGAACTGCGGGTCCAGGCCGTCGGGGGCGCGGGCGGTGAGCGCCTCGGCGAGTCCGGCGACGACGATCCGCTGGTCGGCGCGGAGCCGTTCCTGTTCGGCGCGCTGCATGACGTACCGGTCGGCGACGGCCTTGAGGACGGCGCACTCCATGCGGGTCCCGCGCGGCACGACCAGTTCGGCGCCGTACCGGGTGAGCCGTCCGCCGCCGTACGCCGCGCGCGTGGCGGCCTCGGCGGCCAGGCAGAACCGGCCGATGAGCTGACTGGTGGCGTCCTTCAGCCGGGCCTGCGCGATCGCGGAACCGTCGTAGCCGTGCGGCCACCACTCCTGGGCGAGGAGCCGGTCGAGGGCGGCGGCGAGTTCGGCCGGATCGGTGCCGGCGGGGACGTAGCGGCCGATCGCGACCTCGAAGACCGCGTCCCGCTCGGGGTCGGCGAGCAGGCAGTTGGGGTCGATGTGGCCGGCGTGCAGACCGTCCTCGACGTCGTGCACGGAGTACGCCACGTCGTCGGACCAGTCCATGACCTGGGCCTCGAAGCAGGTGCGGGTGCCGGGGGCGTCCTCGCGGACCCACGTGAAGACGGGCAGGTCGTCCTCGTACACCCCGAACTTCGGCGAGGACGGGTCGGTGGGGTGGGCGCCGCGCGGCCACGGGTACTTGGTGGCGGCGTCCAGGGCGGCGCGGGTGAGGTTGAGGCCGACGGAGCCCTGGGCGGTGAAGCGCTTGGGCTCGATGCGGGTGAGGAGTCTCAGGGACTGGGCGTTGCCCTCGAAACCGCCGCAGTCCTCGGCGAACTCGTTCAGCGCCTGTTCGCCGTTGTGGCCGAAGGGCGGGTGGCCGAGGTCGTGCGCCAGGCAGGCGGTCTCCACCAGGTCGGGGTCGCAGCCGAGGGCGGCGCCCAGTTCGCGGCCGACCTGGGCGCATTCGAGGCTGTGCGTGAGGCGGGTGCGGGGGCTGGCGTCCCAGGCCGGGCCCCGGCCGGCCGTGTCGGGGGTGACGACCTGGGTCTTGCCGGCGAGGCGGCGCAGCGCCGCGGAGTGCAGGACGCGGGCGCGGTCGCGCTGGAAGGCGGTGCGTCCGGGGCGTTTGTCCGGCTCGGGTGCCCAGCGGGCGGCTGCCGCCGGGTCGTAGCCGGCGGGCGGCGGGGCGTGGTGTTCGGGGGCGGTGTCTGTGTTGGTGCCTTCCATGGGGCCGACAGTAAGCGCCATCGCGTCTGCCGGGGGACTCTTAGCGGGCGAGTGCGGGTGGTTCGTGGTTGAGCGCGCCCCGCGGCGGAGCCGCGGATGGACACGGCCCCGCGCCCCTGAGAGGCGTCGTCCGCACCGTTTCTTCGTAGCGCAGCGCGATCAGGCGGGCCATGGCCGGGTGGGTGCCCAGGGGGGCCGAGGTGAGCCATGGGGACGCTGCCGCGCACTCCGTCGCGAAGCGGCCGGGGGCCGTGAAGTAGGAGGCGACCGCCGTTCGGGGGCGGCCCTGGGCGGTCAGGGAGGCGATCGCCTCCGGGACCGTCGGGGTCGCGGCCGAGGCGTAGGCCGGGAGGACCGGGACGCCCAGGCGGGCGGCGAGGAGGTGGGCGGTGCGGGTGGTGTCGGTGCGGGAGTCCGGGTCGCGGGAGCCGGCGGCGGCCAGGACGACGGCGCTCTCCTCGCGCGGGGCGCCGGCGGGCCAGCCGGCCTGGGTCAGACGGTCGTGCAGGGCGTCCACGAGGAGGGGGTGCGGGCCGAGCGGGGCGGCCACGCGCGTGCGTACCGGTGCGACCGCGGCCATCTCCGGGATGTCCTGTTTGACGTGGTAGCCGCGGCTGAGGAGCAGCGGGACGAGGACCGCCTCGCGCTCGCCGAGGGCGGTGAGGGTGTCCGGGAGCAGGGGCTCGTTCAGCTCGATGTGCCCCAGGTGTACGGGCAGGCCGGGGCGCAGGGCGCGGACCCGGTCCAGCAGGGCGCGGACGGTGCGCAGGGCGCGTGGGTCGCGGCTGCCGTGCGCGACGACGACCAGGGCGGGGGGAGCTGTCATGCAGCGATGGTGTCCGCCGGACGTTGCCGCCCCGTTGCGCGGGTGTCACGGGAATTTTCCGGTGCTTCACACGACGGGGGCCGATCCCGTGATCCGGGATGAGCCGCGGATGCGCCTGAGGCGGTGAACCGTACGGCCGTGTCGGGCGTCCCTGACTGTCGGGGAACGACCGGGAAAGACCGGGGATGACCAGGAACGATCGATGGGGGCGCGCGATGCGTCGTTGGAGACCGGGCAGGCCGCGCCTGCCGAAGCCGCCGCGCACGCGTGCGGGGCAGCGGCGGCTGGTGCAGGCCGTGATGGCCGTCTGTGTGCTGGCGCTGCTGCCGGCGGCCTGGCTGCGGCTGGTGGCCGACGGCCGGCTCCACTCCACGGCCGACGTGCCGCGCACCGACGTCGCCGTGGTCTTCGGTGCCGGACTGTGGGACGGGGAGCCGTCGCCGTACCTGGCGCACCGGCTGGACGCGGCGGCCGAGCTGTACCGGACCGGGAGGGTGAAGGTGGTACTGGTCACCGGGGACAACAGCCGGAAGGAGTACGACGAGCCGGACGCGATGCGCGGCTACCTGGTCCGGCACGGGGTGCCCGACGGGCGGATCGTCAGCGACTACGCGGGATTCGACACGTGGGACTCCTGCGTCCGGGCGCGGAAGATCTTCGGGGTGGAACGGGCGGTACTGATCAGCCAGGACTTCCACATCCGGCGGGCGGTGGCGCTGTGCGAGCAGGCCGGGGTGGCCTCGTACGGCGTCGGGGTCGCCGCCGTACACGATGTGACCTGGTACTACGGGGGCGCGCGGGAGGTGCTGGCAGCGGGCAAGGCGGCGCTGGACGCCGTGTTCGAGCCCGATCCGCGGTTCCTCGGGCCGCGGGAGCCCGGGGTGGCGCGGGCGCTGGCCGGCGATGGCTGACCGGCAGGGCCGGCCCACTCGGCGGACCGGCGCCTCACGGCCGGCGGACCGCTGCGGGGAGGTCGCCGTCCCGGCGGTGTAACAAGGAGCCGCCCGGACGCGTAACACGCGCGGCGCACTGTGGGTGACATGCAGAAACCCGTGACGCCGACGCCCACGCACTGCCCGTACTGCGCCTTGCAGTGCGGGATGAACCTGACGCCCGCCGCCGGCGGGACCGTCGAGGTGACCGAGCGTACGGACTTCCCGGTGAACCGGGGCGCGCTGTGCGGCAAGGGCCGTACGGCGCCCGAGGTGCTGTCCTCCCGGGTGCGGCTGACCTCCCCGCTGATGCGGGACGGCGACGGCGCGCTGGTGCCGGCGAGCTGGCCGGAGGCGCTGGACCGGATCGCCGCGAACCTCGCCGGGGTGCGCGGTGCGCACGGGGCGGACGCGGTCGGCGTGTTCGGCGGGGGCGGCCTGACCAACGAGAAGGCGTACGCGCTGGGCAAGTTCGCCCGCGTGGTGCTGGGAACCTCGCAGATCGACTACAACGGGCGGTTCTGCATGTCGTCGGCCGCGGCGGCCGGGACCAGGGCGTTCGGGCTCGACCGGGGGCTGCCGTTCCCGCTGGAGGACATCCCGCGGACCGGGTGCGTGATCCTGGTCGGCTCGAACCTCGCCGAGACCATGCCGCCGTCGCTGCGCTTCTTCCACGAGCTGAAGGAGAACGGCGGCACGCTGATCGTCGTCGACCCGCGCCGTACGAAGACGGCCGAGCAGGCCGATCTGCACCTCGCGCCCCGCCCCGGCACCGACCTCGCGCTCGCCTTGGGGCTGCTGCACCTGGTCGTCGCCGAGGGCCGGGTGGACGAGGCGTACGTCGAGGAGCGCACCTCCGGCTGGGAGGAGGCGCGGGCGGCGGCGATGGCGCACTGGCCGGAGTACGTGGAGCGGATCACGGGGGTGTCCGTGCCGCAGCTGCGGGAGGCGGTGCGGATGTTCTGCGCGCCGGAGCACGCCATGGTGCTCACCGCGCGCGGGCCGGAGCAGCAGTCCAAGGGGACGGACACGGTGGGCGCGTGGATCAACCTGTGCCTGGCGACGGGGCGGGCCGGACGGCCCCTGTCGGGGTACGGCTGCCTGACCGGGCAGGGCAACGGGCAGGGCGGGCGCGAACACGGGCAGAAGGCCGACCAGTTGCCCGGCTACCGCAAGCTGGACGACCCGGCGGCGCGGCGGCACGTGGCCGAGGTGTGGGGCGTGGACCCGGACTCGCTGCCGGGGCCGGGGCGCAGCGCCTACGAGCTGCTCGACGCGCTCGGCACGGACATCCGGTCGCTGCTGCTGATGGGCTCCAACCCGGTGGTGTCGGCGCCGCGCGCGGCGCATGTCGAGGAACGTCTCAGGTCGCTGGAGTTCCTGGCCGTGTGCGACGTGGTGCTGTCGGAGACGGCGGCGCTGGCGGACGTGGTGCTGCCGGTCACCCAGTGGGCGGAGGAGACGGGGACCACGACCAGCCTGGAGGGGCGGGTGCTGCTGCGGCGCCGGGCGCTCACCCCGCCCGAGGGGGTGCGCAGCGACCTGGAGGTGCTGCACGAGCTGGCCGCGCGGCTCGGCGGCGGGCGGGGGCTGGAGAAGGGCTTCCCGACCGACCCCGAGGAGGTCTTCGAGGAGCTGCGCCGGGCGAGCGCGGGCGGGCTCGCGGACTACTCCGGGATCACCTACCGGCGGCTGGCGGAGGAGAACGGCGTGTTCTGGCCGTGCCCGGCGACGACGCGGGGCCCGGATGCGGGCGACGCGGAGGACGCCTGGCTGGACGTGGTGCCGGACGACCCGGCGCGGGAGGAGACGCCCGTGCCGGCGGGCACCCACCCCGGCACGCCCCGGCTCTTCCTCGACCGGTTCGCCACCGAGGACGGCCGGGCCCGCTTCGTGCCGGTCGTGCACCGCCCGGCCGCGGAGGAGCCGGACGACGAGTACCCGGTGCTGCTGACCACCGGCCGGGTCGTGGCGCAGTACCAGTCCGGTGCCCAGACCCGGCGCGTCGACGAGCTGAACGCCGCCGCGCCCGGCCCGTTCGTGGAGCTGCACCCGCGGCTGGCGGCGCGGCTCGGCGCGGCCGAGGGCGATCCGGTGGCCGTCGTCTCCCGGCGGGGGCGGGCCGTGGCGCCGGCCCGGATCACCGCCGGCATCCGGCCCGACACCGTCTTCATGCCGTTCCACTGGCCGGGCGAGGGCCGCGCCAACTCGCTGACCAACCCGGCCCTGGACCCCACCTCGCGGATGCCGGAGTTCAAGGTGTGCGCGGTGCGGGTCGAGACGGTGGAACCGGCGCAGCCCGTGCCCCCGTCACCCCGTCACCCCGTGACCCCGTGACCCCGTAGCGCCGCGGGCGGCCCCTCGGCGCCGCGTCAGGCCCCCGTCGGGCACCACGCCCCGCCCTCGATGCGGCGGCCCCGGGCGCGCAGGCGGGCGGCGACGGCGGGTGCGGCGACGTACACCCAGGCGCGCACGGGACGTCCGTCGCGGTCGCGTACGACGTCCCTCGCCACCCGTTCGTAGAGGTTGCGCGGGTCGCCCGGCACGTACCCCTCCAGCCGGTCGAGGGCGGCGAGCAGGCCGGCGTAGGCCTCCGGCGTCGCGGTCACCAGCTCCCCGGTGACCCGGCCGTCCGGGTCCTCGACGGCGTACGGGTAGCCGGGCCCCTCGTACAGCACGGCGCCGGGCAGGAGGGCCGGTTCCTCGGCGCGGGTGCGCCCACGCAGGAACAGGGCGTGGTTGGAGCCGCCCGGGCGGAGGGTGCCGTAGACGAAGAACGGCAGTCGCACAGCTTCCACGAAGGTCATTCTCTCCCCTCGGGCCCCCCGCCCGTCCCTCTCCTATCCCCTCATGATCTCCACGCGAGCGCCATGGACATGGCAGGTCGGGGGCCCCTTGAATCGAGGGCACCCCCCACCCCCTCCCCGACTCCCCCACGCGCCCGCCGGCGCCTCCCCCAAGGAGAGCGATGAGCCGAATACGGCCCGTACGAGGTTCCCGTCCCGCCACGGCCGGCCTCGCCGCCACCACCGCGACCCTGCTGGTCGCCGCCCTCTCCCCCACCGCGCAGGCGGCCGAGGGGCCCACCCGCGCCGAAGCCGTCGGCAACGCGTCGGCCGTGCTCGCCGAGCACGCCGCGAGCCTGGGGCTGACGGGTCCTCAGAAGACCTGGGTCCGTGACGTGGTGGTCGACCCGGACGGCACCCAGCACGTCCGCTACGACCGGACCTACCGCGGACTGCCCGTCCTCGGCGGCGACTTCGTGGTCCACCTGGCGCCCGACGGCACCCTGCGCGGCGCGGACCGGGCGTCACGGCAGCCGCTCTCGCTGCCGACGGTGACCCCGCGGCTGGCCGCCCCGAAGGCCGCCGGCCTGGCCGCGGACCTGCTGCGCGCCGCGCACCCGGGCCAGTTGCTGAAGCGGCTGACCGCCAAGCCGGAGCTGGTCGTCGACGCCCTGCACGGCGCACCCCGGCTGGCCTGGCGCACCCACGCGGTGGCCCTGGACCCCGCCGGCAACCCGGTCGCCCGCACCCTGCTGACCGACGCGGGCACCGGCGCCCGGATCGACGCCTGGGACAGCCTGGAGTCGGCCTCGGGCGACGGCCGGTCCCTCTACAGCGGGACGGTGCCGCTGACCACGACGCGGACCGGGTCGGGCTATGCGCTGAAGGACCCGGCGCGCGGCGACACGTACACCGGCGACGCGGCGAACCAGACCGACCTGTGCATCCTGACGATCTGCCTGAGCCGGGCGCCCTCGACGGTGTTCACCGACGCCGACAACCACTGGGGCACGGGCACGGAGTCCGACCGCGCCACGGCCGCGGTGGACGCGCAGTACGGCACGGGCGTCACCTGGGACTACTACGAGAAGACGCACGGGCGCCGCGGCGTCGCGAACGACGGCAAGGGCTCCTACAGCCGGGTGCACTACGGCACCCGGTACAACAACGCCTTCTGGGACGACACCTGCTCCTGCATGACGTACGGCGACGGCGACGGCACGACGTTCGGCCCGCTGGTGTCGCTGGACGTCACCGGGCACGAGATGTCGCACGGCGTGACCTCGAAGACGGCGGCGCTGACCTACTCGGGCGAGTCCGGCGGCCTGAACGAGGCCACGTCGGACATCTTCGGCACCCTGGTGGAGTTCCACGCCGCCAACCCGGACGACCCCGGTGACTGGCTGGTCGGCGAGAAGGTGGTCCGCCCCGGGTTCGGCCGGGAGTGGCTGCGCCGCATGGACGAGCCGAGCCGGGACGGCAGTTCGGCCGACTGCTGGAGCACGTCGGTCGGCGACCTCGACGTCCACTACTCCTCCGGCGTCGGCAACCACTTCGCCTACCTGCTGGCCGAGGGCAGCGGGGCGAAGACGGTGGGCGGCGTGCGGCACTCCTCGCCGACGTGCGACGGCTCCACGGTGACCGGGATCGGCAAGGAGAAGCTGGGGGCGATCTGGTACCGGGCGCTGACCGTCTACATGACCTCCTCCACCGACTACGCGGGCGCCCGTACGGCGACCCTGAAGGCGGCCGAGGACCTCTACGGCTCCGGCAGCGCGGAGCGCGACGCGGTCGCGGCGGCCTGGAGCGCGGTGAACGTGGGCTGACCGCACGGCCGAGGCCCGTAGGCCGGCTCCACTCCCGGCCGGGAGTGGAGCCGGCCTACGCCGTGTCAGGCGGCGTACGGCTGCCGCTCCCTGGCGTCCCGCAGGGCCCGGCCCCACCAGACCAGCTGGTCCAGCATCGTCTTGACCGCCGCCTCCGCTCCGGAGGGGTCCTTCAGCCGGCCCGCGTCGTCGAAGGACGCGCCCGCGTTGTGGAAGGAGACGGTGTCCCGGATCGTGACGGCGTGCAGCTCGGCGAAGACCTGGCGCAGATGCTCGGTGGCGCGCAGGCCGCCGGACAGGCCGCCGTAGGAGACGAGGGCGACGGGCTTGGCCCGCCACTCGCCGTAGTGCCAGTCGATGAGGTTCTTCAGCCCCGCCGGGTACGAGTGGTTGTACTCCGGGGTGAGCACGACGAACGCGTCGGCGGCGGCCAGCTTCGGGGTCACGTCCGCCAGCGCCGCGGTCGCCTCGGGGCTCCGGGCGAAGCTCGTGGGCAGGTCGGCGCCGGCCACATCCACGACCCGGGGGACCAGGTCCGGGCGGGCGCGGACGCGGTCCAGCAGCCAGTCGGCGACGACGGGGCCGAAGCGGCCGTGGCGGTTGCTGCCGACGACGAGGGTCACGTCGAGGGGTGAGGTCTCGGTGTTCATGCGGACCAGCCTCATACCTCAACCTTTGTCGAGGTCAAGCCGCCGGCCCGGCGGGGTCCGCCGCGTGCGGCGGTCACCCGTTCACCCGTCGCGCCATGGGCCCTTCGAGTACTTTTCCGCCGGGCACCCCCGCACCTCGGTGACCTGCCGAAACGGCGTGCCGGGCACGGCACGCACCAGCCCCGCGCCACCCGTTCACCTCATTCCTGACGGTTCCTCAGGAAGCGGTCCACGGGCGGTGCGTCTTTCCTCGGTAGGGCAGGGCCACCGAGGAGCGCAAGGAGCATCGATGCGACGTACCGCCCGCCTGCTGACCGGTACCGCTCTCGCCGTCGCCGCCGCGGGCCTGGCCGCCGCGCCCGCGTACGGCGCCGCAGCGGAGAGGGGCGGTCTGGACGTGTTCCCGTCCTCGGTCGTCCCCGGCGACCGGGCCACGGTGACCACCACGGCGTGCGGCGACGCCGGGACCGCCGCGGGCGACGCCAGCGCGGTGGGCGCCGGCGCCTTCACGATCACGCCGAGCGCGCACGAGGGCGAGTCGATCGGGCAGTTCCGGGTGCCGCCGAGCGCGCAGCCGGGGACGTACGAGATCGTCGCCACCTGCGCCGAGGGCGGGCGGAAGGTGGCGGGCGACCTGGTGGTGACGCTGACGTCCGCGCGCGGACAGGTGGCTCCCCGAGGAAGCGTGAAGACGGGGGTCGGCGGCGCTCTGGGCCCCGACCCCGTGCAGACCGCGGCCGGCGTGGCGGCTCTCGCCGTCGCCGCCGCGGGCGGTACCTGGCTCCTGCATCGCCGGGCGAGAGGCGACGGGATCTGACGGGCACCCTCCGCTGTCCGTCCGCCGGTACCGCACTTCCCCACCCCCTCCGGGTCCGACGCCCCTCGCGGCCCGGAGGGGGCCGGGGAGCCCGATCGGAGAGAGGTCGCCATGCGCAGGGTCGGCAACACCGCCATAGCGGCCGTCACCGTGCTCGCCCTCTGCTCCGGGGCGTGGCTGCTGCGCGACGGCGCCGAGAGCGGGCCGCCGCAGCCCTCCGCCGCCGAGGCCCGCGCCGGGAAGACCCCGCAGGTGCCCGCGGCACCGGCGCTGGCGCCCTCGCCGCCGAACCGCATCCGCATCCCGGCGATCCGCGTGGACGCCCCGCTGACCGGTCTGGGCCTGACCCCGAGCGGCAGCCTTCAGGTGCCGCCGGCCGGGGACGACAACCTCGCCGGCTGGTACGAGGCCGGCACCACCCCCGGTGAACGGGGCACCGCGATCGTCGCCGGGCACGTCGACAACGCCGACGGCCCGGCCGTCTTCTACCGGCTCGGCGCGCTGAAGCGGGGCAGCACCATCGAGGTGGACCGGCTGGACGGCTCCGCGGCGGTGTTCACGGTGTCCGCGGTCGAGGTCTACGACGCGCGGGACTTCCCCGACGAGAAGGTCTACGGCCCGGCGAAACGCCCCGAACTGCGGGTCATCACCTGCGGCGGCGGCTACTCACGCGCCACCGGCTACCAGGGCAACGTCGTCGTCTTCGCCCATCTGACGGGCTCCCGGTGAGCCCCCCGCGCCCGCCGTGACGGGCGTGGCGGCGGGCGGCCTGACGGCCATGGCAGCGGGCGCGGCGGCCGGTGGCGGCTCGCCCAGGACGTTCACCTTCCCCCAGGCGCCGAGCGGCTCGAGCGCCGCGTTCAGGGCGACGCCGCGCGGGGTCAGGGAGTACTCCACGCGCGGCGGCACCTCGTCGTGGCTCTCGCGGTGCACGACGCCGTCCGCCTCCAGTTCGCGCAGCTGGGCGGCGAGCACCTTCTCCGTCACACCGGGCAGCTCCCGGCGCAGCTCGCCGAAGCGGTGGGGCCGCCGGCCCAGCGCCCACAGGATCAGCACCTTCCACTTCCCGCCGATCACGTCCATCGCCGCGTCGATCCCGCAGACGTACGCTCCCGGCCGCCGTAGCGCCCTCATGGCCCGACTCCCGTCTCTCCTGCCTGCACGCTTCCGTCGAGGTAACCACCCACTCGCAAGTGCGTACTTGAGCGGATTGTTCCCACGCCCGAGGCTGACCCCATGACCGACACCGCAACCCCCTCCCGCACCCGTACGCCTCTCACCCTCCTCGGCGCCGGCGCCATGGGCACCGCCCTCGCCCGCGCCTGGCTCGCCGCCGGCGACTCCGTGACCGTCTGGAACCGCACCCCCGCACGGGCCGAGGCCCTCGCCGCCGAGGGCGCGACGGTGGCGCCGAGCGCCGCGGACGCGGTGGCCGCGAGCCGCCTGGTGATCGTCTGCCTGCTCGACGACACCTCGGTGGGCGAGGCGCTGGAGGGAACCGACCTGGCCGGGCGGGACCTGGTGAACCTCACCACCGGGACCCCGGCCGACGGCCGGGCCCGCGCCGCCTGGGTGACGGAGCGCGGCGCCCGGTTCCTGGACGCCGGGATCATGGCGGTACCGCCGATGATCGGGGACCCGGAGTCCGGGGCGTACATCCTCTACAGCGGCTCCCCCGACCTCTTCGAGGAGCACCGCGACACCCTCGCCGTCCCGGCCGGCGCCCGCTACGTGGGGTCCGACCCGGGCTTCGCCGCCCTGCACGACGTGGCGCTGCTCAGCGCGATGAGCGGGATGTTCGCGGGCGTGTCCCACGCCTTCGCGCTGCTCCGCCGGGAGGACGTCGCCCCGAAGGACTTCGCGCCGCTGCTGGTGTCCTGGCTGACGGCGATGGCCCCGGCCGCGCACCAGACCGCCGAGCAGCTTCAGAGCGGCGACTACACCCGGGGCGTGGTCTCCAACCTCGCGATGCAGGTCGCGGGCAACGCCACGCTGCTGCGGACGGCCGAGGAGCAGGGCGTGAGCGCGGAGCTGCTCACCCCGTACTTCGGCCTCATGGCGCGCCGGCTCGCCGACGGCCACGGCGACGAGGACGGCACGGGCCTGATCGACCTGCTCGACCTGCGCGCGAGAGGTGAGCGGTCCGCCTAGGCCAGCCACTGCTCGTACGCCAGGTTCGCCACCAGTGCGAACACCACCGTCAGCAGCACGATCCGCACGAAGCCGCTGCCCCGCTTCAGGGCGGTGTGTGCGCCGAGCGTGGCGCCCGCCAGGTTGAAGACGGCCATCAGGGCGGCCAGTTGCCACAGCACCGCGCCCTGCCAGGCGAACATGGCGAGGGCGCCGGCGTTGGTGCAGCAGTTGACGATCTTCGCGGTGGCGGAGGCGGTCACCAGGTCGAGGTGGAGCAGGGCGGTGAGCGCCAGCACCAGGAAGGTGCCGGTGCCGGGGCCGATGAGGCCGTCGTAGAAGCCGATGCCGATGCCGGCCAGGCCGATCGCGGCGAGTTTCTGCCGGCGGGAGGCGGGTCCGGCGGCGGGGGCGGTGCCGAAGGCGGGGCGCAGGATCACGAAGGCGGCGACGGCGAGCAGCACCACCATGATCACCGGCTTGAGCACCTCGGTGCTCATCCCGGCGGCGAAGAAGGCCCCGCCCGAGGACCCGGCCAGCGCCGCCAGCCCGATCCGGACGGCGGTGCCCACGTCCACGGGCGCCTTGCGGGCGTAGGTCACCGCCGCGCCCGTCGTCCCGACGATGGCGACGGCCTTGTTGGTGCCGAGCGCGTGCGCGGCCGGGGTGCCGGCCGGCAGGCCCAGCAGCAGGGCGGGCAGGAGCAGCAGCCCCCCGCCGCCGACCACGGCGTCGATCCAGCCGGCGGCCAGCGCCGCGAGGCAGAGCAGGACGAGCGCGGTCAGCGATATGTCGGGCATGATCGCGACCCTACGGAGCAGATGGATGTCGCGTCCATCGAGATGAGGGTCTTCTGAGCTTCGCCACCGTGGAGGCGGCGGCGTCACCGGCGGTCCCGGGCCCTCACACCCACCCCCCTCCCCCGCTGAGGGCAGCGTTCCCGGCGGGAAACAGACGTGATGCCACCGGGTAACACCGGCACCGCACGCTCGGTGCCATGACCTCGAATACGCGTGTGGTGGTGATCGGCGCCGGCCTCGCGGGCGTGACGCTCGCCCGGCGGCTCGGCGAGCTCGGCACCCCCGCGCTGCTGATCGGCGACGAGGAGCACCGCCCGTACAACCGGGTGCTGCTCGCCGAGGTGCTGGCCGGACGCTACAGCCCCGACGTGATCGCGCTCCCGGCGCCCGCCGGGCTGCGGCGCGGCCGGATCACCGGCGTCGACCGGGCGGAACGCACCGTCCACTGCGCCGACGGCTCCCGGGTCGGCTACGACACGCTGGTCCTGGCCACCGGCTCCAACCCCGTGCTGCCGCCGCTGCGGGGCCTGTTCGCCCACGGCCACGAACTGCCCGAGGGCGTGCACGCCTTCCGCACCATGGACGACTGCCTGGGCCTGTCCAAGGCGGTGCGGCCGGGCGCGCGGGCCGTGGTGATCGGCGGCGGGCTGCTCGGTGTCTCCGCCGCCCGGGCGCTGGCCGTGCGCGGCGCGCAGGTCGTCCTCGCCCAGCAGGCCGAGCGGCTCATGGAACGCCAGCTCGACCCCGCCGCCTCCGAGCTGGTCCGCCGGCACCTGACCGACCTCGGCATCGAGGTGCACACCGAGTGCCGGGTGCGGGACGTGCGCTGCGTCGCCGGGGCGGTGCGCTCGGTGGAGATGGCCGACGGCTACGCCCTCGACGCCGACCTGGTGGTGCTGGCCTGCGGGGTGCGTCCCCGTGTCGGCCTCGCCCGGGACGCGGGGCTCGCCGTGCGCAAGGGCGTGCTGGTCGACGACGAGCTGCGCACCAGCGACCCGCACATCCGCGCCGTCGGCGACTGCGCCCAGCACGCGGGAACGGTGTACGGCCTGGCGACGCCCGCGCTGGAACAGGCCGAGACCCTCGCCCGGCTGCTGGCCGGGGACGCCGGCGCCCGCTACACCGGCACCCGCTCCCTGACCCGGCTGACGCTCACCGGGCCCGACAGCCCCTTCGACCTCGCCGCGTTCGGCGAGACCGACCCCCGCCCCGGCGACGACGTCGTGCAGCTCACCGACGCCACCCGCGGCACCTACCGCAAGGTCGTCGTCCGCGACGACCGGCTGGTCGGCGGGGTCCTCGTCGGCGAACTCGGCACCGTGGGCGCGCTCGCACGCGCCTGGGAGGGAGCAGAGCCGCTCCCCTCCGGCGGCGGCCCCCTGCTCCACCTGCTCACCCATGACGGAGGCTCCTGATGACCGCCACCTCGGGGGACACCCCCACCATCGTGCTCGTCGGCCATGGCATGGTCGGCCAGCGCTTCCTCGAAGCGCTGGCCGAGCGCGGCCTGACCGCCACGCACCGCGTGGTCGTGCTGTGCGAGGAGCCGCGCCCCGCCTACGACCGGGTCCAGCTCACCTCGTACTTCTCGGGGAAGTCGCCCGAGGACCTGTCCCTGACGGACCCGGCGTTCCTCGCGGACCACGGCATCGAGCTGCACGTCGGCGACCCGGCGGAGACGGTCGACCGGGAGGCCCGCAGGGTCACCGCCCGCTCCGGCCTGGCCGTCGACTACGACGTGCTGGTGCTGGCCACCGGCTCCTACCCCTTCGTCCCGCCGGTCCCGAACAAGGACGCCGAGGGCTGCTTCGTCTACCGCACCATCGAGGACCTGCTCGCCATCGAGGAGTACGCCAGGGCCCGGGCGAGGACCGGCGCGGTGGTCGGCGGCGGTCTGCTCGGCCTGGAGGCGGCCGGCGCCCTGAAGGGCCTGGGGCTCGCCGCCCACATCGTGGAGTTCGCGCCGCGCCTGATGCCCGTCCAGGTCGACGAGGGCGGCGGCGCGGCGCTGCTGCGCACCATCGAGGAGATGGGCCTGACCGTCCACACCGGCACCGGCACGCAGGAGATCGTGACCGGCGCCGACGGCGCGGTGACCGGCATGAAGCTGTCCGACGGCTCCGAACTGGCCACCGACATGGTGGTGTTCAGCGCCGGTGTCCGCCCCCGCGACCAGCTGGCCCGGGACTGCGGGCTGGCGGTCGGCGAGCGCGGCGGCATCGCCGTGGACGAGCAGTGCCGCACGGTCACCGACCCGCACGTCTTCGCGATCGGCGAGTGCGCGCTGGCCGCCGACGGCCGGGTGTACGGGCTGGTGGCCCCCGGCTACGAGCAGGCCGAGACGGCCGCCGCGACCATCGCCGCCGACGAGGCGGCGTTCACCGGCGCCGACCTGTCCACCAAGCTCAAGCTGCTCGGCGTGGACGTGGCCTCCTTCGGCGACGCGCACGGCGCCACCGAGGACTGCCTGGACGTCGTCTACTCCGACTCCCGCGCGGGCCTGTACAAGAAGCTGGTCGTCGGCCGCGACGGCACGCTGCTCGGCGGCATCCTGGTCGGCGACGCGGAGGCCTACGGCACGCTGCGCGCCCTGACCGGTTCGGTGCCGCCGGTCGCGCCCGAGGCCCTCGTGCTGCCCGCCGGCGCCGGTGCCCCGGCGCAGCTCGGGCCGGGCGCGCTGCCGGACGACGCGGTGATCTGCTCCTGCCACAACGTCACCAAGGGCACCATCCGGGGTGCGGTCACCGAGCACAGCTGCGCGACCGTGCCCGAGGTGAAGAAGTGCACCAAGGCCGGTACCGGCTGCGGCTCCTGCGTGAAGGTGCTCGGCCAGCTGGTCACCGCAGAGCTGGAGGCGAGCGGCGTCGAGGTCGACAAGGGCCTGTGCGGCTGCTTCGCCCAGACCCGCGAGGAGCTGTACGAGATCGTCCTCGCCCTGCGCATCACCTCCTACCGGGAGCTGCTGGACCGGCACGGCCGCGAGGCGGCCCGGGGTGGCGACGGCTGCGAGGTCTGCAAGCCGGCGGTGGCCTCGGTCATCGCCTCCCTCGCCCCGACGATCGGCGCGAGCGGCTACGTCCTGGACGGCGAGCAGGCGGCTCTCCAGGACACCAACGACCACTTCCTGGCCAACCTCCAGAAGAACGGCTCGTACTCGGTCGTCCCCCGCATCCCCGGCGGCGAGATCGCCCCCGAGAAGCTCATCGTCATCGGCGAGATCGCCCGGGACTTCGGGCTCTACACGAAGATCACCGGCGGCCAGCGCATCGACATGTTCGGCGCCCGCGTCGAGCAGCTCCCGCTGATCTGGGCCCGGCTGGTGGACGCGGGCTTCGAGTCCGGGCACGCCTACGGCAAGTCGCTGCGCACGGTGAAGTCCTGCGTGGGGCAGACCTGGTGCCGCTACGGCGTGCAGGACTCGGTGCGCATGGCGATCGACCTGGAGCTGCGCTACCGGGGCCTGCGCTCCCCGCACAAGCTGAAGTCGGCGGTGTCGGGCTGCGCCCGCGAGTGCGCGGAGGCCCAGTCGAAGGACTTCGGGGTGATCGCCACCTCCAACGGCTGGAACCTGTACGTCGGCGGCAACGGCGGCGCCACCCCGCGCCACGCCGACCTGCTGGCGCAGGACCTGTCCGACGCCGAACTGGTCCGGCTGATCGACCGGTTCCTGATGTTCTACATCCGCACCGCCGAACCCCTGGAGCGGACCTCCACCTGGCTGGAGCGGATCTCCGGCGGGCTGGACCACGTCCGGGACGTCGTCGTGCACGACTCGCTCGGCATCTGCGACGAGCTGGAGGCGCTGATGGCGGCGCACGTCGCCCACTACCGCGACGAGTGGGCGGAGACGGTGGGCGACCCCGAGAAGCTCGCCCGGTTCGTGTCGTTCGTGAACGCGCCCGACACCCCCGACCCGGTGGTCGCCTTCGTACCGGAGCGCGACCAGATCAAGCCCGACCTGCCGCTGCTGAACATCGGCCTGCGGCCGTCCGAGACGGAATCCGTCACGGAAGACGTCCTGGAAGGAAGCGCCCAGCGATGACCCTGGCACCCGAGACCACCGACCTGAAGGTGCAGATCCAGCTGGCCGACGGCTGGTTCGCGGCCTGCGACCTGGGCAGGCTCATGCCGGGCCGCGGCGTGGCGGTGCTGCTGCCCGACGGCCGGCAGGCGGCCCTGTTCCGCGACCGGGCCGGTGAGCTGTACGCCATCGACAACCGTGATCCGTTCACCGGCGCGGCGGTCCTCTCCCGCGGCCTGACCGGCACTCACCAGGGCCGCCCCTACGTCGCCTCGCCCCTGCTCAAGCAGCGCTTCGACCTGACCTCCGGGCAGTGCCTGGACGACGCGTCGGTGCGGGTGACGACGTATGCGGTGAAGGCGTCCTGACGGGCGGCCATCAGGTGGTGGACGCGCCGTCGGCGCACCGCGTCCGCGTCATCCCCTCAACGCCTCGTACGTCACCCCGGTCATCCGCTCGGAGGCGGTCCACAGCCGCTGCCCCATGGTGTCGTTCAGGGTCCAGGGGGCCCGCCAGGACGGTGCGGGGGTGCCGCGCCACATCAGGAAGGACGGGCCCGTGAAGGAGTCGGGGGCCACGCCGGGGGCGGTCGCGGCGTACAGCAGGGGCAGGGCTCCCGCCTCCGCCGGCTGGGCGAACACCCGGTTGGCGGCGCGCATGATCCGCTCGGCGGTCCGGCGCCCCTCGGCGCTCGGTCCGGCGGTCTGGAGGTTGGTCGCCGCGTAGCCCGGGTGGGCGGCGGCGGCCACGACGTCGGGGGCGTGTTCCGCCAGCCGGCGCGCCAGTTCGTGGGTGAAGAGCAGATTGGCGGACTTGGACCGGCCGTAGGCCACCCAGCGGTTGTACCGGCGCATCGCGTGCGGGTCGCGCAGGTCGACGTTGGCCAGCGCGTGCAGCGGACTGGAGACGGTCACGACGCGGGCGGCGGGGGCGGCGAAGAGGGCCGGCAGCAGCAGGCCGGTGAGGGCGAAGTGCCCGAGGTGGTTGGTGCCGAACTGGGTCTCGAAGCCGTCCGCCGTGGTCCCGTACGGCAGGGCCATCACCCCGGCGTTGTTGACGAGCAGATCGACATGGCCGTAGGGCAGGCCGCCCGCGAACTCCCGTACGGAGGCCAGGTCCCCGAGGTCCAGCCGGCGCATCTCCGCCCGCGCGCCCGGCACTTCGGCGCGGAGCCGGGCCAGCGCCTCGCCGCCGCGGGCCTCGCTGCGGCAGGCGAGCACGACCCGCGCCCCCATGCGCGCCAGTTCCCGCGCGGTGACGTAGCCGAGTCCGCCGTTGGCCCCGGTGACGACGGCGACGCGCCCGTCCTGCCGGGGGATGTCCCGCACACTCCAGCCGGCCATCGCCGACTCCTTCCCGTCCGTCCGACGCCCCACGGTACGCCCCGGGAGCGGAGAGCTACCGTCCGGTCACGTCACGTTCACATCACGGGTCCTCCATATCGCCACCACATCCGCGGCCCCTCAATACCTTCGATCACCTCACACCCCTCACGCACACCGAAACCGATCCAGGGGGATCTTCCGTGCACCTGCTCCGCAAGCCCGCCGCCGTGGCCGTCACGGCCCTGGCCCTGGCCGCCCTCCCCGCGACCGCCGCCCAGGCCCACGAGGGCAACCACCCCTTCAAGAACTGCACCGAGGCGTACGACAACGGGTACGCGAACATCGACAAGGACGACGAGCACTACGGCGAGCACCTCGACCGCGACGGCGACGGCACCGGCTGCGACAAGCCGCCGGCCGGCTTCGTCCCGGCGGACGAGGCGGACGAGGCGGACGAGGCGGACGGCAAGGACGACTCCGGCAGCGGCCAGGACTCCGGCGCCGGAGCGGGCGGCGAGTCCGAGAACTCCCGGGCCGCCGGGTCCTCGGGCGAGAAGGACACCGACCTGGCCGCGACCGGCGGCGACGACACCACGCCGTACCTCGCGGCGGGCGGGGCGGCCGTGCTGCTGGCCGGCGGCGGCCTGCTGGTGGCGGCCCGCAGGCGGCGCGGCACCGACTGACGCCACGTCACACCCCGCCGGGGGCACGACCGCCGGCCGTACGACGACCCGTCACGGCATGTCCATGCCCTGTCCACCACGCTCCCCTAGGGTCCCTGATCGCGCGACCCCGCCGTCACTCGGCGGCGGGGCGGTCACGGCACTCTGGGAGTGAGAGTGGAACGTCGTACCCTCCTGCGTGCGGTCGCCCTCGGCGGCTCGTCGGCCGCGCTCGGCGGCACCCTGTGGCGCGGCGCCGCGTACGCCGCCCCGGCCCAGCCCGGCACGGGCCCCTACGGCCCGCTGGGCTCCCCCGACGCCAACGGCATCCGGCTTCCGGCGGGCTTCTCCAGCCGGGTCGTGGCCCGTTCCGGCCAGAAGGTCCCGGGCACCTCGTACACCTGGCACAACGCCCCCGACGGCGGCGCCTGCTACGCCGACGGGACGGGCTGGATCTACGTGTCCAACTCGGAGATCAACCCGTCGGGCGGTGCGAGCGCGGTGAGGTTCTCCTCGACCGGCGCGATCACGGCGGCGTACCGCGTGCTGTCGGGCACCCGGCAGAACTGCGCGGGCGGCAAGACGCCGTGGAACACCTGGCTGTCGTGCGAGGAGGTGGACCGCGGCTACGTCTACGAGACCGACCCGTGGGGCGTGCAGGCGGCGGTCCGCCGGGACGCGATGGGCCGCTTCAAGCACGAGGCGGCGGCGGCCGACCCCGTCCGCCGGGTGATCTACCTGACCGAGGACGTCTCCGACGGCTGCTTCTACCGCTTCCGCCCGACGACCTGGGGCGACCTGTCGTCCGGCACACTGGAGGTGATGGTGGCCGGCTCGGGCACCAGCGGCCCGGTGACGTGGTCCCGGGTCCCCGACCCGTCGGGCCGGACGGCCACCCGCTACCAGGTCTCCGGCGCCAAGCGCTTCAGCGGCGGCGAGGGCTGCTACTACGCCGACGACACCTGCTGGTTCACCACCAAGGGCGACAACCGCGTCTGGCAGTACAACGCCGCCGCCCAGACCGTCGAGCTGGCCTACGACGACTCGCTGGTGCCCTCGGGCGCCGCCCCGCTGACCGGCGTGGACAACGTCACCGGCTCCGCCTCCGGCGACCTGTTCGTGGCCGAGGACGGCGGCACCATGGACATATGCGTGATCACCCCGGACGACGTGGTCGCCCCGTTCCTGCGGATCGACGGCCAGTCCGGCTCGGAGATCACCGGCCCCGCCTTCTCCCCCGACGGCACCCGCCTGTACTTCTCCAGCCAGCGCGGCACGAGCGGCAGTTCCTCGGGCGGCATCACCTACGAGGTCCAGGGGCCGTTCCGGGTGTAGTCCGCGGGGGCGGACCGCACCGGCGCGCACGAAAGGGCGGCACCCCCCGCACGGGGTGCCGCCCTCTCTTCCGTGGACCGGAGCCGTCGCCGATCGGTGAGGGTGGTCGGGTGACAGACGACGGCTCCGGGGTCGGATGACCCGGTGCCGGGCTCAGCGGTGGTCGCTGCCCTGGGAGGTGACCGCCGCGCGGCCCGCCTCCAGGCGGGCGACCGGGATGCGGAACGGGGAGCAGGAGACGTAGTCCAGCCCCACCTCGTGGAAGAAGTGGACGGACTCCGGGTCGCCGCCGTGCTCGCCGCAGACGCCGAGCTTGAGGTCGGGGCGGGTGGCGCGGCCTGCCTTGGCCGCGGCGGCGACCAGCGAGCCGACGCCGTCCTTGTCGATCGTCTCGAACGGGCTGACGCCGAAGATGCCCTTCTCCAGGTACGCCGTGAAGAACGAGGCCTCCACGTCGTCCCGGCTGAAGCCCCAGACCGTCTGCGTCAGGTCGTTGGTGCCGAAGGAGAAGAACTCCGCCGCCTCGGCGATCTGGCCGGCGGTCAGCGCGGCCCGCGGCAGCTCGATCATCGTGCCGATGGAGAGCTTGAGCTTCGTGCCCGAGGCCTCCTCGACCTCGGCGATGACCTGGTCGGCCTCGTCCCGCACCAGCTCCAGCTCCTGGACCGTGCCGACCAGCGGAATCATGATCTCGGCGCGCGGGTCGCCCTTGGCCGCCTTGCGCTCGGCCGCGGCCTCCGCGATGGCCCGGACCTGCATGGTGAACAGGCCGGGGATGACCAGGCCGAGGCGCACGCCGCGCAGGCCCAGCATCGGGTTCTGCTCGTGCAGGCGGTGAACGGCCTGGAGGAGGCGCAGTTCGTTCTCGTGGGGCTCCTGGCGGGACTCGGCCAGGGCCACGCGGACCGACAGCTCGGTGATGTCGGGGAGGAACTCGTGCAGCGGCGGGTCGAGGAGGCGGACGGTGACGGGCAGGCCGTCCATCGACTCGAAGAGCTGGACGAAGTCCTGCTTCTGGAGCGGGAGCAGCTCCTTGAGGGACTCCTCGCGCTCGGCCTCCGTGTCCGCCAGGATCAGCCGCTCGACCAGCTCGCGGCGGTCACCGAGGAACATGTGCTCGGTACGGCACAGGCCGATGCCCTGGGCGCCGAAGCGGCGGGCGCGCAGCGCGTCCTCGGCGTTGTCGGCGTTGGCGCGCACCCGCAGCCGGCGCTTGCGGTCGGCGAAGGCCATCATCCGGTGCACGGCCTCGACCAGCTCGTCGGCGTCGTCGGCACCGGGGTGCATCCGGCCCTCGAAGTACTCCACGACCGGGGAGGGCACGACCGGCACCTCGCCCAGGTAGACCTTGCCGGTGGAGCCGTCGATGGAGACGACGTCGCCCTCCTCGACCACGTGGCCGCCGGGGACGGTCATCCGGCGCCGCTTGGTGTCGACCTCCAGCTCCTCGGCGCCGCAGACACAGGTCTTGCCCATGCCGCGCGCCACGACGGCCGCGTGGGAGGTCTTGCCGCCGCGCGAGGTCAGGATGCCCTCGGCGGCGATCATGCCGTCCAGGTCGTCGGGGTTGGTCTCGCGGCGGATCAGGATGACCTTCTCGCCGGAGCGGGACCACTTCACGGCGGTGTAGGAGTCGAAGACCGCCTTGCCGACCGCCGCGCCCGGCGAGGCCGCGATGCCCCGGCCGGCCTGCTCGACCTTCGCGCTCTCGTCGAAGCGGGGGAACATCAGCTGGGCGAGCTGGGCGCCGTTGACGCGGGTCAGCGCCTCCGCCTCGTCGATCAGGCCCTGGTCCACCAGCTGGGTGGCGATGCGGAAGGCGGCGCCCGCGGTGCGCTTGCCGACGCGGGTCTGGAGCATCCACAGCTTGCCGCGCTCGATGGTGAACTCGATGTCGCAGAGATCCTTGTAGTGGTTCTCCAGCGTCTCCATGATCTGCATCAGCTGGTCGTACGACTTCTTGTCGATCCGCTCCAGATCCGCCAGCGGGACGGTGTTGCGGATGCCCGCCACCACGTCCTCGCCCTGCGCGTTCTGGAGGTAGTCGCCGTACACGCCCTGGTGGCCGGAGGCGGGGTCGCGGGTGAAGGCGACGCCCGTGCCGGAGTCCGGGCCGAGGTTGCCGAAGACCATGGAGCAGACGTTGACGGCCGTGCCCAGGTCGTGCGGGATGCGCTCCTGGCGGCGGTAGAGCTTGGCGCGCTCGCCGTTCCAGGAGTCGAAGACCGCCTTGATGGCGAGGTCCATCTGTTCGCGCGGGTCCTGCGGGAAGTCCCGGCCGGCCTCGGCCTTGACGATCTTCTTGAACTTGGTGACCAGCTTCTTCAGGTCGGCGGCCTCCAGCTCGGTGTCGACCGTGACCTTCTTGGCGGCCTTCGCCGCCTCCAGGGCGTCCTCGAAGAGGTCGCCGTCGACGCCGAGGACGGTCTTGCCGAACATCTGGATGAGGCGGCGGTAGGAGTCCCACGCGAAGCGGTCGTCGCCGGCCTGCTTGGCCAGGCCCTGCACCGACTTGTCGGACAGGCCGATGTTGAGGACGGTGTCCATCATGCCCGGCATGGAGAACTTGGCTCCGGAGCGGACCGACACGAGGAGGGGGTCGTCGGTCTGGCCGAGCTTCTTGCCCATCTTCTCTTCGAGGGCGGCGAGGTGCGCACTCACCTCGTCACGCAGTGCCGCCGGCTCCTCGCCGCTCTCCAGGTAGACCTTGCAGGCCTCCGTGGTGATGGTGAAGCCGGGCGGGACCGGAAGGCCCAGGTTGGTCATCTCGGCGAGGTTGGCGCCCTTGCCGCCGAGCAGGTCCTTGAGGTCCTTGTTGCCCTCGGTGAAGTCGTAAACGAACTTCACGCCCTCAACGCTCTCTCCGTGCTCAGCTACCTGGGGATCTTTGTTTTCCGACACGGGTCTCGACTCCTCGAGGACGCGGTGGCTGCCCTGACGGCGAGGAATGTACCCAGATCAAAGGCACCTGGGTACGTCCACTTGTGCGTCATGCGCCTGTAACCACTCGTCCGCCAGCGGATCGAAAGTCAAGGCTTGGCAAGGCACCGAACGACTTTGCGTTCACTTCTTGAATTCATCAACTCCCGTAGACGGCACTTCGTCGCTCACATGAGCGCGATTTCCTACGTATGAGTTCGCTCGATGAACGATCAAGGCGTGGCACTCAGTGCCATTCTTTGAGAAGTGCAGCCGCCCAGAAACCGCTCATCTGAGCGCGACCCTTATCAGGGGTGGCGAGAATCACGCTGCCACAGCCGCCCGGATTTCACCATGCGGACGTGCCCGCGGACGGACGGCCCGGCGGAAACGCGCCCGTCACCGACCGCCTCCCGAGTACCCACGGCCGGCCCGGGTCCGCGCGGGACACCCGCCTCGGGGAGGGAGTTCCGGCCAAATCCCGGGGGACCGTTGAACACGGCTCCCCCGGCAGCCGTACGGATCCACGGCGGACCCGGGCCCCCACACCGGGTCCGCCGTCCACCGGGTTTCGTACGGAAGGACCTTCGGGTGCCCGTGTTCACGCGCTCTCGTCAGCGGCCCGACGCGACCGATGACGACGCGTCCCCCGCCGCCGGGCCGGCATCGAAGACCCCGAGCGCCGCGCACCCGTCCCCGGGGAACCGGCGCGAGGGCGTCCCCGGCCGGCGCGACAGGATCGCCGACGGCCTCACCCGGGCCGGCGACCGGCTCACCCGGTTCACCGACCGGCTCCTCCCGCCCCCCGACCGCCTCCCCGCGCCCACCGGCCGCCCTGCCCCCTTCGCCGCGCCGCTGGCCCCGTTCGCCGACCGCCTCGCCCACCGGCTCGCCCGTCGTTCCCGGCACCCGGTGGCCGCGCGCGCCCCGCGCCGGACGACGACCGTGCTCGCCGCCGTCCTCGTCCTCGGGGCGCTGCTGCTGCCGAACGACGTGTCCGCCCTGCGGCCCGACCGGTTCACCCGCATCCCCGCGGAGGCGATCGTCGCGGCGGTCGTGCTGCCGGTGCTGCCGCGCCGCACGCGGCTCGGCGCCGCGCTGCTGTCCGGAGCCGTGCTGGGCGCGCTGACCGTCGTCAACGCCCTGGACATGGGGTTCAGGCAGTACCTCGGCCGGGGCTTCAACATCGTCCTGGACTGGGAGCTGCTGGACGACGCCCGGTCCTTCGTCGCGGACTCGATGGGCGGCACCACGGCGGCCCTCGCCACGGTGGGGGCCGCCGGGCTGGCGCTGCTGCTGCCGGTGGTCATGGCGCTGGCGACGGTGCGGCTCACCGAGCTGCTGGCCGCGCACCGGGCCCGCACGAGGCGGGGGGTGCTGGTCGCGGGCACGGTGTGGATCACCTGTTCCGCGCTGGGCCTCCAGCTCCTCGGCGTGCCCGTCGCCTCCCGCCAGGCGACCTGGGCGGCCAAGAACCAGGTACGGCTGACCGTGCACACCCTGCGCGACGAGGCTGCGTTCGCCGAGGAGGCCAAGGAGGACGCCTTCGGCGCGACCCCGGGCGACCAGCTCCTGACCGGACTGCGCGGCAAGGACGTGATCTTCACGTTCATCGAGAGCTACGGCCGCACGGCCCTGGAGGACCCCCTGATCGCGCCCGGCGTCGGCCGGACGCTGGACGCCGGGGAAGAGGCCCTGACGGAGGCCGGGTACCGGGCGAGGAGCGGCTGGCTGACCTCGTCGACGTTCGGCGGCGGCAGCTGGCTGGGCCACTCCACGTTCATGTCCGGGCTGTGGATCTCCAGCCAGCAGCGGTACCGCACGGTCACCGCCGGCGACCACCTCACCCTCACCAAGGCGTTCGGCAGAACCGGCGCCTGGGACACGGTGGGGATCATGCCGGGCGTGCAGAAGGCCTGGCCGGAAGGGCGGTTCTACGGCCTGGACAAGGTCTACGACGCCCACGACCTGGGGTACCGGGGGCCGAAGTTCAGCTGGTCGACCATGCCGGACCAGTACGCGCTCCAGGCGTTCCAGCGGCTGGAGCACGGCAGGGAGCGGGAGAAGGACCTGATGGCGGCGGTGATCCTGACCTCCAGCCACCAGCCGTGGGCGCCGACCCCCCGGATGGTCGGCTGGGAGGAGCTGGGCGACGGGCGGATCTTCGGCCCGATCGAGCGGGCGGGCGAGGACCCGTCCGACGTCGTCGCCGACACGACCCGCTCCCGTACGGAGTACGGCAGGTCGATCGAGTACTCGCTCACCAGCCTCACCCAGTGGCTGGAGCGCTACGGCGACGAGGACACCGTGCTGGTCTTCCTCGGCGACCACCAGCCCATATCCCGGGTCGCCGGCAACCACTCCGGCCGGGACGTGCCGGTGACGATCGTCGCCAAGGACCCCGGGGTGCTGGACGCCATCGCGGACTGGAACTGGACGGAGGGCCTGCGCCCCGCCGAGGACGCCCCGGTCTGGCGCATGGACGCCTTCCGCGACCGCTTCCTCACGGCCTACGGCTCGACGCCCCGCCCGTCCGGGAGCTGACCGGCGCCCGCCGGGGCCGGTCAGCCGCCGGAGGTGTCCAGCTCCGCGTCCTCGCCGACGCCCGCGCAGTCGTACGGGTCCTTCAGCCAGCCGTCGGGCAGGACGACGCGGTTGTTGCCCGACGTACGGCCGCGGGGGCCGTCGGCGCCGGCCGGCCAGGGCTGGTCGAGGTCCAGCTCGTCCAGCCCGGCCCGCAGCGCCTGGAGCGAGGAGGTGACGGCGAGCCGCTTGCGCATCTCGGAGCCGACGGCGAAGCCCTTGAGGTACCAGGCGACGTGCTTGCGGAAGTCGACCACGCCGCGCTGCTCGTCGCCGAGCCACTCGCCGAGCAGCCGCGCGTGCCGGACCATCACGTCGGCGACCTCGCGCAGCGTGGGCCGGGCGAAGGCGTCGGACCGGCCCTCGAAGGCGGCGACCAGGTCGGCGAACAGCCACGGCCGCCCCAGGCAGCCGCGCCCGACGACGACCCCGTCGCAGCCGGTCTCGCGCACCATCCGCAGGGCGTCCTCGGCCGACCAGATGTCGCCGTTGCCGAGGACCGGGATCTCCGGGACGTGTTCCCTGAGCCGGGCGATGGCGTCCCAGTCGGCGGTGCCGCCGTAGTGCTGGGCGGCGGTGCGGCCGTGCAGCGCGATGGCGGTGACGCCCTCCTCGACGGCGATGCGGCCGGCGTCGAGGTAGGTGATGTGGTCGTCGTCGATGCCCTTGCGCATCTTCATGGTCACCGGCAGGTCGCCGGCCCCGCTGACGGCCTCGCGCAGGATGGCCCGCAGCAGGTTCCGCTTGTAGGGGAGGGCGGAGCCGCCGCCCTTGCGGGTCACCTTGGGGACCGGGCAGCCGAAGTTCAGGTCGATGTGGTCGGCGAGGTCCTCCTCCGCGATCATGCGGACGGCCTTGCCGACGGTCACCGGGTCGACGCCGTACAGCTGGATCGACCGCGGGCGCTCGCTGGCGTCGAACGTGATCAGCTGCATCGTCTTGTCGTTCCGCTCGACCAGCGCCCGGGTCGTGATCATCTCGCTGACGAACAGGCCCTTGCCCGCGCTGAACTCCCGGCACAGGGTGCGGAAGGGCGCGTTCGTGATCCCGGCCATGGGGGCGAGGACGACGGGCGGCTGGACGGTGTGCGGGCCGACCCGCAGCGACGGGGCCGTGGTGGGCGTGGACGACGTGGACATTCCTCCATTGTGCCCGTACCGGGGACCGCGCCCGCCCCCGGTACGGGCGGGCATGCGTTCCGGGGCGGGGCGGGCCGTGTCACTTGCGCCAGAACAGGTGGTGCGTAACACCGCTCGGGCTGGGGACGACGTCGCGGTGGAAGCGGTCGAGCAGTTCGTCCGGGGACTCCCACAGGCGGGACCCGGCGCCGAGTTTCAGCGGTGACACCGCCACGTGCAGGGTGTCCACGAGGTCGGCCTCGAGGAACTGCCGGATGACGGTGGCCCCGCCGCCGAGCCGGACGTCCTTGCCCTGCGCCGCTTCCCGGGCCTGCTCCAGGACCGCGGCCGGGTCGCCGCCCACGAAGTGGAAGGTGGTGACGGACAGGGTGAACGAGGGGCGCGGGTGGTGGGTCATGACGAACACCGGCGTGTGGAACGGCGGCTCCTCGCCCCACCAGCCCCGCCACTCGTGGTCCTGCCAGGGGCCGCGCTGGGGGCCGAACTTGTTGCGGCCCATGATCTCCGCGCCGATGTTCCGGTGGAAGTCCCGGACGAGGTAGTCGTCGAGCCCTCGGCTGCCCCCCGGATCGGTGCGGTTCGGCCAGCTCGCCGTGGCCCCGGCCCAGGTGAACATGGTGCCGGGGTCGGCGTGCCCGAACGGCCGCTCGAGGCTCTGCCCCTCGCCGGCGCCGAAACCGTCGCTGGAGACGTTGAAGTTCTGGACTCTCAGCAGCTGGCTCATCTCGCTCCTCCTGTAGTGCCCGACACCGGGTAGACGGCCGCGACCGGCGGAACTCATCGGAGCACCCCGGCCGGAATCGGCCCCCGCACGTGATCCGTCTCACAGGTGTGTCACAGCCGCCGGGCCACCGGTGTCTTGATGCCGAACCCTTCGGGAGGCAGGAGACAGACATCATGGCCGAGAAGAACACGCACGTGGTCGTCGTCGGCGGCGGATACGCCGGGGTCATGGCCGCCAACCGGCTCACCCGGCGCGACGACGTGACCGTGACCCTGGTCAACCCCCGGCCGGACTTCGTCAACCGGGTCCGGCTGCACCAGCTGGTGGCCGGGTCCGGCGAGGCGGTCGTCGCCTACCGGGACGTCCTCGCGGACGGCGTCCGGCTGCTGGTCGACACCGCCACCCGGATCGACGCCGCCGGGCGCACCGTGACGCTGGCGGCCGGCGCGACGGTCGGCTACGACTACCTGATCTACGCCGTCGGCAGCGGCAGCGCCGATCCGGGCGTGCCCGGGGCCGCCGAGTTCGCCCACCCGATCGCCGGCCTGGAGGACGCGCACCGGCTGCGCCCGGCCCTCGACGCGGCGCCCGCCGACGCCCCGGTGACCGTCGTCGGGGCCGGCCCGTCCGGCATCGAGGTCGCCGCCGAGCTGGCCGAGGCGGGCCGCGCGGTGACCCTCGTCTGCGGGGGCGAACTCGGCCCCTATCTGCACCGGCGGGGACGGCGCTCGGTGGCCGGGCGGCTGGCCGGGCTGGGGGTGACCGTGCTCGACGGGCCCGGCACCAAGGTGACGGCCGTGACGCGGGACGCCGTCCGGCTCGCCGACGGCCGGGAGCTGCCCGGCGCGGTCACCGTCTGGACGGCCGGGTTCGGCGTGCCGGACCTGGCGGCGCGCAGCGGACTGAGCACCGACGCCCTGGGCCGCCTGCGCACGGACGAGACGCTGACCAGCGTGGACGACGCGCGCATCCTGGCCGCCGGGGACTCCGCGGCGCCGTCGGACCTGCCGCTGCGGATGAGCTGCCAGGCCGCCATCCCGCTGGGCGCGCGGGCCGCCGACACGGTGCTCAGCCGGATCGAGGGCGAGCGGCCCGCGCCGCTCAACCAGGTCTTCGCCGGTCAGTGCATCAGCCTGGGCCGGCGCGCCGGCATCTTCCAGTTCGCCCACCGGTACGACGTCGCGGTGGGGTTCCACATCGGCGGCCGTCCCGGCGCGCGGGTCAAGGAGCTGGTGTGCACCAGCATCATCAAGCACCTGGCCGCGGAGGCGCACAAGCCCGGCTCGTACGGTCTGCACCGCGTCTCGGGCGGGGCCAGGCGCCGGGAGCTGCTGGCGGCCCGCGGCGGCGCGCCGGTGACGGCGGAGGCGGAGGTCACTCCCTGAACCGCCCTGCGATGATCCCCTCCGGCCGCCCGGGCCGGTCCGGGCACGTGCCGCCGACTCCTGGAGCCAGACATGAGTGACCACGCCGGCGACCCGGCGACCGACGCCTTCGTCGCCCACCGCAACCTGCTGTTCACCGTCGCCTACGAGATGCTCGGCTCGGCGATGGACGCCGAGGACGTGCTCCAGGAGACCTGGCTGCGCTGGGTCGACGTCGATCTGGACCAGGTGCGCGACCAGCGCGCGTACCTCGTCCGGATCACGACCCGGCAGGCGCTGAACCGGCTGCGCACGCTCAAGCGCCGCAAGGAGGCGTACGTCGGCCAGTGGCTGCCCGAGCCGCTGCTGACCGCACCGGACGTGGCCGAGGACGCCGAGCTGGCGGAGAGCCTGTCGATGGCGCTGATGCTGGTCCTGGAGACGCTGTCACCGACCGAGCGCGCCGTGTTCGTGCTGCGCGAGGTCTTCGACGTCGGCTACGACGAGATCGCCGCGGCGGTGGGCAAGAGCCCGGCGGCGGTCCGCCAGATCGCGCACCGCGCCCGCCGGCACGTCGACGCCCGCCGCCCCCGCACGGCGGTCTCCCCCGGCGAGACCCGGACCGCCCTGGAGTCGTTCCGGCGGGCCGTGGAGAGCGGGGACCCGCAGAGCCTGCTCGACGTGCTCGCGCCCGACGTCGTGGTGATGGGCGACGGCGGTGGCCTGAAGCAGGCCTCGCCGCGGCCGGTCGTCGGCGCCGGGAAGGCCGCCCGCTACATCCTCGGCGGCGTCGGCAAGGTCGCCGGCGCGATCACCACGGAGCTGACGACGATCAACGGCAGCCCGGCGCTGCTGGTCCGGGTGGACGGCGAGCTGGACGGCGTCATGGCGTTCCGGGTGGAGGACGGCAGCATCAGCGGCATCTACTACGTCCGCAACCCGGAGAAGCTGACCCGCGTGGAGTCCGAGACCCCGCTCACCCTGAGGTGAGGCCCGGACTCCGGCGGGAGCGCCGCCAGGGGCCGGCGGAGCCGCGGCCGGCCCGGCGAGCGGCTACTCGAACGTCCGTGCCGCCGGGCGGAGCATCTGGCCGGCCGCCAGTTCGCGGTAGACGGGGCTGCTGGTGAGCAGGTCCTCGTGGCGGCCGCCGGCGATGGTGCGGCCGTCGTCCAGCACGACGATCCGGTCGGCGTGCTGGACGGTGGAGAGCCGGTGTGCGATCACCAGGAGCGCGCAGTCGCGCGCGGCCTCCTTCATCACCGTGGTGAGCGCGGCCTCGTTGATGGCGTCGAGGTGGGACGTGGGTTCGTCGAGGAGGAGCAGCCGGGGACGGGCGAGCAGGGCGCGGGCCAGGGCGACGCGCTGGCGTTCGCCTCCCGAGAGGGTGCTGCCGCGGTCGCCGAGCATGCCGGACAGGCCCCCTCTCAGCCGTCGCACGACGTCGTCGAGCCGGGCGAGTTCGACGACGCGCCGCACTTCGGCCTCGGAGGCGTCGGGCACCGCGTAGGTGATGTTGTCGCGCAGGGTGCCGTGGACGACGTGGGTGTTCTGGTCGACGACGGCGATGCGCTCACGGCATTCCGCGCGGGACAGTGCGGTGGCGGGCCGCCCGTCGAAGAGCAGGGTCCCGGAGTCGGGTTCGTAGAACCTGGCCACCAGGGCGAAGACCGTGCTCTTGCCGGCGCCCGACCGGCCGACCAGGGCCGTCTGGCTCCGGTGCGGGACGGTGAGGCTGACGCCGCGCAGGACCGGCCGGTCGGGGTCGTAGCCGAAGGTGACGTCCCGCAGGGCCAGGGCGGGTTCCGGGCCCGGTGCGGCCGGCCGGGCCGGTTCCCGGGTGCGCGCCCGCACGGCCGGCGTCCGGCCCTGCGGGGGCTCCGCGGGAAGGTCGAGGGCCTGTTGGACGCGCTGGTAGGCGCCCATGCCGCGCTGTATCAGCCCGACCGCGCGGAAGACCGAGGACAGCGGGAGCACGAGGTAGGAGGCGTACAGCAGGAAGGCCACCAGGTCGCCGAGCGAGTTGGCGTGGCCGGTGACGCGCAGCCCGCCGATGACCAGGACGAGCAGGAAGGAGCCCTGGACGGCGAGTTCGACGGCCGGACTCATCACGGAGGCCAGCCTCGCGGTCCGCACGCCCGCCCCGTACGCCGCCTCGACGCGTTCTCCGATGCGCCGGGCCTCCCGCTCCTCCGCGCGGTGCACGCGCACCATCGGCAGGGCGCCGAGGGCGCGCTCGAGGTCGGCGGCGATCGCGCCGACGGAGTTCTGCATGTGTTCGGACGCGGCCCGGATGCCCTTCAGCAGCGAGGCGACGACCGCGGCGGCGGCCGCCACGGTGGCGGCGACCAGAAGCAGCAGCAGCGGGTCGATCCACAGCATCAGGGCGATGGCGCCCGCCGCGACGAGCGCGCCGGTGACC
This sequence comes from Streptomyces sp. NPDC031049, assembly GCF_055571015.1. Classification (NCBI taxonomy): domain Bacteria; kingdom Bacillati; phylum Actinomycetota; class Actinomycetes; order Kitasatosporales; family Streptomycetaceae; genus Streptomyces; species Streptomyces sp. NPDC031049. Next base: position 371,323 of record NZ_JBVIGC010000003.1, read on the forward strand.
AGGTCGACGAGGGCCTGGGAGACGACTTCCCTGAGCAGGGTGGTGTCGGCGGTGACGCGGGAGACGAGATCGCCGCAGCGGTGACGGTCGTACTCCCGCATCTCCAGCCGGAGCAGCCGGGCCACCAGGCCGTGGCGGAGCTGCCGTACGACGCCTTCACCCATGCGTTCCAGGACGAACCGGCCGACGGCGCCGGTGGTCGCCTCGGTGAGGAAGAGCACGGCGAGCAGGAGCAGCAGCGGCCAGTACACGCGTCCGTCGCCGCTCGCGTCCACGATCCGCTTGGCGACGAGGGGCTGGGCGAGCCCGAGGGCGGAGGCCACGAGGGTGAGCACGGTGGCCACGACGATCGCGGCCCGGTGACCGGTGGTCAGCCGGTACATGGTGGCCACCGCCGCCCGTGTGGAACGGTCCGGTGCCTCGGTGCCTGCCGAGCGGCCGGGCGCCTCGGCCCGTGCCGGGCGTTCCGGCGTCTCGGCCCGGGCGCCGGTCATGCGGGGGGCGGCCGGTGCGCCGTCACCGGTTCCACCGCCAGCAGCCGCGTGAAGTAGTCGTCGGGCATCCCCTCACCGATGGGCCGGCCCTCCGCCTCGATCCAGGCGTGCGCGTTGAAGGGAGGCACCACGCTCGCCCCGGTGACCCACGTGGGCCAGCTGCCGGTGAGCCGGCACAGCAGGGCGGCGCCCAGGGAGCGGGGCAGACAGCCCTTCGGACCGGCGCACAGCAGGCTGACCGCGCACATCGCGTCCCGGGCGTTCCTGGCCTGTGCGGCGGTGGCGGGCGCGGCCCCGCGGCGGACGGCGCCGAGGACGGCGCGGATCCGCCGCGGGGGCAGCCGCGACAGCGCGACGGCGGGCAGCAGCACGAGGCGGGCGGCCAGGCGCCGGGGAAGCGGGACGCCGGTGGGCCGTTCCAGGGCGCTCGGTGTCGTCATGCGGCCAGCCCCGACGTCCGCAGTTCCGCCACGAGAGCCGCGACGTCCTGCTCGGCGCGGGTGCGGTCGGTGTCGAACTCCGTGACGAGGGCGTCGACGGCCGCCGCCTCGTCGCCGCCGTCCAGCAGGGTCTGCACCACCAGGGTGCCGGTGGGGTTGAGCTCCCAGTAGCTCCCGGTGCGCTGGTCCAGCAGGACGGTGCCGTAATCGGTCCGAGCGGTGGAGACGTCGGGGCTGAACCGCAGTGCCATGGGGGTGACTGCCTTTCTCCGGTGCGGGTCTAGCGGGTGCGGGTGCGGGTGCGGGAGAGGCCGCGCAGCCAGACCTCGGTGGCGATGGTGGAGTAGAGGATGGCGTCGCGCAGCCCGGGGGTGGCGGGCCGCTGGGCGAGGCGGCGCAGTGCGTCCCCGTCGACCAGGCCGAGTTGTTCCAGGCGGGAGTTCTCCCACAGGGCGTGCAGGTCGGCGCGGTGCCGGCGCAGTCCGTCGGCGGCGTCCATGGAGGCGGCGGCCTTGGTGGTGCGCCGCAGGCACGCCTCGGGCACGATGCCGCTCATGGCGGCGGTGAGGAGGGGTTTGTACCGCCAGGGCGTCACCCGCTCGCTCGGCCGTACGGCGAGACAGGCCTCGATGACGCGGTCGTCGAGGAACGGCGAGGCCATCGGCACGCCGGCGCGGGCGGCCATCCGGTCCCACTGGCGGATGATGCGGGTGCAGGAGCGGATCTGCTCCAGGTCGGCGTGCAGGCCGCGGTCCGCGTGGAGCGGGGCCGCCCGGTCGGCGGCCTCGCGCAGCGCCCGCCGGGCCAGCCGGGCGGCGTCGGGGGTGACCCAGTCGAAGAGGCGTGGGGGCGTGCCCCAGCCGAGGCTGGTGGTGACCGTGGCGGGGGCCGGGTCGCGCAGGTGGTCCGCCGCGTCGGCGAGCCACCGCCCGTAGGGGCGGGAGTCGGCCAGGGCGCGGACCGTGCCCCCGAGCGGCCACTGCCACAGGGCCCGGAAGCCGCGCAGCTGCCGCAGCGCGAACAGCGGCCGGGTGCGCGCCAGCCGGTGGTAGTAGGCCTCGGAGCACCAGGCCACGTGGTCGCCGCCGATGCCGGTCAGGTGCAGCCGGCTGCCCCGCCGTGCCATGCCGGGCAGGTGGTGCAGGACCCGGGAGCGGTCCATGACGCCGATGGTGGGCTCGTCCAGCAGGTCGTCGATGGCGAGCAGGTCGTCGTAGACCAGGGGCGAGGCGTCGGCGTCCCACACCACGTGCTCGACGTCCGGCAGGTGCTTCGCCGCCTGCTCGGCCCAGTGCAGGTCGGTGTCGGCCGGATCGCGCCCCGGCCAGGTACTGGCCACCACACGGGCGGGAGAGCGGTCGGCGAGGAAGCAGACGGACGTGGAGTCCAGGCCGCCGGACAGGTCGCAGCTGACCACGCCGCCTTCGCGCGTGCGGGCGTCGACGGCCGCGGCGAGGGCCGCGCGGACCAGGGGGGCGCCGTCGGCGAGCGTGCGGACGGGCTCCGGCGGGGCCCACCACCGTGAGTGGCGTGCGGTCCGCCCGTCCGCGGTGACGATCAGCGCGTCCTGCGGGGGGACGGCGGTGACCTCGCGCCACAGGGACGTCTCGGACAGCGGGTAGGGGACCGGCCACAGCAGCCGCGCCGCCAGCCGCTGTTCGTCCGGCGCGGCGCCGAGCGCGTCGGCGAGTACGTCGGCACGGGTGGCGGCCACCCGCAGGCCGTCCACGAGGGCGTGGAAGACCAGCCGGAGCCCGGACGCGGTGCCCTGGACCCTGAGCTGCCCGTCCAGGGCGGCCACGAGGTGGAAGCTGCCGGGCAGGGAGCGGGCCAGGGCGTCCAGCTCCGCCGGGTCGCGCAGCCGTCCTGCCCGGGCCTTCAGTTCGGCGGCGTCGACCGGGCAGCAGCCGACGACGGCCAGGGCGGTGCGCCCGGCGTGCGCCGTCACGATCTCCTGGTCGTCCCACCGCCCCACCAGCCACGGCCGGCCCGACGGGTGCGTGAGGACGCGTGCTCGGGGGTGGGCGAAGGAGCGGGCCACGGCGGCCGCGTCCGCGCGGTCGGTGAAGACCGCGAAGTGCGCGTCGCCGGGGCCCGTCCCCGCACTTTCGTGCAGTTCAGTCATGACGTCGGGTCAGGACCGTCGGTCGTCAGTTCTTGCTCAGGATGAGCCGGTCGTTGCCGGAGCGCTGGAGCAGCCCGGTCTTCTTCCGGAACGATCCGAGCCGGACGAGCGTCGGCGCTTCGTAGGCCTTCTTCATGACGTCTCCTCTGCCAGGGTCCACGTCCGCTTCCCTGGCCGGCGGTGCACAGGGTGTCCGGCACACCGCGGGGCCGCCCAGGGCCCATCGGGAGCCTCGGGGAGGAAGCGGTCGCAGCACCTAGCTAGGTGCACGGCGGACGGCACGACAAGGCCACAACGGAAAATATGACAGTAGGCGAATTACCCGGACGGGCAGGCGCCCGCCTCGCCGCTCGTGGTGCCGCCGATCGGCGCGCCCCACCGAGGCCGACGTGCGTCCCTGGAGGAGAAACGTTCGGACCTGCCAACCCGGCGACGTCTGCGGACACCGCCGCCGCGTGGCGACAGCGGTATCGGAGAGAGCCGCCGGGGCGCACTCGGCTCCCGTCCTCGCACACCTCTTTCCGCGGCCGGGGCCGACGGCGGTATCACCGCGCCAGCTCCGGCAGCCGTTCCGCCAGCTTCGGCCACCACTTCGTCACCGCCTCCTCGACGTGCGGCACGGCCCGCTGGCCCGCCAGCGCCAGCGCGATCGCCAGGGCCACGCCCGCCCAGGCCAGCGGGCCCAGCGGGGTGCAGCCGAACAGGTTGCTGGCGACCGGCGTCTGCACCAGCGCGACCAGGGCGGCGGCCGAGCCCAGCGAGGTGACCTGGACCAGGCGGCTGCCGCGGCGGTCGGCGAGGGTCTGGGCCAGCTGGGTGCCGACCACCGCGCACAGCGCCATCGTCGTGGAGCGGCGTGCCGTGCCGGGTGTGAACCGGCCGAACAGCCAGGCCACCGTGGCCCCCAGGCAGGTCGTCAGGGCCCGGTGCCGGATCTGCCGGATCAGCGGCTCGCCGAGGACGGCCGTGCCGAGCGGAGCGTCGGTGGCGTCCGTCCCGTCCTCCTCGGTCTCCTCCACCGAGGTCACCGCCACCGCCATCGCCGGGAACAGGTCGGTGAACAGGTTCACCAGCAGCATCTGCCGGGTGGACAGCGGCGCCGATCCGCCGAGGACGGTGCCGAGGATGCCGAAGCCGACCTCGCCGGCGTTGCCGCCGATGAGGATGGCGATGGCGTCGGCGACGCTGTGCCACAGCGCCCGTCCCTCGCGCACCGCCTCGGTCAGCACCAGCAGGTCGTCTCCGGTGACGACGAGGTCGGCGGCGTTGCGCGCGGCGGCCGAGCCGCGGGCGTTGATGCCGACGCCGATGTCGGCGGCGCGGATCGCGGCGGCGTCGTTGGCGCCGTCGCCGACCATGCCGACGACCCGGCCGGCGTCCCGCAGCGACTCCACGACCTGGAGCTTCTGCTCCGGCGCCACCCGGGCCACCACGTCGGCGTCGCGCAGCATCCGCGACCGCTCCGTCCGGTCGGCGGCGGCCAGTTCGTCGCCGGTGACCACGACCGCGTCCTCGGGCCAGCCCAGGTCGGCGGCGATGGCGCGGGCGGTCTGCGGATGGTCGCCCGTCAGCACCACGGGTCGTACGCCCGCCTCGCGCAGCCCGCGCACCAGCGCCGGGGACGTCTCGCGGGCCACGTCGGCCAGCGCGACCAGGCCGGTGAACTCCAGCTTGGCGGGCGGCTGTTCCAGCACCCGCTCCGGTTCCTCGTCGTCGGTCAGCGGCCGCTGCGCCACGGCGATGATGCGCAGCCCGGCGCGGGCCAGGGCGTGCGCGGCCTCCGAGGCGTCGTCCGGCAGTCCGGCGCAGGCGGGCAGCACCGTCTCCGGGGCGCCCTTGACCACCAGGACGGGGGCGCCGCCCGCCTCCCGGCCGACCGCGGCGGCGTAGCCGCGGGACGTCTCGAAGGGCAGGCCCTCGTCCTGCGTCCACTCCGGGTCGTCCCCGGCGGCGGACAGGACGGCCTCGTCGGTGGCGTGCGTGGGCCGGCCGCCGCCGTCGCCGTTGAGCCGGGGGCAGGCGCGGGCCGCGATCCGCACCGTCTCCGCGGCCTGCGGCTCACCGAGGCGGTGGACCGTGCCGTCGGCGGTGGAGACCTTCACCAGCCGCAGCTTGTTCTCGGTGAGGGTGCCGGTCTTGTCGAAGCAGATGGTGTCCATCCGCCCCAGCGCCTCCAGCGTGCGCGGGGTGCGCACCAGCATCCCCCGGCGGCTGAGCCGGCGGGCCGCCGCCAGCTGGGCCACCGTCGCCACCAGCGGCAGTCCCTCGGGCACGGCGGCCACCGCCACGGACACGCCGCCGCTGACGGCCTGCCGGATGGGGGTGCCGCGCAGCAGCGACAGACCGGTCACCGCGGCACCGCCGGCCAGGGTCAGCGGCAGGGCCTTGCGGGTCAGCTCCTGGAGCCTGGCCTGCACGCCGGCGGCGGCGGGGGTGCGGGCGGCGAGCGAGACGGCGCGGGCGGCCTCGGTGTGGTCGCCGATGTCGACGACGACGGCCTGGGCGCGTCCGGCGACCACGGTCGTGCCCTCGTAGACCATGCAGTACCGCTCGGCGACCGGGGCCCGCGGCGCGGGGTCGACGGACTTGTCCACCGGCAGGGACTCGCCGGTCAGTGCCGACTCGTCGACCTCCAGGCCGTCCTCCCACAGCAGCCGGGCGTCGGCGGGCACGACGTCGTCCGCCTTGAGGTCGATGATGTCGCCGGGGTGCAGCTTGGCGGCGTCCACGACGCGGGCCTCGGCGGAGGCGTCGTGCGTCTCCTCCTCGGCGACCCGGGCCTTCTGCTTCTGCTGCGCCAGCAGCCCCGCCAGCGCGCGTTCGGCGCGCAGCCGCTGGAAGCCGCCGACGAGCGCGTTCAGGTCGAGGGCGCCGACGACGAGCAGCGCGTCCATGACGGAGCCGAGGATCGCCTCGGCCGCCGAGCCGACCGCCAGCACGGGGGTGAGCGGGTCGTCCAGTTCGCCGCGCACGGCCCGGCCCAGCTGCCAGGTCCACTTCACGGGGGCGAGCGCGGGCACCCGGCCGGCCCGGTCGGCGGCGGCGCGCAGCCGTGCCGTGAGCTGTTCGGTCGCGGACGGCTCCGGCTCCTTCTCCCGTTCCAGCCGCTCGCGTACGCCGTCCGGGTCCAGGGCGTGCCAGGCGACCCGGGGCCGGGGGTGCGGGGCGCGGGCCACGGCGACGCCGAGCGCGGCGCGGGTGCCGGAGACCAGGGCCGCGGCGGCGCCCGCGTCGACGGGGGCGTGCCGCATGCCGAGCAGCGACGAGGGGCCCCGGCCGCGGCCCTTGCCCTGCCGTGCCTCGCCGACGGCCACCAGCAGTCCCGACAGCGCGGCGCCGGAGCGGGCCAGCACCTGGGAGCGCCGGCCGACCCCGCGCGCCGCGGGCACCGACCGCAGCAGCCGCCACACGTCGGGCAGCCCGTGCGGGGCGAGCACGTCCGCGCCCCAGGCAACCGGGGCGTCGGCGTCCGCGAGCGCCACGGCCACGTCCCCGCCGAGCAGCCCGTCGAGGAGTGCGCCGTCGTCGTCCGGCCGGGGCCGTACGACGGTGATGACACCGCCCTCCTCGCGCAGGCCGTCCACCACCTCGCGCAACGGCCGCCGGTCGCTGACCACCTGGTCGGCGAGGCCGGTGAAGTCGACCAGGGCCGGGTCGTGCACCATGACCACGCGCAGCCCGGCCCGGCGCGCGGCGTCGAGGACCTCCTCGGTCCAGGGGTCGGCGCCCTCGCCGGGGCGCCGCAGCGCGGTGGGGTGCAGCACGACCGTGCGGGCGGTCTCCAGCTGCCGCAGCCGCTCCGGATCGCGCACCAGCACACCGGTGCGGGACAGGGCCGCGCTCAGTACGGCGTGGAAGGCGGCGGGCCCGTACCGGGCGGCCTTGGGCGAGCCGGCGAGGACCGCCTCGGCCGCTTCGCTGAGATCGTGTTTGACCAGCAGGGTGGCCGCGGCGCCGGCGACGCTGCCGGTGGAGGCGTGGGCGGCGTACTCCTGGGCCGGGGAGGACCGCAGCGGCGGGCGCAGCGAGGGGGCGGCGGGCAGGCTGTCGCGGTCCGGTGCGCACAGCCGGTCGTGGACGACCTCGAACGCGGCCGACCGGGACACCGCCTCCGCCAACTGGCAGACGCGCAGTGCCCCGTCGAGCACCAGCGAGGTCGGGGACTGGCCGGCGCCGTGCACGGCCGCGTTGGCGGCGGCCAGGGCCACGTCCATCCGGTCGGGGCCGAGGCGTTCGCGCAGCCAGGCGCGGAAGGTGGGGTTCTCGCGCAGCAGCGTGGACACGGCGGTGACCAGCCGCGGGGAGGCCGGCACGCGCAGCGCGGAGCCGGTCAGCGCGGCGGCGATGCCCAGGACGTCGGCGCCTAGCACGGTCGCGGCGACGCGGACGGCGGAGGGATCGCCGGGGTGAGCCGGCTCCTCGACCAGGTCGTCGGCGCGCCGCAGCCCGTGCTGTGCGGCGAGTTCGTCCGCGCGGTCCACGACCCGGTCGGTGACCGCGTCCTCGGTGGCGGCGATCACCAGCCGGGCGAGTCCGTCGTCCCAGTAGGCGAAGGCGACGTCCGGGTGCTCGGCGAGTGCCGTCGCCACCCGCCGGGCCACTCGCCCGACCCCGCCCGCCCGGCGCACCCGGTCCGCGGCGGCGGGGCGCAGCGCGAGATGGGTGCGGGCCCCGGCCCGCCACTGGCGGTCGCCGCCCGGCAGCGCGGCGCGGGCGGCTCTGGCCGCCCGCGCCGCGAAGTCCGCGCCGCGTACGCCGGCCCGTGCCGTGCCCGCCACCGCGCCGGCGGCGGCGCCGACCGCGGGTGCCGTGCCGCGGGCCAGCAGCCGGGGCCCGGCCAGGACGACGCCGGCGACCGCGCCCGAGGACCGTGTCAGGAGTCCCACGCCCATCGCTGTGTCTCAGCCCGCCTTCCTGCTGCGCGATCCGGATGCCGTCGTCTTGCGCGCGGTCCCGCTCCGGGAGCCCGAGGAGCCCTTCGGCTTGGCCTTGGCGGAGGCCTTGGTGCCGGTGGAGCTCTTCGGCCCGGTCGTGCTCTTGGCCCGCGACGCGCTCTTCGTGGTGGCCTTGCTCGCGGTCTTGCTCGCCGTCTTGCTCGCCGTCTTGCTCGCCGTCTTGCTCGCGCTCTTCGCGGCGCTCTTGCCGCCGGACGTGCTCTTGGTCCGTGCGGCGGTGCTCCGGCCCGTGCTCCCGGACCCGGAGGCGCTCTTCGTCGCCGTCGTACCCCCGGCACTGTCCTTCGAGGCGGCCTTCGTGCCCGCCCCGTCCGCGTCCCCCGCCGCGCGCACGGTCCGCGCCTCCGTCGTCTCCTTCGGGCGCGGCTGCGTCAGCCACGCCACGGCCGAAACGGTGAGCGCGACGGGCCACTCCACGAGCCCCGCGACGCCCAGTGCTCCGGCTCCCGTGTACACCGCCAGCCGCCGCCCGCGCGGTGACACGGCACCGATCCGGTCCAGCGCTCCGCCCGCCGCCCTGCCGACCATGCCGGCCCCCGGCACGTGCTGCAGCGCCGACACGGCGGCGTTCAGCGGCTGCGGAAGCGTCCGCGCCGACTCCTGCTCAGCCATGACTGTCCTCCACGCCCGTTCTCGCCCGATGGGCCCGGCGCCTCGCGCGCACACCGCTCGGCCGCGCGCTCCCGACGAACCCGATTGAGAACATCACCTTCCGTCATGACCCGGGTTCCCGCACTTCGGACGGTCATCCCGGCGATCTGCGCGAAGGCTCAGCCGCCGAGCATCTCGCTCAGGTTGAACAGGAAGACGCCGGTTCCGGCGGCCCCGGCGACTCCCCAGATGGCCCGGAACAGGCCGGGCCCGAAGCGCGGGTCCGCACCGCCGGGGTCAGGCTCGTGGTGAAGTCGTACAGCCGCAGGCCGATGTTCCGGTAGTCGGACGCCACCAGCAGCCCCAGGGCTCCGATCACCGCACCCCACACCATGTGCGGCAGCTGGTCCGCGGGGCCCTGGGCCAGGGTGACGAGTTCGAGCGTGGGGTTCATGGTGTCCGTTCCCCGTGGTGCGGCCGAGTGTCGATACACGAGGGCGCCGGCCGTGTTCCGGCCCGGCGCCCGCGCGGCCGGCGGGGCCTCAGTCCCAGAACGTCACCTTGTCGGCGACGGTCCCCGCCAGACCGGCGACGGCCTTCGGGACGTCCGCGATCCTGGTGACGCCGGTGATCCCGGACCCGAAGTTCATTCCGCCGCCCGCGCCGATGCCGAAGCCGGTCGTGAAGGCGTGCACGATGTCCCCCCGGGAGTTGCGGGTGCCGAAGGTTCCGCGATGGCCGCCGCTGCCGGGTGGGCGGCGCCTTCCGGTACCGCCTGTACGACCTGGCCGACTTCCGGTCGGGCGGCCGGACCGTCCTGGCCGAGGTCGCGCAGCCCGAGGTTCTCCAGCCGGGCTACCCGGACGCCTTCCAGGGTTTCGCCACCTACGGCGCCTACCTCTACCTGCTGGCCGGCCCCCAGTACGGCAAGGACGGCTCGGTCGGCCCGGACGGCAACACCTTCCTCACCTGCGTCGACTGGAACACGGGTGCGGTGGTGGAGCAGAAGCTGACCCGGGCCGGGTACAGCCTGCCGTACCGCGAGCCGGAGGGCATGGCCGTCCAGGTGCCGGACCCGGCCAACCCGCCGGCCGTCCGGCTCTGCTCGGGGTTCGCCTCGGTCACGTCCGACACGGACTCCCGCAAGCGCGCCAGCGTCTACTACAAGGAGGCGCTGATCTGACCCCGGGCCGCCCCGCTCAGGCCCGCAGCCCCCGTACCACCAGGTCCACCACGGCCGCGAACTCCTCCTCCACGCCGGGCAGGCGCCACTCGCGCGCGTAGCAGGGGTCGTGGAAGCGGCCCGTGGCCTGGAAGACCGCGCGGGCCACGGCCTCGGGGTCGGCGGCGGCGAACGTGCCGTCGGCCACGCCGGCGCGGACGATCCGGGTCAGCTGGCCGGTGAGGTCGGCGAGGTGCTCGCCGACCACCGTGCCGTTCTCGTCGGTCAGCACGGTGTAGGTGGCGAACAGCTCGGGATCGTCGCCGGCCTTGCGCCGCTTGGCCTCGAAGAGCGTCGCCAGCCAGTCGCGCAGCCGGGCCTCCGGGTCGCGTTCCGCGGCGACGATCCCGGACAGCGCCTCGGAGGTACGGTCCAGCCACCGTTTGGTGACCGCCTCCCGCAGCGCGGCCTTGGTCCGGAAGTGCCGGTAGACGCTGCCGTGGCTGACGCCGAGCGCGCGGGCCACGTCCACCACGGTGGCCTTGGCGGGGCCGTGGCGGCGCAGGACCTCCTCGGTCGCTTCGAGGATGCGCTCGGCGGTCAGGGTCTCGGAGGTCGGTGCCATGCCCTAGACCGTACCCGGCGCCGGTCAGCGCTCGACGTGGGCCAGCTGCGCGGCCGGGTAGCGCTCCCCGGCGGCGGCGCCCGCCGGCACGGCCTCCTCGATGGCGGCGAGGTCGGCTCCGTCCAGGGTCACGTCGAGCGCGCCGAGGGCCTCGGTGAGCCGGTCCCGGCGCCGGGCGCCGACCAGCGGGACGATGTCGTCCCCGCGTCCGAGCACCCACGCGATGGCGATCTGGGCCACGGTCACGCCCTTGGCGTCGGCGATCTTCCGCAGCGCCTCGACCAGGTCCAGGTTGTGCCGCAGGTTCGCGCCCTGGAAGCGCGGGGAGTGGGCGCGGAAGTCGTCCGCGCCGAGCCGCCGGTCGGCGGTGAAGTGCCCGGAGATCAGACCGCGGGACAGTACGCCGTACGCGGTGATGCCGATGCCCAGCTCACGGGTGGCGGGGAGGATCTCGTCCTCGATGCCGCGGGAGATGAGGGAGTACTCGATCTGGAGATCGGCGATCGGGGCGGTGGCGGCGGCCCGGCGGATGGTGGCGGCGCCGACCTCGCTCAGCCCGATGTACCGCACGTACCCCTGCTCGACCAGCTCGGCGATGGCGCCGACCGTCTCCTCGATCGGCACGTCGGGGTCGAGGCGGGCGATCCGGTAGACGTCGATGTGGTCGACGCCGAGGCGCTGGAGCGAGTACGCGGCGAAGTTCTTCACCGCGGCCGGGCGGCCGTCGTATCCCGACCAGCCGCCCGCCGGGTCGCGCAGGGCGCCGAACTTGACGCTGACCAGGGCCTGTTCGCGCCGGGCGGCGGGGGCGGTGCGCAGGGCCTCGCCGACGAGCAGCTCGTTGTGGCCCATGGCGTAGAAGTCGCCGGTGTCCAGCAGGGTGACGCCGGCCTCCAGGGCGGCGTGCACGGTGGCGATCGACTCGCCCCGGTCCGCCTCGCCGTACAGCGCGGACATGCCCATGCAGCCGAGGCCGAGGGCGGAGACCCGGGGGCCGGTGGTTCCGAGGGTGCGGGTGTGCATCGTCGTGTTCGTCATGCCACCACCATGACATGACGAATGACAGATTTCAATATCTGTCATCAGTCACTTGTCAGTCGGCCGCAGTCCGGTCGCCACTCGCCCCCGCACGCGGGCAAACGAAACGCCCGCCCCTCCCCGACTCGGTCGGGTGAGGGACGGGCGTTTCGGTGTCCGGCGGGCGGAGCCCCGGGAGCCGGCCTCAGCAGCCGATCAGCCGCGAGGCCAGGTAGCCCTCGATCTGGTCGAGCGACACCCGCTCCTGCTTCATCGAGTCCCGCTCGCGCACCGTCACCGCGTTGTCGTCCAGCGTGTCGAAGTCGACGGTGACGCAGTACGGCGTGCCGATCTCGTCCTGGCGGCGGTAGCGGCGGCCGATGGCGCCGGCGTCGTCGAACTCGATGTTCCAGTTCTGCCGCAGCGTCTGCGCGAGGCCCTTGGCCTTCGGCGACAGCTCGGGGTTACGGGACAGCGGCAGCACCGCGACCTTCACCGGCGCCAGGCGGTGGTCCAGCCGCAGCACGGTGCGCTTCTCCATCTTGCCCTTGGCGTTCGGCGCCTCGTCCTCGACGTAGGCGTCGAGCAGGAACGCCAGCATCGCGCGGCCGACACCGGCCGCCGGCTCGATGACGTACGGCGTCCAGCGCTCCCCGGCCTCCTGGTCGAAGTAGGAGAGGTCCTGGCCGGAGGCCTTGGCGTGCGAGGAGAGGTCGTAGTCGGTGCGGTTGGCGACACCCTCCAGCTCGCCCCACTCGCTGCCGCCGAACTGGAAGCGGTACTCGATGTCGGCGGTGCGCTTGGAGTAATGGGAGAGCTTCTCCGCCGGGTGCTCGTACCAGCGCATGTTCTCCTCACGCAGGCCGAGGCCCGTGTACCAGTTCCAGCGCTGCTCCATCCAGTACTCGTGCCACTTCTCGTCCTCGCCCGGCTTGACGAAGAACTCCATCTCCATCTGCTCGAACTCGCGGGTGCGGAAGATGAAGTTGCCCGGCGTGATCTCGTTGCGGAACGACTTGCCCATCTGGGCGATGCCGAACGGCGGCTTGCGGCGCGAAGTGCTCTGCACCTGGGAGAAGTTGGTGAAGATGCCCTGCGCGGTCTCGGGCCGCAGGTAGGCGACGGAGCCGCTGTCCTGGGTCGGGCCGAGGTGGGTGGAGAGCAGGCCCGAGAACTGCTTGGGCTCGGTGAACTGGCCCTTGTTGCCGCAGTTCGGGCAGTTGATGTCCGCCAGGCCGTTCTCCGGGGCGCGACCCTTCTTCTCCTCGTACGCCTCCTCCAGGTGGTCCGCGCGGAACCGCTTGTGGCAGGAGGTGCACTCGGTGAGCGGGTCCGTGAAGGTGGCGACGTGGCCGGAGGCCACCCAGACCTCGGAGGCCAGGATCACGGACGAGTCGATACCGACGACGTCCTCGCGCGACGTCACCATGTAGCGCCACCACTGGCGCTTGAGGTTCTCCTTGAGCTCGACACCCAGCGGACCGTAGTCCCAGGCGGCCCGCTGGCCGCCGTAGATCTCACTGCACGGGAATACGAAGCCACGGCGCTTGCTCAGGCTGACGATGGTGTCGATCTTGTCGGCGGCCACGGTGCTCTCTTCATTACGACGACGGGCGACGAAGCGAGATGCTTCCAGCGAATGCTTCAGGTTACCGGCGCGGACTCCCCCTCAATCAAATCGGGGCCCGCCTCGGGCCGATTCGGGCGCTTGTTGACAACGGTTTCCAGATTCGTTGAAAATGACTGTCATGAACGTACGACGACGGACCATATCCGGCATAGCGGTCGCAGCGGCCACCGCGCTCGGCCTCACGACCCTGACCGCCTGCGGCGGCGACAGCACGGCGGCCGGCGGCGCGGGCGGCAGCACGGACAAGTTCGACGTCGTCGCGTCCTTCTATCCCATGGCGTTCCTCGCCGAGCAGATCGGCGGCGAGCACGTCGCCGTCACCAACCTGACCCAGCCCGGTCAGGAGCCGCACGACCTGGAGATCAGCGCCAAGCAGACCGCGCAGCTCCAGGAGTCCGACGCGGCCCTCTACCTCAAGGGCCTCCAGCCCACCGTCGACGAGGCGATCACCCAGTCCGGGATCAAGACGAAGATCGACGCCACCACGCTGACCTCCCTGGAGACGCACGGCACCGAGGCCGGCGGCCACGCGGACGAGCACGGGCACGCCGACGAGCACGGGCACGAGGAGGAGCACGCCGCCGAGGACGAGCACGGCCACGACCACGGCGAGGGCGGCGAGGACCCCCACATCTGGCTCGACCCGGTCAAGTACGCCGAGGTCGCCGAGGGCGTCGGCAAGGCCTTCGAGAAGGCCGACCCCGACCACGCCGCCGACTACCGGAAGAACACCGAGGCGCTGGTCGGCAAGCTCGACGCCCTGAACACCGAGTTCGCCGACGGGCTGAAGAACACCGACACCAAGGTCTTCATCACCACGCACGCCGCCTTCGGCTACCTCGCCGAGCGCTACGGCCTGACCGAGGAGGCCATCAGCGGCCTCGACCCCGAGTCCGAGCCGAGCGGCGCCCGCGTCAGGCAGCTGCAGACCATGGCGAAGGAGGACGGCGTCACCACCGTCTTCTACGAGACACTGGTCAGCGACAAGACCGCCAAGACCCTCGCCAAGGACGCCGGTCTGAAGACGGACGTCCTCGACCCGGTCGAGGGCATCACCGACAAGTCCCGCGGCGACGACTACATCCAGGTCATGGAAGCCAACCTCGCGGCCCTGAAGAAGGCCCTGGGCGCCAAGTGACCCGCTCCTCGGAGGACGGCATGACCGAACCGGCCATATCCCTGCACGGCGTCCGCGCCGAGCTGGGCTCGCGCCCGGTGCTGCGCGGCATCGACCTCACCGTGCGCCGCGGCGAGGTCGTCGCGCTGCTCGGCGCGAACGGCTCCGGCAAGTCGACCGCCGTGCGCAGCGTCATCGGCCAGGTGCCGCTCAGCGCCGGGCGGATCGAGCTGTTCGGCACGGACCGGCGCCGGTTCCGGGACTGGGCGCGGATCGGCTACGTGCCCCAGCGCACCACGGCCGCCGGCGGCGTGCCCGCGACGGTCACCGAGGTCGTCTCCTCCGGCCGGCTCTCCCGGGCCCGCTTCGGCGTGCTCCGCAAGGCCGACCGCGAAGCCGTCCGCCGGGCCCTGGACCTGGTCGGCATGACCGACCGCGCCAAGGACTCGGTCGACGCCCTCTCCGGCGGCCAGCACCAGCGGGTCCTGATCGCCCGGGCGCTCGCCCCCGAGCCCGAGCTGCTGATCATGGACGAGCCGATGGCCGGCGTCGACCTGGCCAGCCAGGAGGTCCTCGCCGAGACCCTGCGCACCCAGGTCGCGGCGGGCACCACCGTCCTGCTGGTCCTGCACGAGCTGGGCCCGCTGGAGCCGCTGATCGACCGGGCCGTCGTCCTGCGCGACGGCTGCGTGGTGCACGACGGCCCGCCCCCGAAGGCGGTCGGCCAGCACGCCCTGCCCGGCCACGACCACGTCCACCCGCACGCCCCCGCGGGCACCGAACCGGTCCGTACGGGCCTGCTGAGCTGAACCGAGCGATCCGATGGAACTCCTGAACTACGCCTTCATGCAGCGGGCCCTGCTGGCGGCCGTCCTGGTCGGCATCACCGCCCCCGCCGTCGGCATCTACCTCGTACAGCGCCGCCAGGCCCTGATGGGCGACGGCATCGGGCACGTCGCGATGACCGGTGTCGGCCTCGGCTTCCTGTTCTCCTGGTCCCCGGTGTGGATGGCGACGCTGGTCTCCGTCCTCGGCGCGGTCCTCATGGAGCTGATCCGCTGGTACGGCCGCACCCGCGGCGACATCGCCCTCGCCATGCTCTTCTACGGCGGCATGGCCGGCGGCGTGATGTTCATCAACCTCGCCCCCGGCGGCTCCACGTCCAACCTCAACTCCTACCTCTTCGGCTCGCTGTCGACCGTCTCGGAGTCGGACGTCACCGCG
Organism: Streptomyces sp. NPDC031049; assembly: GCF_055571015.1. Classification (NCBI taxonomy): domain Bacteria; kingdom Bacillati; phylum Actinomycetota; class Actinomycetes; order Kitasatosporales; family Streptomycetaceae; genus Streptomyces; species Streptomyces sp. NPDC031049. The sequence goes on from NZ_JBVIGC010000003.1 coordinate 386,703, forward strand.
ATCTGCCTCCTGGCCGCGTTCGTGGTCCTGGTCACGCTCGGCCTGCGCCGGCAGCTGTTCGCGGTCAGCCAGGACGAGGAGTTCGCGCGGGTGACGGGCCTGCCGGTGCGCGCCCTGAACCTGCTGACGGCCGTCACGGCGGCGGTCACGGTGACCGTCGCGATGCGGGTGGTCGGCCTGCTGCTGGTCTCGGCGCTGATGGTGGTCCCGGTGGCCGCCGCGCAGCAGCTCAGCCGGAGCTTCGCCGCCACGTTCGCCATCGCCGTCGCGATCGGCGTGAGCGTGACCATCGGCGGCACCGTGACCTCGTACTACCAGGACGTTCCGCCCGGCGCGACGATCGTGCTGCTCACCATCGTCGCGTTCATCGCGCTGACCGCGCTGGCGGCCCCGCTGGCCCGGCGACGCGCGCGGGCGGCGGCAGCGGTACGGCCCGAGCCGGACCCGGCGGAGTGTGCGATTCCGGCCAGCCGGGGCTCCGGCGGCGGAGCCGGCGTCTGACCGCTGCCGGACCGGGCTGGCACAATGGCCCGGCAGGAGCAGACGTGAGGAGGCAACCGGTGACCACCGCTGGACCGCCCGTGAAGGGCCGGGCCACCCGGCAGCGCGCCGCCGTGGCGGCGGCCCTGCAGGAGGTCGAGGAGTTCCGCAGCGCGCAGGAGCTCCACGACATGCTCAAGCACAAGGGCGACTCGGTCGGCCTCACCACGGTGTACCGCACCCTGCAGTCCCTCGCCGACGCCGGCGAGGTCGACGTCCTGCGCACCGCCGACGGCGAGTCCGTCTACCGGCGCTGCTCCACCGGCGACCACCACCACCACCTGGTCTGCCGCTCGTGCGGCAAGGCCGTCGAGGTCGAGGGCCCGGCGGTGGAGAAGTGGGCGGAGGCCGTCGCCGCGGAGCACGGCTACGTGAACGTGCAGCACACGGTCGAGATCTTCGGCACCTGCGCGGAGTGCGCGGCGACCGGCGACTAGCCCGCCCGCTCGTGGGACGGCGCCCCGCGAGCCGGGCTCAGACCCGGGGCAGATGCGCGGCCAGCAGGTCGCGCAGCCGGGTCAGATCGCCCTCCGCGCGCAGGCCGCGCTTCGGCAGCACCTCGACGACCAGGATGCTCGGGTCCCGGCTGAGCAGGACCAGGTGGTCGCGGGTCTCCCGGTGGCCACGGAAGACGGACCACCGCTGGGTGAGCACGGTGTGCTCGGTCTCCACGGTGACCCCGGCGGTGGTGACCGTGGCGCGGTAATCGCCCTGCCAGGCGACGGTGCGCAGCACATGGTTCGCCTGGAAGTGCGGCGTGCACCAGATCACGACGCCGCACACGGTGTACAGCACCAGCGGGAGCCACGCCGCGCCCTTGACCGCGCCCACCACGACGGCCACGGCGAACAGGGCCACCAGCGCCCCGCGCAGCACCGCCGGCCTCCGCACCCGGTCGCGGGTGCGGATGCCGGTGAGGATGTCGGCGTGGGTCGGCCGGAAGACCAGCTCCACCACGTCGGCGTCCGTGTGCTCGATGATGTCCCGCCCCTGGTGATCCATGGGCGGAACCCTAGCTTCCCGTCCCGGCCCCGGGCCTACGCCTGCCTGCCCTCCATGGCGAGCAGTTCCTCGTTCGGGATGGCGCCGCCGAAGCGACGGTCGCGGGAGGCGAACTCCAGGCAGGCGCGCCACAGGTCGCGCCGGTCGAAGTCCGGCCACAGGACGTCCTGGAAGACCATCTCGGCGTACGCGCTCTGCCAGAGCAGGTAGTTGGAGGTGCGCTGTTCGCCGCTGGGCCGCAGGAACAGGTCCACGTCCGGCATGTCGGGGTAGTAGAGGTACCGGGCGAAGGTCTTCTCGTTCACCTTCGAGGGGTCGAGCCGCCCGGCCCGCACGTCCTCGGCGAGGGCCTGCGCGGCGTCGGCGATCTCGGCCCGCCCGCCGTAGTTCATGCAGAAGTACAGCGTCAGCCGGTCGTTGTCCCGGGTCTGCTCCTGGGCGATCTGGAGTTCCTTGGCGACCGACTTCCACAGCTTGGGCATCCGGCCCACCCAGCGCACCCGGACGCCCAGCTCGTCGAGCTGGTCGCGGCTCTTGCGGATGAAGTCCCGGTTGAAGTTCATCAGGAAGCGCACCTCCTCCGGGGAGCGCTTCCAGTTCTCGGTGGAGAAGGCGTACAGCGAGATGTTGCCCACACCCATCTCGATGGCGCCCTGGAGCACGTCCAGCACCCGCTCGGCGCCGACCTTGTGCCCCTCGGTGCGCGGCAGCCCGCGCTCCTTGGCCCAGCGTCCGTTGCCGTCCATGACGATCGCCACGTGGTCCGGGACCAGCTCGCCGGGGAGCTTCGGGGGCCGCGCGCCGGACGGGTGCGGCTCCGGCGTCCTGTACTCCCGGCGCTGGCGCCCCAGGATCCCGCGTACGGCCATGTGTCTCTCGTCTCCTCGTGCCGGTTGCTGTGTGGCTTGTCTAGGTCTTCTCGACGTACCTGAGGGAGCGCAGCCCGCGCTCCAGGTGCCAGTGCAGGTACGCGGACACCAGCCCGCTGCCCTCCCGGACGTACCGCGGCTCGCAGGCATCCGCCGTCTCCCAGTCTCCCGCGAGCAGCGCGCCGAGCAGCTCCAGGGCCTCGGGCGAGGGTACGACGCTGCCGGGCACCCGGCAGTCGAGGCAGACGGAACCGCCGGAGGCGACCGAGAAGAACCGGTTGGGGCCGGGCATCCCGCACTTCGCGCAGTCCCCGAACGTCGGGGCGTAGCCGTTGACGGCGAGGGAGCGCAGCAGGAACGCGTCGAGGACCAGCCCCGGGGCGTGCTCGCCCCGGGCGAGGGTCCGCAGCGCGCCGACGAGCAGCAGGTACTGCTGCACCGCCGGCTCCCCCTCGTGGTCGGTGAACCGCTCGGCCGTCTCCAGCATGGCCGTCCCGGCGGTGTACCGGGCGTAGTCGGTCACGATGCCGCCGCCGTACGGAGCGATCGTTTCGCTCTGCGTGCACAGCGGCAGCCCGCGTCCCACCAGCTCACTGCCCTTGGCGAAGAACTGCACGTCGACGTGGGAGAACGGCTCCAGCCGCGCCCCGAACTTCGACTTGGTCCGCCGCACGCCCCTCGCCACGGCGCGTACGCGTCCGTGACCGCGCGTGAGCAGGGTGATGATCCGGTCCGCCTCACCCAGCTTCTGGGTGCGCAGCACGATGCCGTCGTCGCGGAACAGACTCATGGCACCCATTGTCGCCTACGTTCAAGGCACCTCACCGCGGCTTCGCGCGTTGGCGTAGGCGGTGGCCGCGCGCAGCCGCTCGGCCGGGGTCGCCTCCCGGACGGCCTGCGGTTCGGCGTCCCACTCCCGCCCTCCCCCGTAGGGCCGCAGCTGCACGTACGGCCCCTCGTGTCCCATCACGATGCCGACGCGTCCGGAGCGGGTGTCGACGACGAACGCGCCCACGGCCGGCCTCACCGCGCCACCGCCGCGGCGAGCCGCCGGGCGGTCTCGGGGGAGCAGCGCCCCAATTCCACGAGCGGGCAGGGGGCCTCCCGCGCAAGACTCACCGGGTCGAGACCGAGTGACGGCAGGGTAATTCCGGCCTTGGCGAGCGCCGCCCGCAATTCCTTCACGGTTTCCTCCGCTTCCTCGACGCAGAACGCCGAGTGCTGCTCCTTGTGCTGTGCTTCCACCGCGCTTCCCTTCCTTTTCGAGTTTCACTCTTCTTACCTCCACAGTGCCCTTCTTTGCCTACACTCGGCAGGAGTCCGTGCACTACAAGTGGGGCTCAGCGAATGGGGGTTGGCCTTGGCCAACGGTTCACGGCAGGCGGCCTGGGAGTTTTTCGGCGCGGAACTGAAGCGGCGCCGCGAGGACGCGGGGATCACGCAGGTCGAGCTGGGGGCGCGGGTGTTCGTGTCCGGCGGTTACATCGGCCAGTTCGAACAGGCTATTCGCAAGCCGCAGTTGGACGTGGCCCAGCGGATTGACGAGACACTGCAAACCGACGGTATTTTCGAGCGGCTTTGGCGGAAACTCATCAAGGAGCAGCCGTACACGGAGTACTTCGCGCATGCGGCGGAGCTGGAGCGGTTGGCGACGGAGATCTGCGAGTTCGCTCCCTCGGTGGTTCCGGGGATTCTCCAGACGCGGGACTACGCACAGGCGGTGTTCCTCGCCAACAAGCCGCTCGCCGCCGATGAGCACATCCAGGAGCTGCTGAAGGGCCGCATGGACCGGACCCGGCTTCTCGAGGACGCCACACGGCCCGTGTACTGGGCGGTCCTCCACGAGACGGTCCTGCGCGTCCCGGTCGGCGGACCCGCGGTCATGGCGCATCAGCTGGACCACATCGCACGGCTGGCACGGCAGCGCAGGATGGTGTTGCAGGTGCTGCCCTTCGCGGCGGGAGCACACCCTGACATGGGCAAGATGATGTGGCTCATGGAGTTCGAGGACGCCCCGCCGACCGTCTATACAGAAGGGGTGCTTTCGGGAAGCCTGCTGGACGGACCGGCTGTAGTGAAGCGGGCCCGGGCGTCCTACGATCTGATCAGGGCTGCCGCGTTGTCGCCGGAGGCGTCCCTGGCCCTGATCGAATCGGCGGCGGAGGACCTCAGACGATGCGCGACTACGACCTGACGAACGCCCGCTGGCGCAGGAGCAGCTACAGCGGCGGCAACGGAGGCGAGGCCTGCGTCGAGGTCGCCGACGGAGTCCCCGGCGTCGTTCCCGTCCGGGACAGCAAGGTGGCCGGCGGGCCCGTGGTCGTCGTCGGGGGCGCGGCCTGGACGGAGTTCGTGGACGCCGCCGGCCGCGGCTCGTGGGTGCGGGCGAACGCCGCCCGGTAGGCGGTCGGGGTCGTCCCCAGCGTGCGCCGGAAGTGCAGCCGTAGGTTCGAGGGGCTGCCGAGCCCGCACCGGTCGGCCACCTGGTCGACGGGGAGCCCGGTGCTCTCCAGCAGTTCCCGGGCGCGGTCGAGCCGGGCGGAGAGCAGCCACCGCAGGGGCGTCGTGCCGGTCTCGGCGACGAACCGCCGGGCGAAGGTCCGCGGCGCCAGGTGCGCGTGCGCGGCGAGCCTCGGCACCGTCAGCGGTTCCGCCAGCCGGGACAGGGCCCACGCCCGGGTGGCCGCGAGGGTGGTGCCGTCCGGCTCCGGGGCCAGCGGGCGGCTGATGTACTGCGCCTGCCCGCCGTCGCGGTGCGGAGCGGACACGAGGGCGCGGGCGACCTGGTTCGCCGTCCGCGCCCCGAGGTCACGGCGCACCAGGTGCAGGCAGAGGTCGATGCCCGCCGCGACGCCCGCCGAGGTCAGCACCTGCCCCTCGTCCACGTAGAGCACCCTGGGGTCCACCGACACCCTCGGGTACCGGGCGGCCAGTTCGTCGGCGTACCTCCAGTGGGTGGTGGCCGTGCGGCCGTCCAGGATGCCGGCCGCCGCCAGGGCGAACGCCCCGGTGCAGATGGACACCAGCCGCCGGCCCCGGGCGTGGGCCTCGGCGAGGGCGGCGAGCACGTCCGCCGGCACCTCCCGCGCGTGCGGCGTGTAGCCGGGGACCACCACGGTGTCCGCCCCGGCCACCGCGTCCAGTCCGGCCGCCACCGTCACGGCGAACCCCGCGGCGGTCTCGACCGGCCGCCTGGTCCGCCCGCACAGGGTCAGCTCGTAGGGGAAGCCGGGAGCGCCGGTGAAGACCTGGGCCGGGATGCCCAGGTCCAGGGGGAGGACACCGTCCAGGGTCAGGACCGCCACGCGGTGCGGAGCCACGGGCGTGGTGGCAGCTTCCTCGCGCATACAGGCAAGTCTGCCACTGTCCCGGGTGTTCGCCCCGGCCGATCATCGAAGCCATGAACGACGTGATGACCACCGGCGTCCCGCCGCTGCCCGACACTCCCGTCGCCCGCCGGGCGCTGGCCCTGGTGCGGGAGACGGAGTCCGCCGCGACCGCCAACCACAGCGTCCGCGCAGCCCTGTTCGCCCGCCTCCGCGCCGACCACGAGGGCGCGAAGGCGGGGCGCGACTACGACCCGGAACTGCTGTTCCTCGCGTGCGTCCTGCACGACGTCGGCCTGACCGAGGCGGGCGACCGCCACCAGCGGTTCGAGGTGGACGGCGCCGACACGGCCGCGGAGTTCCTCACCGCGCAGGGCGTGCCCGGGCCCGACGTCGACGCGGTGTGGGAGGCCATCGCCCTGCACACGACGCCGGGCGTCGCCGAGCGCCGCGGCACGCTGTGCGCCCTGGTGCACCAAGGGACCGGCATGGACTTCGGTTTCGGCACCGACTGCGTCGACGACGCCACCGGGGCCGCCATCCACGCCCGGTACCCGCGGCTGTCGATGGCCACCACCCTGACCGACGAGATCGTCGCCCAGGCGCGGCGCCGCCCGGAGAAGGCGCCGCCCTTCTCCATCGCCGCCGAACTGCTGCGGGAGAGGTCCACGCCCCCGCACAGGACCCGGATGGAGACCATGGCCGACGGCGCCCGCTGGGGCAACTGACCATGACCACCTACGGAATCCTGCTGTTCGACACCGCACAGGAACTCGACTTCGCCGGCCCCTGGGAGGTGTTCACCACCTCCTCCGGTCTCCGCGGCGGCGTGGACGACGTCCTGCTCCTCGCCGAGCGCTCCGGGCCCGTTAGGTGCTCCCAGGGCATGCGGGTGCTGCCGGACCGCACTCTCGACGACCATCCGCCGCTGGACGTCGTCCTCGTACCGGGCGGCAGCGGCGCCCGGGAGGTCGAGCCGCACAACGAGCGGGTCACCGGCTGGCTCGCCGGCACGGCGGCCCGCGCCGACTGGGTCGCCGGGGTCTGCACCGGGGCCTTCCTGCTGCATGCCGCCGGCCCGGCCCGCGCCCGCCGGGTGGCCACGCACCGGGACTACGAGGACGCGCTGGAACGGCGCGGGGACGTCACCGTCGTACGGGACGCCCGCTATGTCGTCGACGGCAACCTGCTCACCAGCCAGGGCGTCTCCGCCGGCATCGACAGCACCCTGTGGCTGGTCGGCCGTCTGCACGGACGCGAGCACGCCCGCGCCGTACGCCGCGCCCTCCAGTACGACCCGGCGCCGCCGTACCTGGCGGACGAGCCCCCGCCCCGGCCGTGACCGCACCGGGCGCAGAGGGCCGACCGCGAGTGGCGGGGGGGTGTCAGGAGGGGGTGCGGGCCGCCGCCATCAGGCGGGTGACGTCGGTGGAGCAGATCGTCAGGGCGGCGCCCACGGTGGCCAGGGTGTCCCGCTCGGCGGGGGTGTAGGGGCCGTCGGCGAGGGCGATGCGGGCGGCCTGGAGCAGGATCGATTCGCGTCCGGCGGGGGCGAGGTGCGGGGCCAGCGGGTCGAGTGCCTCGTGCAGCTCTATGGCGAGGCCGGGCACGCAGGGTTCGCCGTGGAACCGGCCGGTGTCCGCGGCCAGCGCCTCGACGAGGGTGTCGAGCTGCTCCTCGGTGCAGTCGTCGAAGCCGGCCGCGCGGACCGCCGAGACCGCCGTCTCCAGGGCCGTGCGGGAGGTGGTGCCGCCGGCGGCGAGGACGGCGAGGGCGACGGTGTGGACGGCGTCGCGGAGCATCGCGGAGAAGCGGGTGGTGGTCGGGTGGTCGAGGACGTCGGTGCCGAAGTGGCGGCGGCAGGCGGCGCATTCGATCACCGCGCAGGTCTCGCCGCGCGGCAGCACGGGCAGCCCGAGCACCGTGAAGCGGCGGCGTCCGGCCAGCCGCTGGTAGTTGCGGTCGCCCCCGCAGCCGGGGCAGAAGAACTCGCCGTCGCCGACCGGTGTCCATGCGGTGCGCGTGCCCGCGATGCGCGGCAGCAGGGCAGCTCGGCCGTTTCGTCCCCGTCCAGGCAGCACGTCGCACCTCCGTAACCGCACGGCAGCATCGCCGCGCTGGCGTGATGTTAGCCACATCGCCGACGCGGAGTCAGTACCCCGTACGAGACCTTTCCGTGACCTGCACGGGCATCTGGCCGGTATACGACGGGAGCCCCGCCCGCCGGTCCGCGGCGAGCGGGGCCCGAAACCACCGATTCGGCTGGTCAGCGAGCCGCGCGGTTGACGGCGGAGACGACCGCCTTCAGCGATGCGCGCGTGGTGTTCGCGTCGATTCCGATCCCCCACAGCACCTTGTCGCCGATGGCGCACTCGATGTACGAGGCGGCCTGCGCGGAGGCGCCCTCGCTCATGGTGTGCTCCTGGTAGTCCAGCAGCCGGGCGTCGACGCCGATGCCCTGGAGCGCGTGGAAGAAGGCCGAGATCGGTCCGTTGCCGGTGCCGACCAGCGTGGTCTCCACGCCGTCGACCTCGGCCTCCACGGTGAGGGTGTCCACGCCGTCCCGGTCGGTCGTGGACTGGCCGTTCCTGACCTGGATGCGGCCCCAGGGGTTGTCGGGGTTGGGCAGGTACTCGTCCTGGAAGACGGCCCAGATGTCCTGCGGCGTGATCTCGCCGCCGTCGGCGTCCGTCTTGGCCTGGATGATCTTCGAGAACTCGATCTGCATCCGGCGGGGCAGTTCCAGCTTGTGGTCGTTCTTCAGGACGTAGGCGACACCGCCCTTGCCGGACTGCGAGTTGACACGGATGACGGCCTCGTAGGACCGGCCGACGTCCTTGGGGTCGATCGGCAGGTAGGGCACCGCCCACTCGATGTCGTCGACGGTGACGCCCTTGGCCCTGGCATCGGCCTCCATGGCGTCGAAGCCCTTCTTGATGGCGTCCTGGTGGGAGCCGGAGAAGGACGTGTAGACCAGGTCGCCCACGTACGGGTGGCGCGGGTGGACCTCCATCTGGTTGCAGTACTCCCATGTGCGACGGATCTCGTCGATGCGGGAGAAGTCGATCTGCGGGTCGACGCCCTGCGAGAACAGGTTCATGCCCAGCGTGACCAGGTCGACGTTGCCGGTGCGCTCGCCCTGTCCGAACAGGCAGCCCTCGACGCGGTCGGCGCCGGCCATCAGCGCCAGCTCGGCGGCGGCGACGGCCGTGCCGCGGTCGTTGTGCGGGTGGACGGACAGGCAGACGTGCTCGCGGCGGGAGAGGTGGCGGCCCATCCACTCGAAGCGGTCGGCGTGCGTGGACGGCGTGGAACGCTCCACGGTGGCGGGCAGGTTGAGGATGATCTCGCGGCCCGGGCCGGGCTGGTAGACGTCCATCACCGCCTCGCAGACCTCCAGGGCGAAGTCCAGCTCGGTGTCGGTGAAGATCTCCGGCGAGTACTGGTAGCCGAACTCGGTCTCGTCGCCCAGCAGCTTCTCGGCGTACTCCATGACCAGCCGGGTGCCGTCGACGGCGATCTGCTTGATGTCGTCCCTGGAGCCGCGGAAGACGACCCGGCGGAAGACCGGCGCGGTGGCGTTGTACAGGTGGACGGTGGCGCGCTTGGCGCCCTTCAGGGACTCCACCGTGCGCTCGATGAGGTCCTCGCGGGCCTGGGTCAGCACGGAGATCGTCACGTCGTCCGGGATGGCGCCGGGCTCTTCGATGATGGAGCGTACGAAGTCGTAGTCGGTCTGGCCGGAGGCCGGGAAACCGATCTCGATCTCCTTGTAGCCCATCGCGACCAGCAGGTCGAACATCGCGCGCTTGCGGGCGGGCGACATCGGGTCGATCAGGGCCTGGTTGCCGTCGCGCAGGTCGGTGGAGAGCCAGCGGGGGGCCTTGGTGATCCGCTGGTCGGGCCAGGTGCGGTCGGGGAGGTCGACCTGCTCGTAGCCGCGGTACTTGCTGATCGGCATGGGACTGGGCTGCTGGCGGTTCGCCATGGTGGCGTGGGCTCCTCTGGGTGTCCGCGGATCACCGCGGGTATCCGGATGGACGGCCGACGGCAACGCCGAGCTCCGCGGGGAGGGGGTCGGCCTCGACTACAGGCCCTCGCCGCGGCAGCTAAGGAGAAGCAGCCCGAAACGCATGGTGCTCCGCAGCCTAGCCGAGCCACGCCGGATGCGCGGGTCCGTATCAGTATGCGGGACCGGAGAGAAAACCGGGACAAAGAGTGCCGCATACCACTTCCCGCCGCTCAGCAGCCCCCACCGGAACGGCATTTCACCGATCATGGTGGCGGGGGGTGACAGCGTGAACACGCAGTGCAAGTGTGCCGGGCATGACCACCAACGGGGGCTTCGAGCCCGTCTTCTGCACGATCGTCCCACCCCACGTCCTGGACCGGCTCGCGCAGGCCGAGGACCCGGTCGTCGCCGGCCCGGCGCGCCGCACCCTCCAGCGCGACGCCTTCGAGCGCACCCACCGCCGTCTGACCACGGTCATCGGCGCCCCCACCGCCGCGCCGCCCGCCGGCACCGGGCCCGCCCGGCCACGCCGCGCGATCCACGACGCCCGGCACGGCACCGACCTGCCCGGCAGGAAGGTGCGCGGCGAGGGCGACGAGCCGGGCAAGGACGCCACCGTCAACCGCGCCTACGCCGGACTGGGCGCCACCTTCGAGCTGCTGCTGTCGGCGTACGGCCGCGACTCCGTCGACGGCGGCGGGCTGCCGCTGACCGCGACGGTGCACTACGACCGGGAGTACAACAACGCGTTCTGGAACGGCGAGCAGATGGTGTTCGGCGACGGGGACGGCGAGATCTTCCTGGACTTCACCATCCCGATCGACGTCATCGGCCACGAGCTGGCCCACGGCGTCACCCAGTACACGGCCAACCTGACCTACTTCGGCCAGCCCGGTGCCCTCAACGAGTCCGTCTCGGACGTCTTCGGTGCCCTCATCAAGCAGTACGCGCTCGGCCAGACCGCCGCCGAGGCCGACTGGCTGATCGGCGCCGGGCTGCTCGCGCCGCGGGTGACGGGCGTGGCCCTGCGCTCCATGAAGGAGCCGGGGTCGGCGTACGACGACGACGTGCTCGGCAAGGACCCGCAGCCGGCCACGATGGACGACTACGTGCGCACCGGCCGCGACAACGGCGGTGTGCACATCAACTCCGGCATCCCCAACCACGCCTTCTACCTGGCCGCCACGGCCCTGGGCGGGCACGCCTGGGAGCGGGCCGGGCAGGTCTGGTACGACGTGCTGACCGGCGGCGAGCTGAGGCAGGACGCGCTGTTCACGGACTTCGCCACGCTGACCGTGAAGGCCGCCCGGGAGCGGTACGGCGACGCGGAGGAGCTGGAGGCGGTGCGCAAGGCCTGGGAACAGGTCGGGGTGCGGCTGCTGTAGCCGGGACCGGGGTGCGCGGGCCGGGGTTTGGCGCTAGACACGACCCATGCGGATTCAGGTGAGGCGCACAGGAGGCTTCGCGGGCATCGAGCGGCACGCGGAGGTGGACACCGCGGGCCGCCCGGACGCGGCGGAGTGGCACGCCCTGGCCGAGCGGGCGGTGGCCGCCGGGCGGGGCACGCCGCCGGCCGGGGTGCCGGACGGGTTCAGCTACCGGATCACCGTGGACGGCCGGACGGTCTACGCCGCCGACCCCCGGCTCACGGAGGAGCAGCGGCGGCTGATCTCGCGGGTGCTGAAGGAGGGTGCGTAACTCCTCGTCGGTGCAGGGCCGTTGACTTCGGTTACCGGGGGTACGGATGATCCGCCCATGGCGACTGACCCCGGTACGGCGACGGCCCCGCTCCCCCGGTTCCCGGACGGCTTCCTGTGGGGCGTGTCGACCTCCGCCCACCAGATCGAGGGCGCGGCCGGGCTGCGCGCGCCCTCGGTGTGGGACGCGTTCACCGCGGAGCCGGGGCGGGTGAAGGACGGCTCGACGGCGGACGTGGCCTGCGACCACTACCACCGCTACCGCGAGGACGTGGCGCTGCTCGCCGGCCTCGGCGTGGACGCGTACCGCTTCTCGGTCTCCTGGCCGCGGGTGAACTCCCCCGGCGGCCTCGACTTCTACGACCGGTTGGTGGACGAGCTGTGCGCGGCGGGCGTCCGCCCCGTGCCGACCCTCTTCCACTGGGACCTGCCGGCCGGGCTGGACTGGCGCGAGCGGGACACCGCGGCGCGCTTCGCGGAGTACGCGGCGGTCGTGGCCGGCCGGCTCGGCGACCGGGTGCACAAGTGGATCACGCTCAACGAGCCCGCCGAGCACACCCTGCTCGGCCACGCGCTGGGCGTGCACGCGCCCGGCGAGCGGCTGCTGTTCGACGCGCTGCCGGTCGCCCACCACCAGCTGCTGGCCCACGGCCTGGCGGTACGGGCGCTGCGCGCGGCGGGCGCCGGGGACATCGGGATCGCCAACTCGCACGGGCCGGTGTGGCCGGCCTCCGAGGACCCGGCGGACCGGGCGGCGGCGGACTTCTACGACGTGCTGCTGAACCGGATGTTCGCCGAGCCACTGCTGCTGGGCCGGTACCCGGAGGGCGTCGGGGAGCTGATGCCGGCCGGCGCGGACGCCGACCTGGAGGCGATCGGCGCACCCCTGGACTTCTACGGCGTCAACTACTACGCGCCGGCCCGCGTGGGCGCCCCGGACGGGACGCCGGGCGAGTCCGGCGGGGTGCCGCTGCCGGCGGAACTGCCCTTCTCGGTGCACGGGATCGACGGGTACCCGGTGACGGACTTCGGCTGGCCGGTCGTGCCGGCGGGCCTGACCGAGCTGCTCACCGGCTTCCGGGACCGCTACGGCGACCGGCTCCCGCCGGTGGTGATCACCGAGAACGGGTGCAGCTACGAGGGCCTGGACGACCGGGACCGCATCGCCTATCTCGACGGCCATCTGCGGGCCCTGCACGAGGCGCTGACGGCCGGGGTGGACGTCCGCGGTTACTTCGTGTGGTCGCTGCTGGACAACTTCGAGTGGGCGGAGGGGTACGCGCGCCGCTTCGGGCTCGTCCACGTGGACTACGCCACGCTGGAGCGGACGCCGAAGGCCTCCTACGGCTGGTTCCGGGACGTGCTGCGGGCGCAGAGATGACGACGGCCCGCGACCCGGACGGCCACGGCCCCGAGCCCGGCGACGCGTCCGCGCACGAGCCCGCCCGCACGTCCGCCCACGAGCCCGCCCACGGGCCCGCCCACGGGCAGCCGCGGCCCGCCGCCCTCGCCGAGCCGTCGGTCCGGGTCGGCCGGGGCTGGACCGCGGCGCTGTCGCTGGCCAACGGCGCGATCTGGATCGGCTGGTACGGGCCGTTGCAGATCCTGCTCGCCTCCCAGGCGGAGGACTTCGCACCGGGCAGCGGCATGTCCAAAGAGACGTTGCTGGCCTGGGTGACGGGCGTGGGCGCGGCCGTGTCGCTGCTGGCCAACCCGTTCTTCGGCGCGCTGTCCGACCGCACGACCGCCCGCTCCGGCCGCCGCAGGCCGTGGATCGCGGCGGGCGCGGCGGGCGGCGCGCTGTCGCTGCTGCTGCTCGCGGGGGCCGGCGGGCCGGTGACGATGGCGGTGGGCTGGTGCCTGGTGCAGCTCACGCTGAACGCGGCGTTCGCGGCGGTGACGGCGGCGGTCCCGGACCGGGTGCCACGGCTCCAGCGGGGCTCGGTGGGCGGCTGGCTGGGGGCGGCACAGCTGCTGGGCGTGGTCGGCGGGACGGGGCTGGCGACGGCGGCCGGCGGCATCGCGGCCGGGTACGCGGCCTGCGCGGTGTTCGTGGTGCTGGGCGTGGTGCCGTACGTGCTGCGGTCGCGCGATCCGCGGCTGCCGGCGGCGCACCGGCCGCCGTGGGACGGGCGGCGCTTCCTGGCGGGGTTCTGGCTGAGCCCGCGCCGCCATCCGGACCTGGGCTGGGCCTGGCTGACCCGGTTCCTGATCAACCTCAGCAACGCGCTGGTGCTGCTGTACCTGCTGTACTACCTCCGCGACCGCCTCCACCACGGCGATCCGGAGACGGGCGTGCTGGTCCTGACGGCGGTGAACGGGGCGACGCTGCTGGCCACGGTCGTCGTGGGCGGCGTCTGGTCGGACCGGGTGGGGCGGCGCAAGCCGTTCGTGACCGGTGCGGGCCTGCTGATGGCGGCGGCGACGGCGCTGCTGGCCCTCTGGCAGACCTGGCCCGGCGCGATCGTCGCGGCGGCGGTGCTGGGCGTCGGCTTCGGGGTGTTCACCTCGGTGGACTTCGCCCTGATGACGGACGTGCTGCCGAAGGCGCTGGACCGCGGCAAGGACCTCGGCGTGATCAACGTGGCCAACGCGCTGCCCCAGGTCGCGGCCCCCGTCCTGGCCGCTCCGGTCGTGACCCACCTCGGCGGCTACCGCGTGCTGTATCTGCTGGCGGCGGTGATCGGGCTGGCGGGGGCGGTGCTGGTGGGGCGGATCCGGAGCGTGGCCTGAGAGGCACCCCGGAAAGCGGTCCGGGGAAAAGCTCTCGGCGCTGTCGGCGCCAGGTCGTACGCTGGAACACGTCAGACCACGCCAGTCACGCGGCATACGCCGCAGAGGAGGACATGCAGGCCTCAAGCGCCGGCCCATGACTCAGACACCCTCAGCTCACACCCCCGCGCAGGGGCAGGCGAGAGCACAGATCACCGTCCCCGCCCAGCACCCCATGGTGACCGTCCTGGGGTCCGGCGACTCCCTCCTGCGCGTGATCGAGAAGGCCTTCCCGGCGGCCGACATCCATGTCCGGGGCAATGAGATCAGCGCGGTCGGCGCCTCCCACGAGGTCGCCCTCATCCAGCGCGTGTTCGACGAGATGATGCTGGTGCTCCGCACCGGACAGCCGATGACGGAGGACGCAGTGGAACGCTCGATCGCCATGCTCAAGGCGAGCGAGAACGGCGAGAGCGACGGCCAGGAGACCCCGGCCCAGGTGCTCACCCAGAACATCCTCTCCTCGCGCGGCCGCACGATCCGCCCCAAGACGCTCAACCAGAAGCGGTACGTCGACGCGATCGACCAGCACACGGTCGTCTTCGGCATCGGCCCCGCGGGCACCGGCAAGACCTACCTGGCGATGGCCAAGGCGGTACAGGCCCTTCAGTCCAAGCAGGTCAACCGCATCATCCTGACCCGCCCGGCGGTCGAGGCCGGCGAGCGCCTGGGCTTCCTGCCCGGCACGCTCTACGAGAAGATCGACCCGTACCTGCGCCCGCTGTACGACGCGCTGCACGACATGATCGACCCGGACTCCATCCCCCGGCTGATGGCGGCGGGCACGATCGAGGTCGCCCCGCTGGCCTACATGCGCGGACGCGCGCAGCCGGTCTTCACCAACGTCCTCACCCCGGACGGCTGGCGACCCATCGGTGACCTCCAGGTCGGTGACCTGGTCATCGGTTCCAACGGCGAGCCGACACCCGTGCTGGGCGTCTACCCACAGGGCGAGAAGGACGTCTACCGTGTCACGGCCCAGGACGGCGCCTGGACCCTGTGCTGCGGCGAGCATCTGTGGACGGTTCGTACCGCCTCGGACAAGCGCCGCGACAAGCCGTGGCGGGTTCTGGAGACCCAGGACATGATCGGCAACTTGCGTGCGGCGCACGCACGCAGGTACGAGCTGCCGCTCCTCACGGCGCCGGTGGAACTTCCCGAGCGCAAGGTCCCCATGGACCCGTACGCACTGGGGCTGCTGCTCGGTGACGGCTGTCTGACCGGCTCCACCACTCCCTCCTTTTCCACGGAGGACCCCGAGCTGGTCAGCGCGCTGGAGGCTGCGCTGCCAGGCGTCGAGGCACGGCACCGGGGCGGACCCGACTATGTCCTCAACCGGATCAAGGCGCCCGGTGACGTGGTCACCCTCGAGAACCCGGTCACGCACGTACTGCGCGAGCTGGACCTCCTGCGCACACGGTCGCACTCCAAGTTCGTGCCCGACGACTACCTGAACAACTCCGCCGACGTCCGCCTGGCCGTGCTGCAGGGACTGCTCGACTCCGACGGAGGCCCGGTCACGCAGGCTGACCGTACCTGCCGCATCCAGTACACGACGACGTCGATTCTCCTGCGCGACGACGTCATCGCGTTGGTCCAGTCGCTCGGTGGGGTGGCCTACACACGACGGCGCGCTGCCGAGGGCCGTACTCCAGGCCGGGCGAACGGTCGAGATGTCGCCTACCGCAGCGACGCCCACATCATCGACATCCGCCTTCCCGAAGGCATCGAACCCTTCCGTCTGGCCCGTAAACGCGACAGGTACCACGCGGCAGGGGGCGGCGGACGCCCGATGCGGTTCATCGACAGCATCGAACCCGCGGGCAGGGAGGAGACCGTCTGCATCCAGGTGGCGGCCGAGGACTCGCTGTATGTCACACAGGACTACCTGCTGACGCACAACACCCTCAACGACGCGTTCATCATCCTGGACGAGGCGCAGAACACCAGCCCCGAGCAGATGAAGATGTTCCTCACCCGGCTCGGTTTCGACTCGAAGATCGTGATCACGGGTGATGTGACGCAGGTCGACCTGCCCGGCGGGCAGAAGTCGGGCCTGCGCCAGGTGCAGGAGATCCTGGAAGGGGTGGAGGACGTCCACTTCTCCCGGCTGTCGTCCCACGACGTCGTACGGCACCGGCTGGTGGGCCGTATCGTCGACGCCTACGAGAAGTACGACAGCAAGCACGGCACCGAGGACGGCGAGCCCGGCCACAAGGCCCACGGCAAGTCCTCCGGCGCCAAGCGTTCCAAGGGGAAGTAGACCAGCACGACCATGTCGATCGACGTCAACAACGAGTCCGGCACCGAGGTGGACGAGCAGGCGATCCTCGACATCGCCCGCTACGCGCTGGCTCGGATGCGCATCCACCCGCTCTCCGAGCTCTCGGTGATCGTCGTGGACGCCGACGCCATGGAGCAGCTGCACATCCAGTGGATGGACCTGCCCGGCCCCACCGACGTCATGTCCTTCCCGATGGACGAGCTGCGCCCGCCGTCCAAGGACGACGACGAGCCGCCGCAGGGCCTGCTCGGCGACATCGTGCTCTGCCCGGAGGTCGCCGAGAAGCAGGGCCGGGAAGCCGCGACGCAGCACAGCATGGACGAGGAGCTTCAGCTGCTCACCGTCCACGGTGTGCTGCACCTGCTCGGCTACGACCACGAGGAAGCGGACGAGAAGGCCGAGATGTTCGGTCTCCAGGCGGCCATCGTGGACGGCTGGCGTGCGGAGAGGGGCCTGACCGGCCCGTCCCCGGCCCCGACCGTCTCATGAGCCTCCCGCTCCTCACCGGCGCCGTCGCCCTGGTCGTCGTCGCCTGGCTCGCCGCCTGCGCGGAGGCGGGCCTGGCGCGGGTCTCCGCCTTCCGGGCGGAGGAGGCCGTCCGGAACGGGCGGCGCGGCAGCGCCCGGCTGGCCAAGGTCGCCGCCGACCCGACCCGCTATCTGAACGTGGCGCTGCTGGTCCGCGTCGCCTGCGAGATGGCCGCCGCGGCCATGGTCACCTACGCCTGCCTCCAGGAGTTCCCGAGCACCACCGAGGCCCTGCTGATCGCCATCGCGGTCATGGTGCTGGTGTCGTACGTCGCCGTCGGGGTCTCCCCGCGCACCATCGGCCGCCAGCATCCGCTGAACACGGCGACGGCGGCGGCGTACGTGCTGGTGCCGCTGGACCGGATCATGGGCCCGATCCCTTCGCTGCTGATCCTCATCGGCAACGCGCTCACCCCCGGCAAGGGCTTCCGGCGCGGTCCGTTCGCCTCGGAGGCGGAGCTGCGGGCCCTGGTGGACCTGGCGGAGAAGGAGTCGCTGATCGAGGCCGACGAGCGCCGCATGGTGCACTCGGTGTTCGAGCTGGGCGACACGCTCGTGCGGGAGGTCATGGTGCCCCGCACCGACCTGGTCTCCATCGAGCGGTACAAGACCATCCGGCAGGCCCTGACCCTCGCCCTGCGCTCCGGTTTCTCCCGGATCCCGGTCACCGGGGACAGCGAGGACGACGTCGTCGGGATCGTGTACCTGAAGGACCTGGCCCGCAAGACGCACATCAGCCGGGACGCGGAGAGCGAACTGGTGTCCACGGCGATGCGGCCGGCGTTCTTCGTGCCCGACACCAAGAACGCCGGTGACCTGCTGCGCGAGATGCAGAAGCAGCGCAACCACGTCGCCGTGGTGATCGACGAGTACGGCGGCACGGCCGGCATCGTCACCATCGAGGACATCCTGGAGGAGATCGTCGGCGAGATCACCGACGAGTACGACCGGGAACTGCCGCCGGTCCAGGACCTGGGCGAGGACCGGTTCCGGGTCACCGCCCGCCTCGACATCGGCGACCTGGGCGAGCTGTACGGGCTGGAGGCGTTCGACGACGAGGACGTGGAGACGGTGGGCGGTCTGCTCGCCAAGGCGCTGGGCCGGGTGCCGATCGCCGGGGCCTCCTCCGTCGTGGAACTGCCCGACGGGCGGGAGCTGCGGCTGACGGCGGAGGCCGCCGCGGGCCGCCGCAACAAGATCGTGACGGTGCTGGCGGAGCCGGTGGCCCCGGCACACGCGTCCGAGGAGGCCGGGCCGGAGTGACCCCGCGGGAGCTGCGCGCGTTCTGCCTGTCGTTCAACGCGGCGGTGGAGGACTTTCCGTTCGGCCCGGAGACCTCGGTCTTCAAGGTGCTGGGGAGGATGTTCGCGCTGTCGGCCCTGGACGCGCGCCCGCTCACGGTCAACCTCAAGTGCGACCCGGACGAGGCGGTCCGGCTGCGCCGCGAGCACGAGGGCCTGATCGTGCCCGGCTGGCACATGAACAAGCGCCACTGGAACACGGTGACCGTGGACGGGCAGCTCCCGGACCGGCTGGTCCGGGAGCTGGTGGAGGACTCCTACGACCTGGTGGTGGCGGGGCTACCGCGAGCCGACCGGCTCCGCCTCGACCGACCCTGAGCCGTCCCGGGGGCCCACGGAACCCGGTCCGTCGTCCCGCCGGGCCGTGCGCAGGCCCAGCGCCACCAGCACCGCCGCCGCCAGCACGATCGCCGCGTCCAGCGCCAGCACCGTGTGCACGCCGGTCATCAGGTCCGTGGACGTGGTGGCCAGCACGCCGAGCAGCGGGATGCCGACCGTGATGCCGACCTGCTGGGTGGAGGTGACCAGGCCGGTGGCCAGGCCCTGCTCGCCGTCGGGGACGCCGGAGGTGACGGTGATGCCGTAGGAGATGATCGCGCCGAGGTGGCACATGCTGGCCAGCGAGACGGCGGCCGTGGCGAGCCAGACCGACCAGCCGCCCTCGCCGAGCCCGAGCAGGGCGGTGCCCAGCAGTCCCTGACCGGCGAGGGAGGCGGCCAGCGTGCGGCGGGCGCCGATCCGGCCGACGACCCGTGGCACGTACGCGCCGGCGACCACCGACAGCACGCCCTGCACACCGAAGACGAGACCGGTCTCGAACGCCGACAGGCCCAGGACCTGCTGGAGGTACAGGGTCAGCACGAAGACCACCGTCGACATCATCGAGAAGGTGACCAGCCCGCCGAGGTTGCCCCAGGCGACGGTGCGGCGGCGCAGCATGCGCAGGGAGACCAGCGGGGCCGCGGTGCGGGACTCGACGACCACGAAGGCGGTCAGCAGCAGGACGCCGGCGACGAGGGTGACGAGGACGTCGGTACGGCCGAATCCGTGCTCGGCGGCCGTCGTCAGGGCGTAGATCAGCGCGAGCAGGCCGCCGGTGACGGTGACCGCGCCGGGGGCGTCCAGGCGGGGCCGGTCCGGGGTCCGGGATTCGGGCAGCAGGCCGGGGGCGAGCGGCAGCACGAGGAACGCGAACAGGGCGAGCAGGCCCATGGTGGAGCGCCAGCCGAGCAGGTCGGTCAGGACACCGCCGGCCACCATGCCGACGGTGAAGCCGAGGGAGAGCAGCGTGCCGGAGATGCCGAGGGCGCGGTCGCGGGCCGGGCCCTCGGGGAAGGTCGTGGTCAGCAGCGACATGCCGGTCGGCACGATGACGGCCGCGCCGAGGCCCTGGAGGGCGCGTCCGGCGAGGAAGGACGCCGGGTCCCAGGCGAAGGTGGCCAGCACGGAGGCCGCGCCGAAGACGGCGAGGCCGGCCAGGAACAGCCGGCGGCGGCCGTAGAGGTCGCCGATCCGGCCGAAGAGCAGCAGGAAGCCGCCGGAGGGCAGCGCGAACGCGGTCACCGCCCATTGCAGGGCGGAGGGGCTCATGCCCAGGTCGGTGCCGAGCACGGGAAGGGCGACGTTCAGGACGGAGAAGTCCAGCGCGACCATGAACTGGGCTGCGCACAGGACGAACAGGACCAGCTTGTCGCGGTGGGTGAGCCGGGGAGCGGGCGGCTTGGGTACGGGGAGGTCGGTGTCGATCGCCATGGTCACGAGCCTGCGGGCGCCGGAATAGCCGTGGGGAGCGGCCAGTTGTCCTGGTGGTGGCACCACCAGGGAGGTGCGCCGTGAGACATCGGGGGGACGTGTGCAGGACGTGATGGAGGCGGGGGCGGGCCGGAGGACCGGCCGCCGGGCGGAACTGCGGGAGTTCCTGATGAGCCGCCGGGCAAGGGTCTCGCCCGCCGACGTCGGGCTGCCGGGTGGCGGGGGCCGGCGCCGGACGCCGGGGCTGCGCCGCGAGGAGGTCGCCGTGCTCGCCGGGGTGGGGGCGTCCTGGTACCAGTGGCTGGAGCAGGGCCGGGACATCTCCGTCTCGCCGCAGGTGCTGGACGCCGTGGCGCGGGTGCTGCGGCTCAGCAACGCCGAGCGCCGCCATCTGTACGTCCTCGCCGGGCTCAATCCGCCCGCGGCCGAGGTGGCGCCGGAGAAGCGGGACATGTGCGACGGGCTGCGGCGGCTGATCGACACGTGGATGCCGTATCCGGCGCACGTCATGGACCGGTACTACAACTTCGTGCTGCACAACGAGGCGGCGGCGACCGTGCTGGGGATGCGGCCGGGCACGACGCAGAACTGCCTCGTGGACTTCTTCACCGACCCGATGTACCGGGTGCGTTCGCAGAGCTGGGAGCGGAACGCCCGGACGGTCGTCGCCCAGTTCCGCGCCGCGTACGCCGCGGCGCCCGACGACGAGGGGTTCGGGGAGGTGCTGGAGCGGGTGTCGGCGGCGAGTGGCGACTTCCGGCGGCTGTGGGACCGGCGGGACATCGAGGACGCCGGGCAGCTCCGCAAGGAGCTGGACCATCCGCTGGTCGGCCTGCTGTGCCTGGAGTCGACGGCACTTCAGGTACCGGCGCGCCCGGACCTCCTCATCGTCCTGCACACCCCCCTGGACGAGGCGAACAGCGCGGCGAAGCTTCGCTGGCTGGCCTCACCGGAGGGACGGCGCGGCGCGATGTACCCGGTGGCGGGGTGACGGGGCGGCCGGAACGGGACCCCGTACCCGGCGGCGAGGTGACGGGACGGACGGAACCGGACCCTGTACCCGGCGGCGGGGTGACCGGGCGGTCGGTGCCGCGTACGCCTACGTATGCTGCGTCCATGACCGACACCACCGACCTCTCCCCCGAGGACCGCAAGATCGTCACCCTGGCCCGCTCGGCCCGCGCCCGCAACGGCGTCCCCGAGGGCGCCGCCGTCCGCGACGAGACGGGCCGCACCTACGTCGCCGGCACGGTCGCCCTGGACTCCCTGAAGCTCAGCGCCCTCCAGACGGCGGTCGCGATGGCGGTGGCCTCCGGCGCCCGGTCCCTGGAGGCGGCGGCGGTGGTGACGGAGTCCGACACGGCATCCGACGAGGACCGCGCGGCGGTACGGGACCTGGGCGGCCCGCAGACGCCGGTACTGGTGGCGGGGCCGGACGGGACGGTCCGGGGGACGGTGACGGCGGGCTGACCGCTCGCGCCGCTCACGGGGCGGAAGCCGGTGCGGCGGGCCGGCCGCCGAGGAGAACCGCTCGGGACCGGCCCCGAGACCGGTTGTTGAAGGCTGGATATCGCCCTTGCCGGGCAAGGTTACTCGCGAGTCAATAGGACCCGGACGTCCGACGGACCGTCAGGTATCACCGCTCCCCGCGCCCCGGCGCCCCTGTGCCCGGGCCCGGGTGGCGGGCGGTCCGTGACACACGCACCTCCCGACCATCCCCCACAGGTATTCCCCCCACGGGAAGGGAGCCGGACCCATGAGAGGCAAGCGAATCGGAACAGGTGCGGCGCTGGTGGCCGGGGCCCTCGCGGCCACCGGACTCGCCTTCGCCCCCACCGCCCTCGCCGTCACCCCCCAGACGGCGACCATCGACGCCGACTGCGGCGGCCTCGGCAGCGGGGAGAGCACCCTCACGGCGACCCAGGACGGCACCACCGCCACCCTCACCCTCACCTCCGACGCGATCACCGCGCCGGTCGCGCTGGGCGAGGACTCCGTCGTCTCGAAGCTGACCCTGGTCAAGGCGGGTGGCGGCACCGTCGAGTTCACCGGCACGGAGAACCCGGCGATGGCGGCCGGCGACCCGGTCACCATCGGCCCGCTCACCGGCACCGTGTCCCCCGGCGACACGCTGGAGTCCTACGGCGGCTCACTGCAGATGACCGTCTTCGGCTTCATCGACCTCACCTGCACGGCGACGGGGCCGCAGGCACCGGGGCCGTTCGTGTTCGACTGACGCCGGGGCAGCCCGCCGGACGCGTCCGGACGGTCCGCGTCACGTGCAGCGGAGCCTCGTCGGAGACTTCTGACGAGGCTCACCCTGGCAGCGATGAGCGAAAGAAGGGGGGATTCTGCCGGCTCGTAGGTCCTCGGTTCCTCAGTCCTCGGCCAGCGGCAGCTGCGGTGCTTCGTCGAGTCCGGCGTGCTCCAGCCATCGGGCGAGCTCGTCGCCGTGGGTTCCGGAACTCGTGGCCCGCGCCACGCTGTCGGCCCCTTGCGGATCGGCCTCGCCCCCACGGCAGATCAGACTCAAAGGCCACACCGGAGCATCACCCGGCCCGTCGTCGAACGCCGTCCAGCACCACGGCGCCGAGAAGGCCCAGACGCGCCCGGCGTAATCGACCACCTCATCACCGTCCTGCAAGAAAGCATAGGGCCGGTAGATCAATTCCGCCTCGATCGGTTCGGCTCCGTCCGGGTCCAAGGTGAAACCGATCTCCTCGGCGGCGGGGGAGATCCGGACTCCTTGCGCCACGAGCGAGACATAGACGCGCGGCCGAGGAAGCCATCCGACGTCCAAAGGCTCGGGGAACTCATCGACCGCGACCACGTAGGCAGCCACACCAGGAATGCCGACCTCGCACACCCCTTGCGGTTCGATCGCACCGTGAGGCGATACGACTTGGAACGGTTCACTGTCCCAGTCCGGCGTATCCGGTGTCCGCGGAATGGAACGCAGTCCGTTCCACTGGATCATCGAATCCGGGTCCACCTCGTTCCACGGCCACCGCACCGATACGTACCGGTCGGACACGTCCGCGACCACAGTCTCGCGAGGGGAGCACCGGAGCGAAACGACATCGCCGACACGAGCGTGTGCCAGCGCATCCGCGCCGCCATGGTCAGAGTTCCCACCCATAAGCCAGTCTTCCTTCTGCCTGACACCATAATTTTGCAGACCCTCATTACACGATCCCCGATTGCCCGGGCAACGGCGGAAACGACCCGACACATGACTCTTCGGGCCGTTTCCACTGTTCACGGGATGAGGCGCCAGCGGCTACCAGCGCATACTACGGACTCTGTGGGTCTTCTTTCCGTTGCCCGGCCGGACCTCCCCGAACGGTGCTCCCCCACTCGCGAAAATGAGCACACCGCAGACCGCGCGACAAATGTTGCGTGAGGCTCCGCCCTGAATCGGCCTGGCTTTCAGCAGCATCGCACCGAAAATGACGCGCTGTTCGGCATGCAGGTCTCCCGGCACCATCCCGGGGTCGATGTGGACCTCGCCCGGGGCAAGGGCGGTGATCTGGGCGGGAGTCAGCCCGCCTTCACCATTTCCTGCCACGAGCCTCGTGATGCCGGCTCCCGGAACATCGACGTCCAAGACTGCCGTCGTGTGGATGTCGAAGTCCGCCTGACTCGGTTCGGACTCATTGATCTCACTCGCCCGCTTGGCCTGTGGCTCAGTGCAGTTGTGGACGAGAACCGGGGCAGCGCCCGCCACCACGAAGTACGTGTGGACGTCCCCGACCGTCAGGTTGTGGACCGTCGCCCCGGGGCTCGTCCAGCGCTTGACCGCGGTGATCTGGACGTACGTGCCCGCGCTGGTCTGGAGCCACTGGCCGGGCTTCAGGTCCGTGGCGTCGAGCCACTTGCCGAGGGACGGGACCCAGAAGGGGTGGCCGTCGGTGGCGGTGACCTCGGACGTCTTCGTGCCCTTCGGGCCGTCCGTGTCGATCGTGACCTTGACCAGGTGCTTCAGGCCCTCGCCCGTGATCTCGGCGGTGACCGTCTCGACGCGGCGCTCGCCGGTCCTCGGGTCGGTGGCGACGACCTTGTCGCCGGCCTTGACCTGCTCGATCGGCTTCGTGGTGCCGTCGGCCATCAGGACGCGGGTGCCCGGAACGAAGCTGTTGTTGATCGGGCAGGACCCGCCGCCTCCTCCGTCGGCCTTGCCCGAGCCGCCGCTTCCGCTGCTGCCGCCGCCCTTGGTGCGGGCCGAGCCGCCGGAGTTGCCGCCCGGCTTGGAGCCGCCGCCCTTGGAACCGCCCTTGGAGCCGTTGCTCACCGACGACGTCTTCGGGGCCGACTTGGCCTGGGCCTGCTTCTGGACCGGGTTGCCGGTCTTCTTGGTCTGGGCGACCGCCTTGTCGGAGGTTCTCTTGGCCTGTTCCGCCGCCTTCTTCTTGGCGCGTTGGGCGGCTTCCTTCTTCGCCTTCTCGATCGCCGCCTTCTTGGCCTTCAGCGCCGCGGCCTCGGCCGCCTTCGCGGCGCGCAGGACGGCCTCCGCCGCCTTCTTCGCCTTGCGGAAGGCCTGGATGGCGTCGATGGTCCGGCTGACCGCCTTCAGCACCGACGGGATCTTGCCCAGCTTGGTCCACGGGATCGCCCCGACGATCAGGCTGCCGCAGGACCACATGTCGCCGCCGAAGCAGGCCAGGGCGTCGTTGATGCCGATGAAGTCCTTCAGCGCGCCCCAGGCCGCCGAGAGGATCACCGAGGACAGCGACTTGCCCATGGTGGCCTGCGCCTGGGCGACCTGCGCCGGGGACAGGCCCGCACCCGCGAGGGCCGCGGCCCGCTCGGAGGCGGTCAGGGTGATGGCCAGCCCCGTCGGGTCGGACATCGTCACGGGGTTGTTGTGCGCGTAGGCGTACCCGTTGGACTGGAGCAGGTCGTTCAGGTCCAGCACCGGGTCGGCGGACAGGAAGCGTCCGACCACCGGGTCGTAGAGCCGGGCGCCCAGCGGCTGGTAGCCGGAGGCGTCGTCACGCGTCGCGCCCAGGAAGCCGGTGTGGCTCTGGAAGTTGACGCCGGCCGTGCCCGCACCGCGCTGGTTGCCGAACGGGTCCTGCTTGCGGACCCTGACCTCCATGCCGTCCCTGAGGGCGACCTCCGCGTAGCTGCTGCCCTGGTGGTCGCCGGCGAGCGCGACCAGGGTCTCGCCGCCGTTGCCGTAGGCGTAGCGCATGACCGCGCCGCCCGGGGCGGTGTAGGTGCGCTGGGTGCTGACCAGGACGCCGCCGCGCTGGACGGTGACCTCGGCCTCGCCCAGGTGGAGGGTGGCCTCCTTGCCCTTGATCGTCAGCAGGCGAGAACCGCCGGGACCGTAGATGTGCCGGGTGTCGTTCTGCGGGGCCCACTGCTGCGCGGCCAGGGTGCCCGAGCAGGTGGCGAGGACGATCGGCGTCGAGTTCGCCGAGCTGCCGTCCTTGACCGCCAGGCACAGGCCCGAGGCCACGTGCTTCAGGCCGGTCGTGGCCCGCTGGAGTTCCTGGCCCGCGGAGCCGTCGCACTTGCGGACCTGGAGCGCCGAACCCGAGGTGTTCGCCGCCGGCGCCACACACCACTCGTCGTAGACCCGCAGCGTTCCGCGGTCGGGGTCGGCCGACCCCGGTGTGGCCTTGAACGTCCAGCTCTGCGCCGGCGAGCCGTTGCAGGAGTACAGCTGGACCGGCTGGCCGGCCGTCGTCAAGCCGCCCTTGAGGTCGAGGCACTTGTCGGCCAGGCCGACGTACGGGGTCTTGCCGCCCGTGCCCTGGCCCTTGATCCGGTCGACCTGGCCGTCGTGGGTCCAGGTCAGCTCCTGCTTGTCCCCGTTCTCGACGGAGGTGACGGACTTGGTCTCGCCCGTCAGCTCGTACAGTCGCTCGGCCTCGGCCTTCACCTGGGCGCCCTGCGGCGTGGTGTAGGTCTTCGACACCTTGGTCAGCGTGTGCGGCTGGGTGCCGTCGGCCTTGCCGTAGGCGTAGGTGGTCGTGGCGTCCTTGGCGGTGTCGCCGGCGAGGTTCTTCTCGGTGAGCTTGGTCCGGTTGCCGAGCAGGTCGTACTCGTACTCCTGCCAGTAGCCGGTGCCGTCCTTGCCGGCGGCCACGTCGAGCGTGCCGTCGCCGTTCTTCGGGCCGCCGCAGGCGGTCTGGTCCTTGGCGGTCCAGGCCGTCTTCAGCTGGCCGAGCGGGTCGTAGGTGAAGCACTGGCGCTCGGCGATGCCGTCGGAGTGCTCACGGATCGAGGTGACGTTGCCCGCGGGGTCGTAGGTGTACGACCGCTTGGAGACCAAGTGCCCGGCGACCAGGCTCTGGTCGCCCGCCTGCTCGCGGTAGACCGACTGCTCCTTCAGCTCACCGCTGGACTCGTCGTACGAGCTCTGCGTCCAGACCCGGTACGGCTGGGCGCCCAGCGTCGAGCGCAGCACCTGGCCGTAGGGGTCGTAGACGGTCTCCGCGCCGTACCAGTCCTTGCCGGAGATCGACAGCGGCTTGCCGTCCTTGTTGTAGCGGACGACGAGCTTCTCGGCGTCGAACCGGCCGACGGCCGGCAGGGTCGCCTCCTTCAGCGCGCCGGTGTCGCCGTAGGTGTAGCCGTACGTGTACGAGGTCGGCAGGCCCCAGGTGTCGGCGAGCGTCTGCGGCAGGGTCAGCGTGGTCGAGGTCGGCTGGTAGTCCTTGGTGTAGCCGTTGATCCGCTGGGTGTAGGCCTGTCCGTCGGTGTGCCGGGTGGCGGTGGCGGGCAGCCCCTTGCCGCCGGGGGCGGAGTCGTAGCCGAAGTCGGCCAGCAGCTTGCCGGTGGAGCTGTCGAGGCGCTGCTCGGTCGGCCGGGACAGGACGTCGTAGCCGTTCCAGACGGTGATGCCCCGGGCGTTGGTGGTCGTCAGCGGGCGGTCGCGGTGGTCGAACGTGGTCCGCGTGGTGCCCGTGTCCGGGTCGGTGGCGCTGGTCTGCCGGCCGCGGTGGTCGTAGGTCCAGGTCCAGGGGTGGTCCTGATCGGCGGAGTTGACCGCCTTCACCAGCTGACCGCGCGGGTCGTAGGTGTAGCGCATCGACGTGAAGCCGTCGGGCGCCTGCGGGTTGAAGGTGTCCACCCGGGAGGTGCGGCCGAGCGCATCGGTGTAGACGCGGTAGGAGGAGGCACCGGAGGGCTGGATCACCTTGGACCAGTCGGCGCCGTACTCGTAGCGGACGGCGCGGGCGGTGACCGGCTCGGAGGTGGCCTCGCCCGTCACCGGGTCCTTGACCTTCAGGACCGGCGTCTCCTGCACCACGCGGCCCAGACCGTCGTAGGTGTAGCGGGTGATGTTGGGGACGGCCGTGTCGGCGAGCGGGGTGAACAGCTCGCCCGCCTTCGCCTCGTGGGTGAGGTAGGCGTTGTTGGTCTGCCAGACCTCGCCGGAGCTGTTGTACAGCGTGTCGGTGATCAGGTGGCCGCCGCCGTCGGCCTCCTCCTGCGTCTGCCGCTCGCGGCCGAGGCCGTCGTAGAGGGTGACGGAGGTCTCGACGCTGTCGTTGTGGCCGCGGGCGTGGGTGGTGACGTACGGGGGCTTGCGGTTGGCGTTGTCCGGGTCGTACGCCGGGATGGTGTAGACGGCCCGGAAGTCCGGGACGGCCGAGCCGGACGGGGTGCGGCCCGGGGCCCACGCCTCGACCAGGCGGCCCAGCGGGTCGTACTTCGCCTCGCTGACGTGGCCGTTGGCGTCCGTGGTCCTCAGGGTCGTGGAACGGCCCGGCTCCAGCTCCTGCTGCTGGGTGTGGCCGGCGGCGTTGGTCTCGGTGACCGTGAACACCTGGCCGGTGGACGGGGTGTAGGTGATCGTGCCGGAGTTGCCGTCCGGGTCGGTCTGCTTCACGACGCGGCCGACGGCGTCGAAGGCGCTGGTGCCGTTGGACTGGAAGCCGGTGCCGGCGCCGTTGAGCGACCAGGTCTCGGTGGCCAGTGCCCGCGTGGTGGAGGGCAGCGCGGTGCCGTAGCCCTGGCCGTCGTAGGCGGTGCGGGTGGCGCCGCTCAGCGTGGACAGGTCGGTGAAGTCGGCGTTGGCGCAGGTGGTCGGCGAGATCAGGGCCTGCTTGGTCAGGCCGATGATGTTCTTGCCGGTGTGGTGCAGGTACTCCAGCTTGGTGCAGGACTCGTCACCGGTCTTGCCGGTGTCGCCGAGCGACTCGACCTGGGTGGGCAGGCCGTGCGTGGACTCGTAGGTGGTCTTCGTCTCGACGACGCGCTGGGTGCGGTCGTCGTCACCGGTGCCGGAGGACTTGGTGTACGCCACTTCCCTGGGCTCGGTGACGCGCCAGGCGCGCAGCGGGTCCAGGCCGTCGTCGCGGTGGCGCTTGCCCAGTTCGGTGGCGGCGGGGACGGTGACGCTGCGGGAGAGCCAGTCGGTGTCGGCGTCGGAGGCGCTGGTGTAGGTGAGTTCCTCGGCGATGCGTCCGGCGAAGGGCTCGCGGTCCTTGGCGATCTCGGCGCCGGTGATGTCGGTCACCGGGACGGTGTCGCCCATGCCGCGGAAGTAGCGGGTGACGGACTTGGACCTCTTGCTGCCGATGGTGGGCTCGTCGGCGCCCGTGATGACCGTGGTCTGCTCGAACCCGGCGAAGCGGGAGTAGGTGCGGGTGGACTTCTTGGTGAACTCGCCGTCGGCGAGCTTCCAGCCGGCGTTCTTGTAGGCGTAGGCGGTGCGGGTGGCGAAGGCGCCGTCGACGTTGGGGAGTTCCTCGATGGAGTCCACGACGTACTTGTGGAACCAGTCGATGTCCTCGACCTCGGGGTCGGGATGCCAGAACTGCGGGTAGCACAGGCGGGTGTTGGACTTCAGCGCGGCGGTGTCGCTCTTGCCGGGCAGTCCGCTGCCGGTGGCGCAGTCGCCGGCGGCCGGCTTGTAGGTGACGACGGTCTCGCCGCCGTACTCGTTGATGACGCGCGCGATGCGCAGCCGGGAGAAGCCGGGGCGCGCGTCGTTGGGCCGCACGACCCGGTTGGGCATGTCCTCGGCGTTGGACTCGAAGCGCACCGCGTTCAGGGTGACGCTGTCGTCGGTGGAGCCGTTGCGGGCGTAGCCGGTGCGCTGGATGGACTCCAGCCACAGGGCGGTGTTCGGGCCGGTCTTCAGGACCGGGAAGCTCTGCTTGAGGCTGTAGCGGTCCACCACCTGGCGGGCGTCGGTGTCGGTGCGCCGCTGGGCGGACGTCTGGATCTGCACCAGTCGCTTGCGGGTCCAGAAGGAGGGGCCGGCGTTCCAGCACTTCTTCCCGGCCTCGCACCTCAGGTCCGCCGGGGTGTCGTACCAGATGCGGTACTTGCCGGGGTCCTTGTCGGTGAAGTTCGCCTCGGAGCAGGTCAGCGTGCCCTCGTCCAGGCAGCGTTCGGCGACGGTGAAGTTCACGCGGGCCGGGGCGGTGGCGGTGAAGATGCTGTCCTTGCGCTGCCCGTAGTCGATCCGGGACAGGTAGCCGCCGCGGTCGTAGACGACCGGTGCCTTGAAGTTGAAGTTGCGGGCGTAGTGGTTCTGCTCGGTCTTCCACCACAGGGACATGGCGTTGCCGTGGATGTCCTCGACGTAGTCGAGGTTCCAGCGCCAGGCCTGGGTGCACCAGGAGCCCGCCCAGTCACCGGACTTGTAGCAGTCCTCGCCCGCGTGGTTGCCGTACACCGGCACGGTGAGCACCGAGTCGGTGACCGGCTGTCCGTCGGTCCAGCCCGGGAGCTTGTGCAGGCCGAAGTGGTAGCGGGTGCCGTCGGTGGTGGTGACGACCCAGTACTCGCCGTCCTTGGCGCCGTTGCCGGTGGCCGTGCCCTTGATCCGCTCGATCTTCGAGCCGTCGCCGTTGGCGGTGAACCAGGTGCCCTTGTCCTCGTCCCAGACCAGCTCGGTGGTCGTGCCGCCGAGGGAGAGGGTGGCGTTGTCCGAGCCCCAGCACAGGTCCGCGGTGCGGTGCTTGGCGTTGTTCGAGCCGGCCTTCTTGGAGTCCTCGCGGCAGTTGGCGTAGGTGCGGGTGATGGAGCCCGGGTTGTAGTCCCAGCCGTCGCCGATCCAGGAGGCCTGGTTGTTGGTGGCGGAGGTGCGCCCGTCGACCGACTGCGAGGAGTAGCCGAGGGCGACCTTGGGCATCAGGCCGCCCGCGGTCTCGGGGACCTGGACCTGGTAGCCGTAGGTGAAGGCGCCCGAGGAGGCGCCGGCCGACCAGGAGCCGGAGGACAGCAGCGGGGTGGCGGTGAAGTCGCCGGCGGCCGAGGCGCCGGTGTCCAGGGCGCCGACGACCTGCGGGCCGGAGGCGTCGACGGCCTGGAGGGCGTCGGTGCTCGCGGGGGTGGCGGAGGCGGCGCGGGCCGAGGCGGTGCGGGCGGAGGCACCGGACGGCTCGGGGGTCTTGTCGGGGGTCTTGTCGGCGTCCGGCTCGGCGGGCGCTTCCTCGCCGAGCAGGTTCGCGACCGGCACCGAGCCCGTGAGGATCTTGTGCCGGGAGGCGTTCTTCGGCGCCTTGGCCTTGGTGGGCGCCTTGCTCGCCGGCACCTCTTCCACGGTGCTGGGCAGCCGTTCGGCCTTGTCGTCGTCGGCCTTGCCGGACATGGTCTGGACTCCGCCGTCGGCGGCGCAGTCACCGCTGTCGGGGGAGGTCAGCACGCAGTCGGGCAGCAGCACCAGGCCGAAGCGGTCGGCGGCCTGCGGACCGTAGAGGTCGGCGAAGGAGGTGGTGTCGACGGCGAGCGCGACGTGGGCGGCCGGGTCGGCGGTGGCCGGCGGGGTGACCTGCATGATCAGGCCGGAGACGCCGGCGTCCTGGGAGGCGGCCGGCGCGGCCAGGTCCACCTTCCACTCGCCGGCGATCGCGGCGGGGTCGGTGCCGGCGGGCACGCCCACCGCGACGGGCAGTCCGTTGGAGACCGGGACCGTGGTGCCGGCCTCGGCGTCCGGGGCCAGGGTCGCGGTGCCGCTGCCGTCGGTCCAGGGGGTCACGGCGGTCGGCGCGTAGGGGTCGACGGGGACCTCGGGGGCCGTCGTGAGGTTCTTCTCGGCTTCCTCGTCCCCGTCGACGGGGGTGCTCTTCGGCAGCTCGGGGAGGTCGACGGACTCCTCGCGGCTCATGCCGGGTCCGGGCACCGCCCAGGCCTGGGCGCTGAGGCTGGTCACCATCAGCGTCGAGGACAGCAGCAGGACGGTCGCCGTGCGGCCGTGCCGACGACGCCGTCGTTGTGACTCTGTCGGGGCCGGGCGTCTCCACGCCGGCCAGGACAGCGGACCTTGAGCACGCATGCGCGTCGACTCCCACCCCGGCGATACGAATGTGCCCGCACCCTCTGTCATGAGCGCCACAGACTTCAAGATCAGTCAGGGGCCGTCAGACCGCCGTGGAGTGAGCCGCGTCACGGTGCATCAGCCGGCAGAAGCGGCTTTCTCATGACTGACGCGATCTATGGCGAAAAGCCGACGCCATCACCGCACAACAGGTGATCAAAAGCCGTAGAAGCGACACCTACCGGTGGTCACGGAACGCCCACTGGCCGACCATCACAACTTCATAAATCCTTCATGCGTGGACGCCCTGTGCGAATCGTGTGATCGTGTGCGCGCCCATGCCCCGTGACCAGCAGTCCGGGGCTGTCCGTGCTGTCCCCATCCGCCTGGTCCACACGGGAGTGACCGCCGCCGTGCCCGCGCCGCCTCGCCTTCTCAGCCCCTTCGTGCGCACGCGCACCAGGCTGACCCTCACCCTCGGCCTCGTCCTGGCCGCACTGACCGCCGCGCTGATGCCGTGGTGGCTGCCCGACGACGCGTCACCACCGCAGGCCCGTAAGGCGAGCGACGCCCGGCAGACCGCGACCGGCCCCCGCGACGAGGCCGCCGCCGCCGCCGAGGCCCGGCGCACCGGCAAGCGGGTCCTCGTCGACACGGCGACCACCGCCACCTCGCAGACCTGGGCCCAGCCCGACGGACAGTTGCGCACCCGGATCAGCGCGCTGCCCCAGCGGGCGAAGAACCCCGACGGGGCGTGGGCGCCGATCGACAACCGGCTGCGGCGCACCGAGGACGCCGGGGGCCTCGGCGTCCGCCCGGCCAACCCCCCGATGCCGGTGCGGTTCTCCAGCGGCACCCCCGGCCGGAAGGACCGCGCGGACCGCTCCTACGCCCGCGCCCCGCTGGCCGCGGACGCCGACGAGCGGGACACGGTGCTGGCCGAGCTGGACATCGACGGCCACACCGTCGCCTACACCTGGCCGGGCCCGCTGCCCGAACCGGTGCTGGACGGTCCCCGGGCCCTGTACCCGGAGGTGCTGCCCGGCGTCGACCTGCTGCTGGTCGCCCGCGAGGAGGGCGGCTTCGCGCAGTTGCTGATCGTCAAGGACCGGCGGGCGGCGCGCGGCGAGGCACTGGCGAAGGTCGCGTACGGGCTGCGCTCGGACACGGCGGTGTTCACGTACGACGAGAGCGGCAGCCGCGTCCTGGTCCTGGACCGCGACGGCAAGGAGCTGGGCTCCGTCCCCACCCCCTTCGCCTGGGACTCCGCCGGCCGTGACCCCGAGCGGCCCAGGGACGAGCCGCGCACCTCGGTCGAGACGCCGGCCGACGTGCTGAAGCTGTCCGGCCTGAGCGGCATCGAGCCGGGCGCCCGCCAGGACGCGCTGCCGCTCCGGCTGGAGGGCGAGCGGACCGGGCAGGCCCGGCTGGACCTGAACCTCGGCGAACTGGGCCTGCTCACCGACGAGGACGCCCGCTTCCCGGTGTTCGTCGACCCGACCCTCAACGGCGGCTGGCTGGCCTGGACGGTGGCGTACAAGCCGTACCCGAACAGCAGCTTCTGGAACGGCACCAACTTCAGCTCCGGCACCTCCGACGCCCGGGTCGGCCACGAGGACGACACCAACGGCACCGCCCGCTCCTTCTGGCGCATGAACTACAGCAGCTCGCTGAAGGGTGCGACGGTCTCCTCCGCCACCTTCAAGGTGCTCAACAACCACTCCTGGTCCTGCACCAAGCGCGAGTTCCAGTTCTGGCTGACCGGGGCGATCTCCTCCGGTACGACGTGGAACAAGCAGCCGAGCTGGGCCACCAAGCTGGACGCGCAGTCGTTCGCGCACGGCTGGTCCTCCAGCTCCTGCCCGGACGCCTACGAGGCGTTCAACGTGAAGACGGCCGCCCAGAAGGGCGCGGACAGCGGCTGGTCGAACATCACCTTCGGCATGCGCGCCACGAGCGAGTCCGACACCCAGACCTGGAGGAAGTTCCGGGCGACCTCGGCGACGCTGGAAGTGGTCTACAACCGCAAGCCGTACGAGCCGACCGGGGGCAAGTCCTCGCCCGGCGGCAGCTGCGCGGTCGGACCGGGCGCCGGCGTCACCGTCGGCAAGACCAACATCACCCTGTCGGCCAACGCCAAGGACCCCGACGGCAACCTCAGCAAGCTCCGCTTCCGGTTCTGGAAGACCGGCGGCACCGTGCCGGCCGGCACCCTGGCCACCCCCGACTCGGCCGGCACCGCCAGGGTGACCATCCCCACCACGTTCCCGCTGGAGGACAAGACCACCTACTCGTGGGACGTGCGCGCCGAGGACTCCGGCGGTCTGGTCTCCACCAACTTCCCGCCGGGCACCGAACCCTGCCGGATCACCGTGGACGCCTCCGCGCCGCCGCAGCCCGAGATCGAGAGCGAGGCGTTCCCGGAGGCCACCTCCGACGGCCAGACCTGGGCGAAGGTCAAGTTCGGCTCGACCGGCGCGGTGACCTTCCGCTCGCCGGGGGCGGCCAGGTTCCAGTACGCGATCGAGGGTCTGGACTGGGTCTACGTCACCGCGAACGCCTCCGGCGAGGCCACCGTGACCGCCCTGAAGCCGCCGCACGCGGGCCCCAACTGGCTGAACGTCTACGCCCTCGACTCCTACGGCAACAAGAGCGTCCGCTCGGACTACAACTTCTACGTCCCGCCGCGGGACAAGGCCGACGGCCCCTGGGACACGGGCGGCGACGGCATCCCCGACCTGCTGGTGCTGAACCAGCACGGCAACCTGTTCAACTGCGTCGGGGCGCCCGGGGGCGAGCTGTACAGCTGTCTGGGCGGCGCCTACACCTCGGACAAGAAGCTGCACCCGGCCGATCACTGGTACGACCCGGCCACGGGCAAGGCGGCGCTGATCACCCACTTCCAGGACGCCTATCCCGGTGACGGCGCCACCGACCTGTTCGCCGTCACCCCGGACGGCAGGTTCTGGCTCTACCCCGGCGACGGCTACGGCAGTTTCGACGTCGGCGAGCGGCTGGAGATCCGGCTGCCGTCGGGCACCCCGGCACCCTCGACCTGGACGCAGATCCGGGCCGTGGGCGACATCACCGGTGACGGGCACGACGACCTGGTCCTGCGGGCCGGTCCGGCATTCTGGACGCTGTCCGGGTACTCCGGGGCCACCTTCAAGACGGCCACCCTGATGAACGGCGACGCCTGGGCCCGCCGCGACATCGTCAACGTCGCCGACATCAACGGCGACAAGACGCCCGACCTGCTGTGGCGGAACCTGGACAACGGCAACATGTACGTCCGCCACGGCAAGCCCGGCCCCGTCGGCGGCAGCGTCGACCTGGTCTCGCTCAAGCTGGCCGCCAACTCGCTCAACGGCGACGTGGCCTACGGCACGAGCTGGACCGAGGCCAACGTCTCGACGGCGATCGGCATCCCGGACGTCAGCGGTGACGGCATCCCGGACATCTGGGCCCGGTTCGCCGCGGACGGCCAGATGCGGATCTACCACCCGTCCAGGACGAACACCAATGCCCCGGTCAAGATCGTCCTGAGTTCGGACTGGCGGCAGCACAAGGCCCTCGGCTGACCTCGCCGCACGGCGCCGGCGACGGGCCCCGGCCGCTCCCCCACGGGACGGCCGGGGCCCGTCGCCGTCCCGCTCCCCGGGCGGTCCGGCGGGCCGGGGCCGCGGATGGTACGGCGCGGCTCCGGGGATCAGGGAGAATGGGCGCCATGAGCGTTCGTACCCAGTCATCCGAAGAGCCGGCCGAGGCTGTCCACAGGGCCGGTTTCGCCTGCTTCGTGGGCCGCCCCAACGCGGGCAAGTCCACCCTCACGAACGCTCTGGTCGGGCAGAAGGTGGCGATCACCTCGAACCGGCCGCAGACCACCCGGCACACCGTGCGCGGCATCGTGCACCGGCCGGACTCCCAGCTGATCCTGGTGGACACCCCGGGCCTGCACAAGCCGCGCACGCTGCTCGGCGAGCGGCTCAACGACGTGGTGCGCACCACGTGGGCCGAGGTCGACGTGATCGGCTTCTGTCTGCCGGCCAACGAGAAGATCGGCCCCGGCGACCGGTTCATCGCCAAGGAGCTGGCCGGGATCAGGAAGACCCCGAAGGTCGCCGTCGTCACCAAGACCGACCTGGTCGACTCCAAGGCCCTGGCCGAGCAGCTCATCGCCGTCGACCAGCTCGGCAAGGAGCTGGGGATCACCTGGGCCGAGATCGTGCCGGTGTCGGCCACCGCGAACAAGCAGGTGGACCTCCTCGCCGACCTGCTGATCCCGCTGCTGCCCGAGGGCCCCGCGCTCTACCCGGAGGGCGATCTCACCGACGAGCCCGAGCAGGTCATGGTCGCCGAGCTGATCCGCGAGGCCGCGCTGGAGGGCGTACGGGACGAGCTGCCGCACTCCATCGCGGTGGTCGTCGAGGAGATGCTGCCGCGCGAGGATCGCCCCGCCGACAAGCCACTGCTCGACATCCACGCCAACGTCTTCATCGAGCGCCCCAGCCAGAAGGGGATCATCATCGGTCCCAAGGGCAAGCGCCTGAAGGACGTCGGCATCAAGTCCCGCAAGCAGATCGAGGCCCTGCTGGGCACGCCCGTCTTCCTGGACCTGCACGTGAAGGTCGCCAAGGACTGGCAGCGCGACCCCAAGCAGCTGCGCCGGCTCGGTTTCTGAGCCGGCCCCCCGCCAAGCAGGTCCCCGCCGAACCGGCTCCGCCGAGCCGGCCGCCGACGGGCATCGCCTGGCCGTGGCTCACGCCGGGCGGCGGAAGCCGATGGTCGGGACCGCCCTGCGCAGCGGCCAGGGCCGGACCGGCTCGTCGGGGACCAGACCGGCGAGGAACGCGTAGCGGCGCAGCGCCGCCGGGTCCTGGCCCTCGACCGACTGCACCCTGCGCCACCACGTCGCGACCTCGCACCAGCCCGGCGCCGACAGCGAGCCGCCGAACTCCTGGACGGACAGGGCGGCGGTCAGTCCCGCGAAGGCCAGCCGGTCGGCCAGCGGCCAGCCGGCCAGCGTGCCGGTGACGAACCCGGCGACGAAGACGTCACCGGCGCCCGTCGGGTCCAGCGCCTCGACCTCGATGGCCGGGACCTCGGCGGTCTCCCCCGTGCGCCGGTCCACCGCGTAGGCGCCCTCCGAGCCGAGGGTGACCACGGCGAGCGGCACGTGCCGGGTCAGGGCGTGGGCGGCGGCGCGCGGGCAGTCGGTGCCGGTGTAGCGCATGGCCTCCTCGGCGTTCGGCAGGAAGGCCTCGCAGTGCGCGAGGTCCGGCAGGCCCGCCAGGTCCCAGGCACCGGTGTCGTCCCAGCCGACGTCGGCGAAGACGCGGGTGCCCTTCGCGGCGGCCTGCGCGATCCAGGCGGCGCGGTGGCCGGGGGTGAGCGAGGCGATGGCGGCGCGCGCCCGGGGCGGGCAGTCGGGGGCCGGTTCCTCCGGGGGCGGCTCGTGCCCGTGGGAGACCATGGTGCGCTCCCCCTCGTACGCCATGGAGACCGTCACCGGTGAGTGCCAGCCGGGCACGGTGCGGGAGAAGGCCAGGTCGATGCCCTCGCCCTGCTCCAGGGCGTCCCGGCAGTAGTCGCCGTAGTGGTCGTCGCCGAAGGCCGCGGCGAGCGAGGTGTGCAGGCCGAGGCGGGCCAGGGCGGTCGCCATGTTGGCCACACCGCCCGGGCTCGACCCCATGCCGCGCGCCCAGGACTCCGTACCGCGCACCGGGGCGGAGTCGAGCCCGGTGAAGACGATGTCGAGGAAGACGGTGCCCGTGAGGTACACGTCGCAGGACGGGTCACCCGGTGCGCGCACGGCGGCCAGGGGGTCGACGTGGGAGTGGTGGTGCGACTGCCCGTCGGCGCGGTGGGCGGGCCTGCCGGTGACCGCGGACGCGGACGCGGTGGACACGGTGAACGCTGTCACGGTGCGCTCCCTGACACGGACTGACGTGGTGCGGATCCAGCCAGTGTGCACCACGGCACCGACAACCCGGACGGCATCGGCGCCGGGCCGGCGGAGCGGCACGGCCTGTGCGCCCCGGCGCCACGGCCTGTGCGCCCCGGTGCGGGGCCGGTCCGTCGCCGGCCGGGAAACGACCGGTGAGTCGCCTTCCCACCAGGGGTGACGCACTCTGCTACCCCACCTCTCGGACCCCAAACGCAAAAGTGGTCCACATCACACTCTTTCGCTTCGCTCGCGCGACTGAGTGCTTGATACAAATTGCCCGCGCGTTCCTGTCCGTCGACGGTCGTCGCTCCTCCCCCTCGATACCCCTTCCTTTCGCATGCCCAGGGAACGCCCGTGTTCGCCCGCACCACCTCCTGGCCCCTCGTCGCCCTCTTCACGGCCGGGTACCTCGCCCCGTATCTGCTGCCCACCACCGTCGGCAGGCTCGACACCGGGCTGCCCCTGACGGCCACCCAGGCCGGGGCCGTCGGCAGTGCCCTGCTGCTGAGTTCGGCGACGGCGGGCTTCCTGCTCGCCTCCCGCGTCGAGCGCCTCGGCGCGCGCTCGCTGGCCCGTCTCGGCCTCGTCCTGGCCGCCCTCGGCTACGGCACCGCCGCCCTCACCACCGACGTCCCGGTCGTCGTCGCCGGCGCGGTGGTGGGCGGGTTCGGCTCCGGCACCGCCACCACGGTCGCCGCGACCGGGATCGCCGCGCAGAAGGACCCGCACCGGGCCTCCACGCTCGGTCTGCTGACCGTGTCCGCGCTGGCCGGCGCCGTGTATCTGACGGTGCCGCACCTGGGCCGGGCGCACGGGCTGCCGCTGGCCGCCATCGCGCTGACCGCGCTCGCGGTGTGTCCGCTCACCGGCCGGCTGCCGGGCGGTGAGCGGGCCACGGCCGCCGGGGCAGGCCGCGCCACGGCTTCCGTGGCATCGCGGGCCGCCGAGGCCGCCGCCCCGCTCCCCCGCCGCCGCTCCGGCCTGGTGCTGGCCGGCGCGATGGTCCTCTGGTCGCTGGCGCAGAACTCCCTGTGGGGCGTCAGCGGCCGGATAGGGCTGACCCAGGCCGGCCTCGGTGACGCCGCCCTCGGTGCCGTCTTCGCGGCGGCCCTCGGCGCCGGACTGGTCGGAGTGCTGGCGGCCGGCGCGCTGGGGGCCCGGCTCGGGCGCGCGGTGCCGATCGGCGCCGGGACCGTCCTGATCGGCGGCTGCATCGCGCTGACCGCGTCCGCGACCGGTCCGGCGGCCTTCGCGATCGGCGAGATCGCCTGGAACACCTGCTACCCGGTGGTGCTGTCGTACCTGATCGGCCTCGCCGCCTCGCTCGACCCGCGCGGCCGGTGGGCGGTGCTCGTCGGGTCGGCCTCCGCGCTCGGCACGGCGGCCGGGCCGCTGACCGGCAGTGCGCTCTCCGCGCAGGCCGGCTACCCGGTCATGGGCCTGGTCCTGGCCGCCGGGCTGCTGCTGATCGCCGTGCCGATGACCGCGGTCGCCCTGCACACCGG
The DNA here is from genome assembly GCF_055571015.1 of Streptomyces sp. NPDC031049. Classification (NCBI taxonomy): domain Bacteria; kingdom Bacillati; phylum Actinomycetota; class Actinomycetes; order Kitasatosporales; family Streptomycetaceae; genus Streptomyces; species Streptomyces sp. NPDC031049. The sequence continues at coordinate 425,464 of NZ_JBVIGC010000003.1, forward strand.
CGGGCGCCCGCTGCTGCCCGGCGCGGTCCGCCGCCGCGGCGGCCACCCGGCGGCCGTGGTCGCCGCCACCACGGGCACGGCCGGCGGCGCGGTCCCCGAGGTCGGTGCCCCCGAGCAACCGGTCGTGGAGATCTCCGTGGACGCCCCGGCCGTCCCCGTGCAGCGGGCCTACGGCACGGCGGGGCCCCGGCAGTCGGCGGCCACACCGGGGACCGGGCACTGATCCCGCGCTACGCCGGGAAGGTGTACGCCTCCACCTCCGCGAGGTACCGCGCCCGTCGTTCCTCGTCGTCGTCGAGGAAGGCGGCGAGGAAGGAGTTCCGGGCCAGTTCGCGCAGCCGCTCCGGCGGCAGGCCGAGGGTGTCGCGCACGGCGTCGAAGTTGTCGCCGGCGTAGCCGCCGAAGTAGGCGGGGTCGTCGGAGTTGACGGTGCACATCAGGCCGGCGTCCAGCATGGCGGGCAGCGGGTGGCCGGCGAGGGTGTCGACGGTGCGCAGCCGGACGTTGGACAGCGGGCACAGGGTCAGCGGGACCCGCTCGCGCACCAGCCGCTCCACCAGCGCCGGGTCCTCCACGCAGCGCAGGCCGTGGTCGACGCGTTCGACGCCGAGGACGTCCAGGGCCTCGGTGATGTACTCCGGCGGCCCCTCCTCGCCGGCGTGCGCGACCCGCCGCAGCCCGAGCGCGGCGGCGGCCTCGTAGACCTCGCGGAACTTCGCCGGCGGGTACCCGACCGCCGCGGAGTCCAGGCCGACACCGGTGATCCGGTCGAGGTGGGGCTTGGCCAGGTGCAGTGTCTCGAGGGCCGACTCGGCGGACTCGTCCCGCAGGAAGCACAGGATCAGCCGGGTGGAGACGCCGTGCCTCTCCTCGCCGCGGTCCAGCGCCCGCCCGAGTCCTTCGACCACGGTGCTCATCCCGACGCCCCGGGACAGGTGGGCCTGCGGGTCGAAGAAGATCTCCGCGTGCCGCACGCCCTGGGCGGCGGCGCGGGCCAGGTAGGCGTCGGCGAGGTCGGTGAAGTCCCGCTCGGTGCGCAGGACGGCCATCAGTTCGTAGTACAGGTTCAGGAAGGACTGGAGGTCGGTGAAGCGGTAGGCCTCGCGGAGGGCGTCGGTGTCGGCGTAGGGCAGGGCGACGCCGTTGCGCGCGGCCAGCTCGAACGCCAGCTCCGGTTCCAGGGTGCCTTCGATGTGCAGGTGCAGTTCGGCTTTGGGCAGGGGCATCAGTGCATCGTACGGCGGTCTCACCGACGTTTCGGAACGGCCACCCGCAGCAGGTCGTGCGCGACGGTCAGCTCGCCGTCGTAGCCGGCGGCCCGTGCCTGCCGCTCGAACTCCCCGGGGTCCGAGTAGCGCTGGCTGAAGTGGGTGAGGACCAGGTGCCGCACGCCCGCGTCCCTGGCCACCCGGGCCGCCTGCCCGGCGGTCAGATGGCCGTGCTCGACGGCCAGTTCCTCGTCCTCGTCGAGGAACGTGGACTCGATGACGAGCAGGTCGCAGCCGTCGGCGAGCGCGTGCACCCCCTCGCACAGCCGGGTGTCCATGACGAACGCGAACCGCTGGCCGCGTCGCACCTCGCTGACGTCCTCCAGCCGCACGCCGTTCAGCTCGCCCTCGCGCTGGATCCGGCCGACGTCGGGGCCCCGGACGCCGTGCGCGGCGAGGCGCTCGGGGAGCATGCGGCGGCCGTCGGGCTCGGTGAGCCGGTAGCCGTAGGACTCCACGGGGTGGGAGAGCCGGCGGGCCTGGAGGGTGTAGCCGGGGGTGACCGCGAGGGGCCCGTCGGCGTCGACCGGGGCCTCGGTCAGCTCGACGGTCTCCCGGTAGGCGGTGGCGTACCGCAGGCGGTCGAAGAAGCGCTGCCCGGAGCGGGGGTAGTGGGCGGTGATCTCGTGCGGGACCCGGTCCAGGTTGATGCGCTGGATGACGCCGGCCAGGCCGAGGCTGTGGTCGCCGTGGAAATGGGTGACACAGATCCGGTTCAGGTCGTGGGCGGCGACCCCGGCGCGCAGCATCTGCCGCTGGGTGCCCTCGCCGGGGTCGAACAGGATGCCCTCGCCGTCCCAGCGCAGCAGGTAGCCGTTGTGGTTGCGGTGCCGGGTGGGGACCTGGCTGGCGGTGCCGAGGACCACCAGTTCGCGTACGGACAAGGCGGCTTACCCCGGGGGCCATTCCAGGCCGCGGCCGCCGAGGACGTGGGCGTGGGTGTGCCACACGGTCTGTCCGGCGCCGGTGCCGGTGTTGAAGACGATGCGGTAGCTGTCCAGCTTCTCGTCGTCGGCGACGGCCTGCGTCTCGCGCAGCACGTCCGCGGCCAGCTCCGGGGCGCCCGCGGCGAGCGCGGCGGCGTCCCGGTAGTGCGCCTTGGGGATCACCAGGACGTGGGTGGGCGCCTGCGGGTTGATGTCGCGGAAGGCGACGGTGGTCTCCGTCTCGCGGACGATCGTCGCCGGGATCGTCCCCGCGACGATCTTGCAGAACAGACAGTCGTCCTGCGGTTCCCCTGCCATGGGGCCTCCTCACACCGGTGATCTTCTACGGGCATCGTAGCCGCCCCGCCGTGGCCGCCGCCCCGCCGTGGCCGCGGGCCTCGGCGGAACGGCGGGAGCCGGGGCCGGGCTCTACGGCAGGCTCGGCGGGGTCTTCGCCGGGGTCCGCTCCAGGGCCTCCAGGGCGATCCGGACCGCCTCGTCCAGCTGGGGGTCGCGGCCCGCGGCGTGGTCCTGCGGACGCTGCGGCACCTCCACGTCCGGATCGACGCCGTGGTTCTCCACGCCCCACCCGTACCCCTGGAGCCAGAAGGCGTACTTGGGCTGGGTGACGAGCGTGCCGTCGACCAGCCGGTAGCGGCTGTCGATGCCGACGACGCCGCCCCAGGTGCGGGTGCCGACGACCGGGCCGAGCCCGAGCGCCTTGATCGCCGCGTTGACGATGTCGCCGTCCGAACCGGAGAACTCGTTGGCGACGGCGACCACCGGCCCGCGCGGCGCGTCCCGGGGGTAACTCTCGGCGCGCATGCCGCGCGGCAGGTCCCAGCCGACGATCCGCCGGGCCAGCTTCTCGACGACGAGCTGCGAGGTGTGGCCGCCGCGGTTCTCCCGGACGTCCACGACGAGCCCCTCGCGGGCGACCTCCACCCGCAGGTCGCGGTGGATCTGCGCCCAGCCGGGGGCCTGCATGTCGGGGACGTGGAGGTAGCCGAGCCGGCCGCCGGAGCGCTCGTGGACGTAGGCGCGCCGGTCGGCGACCCAGGCGTGGTAGCGCAGGGCCTCCTCGTCGGCGAGGGGGATCACGACGGGGTGCCGGGGGTCGCCGCCGCCGGCGGGCAGGACGGTCAGTTCCACGGGCTTGCCCGCCGTGCCGACCAGCAGCGGTCCGGGCCCGGTGACCGGGTCGACGGGCTGCCCGGCGACGGCGACGATCGCGTCCCCGGCCCGCACGGCGACACCGGGCGCGGCGAGCGGGGAGCGGGCCTCGGGGTCGGAGGTCTCCGAGGGCAGGACGCGGTCGACGCGCCAGGTGCCGTCCTCGTGCCGGGAGATGTCGGCGCCGAGCAGCCCCTGCCGGGCGCCGCCGCCGTGTCCGCCGCGCGGCATGACGTAGGCGTGCGAGGTGCCGAGTTCGCCCTGCACCTCCCACAGCAGGTCGACCAGGTCGTCGTGGGTGGCGAGCCGGTCGAGGACGGGGCGGTAGCGGTCCCGTACGGCCTCCCAGTCGACGCCGCTCATGTCCGGCCGCCAGAAGTGGTCCCGCATCAGGCGGCCGGTCTCCTCGTACATCTGCCGCCACTCGGCCGCCGGGTCGACCCGCTGGCGCACCCGGGTGAGGTCCACGGTGATGTTGGTGTCGCTGTCCTCGTCGCCCGAGGCGCGCCGATCGCTGGGAACGACCTTGAGCCGCCCGTCGGTCCACAGCAGCACCCGCTTGCCGTCACCGCTGACCTCGAAGTCGTCGGCGTCGGCGGCGAGGTGCTCGACGCGCTGCTGGGCGAGGTCGTAGCGCTCCAGCTCGGTCTTGGGTTCGGGGTCGTCCGGGGTGGCCCGGGAGGCGCCGAGCACACCGGCGACGGGGTGCCTGAGCCACAGCACGCCGTCCTTGGCGGCCCGCAGCCCGGAGTAGCGGGCGGCCTCGACGGGGAACGGCACGATCCGGTCGGCGAGGCCCTCCAGGTCGACGCGGGTGGCGGGGGTGCCCTCGCTGTCGGGGGTCTCGTCGCGGTCCGGGGTCTCGAAGGGGCGGCCGTGCCGCTGCGGGCCGAAGGGCGAGGGGGTGGTCGCGGCGAGCGTGATCAGGTAGGGGCGGACGCCCTCGACGAACGCCAGGTCGAAGACGTGCTCGTCGTAGACCGGGTCGAAGGAGCGGGCCGACAGGAACGCCAGGTGCTTGCCGTCGAGGGTGAAGGCGGGGGCGTAGTCCTGGAAGCGCAGCGGGGTCGCCTCGGTGACCGTCAGGTCGGTGGTGTTGGCCAGTTTGAGCTGGCACAGGGGGCGCGGGCCCGGGTGGGACCAGGCGAGCCAGGCCGAGTCGGGCGAGAAGACCAGTCCGCAGACGTCGCCGTCCTCGCTGCGGTCGACCTCGCGGACCTCGCCGGTCTCGCGTTCGACGAGCAGCAGCCGCCCGTCGTGGGAGGCGACGGCGGCGCGGCCGCCGTCGGGCGCCACGGCCAGTTCCAGGACCCGGCCGAGCCGCCCGGCGGCGAGCCGGCGCGGGGTCGTGCCGGGCGCCGGGCCGGTGGCGGGGGCGAACTCCAGGGCGTCGTCGCCCTCGGCGTCGGTCACCCACACCACCCACTCCTCGCCCTCGGCGCGGAAGGTGCGCGGCAGCCGGGCCCGGACGCCGGGCGTCGCGGCCAGCGCGCGGGCGGGGCCGGAGCGGTGGGTCACCCAGTGGACGCCGCCGCGCACGCAGACGGCGCTGCCGCGGGCGGTGTGGTCGGGGGAGGCGGCACCGTAGAAGCGGGAGACGTTCAGCGGGTAGGGCTGGAGGTCGACGCGCGGCCCGCCGAGCCGGACGTCGAGCCGGCGCGGCTCGGCGCCGTCCAGGTCGTCCAGCGCCCACAGCTCGCCGGCGCTGGAGTAGACGACGCGGGTGCCGTCGGTGGCGGCGTGCCGGGCGTAGAAACCACCGAGCGGGGTGTGCCGGCGCAGGTCGGAGCCGTCGGCGAGGGAGGAGTACAGCGCTCCGGTGCCCTCGTGGTCGCAGAGGAAGGCGAGCCTGTCCCCCACCCACATCGGGTACTCGATGTTGCCGTCGAGGCCGGCGTGGAGCCGGACGAACTCCCCGTCGTCCTCGGGGTCGATCCACAGCTTGCCCGCCGTGCCGCCCCGGTACCGCTTCCACCAGGCGGCCTCGCGGCCCATGGGCGCGGACAGCAGCACGGTGCGCGGCCCGTGGACGACGTCGCCGACGGGCCCGTACGGCAGTGTGGTGGCCGGTCCCCCGTCGAGCGGGACGGCGCGGGCCCAGGTGCGGCGCAGGCTGGCCTGGCCGTAGGAGCTGATGGCCAGGACCTGCCCGTCCGGGGTCCAGCCGCGGACCTGGGTCTTCGGGCTCCCCCAGTACGTCAGGCGCGTGGAGGGTCCGCCGTCCACGGGCGCGACGTGCACCTCGGGGGCTCCGTCGCGGGTGGAGGTCCAGGCGACGGTGGTGCCGTCGGGCGAGATGCGGGGCTGGGTCACCGGCACGTTGTCGGCACTGACCCGCCAGGCCCGTCCGCCGTCGAGCGGGGCGAGCCAGACGTCGTCCTCGGCGGTGAAGGCGACCAACTCGCCGTGCGGGTGCGGAAACCGGAGGTAGGCAGGCGCTGCGGACTGTGTCACGCCCTCACCCTATGCAGCGGCGACGGCCCCGGACAGGGGTTTGGATCAGTTCGGATCACTTGCCCTCGGGCCAGCAGCCGGGGCGTTCCTGGCACCACACCGTCTTGGTCACCGTCACCGTGACGGTGGGCCGGGGCCCGTTGTGTCCGGGGTCGTCCGGGGGCGGGGTGGGGGTGGCGTCGCAGTCGCCCAGCCCGTCGACGCGGAACCACCGCCTGCCGTCCACCTTCGCGGTCAGCTCGCCGCGCACACAGCTGCCGTCGACGACCCGGGTCACCTTCCCGTCGACGGTGATCTCCTTGCCGTCCTTCGTCTCTCCGTCGCAGTCGACGGAGGCGACGGTCTCCGCGCCGGCCGGCGCGGAGGCCCCGGAGGGCGACGCGTCGCCGTAGTCGGCCGTGCAACTGAGCCACCGCACCTCGGCCTTGCGCCGCTCCAGCTCCCGCGTCACGGTCTCGTCGGTGGTGTACGCCACGGACGCGGAACCCGGCCCGCCCGGCTCGCAGGCGACGACGGCCCCGCCTGCGGCGAGCACGGCGATCCCGGCGCCCAGCATCCGCCTCCATGCCCCCATACCGGGCAGCCTGCCACCGGCGGGTCCGGGACGGTAGGGCGCATACGGCCACTTCGCACCACCCCGGGCGCGCATCCGGTCACCACCCCGCGGTGACCGCCCGTCAGCCCCAGCGGCCGGTGCGCCCCAGCAGCAGGGCCGTAGCCGCGGTGCCCGCGGTGGAGGTCCGCAGCACGGTGCGGCCGAGGACGTACGGCGTCGCCCCGGCGTCCGCGAAGAGCGCCAACTCCTCGGGGGACACCCCGCCTTCGGGCCCGACGACCAGCACGATGTCGCCGGTGCCGGGGAGTTCGGCGGTGGCCAGCGGCTCCTCGCCGGTCTCGTGCAGTACGGCGGCGAAGTCGGCGGCGGCCAGGAGTGCCGCGACCCGCTTGGTGGAGGCGAGGTCCGCGACCTCGGGGAAGCGGACCCTGCGGGACTGCTTGCCGGCCTCGCGGGCCGTCGCCCGCCACTTGCCGAGCGCCTTCAGGCCCCGCTCGCCCTTCCACTGGGTGATGCAGCGGGACGCCGCCCAGGGCACGATCGCGTCCACGCCGACCTCGGTCATGGTCTCGACGGCCAGTTCGCCGCGATCGCCCTTGGGGAGGGCCTGGACGACGGTGATGCGGGGCTCTTCCGGCGGCTCCTCGGTCACCGGGTCGAGCCGGACGAGGAGCCGGTCCTTGCCCTCGGCGGCCAGCACCTCGCCCTCGGCCCAGCGCCCGGCCCCGTCCGTGAGGACCACGCTCTCGCCGGGCCGCAGCCGCTTCACGGAGACGGCGTGCCGCCCCTCGGGGCCGTCGAGCACGTACCGGCCGCCGCCGGCCGCCTCGAGGCGCTCCACCACGAACACCGGTGCCGTCATCGGTTCCCGCCTCCCGCGGTGTACGCCGACAACGCTGTCCCGGCGGCGGCGAGTTCGGCGACGAGGACCTCCACCAGCTGACCGGCGGGCAGCTCGCGTGCCATGCGGTGGCCCTGCCCCGCCCACAGCGCCATGCCCTGCGCGTCGTCGGCCTTCGCCGCCGCCTTCCGCAGCGGCGCGGTGAGGTGGTGCACCTCCGGGTAGGCGGCCGGCGCGTACGGGCCGTGCTCGCGCAGGAAGCGGTTGACCAGGCCGCGCGCCGGGCGGCCGGAGAAGGCGCGGGTCAGCTCGGTGCGGACGAAGAGGGGGTTGGTCAGCGCCTGCTTGTGCAGGGCGTGGGCGCCGGACTCGGGGGTGGCGAGGAAGGCGGTGCCGAGCTGGGCGGCGCTCGCCCCGGCCGCGAGCACCGCGGCGATCTGCGCCCCGCGCATGATGCCGCCGGCGGCGACGACGGGCAGGCTCACCGCCTCGCGGACCTCGGCGACCAGCGCCAGCAGGCCCATGCCGCCGCCGTCGGTCTCCGGCAGGTCCCGGTGGGTGCCCTGGTGGCCGCCGGCCTCCACGCCCTGCGCGATCACCGCGTCCGCGCCGGACCGCTCCACGGCCCGGGCCTCCTCCGCCGTGGTGGCGGTGACCAGGACGAAGGTGCCGACGCGGTGCAGGGAGTCGACGACGTCGCGGCTGGGCACGCCGAAGTGGAAGGAGACGACCGGCACCGGGTTGTCCAGCAGCACCGCGAGCTTGGTGTCGTAGCCGTCGTCCCGGCCGCTGTCCCGGTCGCCGAGCTCGGTCTCGTACCAGCCGGCCTCTCCGGCGAGCTGGTGGGCGTAGACGTCGACCGCGGCGGGGTCGGACGTCTCCGGCTGCGGAAGGAAGAGGTTGACGCCGAAGGGGCGGCCGGTCAGGCCCCGCACCTGCTTGATCTCCTGGTACATCCCGTCGGCGGTCTTGTACCCGGCGGCCAGGAACCCGAGCCCTCCGGCCTCGCAGACGGCGGCGGCGAGCCGCGGCACGGAGACGCCGCCCGCCATGGGAGCCTGCACGATCGGGTAGGGGAAGAGATCGGTCAGTGCGGAGGACATGACGGCATGTTTTCACGACCTCCGAACAAGTCCGAATCCGGCCTTCCGTCGGCATACGCCAGAAGCATCCCCCGCTTTTTCCTCCGCCCCCGCCGCCCCTACCCGTCCCGTCCCCGGGGGCTCCGCCCCCGGACCCCCGCTCCTCAAACTCCCCCGGAGGGGGCACCCCCAGAGGGGCTGACGTACCAGCCCGTCCGGCGTTTGAGGACGAGGCCGTTCAGGCCGAAGCGGGGGTCTGGGGGCGGCAGCCCCCAGGGGACGATGGGGGTCCCCCCGCTCGAGCGAAGCCGAGAGTGGGGGAGGGTAGGGGCGGCGGGGGCGAAAAACCGGGCTGAGCGTCCGGCAGGAGCTCAGCGGCCGTTGAACGCGTCCTTCAACCGCGAGAACAACCCCTGCTGCCCGGGCTGGAACTGCCCCTGCGGCCGCTCCTCACCCCGCAGCTTCGCCAGCTCCCGCAGCAGCCGCTCCTGCTCGGGATCGAGCTTCGTCGGCGTGGTGACCTCGACATGCACGATGAGGTCGCCCCGGCCCCCGCCCCGCAGATGCGTGACACCCCGGCCGTGCAGCGGAATCGACTGCCCGGACTGCGTGCCGGGCCGGATGTCGACCTCCTCCATGCCGTCGAGCGTCTCCAGCGGCACCTTGGTGCCGAGGGCCGCCGCGGTCATGGGAATCGTGACCGTGCAGTGCAGGTCGTCACCGCGGCGCTGGAACACCGGGTGCGGCAGCTCGTGGATCTCGACGTACAGGTCACCGGCCGGACCGCCGCCGGGACCGACCTCGCCCTCACCGGCCAGCTGGATCCGCGTGCCGTTGTCGACACCGGCCGGGATCTTCACGGTCAGCGTGCGGCGCGAGCGGATGCGTCCGTCACCGGCGCACTCGGGGCACGGCGTCGGCACCACCGTGCCGAAGCCCTGGCACTGGGGGCAGGGCCGGGAGGTCATGACCTGGCCGAGGAAGGACCGGGTGACCTGGGAGACCTCACCGCGGCCGCGGCACATGTCACACGTCTGGGCACTCGTGCCCGGCGCCGCGCCCTCACCGTTGCAGGTGGTGCAGACGACGGCCGTGTCGACCTGGATGTCCTTCGTCGTGCCGAACGCGGCCTCGTCCAGCTCGACCTCGATCCGGATCATGGCGTCCTGGCCCCGGCGGGTGCGCGAGCGCGGCCCGCGCTGCGACGCCGTGCCGAAGAACGCGTCCATGATGTCGGAGAAGTTGCCGAAGCCGCCCGCGCCGAAGCCACCGGCCCCGCCACCGCCGGCGGCCTGGGAGAGCGGGTCGCCGCCGAGGTCGTAGACCTGCTTCTTCTGCGGGTCCGACAGCACCTCGTAAGCGGCGTTGATCTCCTTGAACCGCTCCTGGGTCTTCGGGTCCGGATTGACGTCCGGGTGCAGCTCGCGCGCGAGCCGCCGGAAGGCCTTCTTGATCTCTTCCTGCGACGCGTCGCGGCGCACGCCGAGAACGGCGTAATAGTCCGTGGCCACCTACGACTCCGCCAGGATCTGTCCGACGTACCGTGCCACTGCGCGTACCGCTCCCATCGTTCCCGGGTAGTCCATGCGGGTCGGTCCGACCACGCCGAGCTTGGCAACCGCCTCGCCGCCCGAACCGTAGCCCACCGACACGACGGACGTGGAGTTGAGTCCTTCGTGGGCGTTCTCATGACCGATACGGACGGTCACGCCCGGATCCTTGGCCTCGCCGAGCAGCTTGAGGAGCACCATCTGCTCCTCCAGCGCCTCCAGCACCGGCCGGATCGTGAGGGGGAAGTCGTGCCCGAAGCGGGTGAGATTGGCGGTGCCGCCGATCATCAGCCGCTCCTCGTTCTCCTCGACCAGCGTCTCCAGGAGAGTGGAGAGCACCGTCGAGACCGTACCGCGGTCCTCCGGGTCGAAGGCGTCCGGCAGGTCCTCCACCAGCGTCGGCACGTCCGTGAAACGGCGGCCCGCGACCCGGCTGTTGAGCCGCGCGCGCAGGTCCGCGAGCGAACTCTCGCCGAACGGCACCGGGCAGTCGACCATCCGCTGCTCCACCCGGCCGGTGTCCGTGATCAGCACCAGCATCAGGCGCGCGGGCGCGAGCGAGAGCAGCTCCACGTGCCGCACGGTCGAGCGGGTCAGGGACGGGTACTGGACGACGGCGACCTGCCGGGTCAGCTGCGCCAGCAGCCGCACCGTGCGCGCCACCACGTCGTCGAGGTCGACGGCGCCCTCCAGGAAGTTCTGGATGGCGCGCCGCTCGGGGGCCGTCATCGGCTTGACGCCGGCCAGCTTGTCGACGAAGAGACGGTAGCCCTTGTCGGTGGGGATGCGCCCGGCGCTGGTGTGCGGCTGGGCGATGAACCCCTCCTCCTCCAGGGCCGCCATGTCGTTGCGCACGGTGGCCGGGGAGACGCCGAGGTTGTGCCGCTCGGTGAGGGCCTTGGAGCCGACGGGCTCCTCGGTGCCGACGTAGTCCTGGACGATGGCGCGCAGCACCTGAAGCCTTCGTTCACTGAGCATCGCGCAACACCTCCAGAAGTCCTTCGCCCGGACGCCCCTCCTGGCACTCGGCGCGGGTGAGTGCCAAACTTCCCCGGCCAGTGTACGGCCGTGGGGTACTCCCCGGGCAAGGCCGGGCCCGCGCCCGTCGTGCCCGGATCCGTCGTCCCCGTTAGCGTCGCGGTATGACGGTGACTTGGGAAGAGCTGGGGTGGGAGAGGGTGGCGGCCGGTGTCGGGCGGTGCCGGCTGCCGGTGTGGGACTGCACGGCGGGGCTCGTCGTCGGCCGGGGCGCGGCGCTGCTGATCGACGCCGGGGCGAGTCTGGGCGAGGGCGCCCGGCTGCGCGCCGAGGCGCAGGCGCTCACGGGTCACCGTGTGACGCATCTCGCGCTGACCCATCCCCACTTCGACCACGTCTTCGGCGCGGCGGCCTTCGCGGGCGCGGAGGTGTACGGCGCGGTGGGCGTGGACACGGCCCTGGGCACCGTCTCCGGGCGGGAGGAGCTGCGGGCCGACGCGGTCGCCCACGGTTTGGACGCGCGCCGGGCGGAGGAGGCGGCGGACGCCCTGGTGCCGGTGCGCCATCAGGTGTGCGGCGAGTGGACCCTCGACCTCGGCGGCGGCCGGCAGGTCCTGCTGGCCAACCTGGGGCCCGGGCACACCGCGCACGACCTGGCGGTGCTGGTGCCGGGCGACCCGGAGGTCGTCTTCTGCGGCGACCTGGTCGAGGAGTCCGGCGCACCTCAGGCGGGCCCCGACGCCGTACCGGCGCACTGGCCGGCCGCCCTCGACCGGCTCCTCGACCTGGGCGGCGACGACGCGCTGTACGTACCCGGTCACGGGGCGGTGGTGGACGCGGAGTTCGTGCGGGCCCAGCGGGACGCGCTGGCCGCCCGGCACGGCGTGTCGCGCTGATCACGGCCGGCGGGATTCTCCTATCGTCGGGAGAATGCGCCAGTACTCCCCCGATCTGACCCCGCCGTGGAAGAAGCCGCAGCCGGTGCCGGAGGTTCCGGCCGAGCCGGGACTGGTGGTGGAGGAGCCGGGGACCGGTTTCTGCGGCGCGGTGACCGGCTGCGAGGCGGGCACGGTGACGCTGGAGGACCGGTTCGGCAAGCGCCGGGTGTTCCCGCTCCAGCCGCGGGGCTTCCTGCTGGAGGGGCGGGTGGTGACCCTGGTGCGGCCCTCCTCGGGTCCCGTGCGCCCCGCGCGGACGGCGTCGGGCTCGGTCGCCGTGCCCGGCGCACGCGCGCGCGTGGCCCGCGCCGGCCGCATCTACGTCGAGGGGCGGCACGACGCCGAGCTGGTCGAGAAGGTCTGGGGCGACGACCTGCGCATCGAGGGCGTGGTGGTGGAGTACCTGGAGGGCGTGGACGACCTGCCGTCGATCGTCGCCGAGTTCGGGCCGGGCCCCGACGCGCGTCTGGGCGTCCTGGTGGACCATCTCGTGCCGGGCTCGAAGGAGTGGCGCATCGCGGAGTCGGTCACCGGCGAGCACGCGCTGGTGGTGGGCCATCCGTACATCGACGTCTGGGAGGCGGTGAAGCCGTCGTCCCTGGGCATCGAGGGCTGGCCGCGGGTGCCGCGCGGCCAGGACTGGAAGACGGGGGTGTGCCGGGCGCTGGGCTGGCCGGAGAACACGGGGGCGGCGTGGCAGCGGATCCTGTCCCGGGTGCGCTCGTACAAGGACCTGGAGCCGGAGCTGCTGGGCCGCGTGGAGGAACTGATCGACTTCGTGACGACCTGACGCCCTCCGCCCCCGCCGCCCCTACCCATTCCCGTCCCCCGGGGGCTCCGCCCCCGGACCCCCGCTCCTCAAACTCCCCCGGAGGGGGCACCCCCAGAGGGGCTGACTTACCAGCCCGTCCGGCGTTCGAGGACGAGGCCGTTCCGGCCGAAGCGGGGGCCTGGGGGCGCAGCCCCCAGAAGGACGGGACGGGTAGGGGCGGCGGGGGCGAGGAAAACGGGGAGGTCAGTCCACCAGGTCCCGGACCACCGCGTCCGCCAGCAACCGCCCCCGCAACGTCAGCACGGCCCGCCCCTCCTCGTACGGCGCCCCCTCCAGCAGCCCCTCCGACAGCGCCCGCCGCGAGGCGGCCACCCCCCGCTCCCGCAGCAGCGACAACGGCACCCCCTCCCGCAGCCTCAGCTCCAGCAGCACCCGCTCCACGCGCCGGTCCTCCTCCGTCAGGACCTCCCGCCCGGCCCCCGGTGACCGCCCGCCGGCCAGCGCGGCGGCGTACGCCCCCGGGTGCTTGGCGTTCCACCACCGCACCCCGCCCACGTGGCTGTGCGCGCCCGGCCCGGCACCCCACCAGTCGGCGCCCCGCCAGTACAGCTCGTTGTGCAGGCAGCGTCCCGCGTCCGAGGTGGCCCAGTTGGACACCTCGTACCAGTCGTAGCCCGCCGCCGACAGCCGCTCCTCGGCGATCAGGTACCGGTCGGCGTGCACGTCGTCGTCGGTCATCGGGATCTCGCCGCGCCGGACGCGCCGGGCGAGCTGCGTGCCCTCCTCGACGATCAGCGCGTACGCCGAGACGTGGTCGGGCCCGGCGCCGAGCGCGGCGTCCAGCGACGCCCGCCAGTCGTCGTCGGACTCGCCGGGCGTGCCGTAGATCAGGTCGAGGTTGACGTGGTCGAAGCCGGCCGCGCGGGCCTCCGCGACGCACGCCTCGGGGCGCCCGGGGGTGTGGGTGCGGTCGAGCACCTTCAGCACGTGCTGCCGGGCGCTCTGCATGCCGAAGGAGATCCGGTTGAAGCCGCCCTGCCGCAGGGCCGCCAGATAGGCCGGGTCGACCGATTCCGGGTTCGCCTCCGTGGTGATCTCGGCGTCCGGCGCCAGTCCGAACTCGTCCCGGAGCGCGCGCAGCATCCGTACCAGGTCGCCGGCGGCCAGCAGGGTGGGCGTACCGCCGCCGACGAACACCGTGCGGACGGCGCGCGGGTCGTCGCCGAGCACCTTGCGGGCGAGTCGGATCTCGTCGATCAGGGTGTCGGCGTAGTTGTCGCGGGAGGCGAGCACGCCGCCGGTGCCGCGCAGCTCGGTCGCGGTGTAGGTGTTGAAGTCGCAGTAGCCGCAGCGGGTCGCGCAGTAGGGGACGTGCAGGTAGAAGCCGAGCGGGCGGTCCGCGGCCCCGGCGAGCGCGGAGGCGGGGAGCGCACCGTCGGCCGGGACGGGTTCGCCGTCGGGGAGTGCGGAGGGCATGCCCTCCATTGTCCCGCACCCGCCCCGTTGCTCCTTCCCCGCTCTGCCTGGTCTGCCTGCCCCGCCTGCCCCGCCCGCTCCGCCCGAAGCGCCGGCTACTCCGCCTGGAGCACCAGCAGTGCGAGATCGTCGTCCGGCGGCCGGTCCCCGAAGTCGTGCACCAGCCGCCGGATGCGCTCGGCGATCGGCTCGGCCGCCAGCCCCGCGCACCCGGCCAGGGCCGCCGCGAGCCCGTCGCCGTCGTCGAACTGCCGGGAGCCGTCGCGCCGCTCGGTGATCCCGTCCGTGACGCACAGCAGCGTGTCGCCGGAGCGCAGTTCGACGGTGTCGCTGGTGTACGCCGTGTCCTCTATCACCCCGAGGAGGGTCTGCGGCTGCGCCGCCGTGCGGACGATGCCGTCGGGCGCCAGCAGCAGGGGCAGGGGGTGACCGGCGGAGGCGAGGGTGCAGCGGACGCCGCCGGCGAAGGGGACCAGTTCGCCGTAGAGGAGGGAGAGGAAGCGGGTCTGGGGGCCGTCGCCGGGCACGGCCGGGCGGGCACCGGCGGCCACCAGCGCACGGGCGGCGGCGTCGGCGGCCTCGGTGGCGTCGTCCAGGAGGAGCTGGTTGAGCCGGTCCAGGACGCCGGGGACGCCGTAGCCCTCGCGGGCCAGCAGCCGCAGCCAGGGCCGGGCCAGCCCGATGACGACGGCGGCCTCGGGGCCCTTGCCCTGGACGTCGCCGACGGCGAAGCACCAGCGGCCGTCGCCGGCCGGGAAGAGGTCGTAGAAGTCGCCGCTGGGGCCGCCCTTGACGCACGGCTCGTGCACGAGGGCGGTGCGCACCCCGGGGATCTCGGCGACCGCGCCGGGCAGCAGTCCGCGCTGGAGTACGGCGCTGATGGCGGCCTGCCGGGCGTACTGGCGGGCGGCGCCGATGGCGAGCGCCACCCGGCGGCTGAGGTCCTCCACGAGGCCGGTGATCTCCTCGGGGAAGCGGGGCGGGCCGGCCCGGCCGATGACCAGCGTGCCCAGCGGCCGTCCGCCGGCGGCCAGCCGGTAGGCGAGGGCGGCACCGCGGGTCTCGTGCGGGCCGAGCGCCTCGCCGGGCCAGGGGTGGGCGACCGGCCCGGCGTCCACGGCGTCGGACGGGCACGGCGGGCTCTTCTCCAGGACCCGGTGCAGTTCCTCGACGCGGCTCTCGCTGGCGTGCCAGACGCGGGCGAGGCGGGCGGCGGTGGCGGAACGGCCCAGGGACTCGTCCTCCAGCCACACCGCGCACCAGTCGGCGAGCCGCGGCACGATCAGCTGGCCGGTGAGGGAGGTGACGAGATCCTCGTCGAGCTGTCCGGCGAGCAGGTCGGAGGCCTCGGCGAGGAAGGACAGCGCCGCGCGGCCCAGCCACTCCCGGTCGTGGTCCGGCCCCGGGCCGGCCTCCGGCGGCTCGGCGACCGCCGCCCCGGCACACCGGGACCCCGGCGCACCGGGCGCACCGTCCCGGGCGGCGACCGCACCGCCGGCCCCGGCCCCGGCGGTGCCCTCGGACGGGGCGGAGGACGGTCCCTCCTCCCACACGGCGCCCGCCGCCTCGCCCCACGCCGCACCCGCCGCCTCCGCCCACGCGGCGCCCGGGCCCTCCCTCCGTGCGCCGGCCGCCGCCCCCTCCGTCCCGGTGGCGGCCGGGCGGCCCGCCGGCGGGGACAGGCGGGCCCAGACGGTCTTGGCGCCCGCGTGGTAGGTGATCCCCCAGGTCTCGCAGAGCGCGGCGACCAGGCGCAGCCCGCGGCCGTACTCGGGCGCGTCGTAGGGCGAGCGCGCGTCGTCGGTACGCGGGGCGCGGGCGGGGTGCCGGTCGCACGCCTCCACGGTCAGGGCGCCGCCCTCCTCCAGCAGACAGGTCACCTCCACGTCCGTGCCGGCGTGGACGACGGCGTTGGTGACGAGTTCGCTGACGACGACGAGGGCGTCCTCGAGGCGGCGGTCGGTCAGATGCTCCACGCCGGGCAGGCCCTGCCCGGTCCACTCGGCGCGCGCCGACCGCAGCAGCGCGCGGGCGGCTCCCGGCGCGAGGGAGCTTCCCGGCAGGATCGCGCTCGTCCGCCCGGACGTCGCTGGGTGCGCGGGCACCCCACCGGAACGGAAGACGGTCTCCCGTTGTGTCGGAATGGCCCCCATGGACGGCCCCCTGGGAATTTCGTACGAATACGCCGCGGTCGCTGCCGACAGAGTGACAGACCGGCCACGGGCGTACGCACCGAGTTACCGAAGTGGGCCGCCATGGGTGACAAGCGTGCTACAGACGCGGTCGGGACCGGTCCGGAACGGACCGATCCCGACGACATCGCGTGCGCCGTGCGCGCCGATCCGGACCGGCGCGCGGCTCAGGCCTCGCGCGCGCCCTCGTACATCTCGTCGATCAGGTGCTTGTACTCCCGCTCGACCACCGGCCGCTTCAGCTTCAGGCTCGGCGTGATCTCGCCGTGCTCCACGTCGAGGTCGCGCGGCAGCAGCCGGAACTTCTTGATCGTCTGCCAGCGCTGGAGCCCGGCGTTGAGCTGGTCGACGTAGCCCTGGACCATCTCGACCGTGGCCGGCGCGGCGACGATCTCGGCGTACGGCCTGCCCTCCAGACCGTTCTCCTTGGCCCACCCGGCGAGGGCGGCCTCGTCGAGGGCGATGAGCGCGGTGCAGAAGTTCCGGTCGGCGCCGTGCACGAGGATGTTGGAGACGTACGGGCACACCGCCTTGAACTGGCCCTCGACCTCGGCGGGCGCGATGTACTTGCCGCCCGAGGTCTTGATGAGGTCCTTCTTGCGGTCGGTGATGCGCAGATAGCCGTCGGCCGACAGCTCGCCGATGTCGCCGGTGTGGAACCAGCCGTCGGACTCCAGCACCTCGGCGGTCTTCTCGGGCAGCTTGTGGTAGCCCTCCATGATGCCGGGGCCGCGCAGCAGGATCTCGCCGTCGTCGGCGATGCGCACCTCGGTGCCGGGCAGCGGCTTGCCGACGGTGCCGGTGCGGTAGGCCTCGCCGGGGTTGACGAAGGACGCGGCGGAGGACTCGGTGAGGCCGTAGCCCTCCAGGATGTGGATGCCGGCTCCGGAGAAGAAGTAGCCGATGTCGGGCGCGAGGGCCGCCGAGCCGGAGACGCAGGCGCGCAGGTTGCCGCCGAAGGCCTCGCGGATCTTGGCGTAGACGAGCTTGTCGGCGACGGCGTGCTTGGAGCGCAGTCCGAGGGGCGCGCTCGCGGTGCCGGTGCGGCGGAAGTTGTCCTGGGTGACCTTGGCGTACTCGCGGGCGACGCCGGCCGCCCACTGGAAGATCTTGTACTTGGCTCCGCCGCCGGCCTTCGCCTTGGCCGCGACGCCGTTGTAGACCTTCTCGAAGATGCGCGGCACGGCCGCCATGTAGGTCGGCTGGACGACCGGCAGATTCTCGATGATCTTGTCGACCCGGCCGTCGACGGCGGTGACGTGCCCGACCTCGATCTGGCCGGAGGTGAGCACCTTGCCGAAGACGTGCGCGAGCGGCAGCCACAGGTACTGCACGTCGTCCGCTCCGACCAGGCCGGTCGCGGCGATCGCCTTCGCCATGTACGACCAGTTGTCGTGCGGGAGGCGGACGCCCTTGGGGCGGCCGGTGGTGCCGGAGGTGTAGATGAGGGTGGCGAGCTGGTCCTTGGTGAGCGCGCCGACCCGCTCCCTGATCACCTCGGGGTCCTTCTCCAGCCGGGCCCTGCCCCGGTCCTGCAACTCCTCCAGGGTCAGCACCCAGTCCTCGGACGTGTCGGCGCCGGCCGGGTCGATCACCACCACGTGGGTGAGTTCCGGCAGCTCCGCCCGCTTCTCCCGGGCCTTGGCGAGCTGCTCGGCGTTCTCGGCGACGAGGACGCGGCTCTCGGAGTCGGACAGGATGTACGCCGACTCGTCGGCGTTGGTCTGCGGGTAGATCGTGGTGGTCGCCGCGCCCGCGCACATGATGCCGAGGTCGGTCAGGATCCACTCGATCCGGGTCGCCGAGGCCAGCGCCACCCGCTGCTCCGGCTGCACGCCCAGCTCGACGAGACCGGCGGCGATCGCGTACACGCGTTCGGCGGCCTGCGCCCAGCTCAGCGACTTCCAGTCGTCCGGGCCCTCGCCCGAGGCCGGCGGCACGGGGTAGCGGTACGCCTCGGCGTCCGGCGTGGCCGCCACGCGCTCCAGGAAGAGGCCCGCCACGGAGGGCGGACGGTTCTCGATCAGTGTCTGTGTGTCGCTCACGACATCCTCCGGGCCCGCGACGGTGCGGCTGGCTCGTGCGGTTGGCTCGTTGCGGCTGTCTCAGGTGGGGGCTGGTTCAGCTCTCGGGTTCGGCTCTCGCGCAGTTGTTTAACTCATGAGTAACTATCGGGCAGGGACAGAGTAGAGGCAGGTCGGCCGGTACGTAAGGGTCCGCACCCTGTCACTTCCTACAGACAGCGGCCGTGCGCACGCGAAGGGGCCCGCCGCACTGTCGCGCGACGGGCCCCGATACACCCCATTTGCGGGCGGCTACTTCTTGCCCTTGCCCGATCCGGCGCTCTCGTCGCTGGAGAGGACCGCGATGAAGGCCTCCTGCGGAACCTCCACCGAACCCACCATCTTCATCCGCTTCTTGCCTTCCTTCTGCTTCTCCAGCAGCTTCCGCTTACGGGAGATGTCACCGCCGTAGCACTTGGCGAGGACGTCCTTGCGGATGGCGCGGATGGTCTCGCGGGCGATCACCCGGGAGCCGATGGCGGCCTGCACCGGGACCTCGAAGGCCTGCCGCGGGATCAGCTCCTTGAGCTTGGCGACGAGCCGGACACCGTAGGCGTACGCCTGGTCCTTGTGGGTGATCGCCGAGAAGGCGTCGACCTTGTCGCCGTGCAGCAGGATGTCGACCTTGACCAGGCTGGAGGTCTGCTCGCCGGTGGGCTCGTAGTCCAGGGAGGCGTAGCCGCGCGTCTTGGACTTCAGCTGGTCGAAGAAGTCGAAGACGATCTCGGCGAGCGGGAGGGTGTAGCGGATCTCCACCCGGTCCTCGGACAGGTAGTCCATGCCCAGCAGGGTGCCGCGCCGGTTCTGGCACAGCTCCATGATCGAGCCGATGAACTCCGTCGGCGCCAGCAGGGTGGCGCGCACGACCGGCTCGTACACCTCGCTGATCTTGCCCTCGGGGAACTCGCTCGGGTTGGTGACCGTGTGCTCGGTGCCGTCCTCCATGATCACGCGGTAGACCACGTTGGGCGCGGTGGCGATCAGGTCGAGCCCGAACTCGCGCTCCAGCCGCTCGCGGATCACGTCGAGGTGCAGCAGGCCCAGGAAGCCGACGCGGAAGCCGAAGCCGAGGGCGGCGGAGGTCTCGGGCTCGTAGACGAGGGCGGCGTCGTTGAGCTGGAGCTTGTCCAGGGCCTCGCGCAGCTCGGGGTAGTCCGAGCCGTCCAGCGGATACAGGCCGGAGAAGACCATCGGCTTGGGGTCCTTGTAGCCGCCGAGCGGCTCCTCGGCGCCCTTCTGCTGGCTGGTGACGGTGTCACCGACCTTGGACTGGCGGACGTCCTTCACCCCGGTGATCAGGTAGCCCACCTCGCCGACGCCGAGACCGTCGGCGGCCAGCATCTCCGGGGAGTTGGTGCCGATCTCCAGCAGTTCGTGGGTGGCGCCGGTGGACATCATCCGGATGCGCTCACGCTTGTTGAGCTGGCCGTCGATGACACGGACGTACGTCACGACACCGCGGTAGGAGTCGTAGACGGAGTCGAAGATCATCGCGCGGGCGGGGGCGTCCGCGACGCCGACCGGGGGCGGGATCTCGGCGACGACCTTGTCCAGCAGCGCCTCGACGCCGAGCCCGGTCTTGGCGGAGACCTTGAGCACGTCGTCCGGCTCGCAGCCGACCAGGTTGGCCAGTTCCTCGGCGAACTTCTCGGGCTGCGCGGCCGGCAGGTCGATCTTGTTCAGCACGGGGATGATCGTGAGGTCGTTCTCCATCGCCAGGTAGAGGTTGGCGAGGGTCTGCGCCTCGATGCCCTGGGCCGCGTCGACCAGCAGGATGGTCCCCTCGCAGGCGGCGAGCGACCGCGAGACCTCGTACGTGAAGTCGACGTGTCCCGGGGTGTCGATCATGTTGAGGATGTGCGTGTCGCCCTTGTCGTGGGTCGGCGCCCACGGCAATCGCACCGCCTGGGACTTGATCGTGATGCCGCGCTCTCGCTCGATGTCCATGCGGTCGAGGTACTGGGCGCGCATCTGCCGCTGCTCGACCACACCGGTCAGCTGGAGCATCCGGTCGGCGAGCGTGGACTTGCCGTGGTCGATGTGCGCGATGATGCAGAAGTTGCGGATCAGAGCCGGGTCGGTTCGGCTCGGCTCGGGCACATGGCTAGGGATCGCGGGCACGCAGGGTCCTGATTCTTGAGGCGTCCGCAGTGTCTGCGGTCTCGGGTCGGATCGGATCGATACGTAGCTTCCATCGTCCCACGGGTGGAGACCGGAGACGGGTGTGGGCCGCGGAGGAGACGGGTTTGGGCCGTGGAATGGGCCGCTGGTAGTGTGGGGGGCTGTGTCTCATGCCCTCTCAGCGCGAGGCACGTCCTCTGGAAATCACCGGTACAGGATCGTCGCGGTCTTCCGTGCGGCCTTGTGCCAGAACCTGAAAAGGCTCATTCGTGGCGAACATCAAGTCCCAGATCAAGCGGATCAAGACCAACGAGAAGGCCCGGCTGCGCAACAAGGCCGTCAAGTCCTCCCTGAAGACCGCGATCCGCCGGACCCGCGAGGCCGTCGCCGCGGGTGACGTCGAGAAGGCCGTCGAGTACCAGCGCGTCGCCGCGCGTCAGCTCGACAAGGCCGTCTCCAAGGGCGTCATCCACAAGAACCAGGCCGCCAACAAGAAGTCGGCGCTGGCTCAGAAGGTCGCCGCTCTCAAGGGCTGAACCACCCATCTGGTCTGATCGCCGGAAGGACCCAGGGCGGGCCCTCTCTCATCCGCTCCCGACCGGCACCCCGGACCCGTGCGCGGCCTGCGTTCGCCACGCGGGCACGGGTCCACGAGCGTGAACCGAAGGCCTCGCCTTCCGCCCTTCCCCAGGGCGGCGGGCGGGGCCTTCGGCGTTGCCCTCCTCAGTCGGTGTGCTCGCCGTCCTCGTTCTCGTCGGTGTGGTGTCGCCCGGGCGCGGGACCGGTTCCCGGCTACGACCAGAACTCGTTGTTGGCGTCGATGTCCTCGACGCACTCGTCGAGGTCGGTGATCTTGTCCCCGACGATCCGGAAGACGATGCACCCGGTGTCGTCGAGGCGCTTGCCGTTGCGCTCGGCCGTGAAACGCATCATCCCGACCGCGTGGCCCCGGCCGTCGACGCAGGTGCCGATCAGTTCGCCCTGCATCGTCCCGCCGGTCTCCGCGCCGAGCCGCTCGTACATCTCGATGATCGCGTCCACACCCTTGAAGTCACCCGACAACGGGTGCTCTCCGGGTACGTGGTGCGTGGCGTCCGACGCGATCAGTTCCCGCAGGGTCTCCATGTCACCGCGTGAGAAGGCCTCGAAGCCTCTGCGTACCAACGCGGCGTGAGGGTGTTCAGCCATGGCCCTCGCCACCTTTCCCTTGCTCGGCGACGTACGGCTGACAACCCGATTCTCCTCCTCTACGCCCTGCCCCTCGACCGCGCCGCACGGGCGATGGTGACGACCGCCTTCTCCAGCGCGTACTCGGGGTCGTCGCCGCCGCCCTTCACCCCGGCGTCCGCCTCGGCGACCGCCCGCAGCGCCACCGCGACGCCGTCCGGGGTCCAGCCCCGCATCTGCTGACGCACCCGGTCGACCTTCCACGGCGGCATCCCCAGCTCCCGGGCGAGGTCGGCGGGCCGTCCGCCGCGCGCCGACGACAGCTTGCCGATCGCCCGCACGCCCTGCGCGAGGGCGCTGGTGATCAGCACCGGTGCCACGCCCGTGGCCAGGGACCATCTCAGCGCCTCCAGCGCCTCCGCCGCCCGGCCCTCGACCGCCCGGTCGGCGACCGTGAAGCTGGAGGCCTCGGCCCGGCCGGTGTAGTACCGCCCGACGACCGCCTCGTCGATGGTGCCCTCGACGTCGGCGGACAGCTGGGCCACCGCGGACGCCAGCTCCCGCAGATCGCTGCCGATCGCGTCGACCAGCGCCTGGCAGGCCTCCGGGGTGGCCGACCGCCCGGCGGTGCGGAACTCCGCCCGGACGAAGGCCAGCCGGTCCGCCGGCTTGGTCATCTTCGGGCACGCCACCTCGCGCGCGCCCGCCTTGCGCGCGGCGTCCAGCAGGCCCTTGCCCTTTGCTCCGCCCGCGTGCAGCAGCACGAGGGTGATCTCCTCGGCGGGGGCGCCGAGATAGGCCTTCACGTCCTTGACCGTGTCGGCGGCCAGGTCCTGCGCATTGCGTACGACCACGACTTTGCGCTCGGCGAAGAGCGAGGGGCTGGTCAGCTCGGCGAGGGTGCCGGGCTGCAACTGGTCCGGGGTGAGGTCGCGTACGTCCGTGTCGGCGTCGGCGGCCCTGGCGGCGGCCACCACCTCCTGCACGGCACGGTCGAGCAGGAGGTCCTCCTGGCCCACGGCGAGTGTCACCGGGGCGAGAGGGTCGTCGTTCGCAGTCTTCCTGGCCATTGCGACAAGGATGGCACGGGGCACTGACAGTGGGGGCGGCGGTGCCGGGGGGGCCGGGGGCCTGGGCTCGGGCTCCCGGGGCCCGGGGCTTGGCTTTCGGGGGCTCGGGGCCCGGGGTTCCGGTCCCGGGGTCCGGGTCCCGATGGCTCGGGCGGCGGAGGTTCCGCGGTTCCGACGGCCGGCTAGGGCTCCTCGCGCCAGCCGTCCCACCGGGCCGCGAACTCGTCCAGCTCCTCGGGGTCCAGCCGTTCCTCCTGGTCGCGCAGGACGACGAGCCACTGGGCGTCCTCGGCGTCGTCCTCACCGGCCAAGGCGTCCCGGACGATACGGGGCTCCTCAGCGAGGGCGAACCGCTCCCCGAGCGCCTCCGCGGCCTCTTCCGCGGCGTCGCGGTCGGGGAGCACGAGCAGATGTCTGACGTCACTCACGTCAGCCATTGTCCGGCACCGCCCCGGATCACCGGCGACGGGCCCGAGGACCGCATGCTCAGCCGCTCGGGGCGGCGCGGCGCACCGTCGGTACCCGCGGCAGTTCGATGCCGAACCGGTCCCGGTAGGCCCGGAGCACCTCGTCGTCCGTGCCCAGCTCGCGCTGCTCCCGTCTCCCGTCGGGTGCCGTCAGCGTCAGCCGCCGTCCGCTGAGCGTGACCCTCCCGCCGTCCTCCGTGAGCCGGGAGCAGACCAGAGAGCGCAGGAAGGGCGAACGGGGCGAGGTGCTGTGCCACCAGGCCCCGACCACGAAGTCGTCGAGCACGCGCGGGCGCGGCTCCAGCCGGTACACCGGCTTGCCGTCCCGCAGGACGTCCAGGTCCGCGGCGCGGGCCGAGGGGTGGCCGCCGCGCACCCCGGCGGCGTCCGGCCCCGCCTCGGCGATGCGGAAGGTCCCGCCCGGGTCCGCCTGCTCGCCCCGCTCCCCCAGGGCCAGCGGATAGTGGCTGTGCGCTCCGAACCCGACGTCGGCCAGGCAGTCACCGCCGTCCACCGTCCGCACCCTCAGCGCCAGATGGTCGTAGGGAATCCCGAGCCTGCCCTCGTCCGCGTACCCCCGGGCGGCGAGCAGGGTCACCTCATAGCCCAGCGCGGTGAGCAACGCGGCGAAGGCGCCGTTGAGTTCGTAGCAGAACCCGCCGCGCCGCGCGCCCGCCAGTTTCTCCACCAGCCGCTCCTCGTCCAGGTCGACGGCCTCGCCGAGGTGCACGGACAGATTCTCGAACGGCACCGCACGCAGATGGCGCACATGCAGCTCACGCAGCACCTCCAGGGTGGGCCACGCCGGGTAGGCGGCTCCCAGCCGACGAAGGTAGGCATCGACCTGTGCGGATCTCATGCCCTCAGTCTCCCGCCCGGCGTCCCCGCTCTCAGTCCGCCGCCACGCCCAGCCTCTCCGCGGTGCCCGTGACCGCCAGCGCTCCGTCCCGGTCCGTCCGCATCACCGTCGCGCCCTGGGCGTGCAGCGCCCCGAGCGTGCCGGGGGCGGGGTGTCCGTACGGGTTGTCCTCACCGCAGGAGATCAGCGCCAGTCTCGGGGCGACGCGGCGCAGGAGGTGCGGGTCCTGATACGCCGAGCCGTGATGGGCCACCTTCAGCACGTCCACCCGGTCGAGGCTCGCCGCCGCCGGTGATCTCGCCAGGGCGCGCTGGGCCGGGGGCTCCAGGTCGCCGAGGAGGAGCAGGCGCAGCCCGGCCGTCCGGACGAGCAGGCTGACGCTGGCGTCGTTCGGCCCTTCGGGGGCGGGCGCCGCGGCGGGCCCTGCGGGCGCCGGCGGCCACACCACCTCCCAGGACAGCTCTCCGGCCCGCCGGGCCTCCCCGGCGACGGCGTGGCGGAGGGGGATCCGCCGGGCCGCCGCCTGTCTGCGCACGAAGTCCGCCTGGTCCGCGGGTTCCTCGAAGCCGGTGGTCTCGATGGCGCCCACCGCCCGCCCCCGCAGTACGCCGGGCAGCCCCGCCACGTGGTCGGCGTGGAAGTGCGTCAGCACGACGAGCGGGACCCGGGTGATGCCGAGCGAGCGCAGACAGCGGTCGACGAGCAGCGGATCGGGCCCGGCGTCCACGACGACACCCGTGTCCTCCCCGGCGGCCAGCACCAGGGCGTCGCCCTGCCCGACGTCGCACATCACCAGCCGCCAGCCCGGTGGCGGCCAGCCCGTGACCACCCGGGTCAGCGGCGGCGGCTGCACCACGGCCAGGACCAGCAGCACCACGCAGACCCCGCACCACCACGGGCGCCGCAGCAGCCGTCGGCCGACGAGCAGCACCACGACCGTGACGACGGCGAGCAGTGCCGCCCCGCCCCAGGTGCCGGGCCAGTCCACGCCGGCGCCGGGCAGCGCCGCCCCGGTGCGCGCCACCCCGGCGAGCCATTCGGCGGGCCAACTCGCGCACCACGCGAGCGCCTTGGCCACCGGCATCGCCAGCGGCGCCGTCGCCAGCGCGCCGAACCCCAGCACGGTGGCCGGCGCGACCGCGAACCCCGCGAGCAGGTTGCACGGCACCGCGACCAGGCTCACCCGGGCCGACAGCACGGCCACCACCGGCGCGCACACGGCCTGCGCGGCGGCTGCGGCGGCCAGCGCCTCGGCGAGCCCGGGCGGCACCCGGCGCCGGCGCAGGGCGGTGCTCCACCGCGGCGCGAGGGTGAGCAGGGCGCCGGTGGCCAGCACGGAGAGCAGGAAGCCGTAACTGCGGGCCAGCCACGGGTCGTAGAGCACCAGCAGCAGGACGGCCGTCGCCAGTGCCGGCACCAGGGATCTGCGCCGCCCGGTGGCCAGGGCCAGCAGCGCCACGGCGCCGCAGGCAGCGGCGCGCAGCACGCTGGGCTCGGGCCGGCACACGACGACGAACCCGAGCGCGAGCGCGCCGCCGAGCACGGCCGTCGCCCGCAGCGGGATGCCGAGCCGGGGTGCCAGGCCCTGCCGCTCGCTGCGCATCGCCAGGCCCGGTGGTCCCAGCAACAGCGCGA
This sequence comes from Streptomyces sp. NPDC031049, assembly GCF_055571015.1. Classification (NCBI taxonomy): domain Bacteria; kingdom Bacillati; phylum Actinomycetota; class Actinomycetes; order Kitasatosporales; family Streptomycetaceae; genus Streptomyces; species Streptomyces sp. NPDC031049. The sequence continues at coordinate 451,052 of NZ_JBVIGC010000003.1, forward strand.
GCAGAATGGTGAAGTTGGCCCCGGACACGGCGAGCGTGTGCACGAGGTCGGTCTCCTCGAACGCCTCCTCCAACTCGGGTGTGACCCGCGAGGTGTCCCCGACGACCAGCCCCGGCAGCAGCGCCCGCGCGTCCGCCGGCAGTCCGTCGGTCGCCTCCCGGAGCCCGGCGCGCAACCGTCCCGCCAGCCGCTGCGCCCCGGACGGCTCGGCCGACACCTCCGGTCCTGTCTCGCCCCGCACCCGCAGCACAGCGGCGATCCGGTCGCCGCCGCCCGGCAGGGGCGGTGCCGTTCGCGCCGTCACACGCAGCCGCGTGGTGGGCAGGAGGCCGAGCCACGGAGAGGCGCGGTCGCCCTCGGCCGCGGCGGGCCGTGTGCCGCCGGGGTCGACGATCAGCAGCACCGGCGTCCGGGCGGTCAGCGTCGCGCCGTCCGGACGCCGCACCCGTCGTACGTCGGCGCGGATCACCACCGTCGGCCGAGCGGCGTGATCACCATGGACGCGGGGCCGGGTGAGCCGGGGGTCGGAGGTGACCTCCACCTCGGCGGTGACCGTGGCGTACCGCCGCGCCAGCTCGGGCACGGGCCCGCGACGCAGATCCGCCCCGTGCAGCCCGGCCGAGACGGCGGACGCGGCGACACAGAGCAGCACGGCGGCGACCGCGGCGCCGGGACGGCGGCGGGAACGCGAACTCAGGCCGGGACGGAAACGGGAGCCGAAGCCGCTACCGGAGCCGGAGCCGGAGCCAGAACCCGAGCCGGGACCGGCGCCGAGCCCGGGACCGGTACCGGTACCGAAGCCCGAGTCCCAGCCGGAGCCGGCACCGGGACCGGAGCCCAAGCCGGCACCGAGATCGGAGCCGACGCCGGAGCCGGAGCCGATATCACAGCCCGAGCCGGGACCGGCATCGAGGCCGGAGCCGACGCCGGAGCCAGAGCCGACGCCGGGACGGGGCCGGGAACGGAGGCGGCGGCCCGGGCGCACCGCCAGCAGGACGACCGCGACCGCCAGGCAGACGGTGCCGACGACAGCGAGCCGGCCGGGCGGAGCGCCCAGCAGCAGCGCCGCCGTACCCCAGGCCGCGAGCGCGGGTGGCACGAGCCGCAGGTCCATCGGCCCGTCCTGCCGCGGGCTGGCGGCACCGAGCCGGTTGCCGGAAGCGGCGTGCACCGGGGACCGGTCACCCGCCGGTGGCCCGGCGCCCGCACCGGGCCGCCGCACCTCATGGCGACCGGCACCCGAGCCCGGCACCGGACCGGCGATCTCTTCCCGCCGCCTCATGGCCGCACGAGATTCCGCAGATCGGCGAAGCGGCGATCGCCGATGCCGTTGACCTCGCGCAGTTCGTCGACCGAGCGGAAACCGCCGTGCTGTGTGCGGTAGTCGATGATGTGCTGGGCCAGTACGGGGCCGACGCCGGGCAGGGTGTCGAGCTGGTCGGCGGTCGCCGTGTTGAGCGAGAGGGGAGCGGCGGGTGCCGCTCCGGGTACGGCACCGGCCGCTCCTCCGGCCGACGGCCCACCCGCTCCCGGGCCGGCCGCCGCCCCGGCACCCGTGACCCCGTCCGCTCCCCCGCCGCCGTTCGGTCCGCCGACGACGATCTGCTCGCCGTCGACCAGGAAGCGCGCGCGGTTGAGCCCGTCGGTCTCGGTGCCCGGGCGCACACCGCCCGCCGCACGCAGGGCGTCCTGGACGCGTGCCCCGGCGGGAAGGCGGTGGACTCCCGGATCGCGGACCTTGCCGGCGACGTCCACCACGATCTCCGCCCCCGGCGAGGCCGTGCCGCTCGGCGCACCGGACGCGGCAGCGGGTGCCGCCGCGGTGCCGGCTCCGTCGCCCTGCGCGCCGTAGGCCGGGGCCGCACGGACCACCTCGGGCGGACGCACGTGCTGGGTCCGGCCGGTCCAGAAATGCTGCGCGGCGAGGGCCGCGGCGGCGACGAGGACGACCGTGAGCGCGAGCACGCTGCGCCGTTCCAGGCCGCAGCGCGCCTGCAACCACAGCGGCATGCGCTCCCGCAGGGCAAGTCCCGCCCGCTGCCGCCAGGACCCGTCCCGCACCGGCCGACCGGTCTCGTCGCCCTCGCCGACCGGCGGAGCGTCCCCTCCGGGCTCCGGCACCGGTCGACGGCCCTCCGCTCCCCCCGTCGGGCGAACGGCCTCTCCCGGCTCCCCCTCCGGCCGGGCGAGCGCTCCCGCCTCCCGCTCATCGGCATGGTGCTCCGCGCGCACCGGCCCCGTCCTGGTGCCCCCGTCGGCCGCCGCGGCGGCCTTCCCCCGCGGCGGTCCCTTCCCCGCTCCTTGCCGGGACACCGCGCCCTCGCCGAAAAGCGTCTCCGCTCGTCGGCGCAGTTCCTCCGCGGGCGCACGCCGGCGAAGGTGCCGCGCGCGTCCGCGAGCGCGGGGCGGGCGGCGATGCCGGGTGCGGACGTCGGATGCGGGGCCGCGGCCCGGGCCGCTGGTCGGACGGGCCATGTGAACAGGTGATCGCAGTGCCATGCCACGAGGATCCGGCAGCCCGCCACCCCCGCGATGATCATGGTCGATTCCCGGGGATCACCGCCCGGTTGTGGACAACTCCGTCACCCACACAGGCGAAACCGACCCACCAACAACCGGCCGCGGGCCAAAGACCACAGACCACAGCCCCCCACACCAGCGACCGCGATCACGACCACAGACCGGCGCCCGCGACCACAGACCAGCGACCGCGATCAGCGATCAGCGATCAGCGATCAGCGACCCGCCATCCCCGACCCCCGACCCGCCACTCCTGACCCGCGACCCGCCACCCGCGCCCAACCGATGACCCCACCCCCAGGAAGCCGCACGCCAGTTCACCGCGCCGCCACCACAACCCCCAGCAACCCGGGCCCCGTATGCGCCCCGATCACCGCGCCGACCTCGCTGACATGAAGGTCGGCCAGGCCCGGCACCCGGGCCCGCAGCCGGTCCGCCAGGGCCGCGGCGCGGTCGGCGGCGGCGAGATGGTGGACGGCGATGTCCACCTTGGCGCCGCCCGCGCGCTGGGCGGCGATCTCCTCCAGGCGGGCGATCGCCTTGGAGGCGGTCCGCACCTTCTCCAGGGGCTCGATCCGTCCCCCGCTCAGTTCCAGCAGCGGCTTCACGGAGAGCGCCGAGCCCAGCAGCGCCTGGGCCGCCCCGATCCGGCCGCCGCGTCGCAGATAGTCGAGGGTGTCGACGTAGAAGTGGGCCGACGTGCCCGCGGCGCGTTTCTCCGCGGCTGTCACGGCGTCGTCCACCGTGCCGCCGCCGTCCGCCGCCTCGGCCGCGGCGAGCGCGCAGAAGCCCAGGGCCATCGCGATCATCCCGGTGTCCACGACCCGCACCGGGACGGGCGCCTCGCGGGCCGCCAGCACCGCCGCGTCGTAGGTGCCCGACAGCTCGGCGGAGAGATGGAGGGAGACGATGCCGGTGGCGCCGGACTCGGCGACCCTGCGGTAGGTCTCGGCGAACTGTTCGGGGCTGGGCCGGGAGGTGGTGACCGGGCGTCGCTTCTGCAGGGCCTGGGCCAGCGAGCGGGTCGAGATCTCGGTGCCCTCTTCCAGGGCGCGGTCACCGAGGACCACGGTCAGCGGTACCGCGGTGATGCCGTGACGCTCCATCGTCGGGGCCGGGAGGTAGGCCGTTGAATCTGTGACGATCGCGACATGGCGGGACATGAGCTGGAGGTTACCTGGCGTAGTGCCCGTGCGGCAGTCCGGGCCCGTCACCGCCACGGCAAGGGCACGGGCGTGAACGCCGCGGCGGGTGTGGACGGGCAGGCGGACACGGGCGACACCGGCGTCGGCACGGTCAGGTCGTGCTCTCGGGCCTGGCCTTCTTCTGCCAGGGGTAGGCCGGGCGCGGGTCCGGCGGGGTGATGGCCGGCGGGGCCTTCTCCTCCGCGGGGCTCTGCTCCCGGTCCTGCGGCCAGGTCTGCCGGCCGCCCTCGCCGTCGGCGGCGGACGCCTCGGGCCACGGCGGCGGCGTCGCCGCACTCTCCGTCCGGGTCCAGTGCCGCAGGGCACCGGTCTCGACGTCGATCTGGGCGCTGAGCGTGTCCAGGTCGTCCTCGGCGAAGTGCCGGGCGCGATCGCGGGCCGCCCAGCGCAGGGAGTCGGCCGCACCGGTGACGCGCTCGGTGCGCTCGCGCAGCTCGGGCAGGCGCTCGGCGAGCCTGGCACGGTCGGGCTCGGACTCCAGGCGCCTGAGTTCGCCGTCCAGTTCGTGCCCGTGCGCGCTGAGCCGCTGGAAGAGGGCGAGGGACTCCTTCAGGGACTCGTCCTCGGCCACACCCGCGTGCAGCGCGTCCTGCGTGGCCCGCATCGAGGTGCGCAGCTTCAGGCGCAGCTGGGCGAGCTCGCTCGCCGGGCCCGCCTGGACCAGGGACTTGGCCCGCAGTGTGTGGTCCTCGACCGTGCGGCGGGCCTGGGTGATGTGGCGGTCGGCACTGCGCTTGGCGGCGCCGACCACCTTCACCGTGGCGTAGGCGCCCAGGGCGACGAGGAGCACGAAAAGCAGGGCGAAGACCACGATCACTGCTTCCACGGTGCTCCTCCTTCGGCACGTCTGCCGTCTCGTGGCGCACGACGCGCCGCTCTTCCACCGTAAACGCAGCGGGCAGGCCCAGGGTTCCAGCAGAACCCCGAACCTGCCCGTAAGGGTCTACCCGGACCGCTCCGAGCGTCTCGGCCTCACGCGGCCGCCCCGGGCCTTCACCCGTGTCACGCCGGAACGATGTTCACCAGCTTCGGTGCCCGCACGATGACCTTGCGGACCCCCGCCCCGCCCAGCGCGGCCACGACCTTCTCGTCGGCCAGGGCCGCCTTCTCCAGTTCCTCCTCGGAGATGGAGGGGGCGACCTCCAGGCGGGCCTTGACCTTGCCCTTGACCTGGACGACGCAGGTGACGGTCTCGTCGACCACGTAGGCCGGGTCGGCGACCGGGAAGTCCTGGTGGACGACCGAGTCGGTGTGGCCCAGCCTGCGCCACAGCTCCTCGGCGATGTGCGGGGCCAGCGGGGCGACCATCAGCACCAGCGCCTCGGCGACCGGCCGCGGAACGGGGCCGCCCGCCTTGGTCAGGTGGTTGTTCAGCTCGGTGATCTTGGCGATGGCGGTGTTGAACCGCATGCCCTCCAGGTCGCCGCGCACCCCGTCGATCGCCTTGTGCAGGGCGCGCAGCGTCTCCTCGTCGGGCTCGGCGTCGACGACGGTGACCTCGCCGCTGTCCTCGTCGACGACGTTGCGCCACAGCCGCTGGAGCAGCCGGAACTGGCCCACCACCGCGCGCGTGTCCCACGGCCGGGAGACGTCCAGCGGGCCCATCGCCATCTCGTACAGGCGCAGCGTGTCGGCGCCGTACTCGGCGCAGATCTCGTCCGGGGTGACCGCGTTCTTCAGGGACTTGCCCATCTTGCCCAGCAGCCGGGAGACCCTCTCGCCCTGGTACCAGTACCCGCCGTCGCGCTCCTCGACCTCGGCGGCGGGCACCGCGATGCCGCGGCTGTCGCGGTAGACGTAGGCCTGGATCATGCCCTGGTTGAACAGCTTGTGGAACGGCTCGGCGGACGAGACGTGCCCCAGGTCGTACAGGACCTTGGACCAGAAGCGCGCGTACAGCAGGTGCAGCACGGCGTGTTCGGCGCCGCCGACGTACAGGTCGACGCCGCCGTGCGGCATGCCCTCGCGCGGGCCCATCCAGTACCGCTCGATCTCGGGGTCGACCAGCTGCTCGGTGTTGTGCGGGTCCAGGTAGCGCAGTTCGTACCAGCAGGAACCGGCCCAGTTGGGCATGGTGTTGGTCTCGCGCCGGTACTTCTTGGGGCCGTCGCCCAGGTCCAGGGTGACGTTCACCCAGTCCTCGTTGCGGGACAGCGGCGTCTCGGGCTGGGTGTCGGCGTCGTCCGGGTCGAAGGTGCGCGGGCTGTAGTCCTCGACCTCGGGCAGCTCCAGCGGCAGCATCGACTCGGGCAGGGCGTGGGCGACGCCGTCCTCGTCGTAGACGATCGGGAAGGGCTCGCCCCAGTAGCGCTGGCGGCTGAACAGCCAGTCGCGCAGGCGGAAGTTGACGGTGCCCTCGCCGACGCCCGCGGACTCCAGCCACTCGGTGATGCGCGCCTTGGCCTCGGCGACGCCCAGGCCGTCCAGCGACACGTCCGCGCTCGTGGAGTTGACGACCGCGGCGTCGTACGAGGAGAAGGCGTCGTCCCAGGTCGCCGGGTCGGTTCCGCGGTCGTCGGTGGGTTCGACGACGCACCGCATGGGCAGCTCGAAGGCGCGCGCGAAGGCGAAGTCGCGGCTGTCGTGCGCCGGGACGGCCATGATCGCGCCGGTGCCGTAGCCCATCAGGACGTAGTCGGCGATGAAGACCGGGACCTGCTCGCCGTTGACCGGGTTGGTGGCGTAGGCGCCGATGAAGACGCCGGTCTTGTCCTTGGCCTCGGCCTGCCGCTCGACGTCGGACTTGGCGGCGGCCTGCGCGCGGTAGGCGGCGACGGCCTCGGCCGGGCTCGCGTGGCCGCCGGTCCACGCCTCGCGGGTGCCCTCGGGCCACTCCTGGGGCGTGAACTTCTCCACCAGCGGGTGCTCGGGCGCCAGCACCATGTACGTCGCGCCGAACAGGGTGTCGGGGCGGGTGGTGAACACGGTGATGCGCTCGCCGTCGATGGGGAAGTCGACGCGGGCGCCCTCGGAGCGGCCGATCCAGTTGCGCTGCTGGAGCTTGATGGCCTCGGGCCAGTCCAGCTCCTCCAGGTCCTCCAGCAGCCGGTCGGCGTAGGCGGTGATGCGCATGTTCCACTGGCGCAGCTTGGCCTTGAAGACGGGGAAGTTGCCGCGCTCGGAGCGGCCCTCGGCGGTGACCTCCTCGTTGGCCAGCACGGTGCCCAGGCCGGGGCACCAGTTGACGGGCGCGTCGGAGGCGTAGGCCAGGCGGTACTCGCCCAGGATGTCGGCGCGCTCGCGGTGGCTCAGCTCGGACCAGGCACGGCCGCCGGGGACGGGGCGCTCACCCGACTCGAACCGGGCGACCAGTTCGTCGATCGGGCGGGCGCGGCGGGCCTCCTCGTCGTACCAGGAGTTGAAGATCTGCAGGAAGATCCACTGGGTCCACTTGTAGTAGTCCGGGTCGATCGTGGCGAACGACCGGCGCTTGTCGTGGCCCAGACCCAGCCGGCGCAGCTGGCTCTGCATGTTCTTCATGTTGGCCTCGGTGGACACGCGCGGGTGCGTGCCGGTCTGCACGGCGTACTGCTCGGCGGGCAGGCCGAAGGCGTCGAAGCCCAGGGTGTGCAGGACGTTGTGGCCGGTCATCCGCTGGAAGCGGGCGAAGACGTCGGTGGCGATGTAGCCCAGCGGGTGGCCCACGTGCAGGCCCGCCCCCGACGGGTACGGGAACATGTCCATGATGAACTTCTTGGGCTTGGCCGCCGTCTCCGGATCGCCCGCCAGGTCACCGGTGGGGTTCGGCGCCGCGTACGTGCCCTCGGCGTCCCAGAAGTCCTGCCAGCGTGCCTCGATCTCGGCCGCCAGGGCCGCCGTGTAGCGGTGCGGCGCGGCATCCACCGGCATGCCGGTGGCGGCAGCGGGGTTCGTCTCGCTCATGATCCTCAAAGCTCCATCGATCGTTACTGCCTGCGGCTCGACCTTCCGGAAGTGTTCCGGAAATGAAAAATCCCCTCGCACAGGAGGGGACGCCGCGCCGATTCCGACCATCCGGAGCGCCGGTGGTCGGGACTGATCAGCGCGGCTCGCTAAGCAGGAGGCGTACGGCACGCATGGCGTCAGGGTACCGCAGTCGCCGAGCGGGCCGCGACGGGCTTGCGGAGCGCCCGGGGCAGCCCCGCCGGAGACCCCGCGACGCCCCCGCTCCCGGCCGCAAACCTGAACCAAGGTCAAAGATTACTCGGCGTAACAGTCACTAAGGGGCATTACCGCAACCAGATTGTCGTTTGATAACAGCGCAATAACTCAAACCTCGTACCGACGGGTACGGCGCGACCTAGAGTGCGGCAGCGGGACCGCTCTTTCCCGAACCGCTCGGAGTCGCCCCATGAACCCCTCACGCAGTACCCCACCGCTCCCGTCCCGCGTCACGACGTGGGGAGGCCTGCCGTGGTGACCGCGGACGGCATCGCCGACACCACGAACGACAGCACGGTCGACACCTCGTTCGCGGAGTTCCTCAACTTCGGCGCGGGGGTCCTCTCGCTCGTCCTGCTCAGCTGCTCGGTCGTCTGGGGCCTGGTGGCGCAGGACCGGATCCTCCTCGACGCCCGCCGGCGGATCATGGCGCAGGCCGTGCACCGGATCACGGCCATCGCCTCGATCGTCTTCCTCCTGGTGCACATCGGGGTGAAGCTGGCCCTGGAGCACACCACGTGGGTCGCCGCGGTGATCCCCTTCGGGCTGCTGGCCACGGACTCCGAGGAGTTCGCCAGTCGCGAGGTGCTGATCGGCTTCGGCACCCTGGCCGGCCTGCTGATGCTCTTCGTGGGCGTCACCGGTGCCCTGCGCAACCGCTTCGCCGCCCCGGCCCTGATCGCCTCCCGCTGGCGCGCCATGCACATGCTGGCCTATCCGGCCTGGTGCTTCGCCCTGCTGCACGGGCTCTACGCGGGTCGCGCGGCCAAGCCGGTCTTCGTGGTCCTCTACGGCCTGTCCGTGCTGGGCGTCATGGCGGCCCTGGCGCTGCGCGCCGCCCCCCGTCCGGTCAAGCGCAGGGTCGCCGACGCGCTCGGCGGGCTGTTCGCCGACCGGGAGTGGCCGGACCGTGAGGCGCTGGAGGAGAGCCGGGTCCGTGCGACGGCCGGTGCCGCCCTGCCCGGCTACGAGCCGCGGGCGGACGGCTCCGGCGGCCCGCTCGGGGGCTTCGGCGGTCAGTGGGCGGCCCCGCCGCCCCCGCGCTTCGAACCGGCCGAGCGCCCCGTGCCGCAGGAGCAGCCGGCGAACGGCTTCTCGGCGGCCTACCGGGCCGTGTCCGGCACCTCGGTCCCGCGGCAGCCCCTCGCGGCCGAGCGGACCGCCCCGATGGAACCGCCCCTGGACCCGCGTCCCGGCCAGGGAACGGACCGCGGCGGCAGCACCTCGGGCAGCTGGCCCGTCCCCTCCCCGCCGCCGGTCGGCGAGGCTCCCCCGTCGGCGTACGACCCGCTCGTCGACACCGGCCACACCATCCCGGCCTACGGCTCCACGGACGCCGGCGGCTACGGACCGAGTGATGTGTACGACACCGGTGAGACGAACACCGTCCACGACACGTACTACCCGAACGACACGTACAACAGCGGTCCCGCAACCGAAACGACCCCCGGTGCCACCTACGACTTCACCGTGGACGCACCGGGTTCGGGCGAACCCTGGAACACGCCTTCCGGAGGCCTGAAGTGAACGAGGCCCTGCCCGACGTACCCGAAGTCCGCGTGGTCGGGCTTCCCCAGCTCACGTCGGGCTTCGACCTTGTCGAACGACTGGATCTGCCCATGCACCTGAAGGTGCACGGGCCACTGGAACCGATGGGCGGCGAACAGCTCGCCCAGCTCGCCGAACGCATCAACCTCAGGGGCCGCGGCGGCGCGGGCTTCCCCTTCCACAAGAAGCTCCGCTCGGTCGCCGAGTCCGCGATCAAGCGCGGGGTACGGCCGGTCGTCGTCGTCAACGCCAGCGAGGACGAGCCGGCCTGCCGCAAGGACACGGTGCTCGTCAACCGCGCCCCGCACCTCATCCTGGACGGCGCGCTGCTGTGCGCCGAGGCGCTGGGCGCCCGCACGCTCGTGGTGGGGGTCACCCGGGAGTCCACGCAGCGCTCCATGGAGGCCGCGCTCGCCGAACGGGGCCTGAGCAACGGCCGCCGCTCGGCCCTCCGCGCGCGTGTGCAGCGCAACCCCGTGCGCATGGTCTCCGGCGCGGCGGCCTCGCTGATCCGCTCCATCGACGGGGGCCCGGCGCTCCCGCCCGGCCGCAAGATCAGCGCCTCGAAGAGCGGCGTGGGCGGCGCCCCGACGCTGCTGTCCAACGCCGAGACCTTCGCCCAGCTGGCCATCGCCGCCCGCATCGGCCCGGAGCGCTACGGCAACACCGGCCTGTACGACGAGCCGGGCACCGTCATGCTCACGGTGTCCGGGGCGGTGGCCCGCCCGATGGTGATCGAGCTGCCGACGGGGGTGCCGCTGCGCTACGTCCTCCAGCTGGCCGGCGCCCCGCCGGTGCCGCAGGGCGTGCTGACCGGCGGCTACCACGGCAGGTGGATCGACGCGGCGGCCGTCGACGAGGCGATCGTCTCCCGCAACTCCCTGGAGGCGGTGGGCGGTTCGCTGGGCGCGGGCGCGATCCTGCCGATCGGTCAGGAGACCTGCCCGCTGGGCGAGTCGCTGCGGGTGGCGCAGTGGCTGGCCGAGGAGAGCGCGGGCCAGTGCGGCCCCTGCTACCTCGGGCTGCCGGCGGCGGCACGCGGCATGGAGGACATCCTCAACGGCGGCGGGCCGGCCGCCCTGGAGGCGCTCAAGCAGGTCGCCGGGAACGTCAAGCGACGCGGCGCCTGCTCGCACCCGGACGGCTCGGCGATGTTCCTGGAGTCGACCGTCAAGGCGTTCACCGACGACCTGGCCGCCCATGTCCTCGGCAACGGCTGCGGACGTCCCGTGCACGGCGTGCTGCCCCTCTTCGAGGGGGGCAGGGCCCCGACGGGCATCCCGGGCGGCGGCGCGGACGGCGAGAACGGGCCCAGCCGGCAGAAGATCTACGTCGACTGGACGCTGTGCCGGGGCCACGGCCTGTGCGCGGACATCCTCCCGGAGGTCTTCCAGCTCGGCGCCGACGGCTTCCCGACGGTCGCGCAGGCGGAGGTGCCCCGCTACGCGGAGGCGAAGGCGCTGCGCGCGGTGCGCCGTTGCCCGGCGCTCGCCCTGCGGATCGAGCAGGACACGCGCGGCCAGGCGCCCTCGCGCAGCAACCTGCCGGTGCTCTCCCCGGGGCGCGGGCGCCGCGCCCTCGGGCGCTGAGCGGGACGGCGGGGACGAAGAAAGATCCCCGGGTCGCGACGACCCGGGGATCTTTGTCTGTGGAGCTAAGGAGAATTGAACTCCTGACCTCTTGCATGCCATGCAAGCGCTCTACCAACTGAGCTATAGCCCCTTTGCCGTGTCCCGGGGTTTCCCCCGGCGGCGACGCCAACATTACACGGTCGACCCGGTCCTGCGCCAAATCGTTTCCGATTTGCCCGATTCGCCCGGACTGGTCAGGCCGTGACGAACGAGTAGAACCGCTTGAGCGTGCAGTGCTCTTCGAGGAGCCGGCCGTAGATCGGCTCGCCCTCCAGTTCGCGGTACGTCTCGATCGGGTCGCCTTTTATGATCAGCGCCCGCGCGCACTCCTCGCACCAGTACTGGTACTCGGGATTGAGCGGCTCCATGTCGCGGACGATCGGCGTACCGCTGCCGCACCAGTCGCACTTCCGCCTGTGTGCACCCATCGATTCAGCTCCAGCTGTGGCCGCAGGCCGTGCACACGTAAGAGATCCCGCCGTTGTCGCCGAGGACTTGGGCGACGTGCGCGGAACCACAGGAAGGGCAGCGGAGGCGAGTGGTCGTGTTCCGTGTCAACGCCACGTCGAGGAGGCCGTCGACCTCCTCGAGGATGCTCGCAGGCATCGCTACTCCCTCCCGTCGGGCCGCGCCCCCTTCCGGCCGTTTGATTCTGCCACGACCGGACCGACCCGGTCAGCGACGCCTCAGTACCAGTCCGGCCACGGCCCCCCGTGCGGACCTCCACCGAGGTATACGCCCGCCGGCGGCGGAGTGCTCAACGGAGGGCAACGAAAAATCCCGCCCCCCCTGAAGGGGACGGGATTCGTCCGTGGAGCTGTGGAGCTAAGGAGAATTGAACTCCTGACCTCTTGCATGCCATGCAAGCGCTCTACCAACTGAGCTATAGCCCCTGGCTTGTGTTCTTCCCGCTCGGCGGGGCGAACAAGAAGAACTTTAGCCTGCGACCTGCCGGAAAGTGAAATCGGGCTACCGGGCCCCGCGGGAGGCCCCGCCCGCGCCGCTCAGTCGTCGTCGCCGAGCACCGGCTCCGGCAGGGTGCCGGCGTTGTGCTCCAGCAGCCGCCAGCCGCGGACGCCCTCGCCGAGCACCGACCAGCAGCAGTTGGTCAGGCCGCCCAGGCTCTCCCAGTCGTGCGGGTCCAGGCCGAGGAGGCGGCCGATGGTGGTGCGGATGGTGCCGCCGTGGCTGACGACGACGAGCGTGCCGTCCTCGGGGAGCTTGTCCACGTGCCGCAGCACCACCGGGGCCGCGCGGTCGGCGACCTCGGTCTCCAGCTCGCCGCCGCCCCGGCGGACCGGCTCGCCGCGCTTCCACGCCGCGTACTGCTCGCCGTGGCGCTCGATGATCTCCTCGTGCGTCAGCCCCTGCCAGACGCCCGCGTAGGTCTCGCGCAGGGCCTCGTCGTGGGCGACGTCCAGGCCGGTGAGCGCGGCCAGCTCGGCGGCGGTGTGCGCGGCCCGCTTGAGGTCGGAGGCGACGATCGCGTCCGGCTTGAGGCCGGCCAGCAGCCGGGCGGCGCGGCGGGCCTGGGCGAGGCCGGCCTCGGTCAGCTCCACGTCCGTGGTGCCCTGGAAGCGGCGCTCCACGTTCCAGGCGGTCTGGCCGTGCCGCCAGAGGATGATGCGGCGGCCGCGGCCCCCGGCGCGGGCGGCGGCATCATCGGTGGTGCTCATCGCCACTCCCCGTCCGCCTGAGCGGCCTCCTCGGCGGCCTGCCGCTGGGCGTGCTCCTCGCCCTTGCCGCGGGTCGCCTTGGCGTCGGCGGGCAGCTCCAGCTCGGGGCAGTCCTTCCACAGCCGCTCCAGGGCGTAGAAGACCCGCTCCTCGCTGTGCTGGACGTGGACGACGATGTCGACGTAGTCGAGCAGGACCCAGCGGGCCTCGCGGTCGCCCTCGCGGCGCACGGGCTTGGCGCCCAGCTCCTTGCTCAGGCGCTCCTCGATCTCGTCGACGATCGCCTTGACCTGGCGGTCGTTGGGGGCGGAGGCCAGCAGGAAGGCGTCCGTGATCGACAGCACGTCGCTGACGTCGTAGGCGATGACGTCGTGCGCGAGCTTGTCGGCGGCGGCCTGGGCGGCCGTGTTGATCAGTTCAAGAGAGCGGTCGGTCGCGGTCACTACGAGGCTTTCGGTCGGCGGTCACTTGCCACCAAGGGTCTCACGACCGCCGACCACACCACGCGCGATTACTCTGCGCTACGACGACGGCCGGTAGTCCCGGCCCAGGACCACGGTGACGTCCGCGTTCGCGGTGACCTCGCCCTTGGTGACGGAGCCGTCGGGCAGGCCCAGGGTCTTGGCGACCTCCACGGCGTTCTCCTTGTCGGCGTCGTCGGCGTAGACGACCTCGGAGGCGGCCTGCGCGGCGGACGCGGTACCGCCCTGGAGGAAGGTGAAGCCGCCGTTGAGCAGGACCACGCGGGCCTTGCCGGTACTGGCCTCGTCGCCGGTGGCGTTGCGCACGGAGACGCTGACCGCGGCGTCCTTGTCGGGGCTGCTGGCGGTGCCGCCGAGCACGTCCTTGACGACGGAGGCGCTCGCCTCGGGGCTCAGGGTGCCGTCGTCCCGCACGGGCAGCAGCGCCGTCTCGTGGTCGCCGCCCTTGGCGAGGTCGGCGAGGGAGGCCAGGAAGGAGCCGAGGTCCTTCTCGGTCAGCGGCGGGTCGAGGATCAGCCCGAGGGTCTCGATCGTGGTGGTCGCGGCCTGCGGGTCCGAGGACAGCTTGCGCAGCACCCCTTGCAGGACCTGGCCGAACCTCTGGAGCTGCGCCTTCTGTGCCTCGCCGGAGCCGCGGTGGGTGGCGTAGGCGACGGCCATCTTGCCGCTGAGGGTCTGGTTCTCGCCCTTGCGGACCAGGGGGGCCGCGCCCTTGTCCCCGCCCTCCGGGTCCGGGACGTCCGTGTCGGTGTCGACCTCGATGTTGCCGACCAGGTCGACCAGGATCTCCAGGTAGGGGGTGTCCAGCCGCCAGGTGCCCTCGATGTCGGTGCCGAGCACGGAGTCCAGCGCGGTGCGGGTGGCGTCGGGTCCGGCCTCGTCGACCGTCTTGCCGAGCGTGCTGGCCGAGCCGTCGTCGGCGGTCAGGGCGAGGGAGTTGGGCAGCAGGACGGTGGTGCCGCGCTTGGTGGTGGTGTTGTCGACCAGCAGCGCGGTGCTGGTGCCGCCGCCGTCGGTGTCGTGCAGGTGGACGACGAGCACGTCCCGCTTCTGGGCGCCCGCGGCCGTCGTGCCGCCGGCCTTGTCCTCCGACGACGACACCCCGGGGAGCTTGCCCGCGTACCAGAGGTAGCCGACGCCGCCGACCGCGACGAGGGCCAGCACGACGGCCAGGGCGATGACACGCGCGCGTGCGCGCCGGCGGGCCTCCTCGCGGCGCTCGGTGCGGTTCTCGGTGAACTTCAGCCAGTCGATGACGTCCTCGGAGTCGGCGTCCGGCTCCTCGACGAAGGAGAACTGCTCGGTGCGGTACTCCCGCTCCTCGTTCCCGTACTCCCGCTCCTCGTTCCCGTACTCCCGCTCCTCGGTTCCGTACTGCGGCTGCTCGCCGCCGTGTGCGGGCTGTCCGTCGCCGTACTCGGGCCGCTCTGTCCGGTGCTCCGGCTGCTCGCCGCGCTGCCACCCGTCCGCGGCGGGGCCCTGCGGTTCCGCGGGCGGGCCGGCCTGCTGCGGGATGTAGGCGGTCTGCCCGGCGGTCCGGGGCTGCTGCCCGGTGGCCGCCGCGCCGCCGTACGGGTCGTCGTACGCGTGCGTGCCGGAGGCGTAGGGGTCGTAGCCGGACGCGGGGGGCTGCTGACCGGTGCCGTAGCCGCCGTAGGGGTCGTACGAGGGGGCGGGCTGCTGGGTGCCGGTGGCGTACGGGTCGTAGGCGTACTGCTGCTCGGCGTACCGCCCCTGCCCCTGCTGGGGCTGCTGTGCCCGCTGGTCGTACGGGTCGTACGGCTGTTGGGCCGGTGTCTGGCGGTAGACGGGCCGGCCGTACTCGTCGTAGCCGACGAGTTCGTACGGGGCGGCGTGACCGCCCCCGTGGCCCGCGTCGTATCGGTCGTTCACCGGTGCCCCTCTCGGCTCACTCGCCGCGGTACAGCTGCCGCTTGTCGATGTAGCGCACGACGCCGTCCGGCACCAGGTACCAGACGGGATCGCCGGCCGCGACTCTCGCCCGGCAGTCCGTGGAGGAGATGGCGAGCGCGGGCACCTCGACGAGGGAGACACCGCCCTCGGGGAGCCCGGCGTCGCTCAGGTGGTGGCCGGGCCGGGTGACGCCGATGAAGTGCGCGAGGGAGAACAGCTCCTCGCTGTCGCGCCAGGTGAGGATCTGGGCGAGGGCGTCGGCGCCGGTGATGAAGAACAGATCGGTGTCCGGGTTGAGCGCCCGCAGGTCACGCAGCGTGTCCACGGTGTAGGTGGGGCCGCCGCGGTCGATGTCGATGCGGCTCACCGAGAACTGGGGGTTCTCGGCGGTCGCGATGACCGTCATCAGATAGCGGTCCTCGGCCGCGGAGACCGCGCGGTGGCTCTTCTGCCAGGGCTGCCCGGTGGGGACGAACACCACCTCGTCGAGGTGGAAGAGGGCGGCGACCTCACTGGCCGCCACGAGGTGCCCGTGGTGGATCGGGTCGAAGGTGCCGCCCATGACGCCGAGGCGGCGCTTGCCCGACCGCGCCGGGCCGCTGCCGGGGCCCGCGCCGCGGCGGGCCGCCGCGTCGTGCCGCGGGCCGCTCGGCGTGCCGTTGGCCGGACCGGTAGGCATGTCCTGCTCTCCCATGCGTGCAGACCCTACCGGCCCGGCCCGCGGGCTCCGCCGGACAGGCCCTGGTTCCGGGCCGCGCTCAGCGGTCGCGGTTGAAGCGGGTGGTGATCCACAGCAGGAGCATCAGGATGACGAAGGCGCCGATGCCGGTGACGTAGGGGCTGAGGCTCTCGTGGTTGCCGCCGTGCCCCTCGCCGCCCTCGGCGGCGAGGGTGACCAACTGGGAAGCGGTGCTGGGGAAGCTCATCTTCGGCAGGACCTATCAGGTGTGGGCGGGATAAGGACGTCGGCTCATCGTATGCGGGCGCGATCCGGGCGATCACGCCGACTCCGCCATCGGGGACCGGCCGGGGAACCTTCCGACCGGCTCAGTCGTCCTTCCGCCTGTAGCCCCGGAGCAGGAACCACGCGGCCAGCACACAGCCCAGCACCATCACGATCAGGACGATCCGGAGCAGATTGCCCGCCCCTTGCTGCTCGGCGGCGGCCCTCGTGGCCTCGGCGAGCCAGGCGGTGCGGGTGGTGTGCTCCATGGCGCGGACTCCTTCGCTGTACTGCGTTTCCACGGTATAGCCGCCTAGGCTGGGCACTGCTTCGGGGGCACCAAGACCCGTCCAAGGGTTCGCAAAGGGCCATACAGACGCACCTGGGGGAAGACATGTCCGACGGCCACCAGCACAACGGGCACGAGCACGTGCCGAGCAGGCAGCGCAGGCGCTTCCCCGGAATCTCCTCGCGTGCGTACGAGCATCCGGCCGACCGCAGCGCCCTGGTGGCCCTGCGCAAGCTGAGCGGTTTCGACACGGTGTTCAAGGCCCTCAGCGGCCTGCTGCCGGAGCGCAGTCTCCGGCTGCTGTTCCTGTCGGACTCGGTGCGCGTCTCGGACCGGCAGTTCGCCCATCTGAACGACATGCTGCGGGACGCCTGCTACATCCTGGACCTGGAGAAGGTCCCGCCGATGTACGTCAACCAGGACCCGAACCCGAACGCGATGTGCATCGGCCTGGACGAACCGATCATCGTCGTCACCACCGGGCTCGTGGAGCTGCTCGACGAGGAGGAGATGCGGGCGGTCATCGGCCACGAGGTCGGGCACGCCCTGTCCGGGCACTCCGTCTACCGCACCATCCTGCTCTTCCTGACGTCGCTCGCCGTCCGGGTCGCCTGGATCCCGCTGGGCAACATAGCGATCATGGCGATCGTCACCGCGCTGCGCGAGTGGTTCCGCAAGTCGGAGCTGTCCGCGGACCGCGCGGGGCTGCTGGTCGGCCAGGACCTCCAGGCCTCCATGCGCGGCCTGATGAAGATCGCGGGCGGCAACCACCTGCACGAGATGAACGTGGACGCGTTCCTGGAGCAGGCCGACGAGTACGAGGCCGGAGGCGACCTGCGCGACTCGGTGCTGAAGATCCTCAACGTCCTGCCGCGCTCCCACCCCTTCACCACGGTGCGGGCCGCCGAGCTGAAGAAGTGGGCCGCCTCCCGCGACTACCAGCGGATCATGGACGGCCACTACCCGCGGCGCGAGGAGGACGGGGACGCCTCGGTCCGGGACTCCTTCCGCGAGTCGGCGTCCAGCTACGCCACGTATGTGCGCGACTCCAAGGACCCGCTGATGAAGCTGGTGAACGACATCGCCGGCGGCGCCGGGGACCTCGGCGAGCGGGTGCGGCGCGGCTTCGGCGGCTTCACCGGCACCCAGCCGAGGCCGCCGAAGACCGACGGAGGCGACGGCACCGACGGCACCACCGGGAGCGACGGCCCGGGCCGCAGCGGGGGGTCCGACGAGCCCGGCGGCACGGGCGACGGGCGCGGCCCGGCCTGACGGCCCGCGTGGGATCACACGGCCGGCTGGGCGCCGTCCGCCAGGGTGCCGCAGAGGGCGGTGACGCCGGCCGTGGCGTAGGGATCGGTGCCGGCCGGGCCGCCCTCCTCGGCGGTCTGCCCGGCGAGCAGCGGGCGCAGCATGTCGGCGGCGTCCTCGGCGCAGGAGAGCGGACCGGCCCGGACGGAGGAGAGGACCAGCCGCGTCTGGTGCAGCCGCAGGTCGTCCCGGTCGAAGCGGAAGTGCAGCTCGCGCCGGACGGTGAACAGCGACGCGTCGGCCCGGTCGTCACCGGCGGGCCGCAGCGCGTAGACGACGGTGTGGTCGGTGACGACCTCCAGGGTGGAGGCGTCGCTCTCCGCGGCCCGCAGGGTCCCCCGGACCCGGATCTTGTCGTCGGCCAGCTCGGTACGGGCGGGGTCGAACCGCACCAGCCAGCCGGTGGGCGCGTGCCGCCCGTCGCCGGCCGGCCGGTCGAAGCTCGCGTCGAACTGTTCGAGCTGGTCGGGGGCGAGCAGGGCGCGTACGGGCTCGATCGCCCCGCCGATGACCACCTCCGGGTCGACCGCGGAGCGGAGGATGTAGCTCCGGGCGGTGGTGAGGGCGTTGGTCACCTGCTCGTCGGTGAAGTGCGCGGTGCTCCGGCCGTCCGGCAGCGGCACGCCCTCGGCGCCGACCAGGAATTCCGCGGCCGGGCTGTGCGCGTACAGGCGGCCGGCGTCGGCGGCGCCGGGGACCGGGCCCCGCGGGGCGAGCGGGACGACGGTCGTCCGCAGGGGCTGGGCGGCCTGCTGGGCGGTGGGGCCCTGGGCGGGGTGGCGCATGCCCATGTAGACGGCGGTGCCGAAGGCCATGGCGATCAGGACGACGAGGATCAGCGCCTGCCGGGACAGGCCCGGCCGCCCCGGCGCACGGCGGCGGACGGCGGGCGCGTGGTCGCCCAGGCGTTCGTCGGCGGAGGACTCCCGGAGGCGGGCAGCCCGGACGAACGATTCGTCGAAGACGACGGATCGGTATTCGTCCTCGCCGCCTCCCGGGCCGCCCTCGGGGACCCCGTCAGGCGGGTCCGTAGGCCCTCCCATGACTTCAGGGTAGGTCGGCGGGGGCTGCCGTAAACGCCGTGCTTCCCGACAAGTTCTGACAGGTCCTCACCAAGTCCGGGTACCGGTTGCGGGGCTGTGAGAGGGGCTGTCCCGGGGCCTGTCCGAGAGGCCGCACGAAGGGGTTCCGGCGGGCCGTTCAGGGGCTGTGCGGGATCACGGGAACGGCCGGCTGGGAGTAGTCGGCGGAGGCCGAGGGGGTCCCCGGTCCGCCCTGTTCGGGGCCGGTCGAGGCGGGCGGCGGGACCTGGTCCCGGTCGCTGTCGGCGGACGCGCCCCGGTAGACCGCGGCGAAGGCCAGCGCGACCATGCCGACGCCCATCACGAGGGCGAGCATCCAGGCGACGGGCCGGTGCCAGCGGACCTGCTTGCCGTAGGACGCGGGGGCGCCGTACGGCCGGTCGAGGGGGTCGACGTCGTCGTCGAAGCCGTGGTCGTCGGGATCGTGGCCGAAGTCGCCGTACCCGTCGTCGTAGCGCTCGCCCCGGGCGCGGGCGCCGCGGGCCTCCGCCTCGGAGGCCTCCGCTCTCGCCTGCGCGGCGGCCAGGAGGCGTTCGACGGCGGTCGGCTCGTGCACCGCTGCCGCGCGTACGAAGGCCTCGTCGAAGACCACGGAGGCGAACTCTTCGTCCGACACCCCGCGGTCGTGGTCGTCGTCGGGCTCCCAGCCGTCAGGAAACGGCGTGCCCCCCACGTCCTCCGGCACGGATCCAGAGTAGACCTGGGGGGTCATTTTGGGCAGACGGTAGGGAAATTCATCCGCCGGCCGAGACGCCCTCGCGGGCGGCGTCTCAGCGCCGTACGTGCCCGTCGCCGGTGACGATGTACTTGGTGCTGGTCAGCTCCGGCAGGCCCATCGGACCGCGGGCGTGCAGCTTCTGCGTGGAGATGCCGATCTCGGCGCCGAAGCCGAACTGGCCGCCGTCGGTGAAGCGCGTGGAGGCGTTCACGGCGACGGTGGTGGAGTCGACCAGCTGGGTGAACCGGCGGGCGGCCTGCTGCGAGGTGGTGACGATCGCCTCGGTGTGCCCGGAGGTCCACAGCCGGATGTGCTCGACGGCCTTGTCGAGGGAGTCCACGACGGCGGCGGCGATGTCGTACGACAGGTACTCGGTCTCCCAGTCCTCCGGCGTGGCCTCGACCACGCTCGCCCGGGAGTCCTTGGCGTAGGCCATCACCCGCTCGTCGGCGTGCACGGTGACACCGGCGTCGGCGAGGGCCTCCAGGGCACGGGGCAGGAAGTCGGCGGCGATGTCCTGGTGGACCAGGAAGGTCTCGGCGGCGTTGCAGACGCCGACCCGCTGGGCCTTGGAGTTGATCAGGATCTCGACGGCGGTGTCGAGGTCGGCGGCGGCGTCGACGTAGACGTGGCAGTTGCCGGTGCCGGTCTCGATGACCGGGACGGTGGACTCCTGGACGACGGTGTTGATCAGGGAGGCGCCGCCGCGCGGGATGAGCACGTCGACCAGGCCGCGGGCCCGCATCAGCTCGCGGACGCTGTCGCGGCTCTCGCCGGGCACCAGCTGGACGGCGTCGGCGGGCAGCCCGGCCCCGCCCACGGCGTCGCGGATCACCCGCACCAGCGCGGTGTTCGACCGGTACGCCGAGGAGGAACCGCGCAGCAGCACGGCGTTGCCCGACTTCAGGCACAGGGCGGCGGCGTCGACCGTGACGTTGGGGCGGCCCTCGTAGATGATGCCGACCACTCCGAGCGGGACGCGGACCTGTCGCAGGTCGATGCCGTTGGGCAGGGTGGAGCCGCGGACCACCTCGCCGACCGGGTCGGGCAGCGCGACGACGTCCCGCACGTCGGAGGCGATGGCCCGCACCCGCTCCGGGGTGAGCGTGAGCCGGTCGATGATCGCCTCGGAGGTGCCGGCCTCGCGGGCCCTGGCGACGTCCTGGGCGTTGGCCTCGACGATCTCGCTCGTGCGGACCTCGAGGGCGTCCGCGACGGCGAGCAGCGCGTCGTCCTTCGCCGCCCGCGGCAGCGGCGCGAGGTCGGCGGCGGCGGCCTTGGCGCGGTAGGCGGCCCGGGTGACCGGGGACATCGAGTCGTACGGCGAGAGCGTGGTCATGAGGGAAGGGTAGTGCGCCGGGCGGGGCGGTCCACGCGGTGTTCCACACGGCGAGACGGGCGGAAGAGGTGCTCGGTGCGGGTGTCAGAAGGGGTGGACGCCGACCGGAGTCGCCGGTGCCGGGCCGTAGCCCGCCGAGATGCGCTGGTGGTAGGTGGCGCGGTCGATGACCTCCAGGCCGACGATCTCCCAGGGCGGCAGACCGGCGCTGCGGCGGTGCTCGCCCCACAGGCGCAGGGCGACGGCGGCGGCGTCGTGCAGGTCGCGGGCCTCCTCCCAGTAGCGGATCTCCGCGTGGTCGGCGGCGTACCGGCTGGTCAGCAGGAACGGGTGGTCGTGGGCGAGCTGCTCCAGCGCGCGCCGCACCTCGCCCAGCGGGGCCCGCGCACCGGACACGCTGAGGGTGACGTGCCACAGGCGGGGCGCGTCCGCGGGGTCGGCGGTGTCCTCGTCCGGGCGGCGCTCACCGGCCGAGACACTCGTCAGGGCGCGCTCCCCGCCGGGCGCCCGCGTGCCCGGGGCACCGCGGGAACCGGTCCCCCGGGGCCCGGCACCGCGGGATCCGGCGGCACGGGATCCGGCACCACGGGACGCTGCCGCGCCCGGGCGCACTCGTGTCACGGCGGCCTCCTCCAGTGCTCACCACCGCCCGGCCGGGGGCCGGGCCTGTCCCTGAGACAAAGTTGAGCAGGCCGCGGACAATCTCGTGGTGGTTTTGCGGAACGTCCACCGCCGGTGCGGGGACGTTTCCACCCATTACGGGTGCAGGATCACCAGATCGTCCCTGTGTACGACCTCGCGTTCGTACGCGGGTCCGAGTTCGCGGGCCAGTTCCCGGGTGGAGCGGCCGAGCAGCCGGGGCAGTTCCTTGGCGTCGAACGTGACCAGGCCGCGCGCCACCGCACGTCCCTGCCCGTCGCGCAGCTCCACGGGGTCGCCCGCGCTGAACTCGCCCTCGACGGCGGCGATCCCGGCCGGCAGCAGGGACTTGCGGCCCTCGACCACCGCCCGCACCGCCCCGTCGTCCAGGGTGAGGGCGCCCTGCGGGGTGGAGGCGTGCTGGAGCCACAGCAGCCGGTCGGCGGACCGCTTGCCGGTCGGGTGGAAGTAGGTGCCGGTGTCCTGGCCGGTCAGGGCGTCGGCGGCGTGCACCGCGCTGGTCAGCACCACCGGGATGCCCGCGGCGGCGGCGATGCGGGCCGCCTCGACCTTGGTGACCATGCCGCCGGTGCCGACACCGGCCTTGCCGGCGCTGCCGATCTCGACGTCGGCCAGGTCGGCCGGGGAGCGCACCTCGGCGATCCGGGAGGTGCCGGGCTTGCTCGGGTCGCCGTCGTAGACGCCGTCGACGTCGGACAGCAGGACCAGCAGGTCGGCCCGGACGAGGTGGGCGACGAGGGCGGCCAGGCGGTCGTTGTCGCCGAAGCGGATCTCGTCCGTGGCGACGGTGTCGTTCTCGTTGACGACCGGGAGGGCGCCCATGGCCAGCAGCTTGTCCAGGGTGCGCGAGGCGTTGCGGTGGTGGGCGCGGCGGCTCATGTCGTCGCTGGTCAGCAGCACCTGGCCGACGCGGACGCCGTAGCGGGCGAAGGAGGCGGTGTAGCGGGCTACGAGCAGGCCCTGGCCGACGCTGGCCGCGGCCTGCTGGCGGGCCAGGTCCCGGGGGCGGCGGCGCAGGCCCAGCGGGGCGAGGCCGGCGGCGATGGCACCGGAGGAGACGAGGACGACCTCGCGCTCCCCGCCGCTGCGCACCTTGGCGAGCACATCGACGAGCGCGTCGACCCGGTCGGCGTCCAGCCCGCCGGACGCGGTCGTCAGCGACGAGGACCCGACCTTGACGACGATCCTGCGGGCCTCGCCCGCGGCCTGCCTTGCCCCTGTCACCTGCGCTGTTCCCCTCATGTCCGTCCGGGTGCCCCGTACCGCAATCTACGCGAGGGCGGACGGTCGCCGCGCGCGAGTTCCAGTGCGCGGACAGCCCCGGCCGGGCCCCCGTCCGCGCGTCGGCCCGCGCTCCGCCCGGCCAGCGGCCCCTGCCCGTCCCGGGCCGGCCGCAGGAGAACAGCCGGACGCAACCCGCTCGAAGAACCCGGCCGAGCCCGGGCCAAAGCCGGGCTCCGGCCCGGGGCGGCCCGACCGAGCCGATCAGAACCCCGGGCGGCCCCGGCCGAGCCGAACAGGCCCTCGGGCGGCCCCGGCCGAGCCGATCCCCCAGCGCCCCCGGCCGAGCCGATCGGCCCCCGCGCAGAACCCGGCCGCCCCCACGCCCCGCCCGCACGGAGCCCGCCCGCCCCCCCCACGAACCCCGGTCGGCCCACCCCAGTGCCCCCTAACACCCCCCACCCCCCACACCCCCCAGACACGCGCGTGTCGTCCGGAGGTGGGCGGGCGTTAACCCGGACGCCCCCCTGCGACAACCCGGGAGTGACCGCAGTGCCCGTACCTTCCCTCCGCCGGCGGCAGACCGCCGGGAAGCTGATCGTCCTGGGCGTCCTGGCGGCCGCGTGCACCGCGCAGGCCGTCGGTGCGCTGCTGCCGCACGTCCCGCTGCTGCTGGCGGCGACCGTCGCCTCCCTGGCCGCGGAGGCCGTGCTGTACCGCTGGCAGCGGGGCATGGCGTCGCTGTTCGCCAAGTCGCAGGCGGACGTCACCGTGCGGCACGTACTGCGGGACCTGCTGCTCGTGGTGGGGCTGCTGAGACTCGGCGAGCAGCACCGCGAGTCGGCGTACGCGCCCCTCGTCGCCGGGCTGCTGGCGTTCTACGCGCTGCACAGCGCGATCCAGGCGGCCTCCGTCCTGGTCCGGCGCACCCGCACGCTCCCGGTGCTGACCCGGAACATCGACGCGTCGGCCCTGCGGCTGTCCCCCGCCCCGCCCGTGCTGCTGCGCCGCCCCGGGCACCGGCTGGCGGTGTTCGGCCTGCCGGCGACGGCCGGGCTCCTGGCGACGGCGGCGGCCGACGCCCCGCTGTACGGGGCGGCGGGCCTGGCGCTGTCCCTGGCCCTCGCCCTGGCCGGGCTGGCCGCGCTGCTGCTGCGGCTGCTGCCGGGGCGGCGGCCGGCCGGCGAGCAGGAGGTGCTGGAGTGGTTCGAGGCGTGGCTGGCCCGGTACCGGCCGACCGTCGGGCTCTACTTCTCCGGCGGTGCCTCCTCGGCGTACCAGGCGAACATGTGGCTCCAGCCGCTCGCCGCGCTCGGCGGCCGGCCGCTGATCGTGCTGCGCGAGCGGTTCATGATGCAGAGGATCGCGGAGACGGACGTCCCGATCGTGTGCCTGCCGAAGGTGTCGACGCTGATGCGCCTTGAGCACTCCACCCTCCAGGTGCTGCTCCACCCGTCGAACTCCGGCAAGACCTCGCAGGTGCTGCGCATCCCCACGATCAAGCACGCCTTCGTCAACCACGGCGAGAGCGACAAGCTGTCCTCGTGCAACCCGTACGCGAAGGCGTACGACGAGGTGTGGGTGGCCGGTCCGGCGGCGCGCGAGCGGTACGCGCTGGCGGAGGTCGGCGTCGAGGACAAGGACGTCGTGGAGATCGGCCGTCCGCAGCTGGACGCCGTACGGCCGTACGCGGGTCCGCCGGCGGGGCCGTACACCACCGTCCTGTACGCGCCGACCTGGGAGGGCTGGGACGGCAACCCCGGCAACACGTCGCTGACCGCGGCCGGCGAGAACCTCGTACGGGCGCTGCTGGCGGACCCCGGGGTGCGGCTGCTGTACAAGCCGCACCCCCTGACGGGTTCGGTGGACCCGCGGGCCAAGACCGCCGACCTGCGCGTCCGGGAACTGATCCGGGCGGCGAACCGGCAGCGCGGCGGGCCGCGTCCGAACCCCTCGGCGGCGGCCGAGCGGGACCGGCGGGCCGCCGAGCTGGACCGGCTGACCGCGGCGGAGTTCCGGGCGGCGGCCGACCAGGTGGAGCGGATGCTGCGGCAGCCGGCACCGCCCGCCGGACGCGCCGAGCGGGTGGCGCGGGCGACGGCGGCCTGGGAGGAGGCGTACTGGGCGGCGCTGCCGGCCTGGGAGCACCAGGTCGTCACCGACGCCCGGCCCGCGCTCTACTCCTGCTTCGACGCGGCCGACCTGCTGATCAGCGATGTGTCGAGCGTGATCAGCGACTTCCTGGCCAGCGGCAAGCCGTACGCGGTGACGAACACCGGAGGGCTGACGGAGGAGGCGTTCCGTGCGGCGTTCCCGACCGTGGCTGCGGCGACCGTGCTGACGCCGGACGCGGGTGGGGTGCCGGGGCTGCTGGAGGCGGTGCGGCATCCGGAGAAGGACGACCTCGCCGAGGCGCGGGCCGCGCTGGCCCGGCGGCTGCTGGGGCCGGCCGAGCCGTCGTCGCAGGAGCGGTTCGGGGCGGCGGTGCGGGCGCTGGCCGCGGCGGCCCGGGAGCACCGGGCCCGGATGGCGCGGCGCGGGCCGGCCGGGCTTCCGGGGCAGCGCCGCACGGCCGCATCCGCGCCCCCGGCGGCACAGGCACCGGCCTGAGCGTGCCGGGGCGGGCCGCCGCCCCTTCTGTCACATCCCTGTCACGGATCGACCGACCCGCGGTGCCGCCGCGTGCGGCCCCGTCGGCATGCGCCGGAAAACCGCGTGCAACGGATCACAGGAAAAGGCGCATTCGGGCTCTTCAGGCCGGTCATGGCACCGGGCGGCGGTCCGCCGGCCGGGCATCACCGCACTCATGGAAACTTTATTTGAATACCTTACGCTGAGGCGTCGGCAGGCCATGCTCCATACCCATGCTCCGTGCCTTTGCCCAGAACGCGCCCCCACACCCGCCCGGCCCTTGGTCCCGCTCTCGGAACAGGTGTAAGGATGCCCAAGCTCTCTCTCGTCGTCCCGGTGTACAAGGTGCAGGCCTACCTGGCCGAGTGTCTGGACTCCATAATCGGGCAGGATTACGCGGACTTCGAGGTCATAGCGGTCGACGACTGTTCTCCGGACGGGTCAGGGCGAATCCTCGACGAATACGCGCGACGGGACCCGCGCGTTCACGTGGTCCACCTCTCGGAGAACGTCGGCCTGGGCCGGGCGCGCAATGCGGGGCTCGAGCGGGCCCAGGGCAAGTACGTGATCTTCCTGGACAGCGACGACACCCTGGCGGACGGCGCCCTGACGGCGATGTCCGAACGTCTGGACTCCACCGGGGACCCGGACATCCTCGTCTACGACTATCTGCGCACCTACTGGAACGGCACGAGCCGGCGCAATCAACTGGCGCACCTGCTGAGCGCCGACGGGCCGGACTCCTTCTCCCTGGAGGACCGGCCGGAGCTGCTCGACCTGCTGCAGATCGTGTGGAACAAGGCCTACCGGCGGGACTTCATCGACCGTGTCGGCCTCACCTTCCCGCCCGGCTACTACGAGGACGCCCCCTGGACGTTCTGCTCCCTGATCAGCGCCGAGCGCATCGCCGTGCTCGACCGCGTGTGCGTGCACTACCGGCAGCGGCGGGAAGGGGGGAACATCCTCAAGACCGTCAGCCGCAAGCACTTCGACATCTTCGACCAGTACCGCCGTGTGTTCGACTTCCTGGACGCGCACGAGGAACTCGCCCAGTGGCGCGGCCCGTTGTTCCGCAAGATGGTCGACCACTACCTGACCGTCCTGGAGCGTCCGGGCCGTCTGCCGCAGAACGCGAAGGCGGAGTTCTTCCGGCGCGCCTCGGCCGACTACCGCGCCCGTCTGCCCGAGGGCTTCGCCCGGCCGACGGACAGCCGCGGCGCCAAGTACGCGATGCTGGAGCGGGGAACGTACCCGCTCATGGCGGCCACGCTGCGCACGGCCGGGCTCCGCCAGCAGGTCAGGAAGCACGCCCGATCGGCCGTCAACCGGTCCAAGCGCAAGGCGATGCGTGCCCTGTACCGGTCCCAGCTGCGGATGCCGCTGGACGACGGCCTGGCGGTGTTCGCCGCCTACTGGAGCCGTGGCGTCGCCTGCAACCCGGCGGCCATCGACCGGGAACTGGCCCGTCTGGCACCGCACGTCCGCCGGGTGTGGGCGGTACGGCCGGATCTGGTGGACCAGGTGCCCGACGGGGTGGAGTACGTGCGCGTGGGCTCACGCGAGTACTGGACGGCCGTGGCCCGTGCCAGATACCTGGTCAACAACGTCAACTTCCCGGACTCCGTCGTGAAGCGCGAGGGCCAGATCCATGTGCAGACGCACCACGGCACGCCCCTGAAGACCATGGGCCTCGACCAGCGGAAGTACCCGGCCTCCACGAACATGAGCTTTTCCAAGCTGCTGGAGCGGTGCGACCGGTGGGACTTCAGCATCAGCGCCAACCGGTTCTCGACCGCGGTGTGGGAGCGGGTCTACCCCTGCTCGTACACCACGCTGGAGACCGGCTACCCCCGCAACGACGTCCTGGTCCGCGCGACCGCCCGGGACGTGCGCGAGGCCCGCGCCGCGCTGGGGCTGGCCGAGGGCACCAAGGCCTTCCTGTACATGCCGACCCACCGCGAGTACCAGCCCGGCTTCACCCCGCCCCTGGACCTCGTCCGGTTCGCGCGGGAACTCGGGCCGGAGGTGACCCTGATGGTGCGCGGTCACTACTTCTACGGCAACTCGCCGCACCTCGCGGACCTCCAGCGCACCGGCCGGGTCGTCGACGTCTCCGGGCACCCCCGGGTGGAGGAGCTGTACCTGGCCGCCGACGCGCTGGTCACGGACTACTCCTCGGCGATGTTCGACTACGCCGTGCTGGACCGGCCGATCATCAGCTACGTCCCCGACTGGGAGATCTACTCCGCCGTGCGCGGCACCTACTTCGACCTGCTCCAGGAACCCCCCGGCGCGGTGGCGACGGCGCAGGAGGAACTCCTGCGGCTGCTCACCTCCGGCGCCTACGACAGCGAGGAGACGGCCAAGCGCCGGGACGTCTTCCGGCGGCGCTTCTGCGAGTTCGACGACGGGCACGCGGCCGAGCGCGTCGTGCGGCGGGTCTTCCTGGGCGAAGAGACGCTGCTGCCCGTCGTCCCGTTCGACGAGCGTCCCAAGCCGCCCACCCCGGCCGAGGCGTTCGCGGCGGGCGAGTCGGCCTGACGGGGTCGATTTCCCCGGGAATTCCACGGACGAAAAGCAGGGAGTGACCGCCGCCCCGAATTCTTCACCGAATCCCCTCGGCTTCGAGGATTCACGGGTGTTCTCGCGGGGCGGCGTGATCGGCCCGGCCGCGGAACTCGCCGGCGTGCCGGGCCGCCGGCCCGGCACGAACGCGACAGCCTCGTCTCCGGACGGCAACATCTGCGTCAAGTTTCCGAACCAGGACCGGGCTTCTCGCGAGCGAAAGGTCACAGTCTCCCCGCCCGCCGCCCTGCGGACCCCGAGCTCCCGGGCCTGTGTACTGCCGGTTTGACCGCGAGCATCCGACTATGTCAGGACAACCTGTCAGGGCTGGCCGAACAGTCTTCCAGCGGGCGTACAGTACGCTTCTCCAAACGTTAACCTGCACTTCTTGTGCCTCTCGCGGTCCCGCGGCGGCGGCCCGCCGCGGGACGCGGTTGAGCCTGATCAACAGTCCAGGAGCCCCAAGCATGACCGTTGCGAATGGAAGCACTTCGCCGAGGATCAGCGTTGTCGTACCCGTTTACAAGGTCCAGGGGTACCTTCGCGCGTGCTTGGATTCCATTCTTTCGCAGTCGTTCGGTGATTTCGAGATCATCGCGATCGACGACTGCTCGCCGGACGCCTGCGGCCGCATTCTCGATGAATATGCCGCTCTGGACAACCGCGTCATACCCGTCCATCTGGAGAAGAACCAGGGCATAGGCAAGGCGCGGGACGCCGGTGCGCTGAAGTCCCGCGGCGACTACATCCTGTTCCTGGACAGCGACGACACTCTCGCCGAGGGCGCGCTCCAGGCGATGGCCGACCGCCTCGAGGCCACCTCCGACCCGGACATCCTGCTCCTCAACCACGTCCGCACGTACTGGAACAACCGCGTCCAGCCGAGCGCCGCCGGCGAGATGCTCGCCGCCGCGGGCACGGACGTCTTCACCGCGCTGGAGCGTCCCGAGTACCTCACGATGTTCGCGGTCGTGTGGAACCGCGCCTACCGCCGCGACTTCTACGTCGAGAAGCACAACTTCACTTTCACCGACGGCATCTACGAAGACGCACTCATGGTCTACAAGACCATGCTGACCGCGGACCGCATCGCCGCCACCGACCACGTCTGCGTCGAGTACCGCCAGCGCCGCCAGGGCAACTCGATGCGCACCCCGGGGCGCAAGCACTTCGGGATCTTCCAGCAGTACGCGCGGCTCTTCGAGTTCCTCGACGAGCGCCCCAACCTGGAGCCCGTGCGCACGCTGATGTTCGAGCGCATGGCCAGCCACTTCCTGTTCACGCTGGCCCGCGAGGACCGCATCGTCCCCAAGGACCGGGCGGAGTTCTTCAAGCTCGCCTCCGCGCAGTACCGCCGTCTGAAGCCGCAGGGCTTCGTGGTCCCCGAGGGCACCCAGGGCACCCAGTTCCAGCTCCTCGACCGCGGCTCCTACAGCGCGTACGCGGCGCTGATGTTCGCCGCCAACACCCGCCGCCAGGTCGTGCAGCGGGCGGCGAAGGCCCGCACCAAGCTGGGCAAGGCCGCCTACAACCGGCTCTACCGGATGCACCTGCGCCGCCCGGTGGACGAGAAGCTCGCGGTGTACGCCGCCTACTGGAACCGCGGCGTGGCGTGCAACCCGGCGGCCATCTACCACAAGGCGAAGGAGCTCGCGCCCGACGTCCACGGCGTCTGGGTGGTCAAGCCCGCCGCGGTGGAGACCGTTCCGCCGGGCGTGGACTACGTGGTGGCGAACTCCCCGCGCTACTGGGAGGTCATGGCCCGCGCCAAGTACCTCGTCAACAACGTCAACTTCCCCAACGACATCGTCAAGCGCCCGGAGCAGGTCTACCTCCAGACCCACCACGGCACGCCGCTCAAGCAGATGGGGATCGACCAGCAGAAGTTCCCCGCCGCCGCGAAGAACATGAGCTTCCACAAGCTGCTGGAGCGGGCCGACAAGTGGGACCTGAGCCTGACCTCCAACCAGCACTCCACCGAGATCTGGGAGCGGGTCTACCCCTGCGCGTTCGAGGCGGTCGAGTTCGGCTACCCGCGCAACGACGTCTACTTCCACGCCTCCGCCGAGGACGTGGCACGGATCCGCGGTGAGCTGGGCATCGAGCCGGGCAAGACCGCCATCCTGTACTGCCCGACGGTGCGCGACTACCAGAAGGGCTACGTGCCCCGGATCGACCTGGAGCGGTTCTGCCGCGAACTCGGGCCGGACCACGTCGTCCTGGTGCGCACCCACTACTTCTACGGGGCCGACCCGCGGCTCGAGGCGCTCCAGGAGCGCGGTCTGATCAAGGACGTGTCGCGGTACCCGGTCGTCGAGGACCTCTGCCTGGCCGCCGACGCGCTGATCACCGACTACTCGTCCATCATGTTCGACTACGCGTGCCTGGACCGGCCGATCGTCACCTACGCGGACGACTGGGAGGTCTACAGCCGCGCCCGGGGCGTGTACTTCGACATCCTGTCCGGCCGGCCGGGCGAGACTCCCGGGGCGACCGCCACCAGCGAGGACGAGCTGATCGAGGTGTTCCGCTCCGGCGCCTGGAAGAGCGAGCGCGCCACGGAGCTGCGCGCCGCCTTCCGCGAGCGGTTCGTGCAGTACGACGACGGGCACGCGGCCGAGCGCGTGGTGCGCCGCCTCTTCCTCGGCGAGGAGCCGAACCCCGCGGTGCTGCCCCTGGACGAGCGCACGCCGGCCCCCGCCCCCACCGCGCTCACGGCCCGCATCGTGCGGCAGCGGACGGGCGAGAGCGGACTCGTCGACGTCGACGCGTGACCTCCGGCCGTTCCCCGAGCGGAACGGCCGGACCCACCGGTCCGCGGCGGACTCCCCGAAGCCACACCAGCGTTCAGCACCTCGAAAGGCCCAGGCCGCTCCATGCCTTCCCCCATCCGCAAGGCCGTCATCCCCGCAGCGGGCCTCGGTACCCGGTTCCTGCCGGCGACCAAGGCCACTCCGAAGGAGATGCTGCCGGTCGTCGACAAGCCGGCGATCCA